>JAZRVI010000037.1:0-112697 GCA_045599035.1 Desulfocucumaceae bacterium | reverse complement strand
AATCTTCAAATACATGGTAGGCTGGGAACCAGCCGAACCTGACGCTTGTGGACATTGTGTAAGACTTGAGCTAACGATTATGTTAGCCAGGCAGTAGTGGTTGAAGCAAGAAACTCGGTAATTTATTGCCGAGTAGTTCACCTAACGAATAAGTTGAAACTAAACCCGTGAGAAACACAGGCCGTTAACAGCCGGAATTATTTGCCCAGACAGAAATTGCTGAAAATGCGATCCAGCAAATCCTCCGTAAAGGTAGTTCCGCAAATTTCACCCAGGGCTTCCCAGGCCAGCCGCAAATCCTGATCGGCCACATCCAAAGCCAGACCTGCTTCCAAACTCACCCCAAAATCCCGCAAAAATTGCCGGGCTTTCTGCAAAATATCTCGGTGTCTCAAATTGCTGACCAAAATTTTGCCCGGAGCGTTCAGTTCACCTTTCAGCAGCAAGGCGGCCAAAGTTTCTTTTAACTCCTCCAAACCAATTCCGGTTTTGGCGGAAATTTTAACCCAGGGCCAGGCACAGTCCAATTCAGCCTGGGGCTGCAAGTCCACTTTATTCAGCACCACCAGCAGGGTTTTTCCCGTCGCCGCTGCCAAAATTTCCTGCTCCGCTTCGCCCAGGCTTTGTCCGGCCTCCAGCATTAAAATAATCAGGTCAGCCTGTTCCAATCGGGATCGGGTTTTGGCTATGCCAATTTGTTCAATGGGATCCTGGCTGTCCCGCAAACCGGCAGTATCAACTAATTTGAGAGGGATTCCCTGCACCAAATAAACTTCCTCAATCAAATCCCTGGTTGTACCGGGAATTTCGGTGACAATGGCCTTTTCTTCACCCAAAAGAGCATTGAGCAAAGAGGACTTGCCCACATTGGGACGGCCAATAATGACGGTCTGCACCCCTTCCCGATAAATTTTGCCCTGCTCGGCCTGTTCCAAAAGCCGATCCAGCTCCGCTCCGATTTTGTGAACAGCAGCTTGAATCTGACGGCGATTGCGTTCTTCCAATTCTTCGTCCGGATAATCCAGATTAACTTCAATTTCCGCCAGCAGATCAAGAATTTCTTCGTTAATAGCCTGGATTCTTTGGGACAAATCCCCGGCCAGTTGGTTAAGAGCAATTTGCAAAGCGGGACGGGTATCGGCTCGAATTAAATCAATCACCGCTTCCGCCTGAGCCAGATCCAGCCGCCCATTTAAAAAAGCCCGCTGGGTAAATTCTCCCGGTTTAGCCAATCTGGCTCCGGCGGCCAAAACGGCGGCCAAAATTTCCTGAATGACCTTCATTCCGCCATGACAATTAATTTCCACCACATCTTCCCGGGTATAGGAGTGAGGAGCCAACATCACCGAAAGCAAAACCTCATCCAAAACCTGGCCTTCCAAATTATGCAAATGACCATAATAAAGGCGATGGCTGCCCCGGAACCAGTTGTCCCCCTGCGGACTCTGAAAAAGCTGGCGGGCAATGGGCAGAGCTTCCTCTCCACTAATCCGCACCAGACCAATCCCCCCTTCTCCCCAGGGAGTGGCAATGGCGGCTATGGTTGAAAAATTAAGCATAAACTGCTTTCCCCCTTTTAGCAAGAATACCCCTTTCCTGGCGGAAAGGGGATTATTCCGAACTACCACAAAAGCCCAAGCCCGGAAAACCTGATTGAGGCTAAACCTAAAGACCCAGACGGCTGCCAAAACAACCTTCTGGGTTGATTCATTTTCTATCTTTTGGGAGTAATAATAATTTTCCGATAGGGTTCTTCCCCTTCACTAAAGGTAGAAACATCATTGCGGCTTTGCAGGGCAGTATGGATTATTCTTCTTTCCAAAGAACTCATAGGCTCCAAAACCACATTACGCCCCCGTAAAACCGCTTTATCGGCTAATTTCATTGCCAGATTCTGCAAAGTAACTTCTCTTTTGGCTCGATAATCTTCAATATCCAAAAAAATCTTTTTGCGGACTTCCTGCCCCCGATTCACGGCCAGACTGATCAAATACTGCAAAGCGTCCATGGTATCGCCTCGCCGTCCGATTAAAATACCTAAATCAGTACCGTTTAAATTAATATGGATACAATCCTCGGTTTCATTTAAAACAATTTCTGCTTCTATTTCCATGGCTTCCAAAATTTGATTCAAGAAAGCTTTAACCCGATTTGCCAAGCTATCTTCCACCGAAACTCGAACCAGGGCAGGCTTGGCCAGGATGCCCAAAAAACCCTTGGAGGGTTCCTCCAAAATTTCAATTATTGCCTGTTCCTCTTTAACCCCTAATTCTTCCAAGGCTATCCGAATAGCTTCCTCTTTGGTTTTGGCTTTTTTTTCAACTGTTTGCACTCTTTTCAGTGCCTCCTTACTTGAACAAATCTCCTGATTTGTTGCCCCGACTGCTCCTAAAGATCCTCATCATCCGAGGATTCCTGCACTTCCTCTGCACTCTTTTTCTTATTTTTGGGCGGACTCAACTCATCGTCATCATCTGCCGCTGGATTCAATTTCTTTTGGCGTTCGGCTTCCCGGGCTTTTCTGGCTTTGGCTGCTTTGGCTTTCTCCTGTCTTCTCTTTCGTTCTTTTTCTTCTTTTTCGGCCAATTCCGCCATCAAATCTTTTAATTCGGTAGTATGTTTATTAACAAAATGCTGTTGAGCAATCCCCACCAAATTAAACACAATCCAATAGATCCCCAAGCCTACCGGAACCACAGTAGCTACCAGCCATAAAATAAAGAAAGGCATCAGATAAACCATCATTTTCTGGTTTTTATCCTGGCTCACCATAGTCATTTTAGATTGTAGGAAGGTGCTTCCAGCCGCCAGAATAGGTATAACAAAATAAGGGTCTCCGGCCGACCGGCCGATTCCGCCCAAGCTGATAATCCACAAAAATCCGGCCTGATCCGTTGGAATATTTCCAAAATAGCGGAGTAAAGCCTGATACAAAGCAATTAAAATGGGCATTTGGATGATCAAAGGAATGCATCCAGCCAAAGGATTAACATTATATTTCTGGTACAGCTCCATAGTTTTCTGCTGCAATTTTTGCGGATCCTTGCCTTTGTAACGATCCTGAATTTTTTTAAGCTCCGGAGCCAACTGCTGCATCATGGTCATTGACTTCATCTGTTTCAAAGTCAATGGATATAAAATAGTTTTGATAATAATGGTCAGCAGAACAATAGCCAAAACATAACTAAAACCGGGAATCGGGTTATCAATTCCGGTTTTAGCAACTAGATCAGACAGAGAACCAATGCAGGTTTCAAAAAATCCGACAATTGCATTCCAAATACCCAAAAAATTTCCTCCTCTTCCCCAACCTGACGACAGCGGCACTTAAACCAGGCATGGCATTCTAACCAAGCATATTAAGATTTTGGAACAGACAACCGCCCCTTCCTATCGCAGCGGATCATAACCGCCGGGATGAAAAGGGTGACATTTGGACAAACGAATCAAGGCTTTCAGACTGCCTCTCCAAAATCCATATTTGCCTACAGCTTCCAGGGCATATTGCGAACAAGTGGGATAAAAGCGGCAGGTCGGTGGTTTTAAGGGTGAAATAAATCTTTGATAAAATCGAATCAGACCCACGGCCAATTTAGCAGGATAATCAATTAGTTTTTTCATTTTTACCCCAAAGCTTTTCCATTAATTTATGTAAGTCATGCTCCCAAAGAGCAAAACTCTTTTCCCTCGATCTGGGTCGGGGAATTAAAATATAGTCGTATCCCGATTTAAAAACTTTCAGATTATGACGGCACAGCTCCTTAAGGCGGCGTTTAAACCAATTTCGTTGTACCGCTTTGCCCATTTTTTTGCCTACGGAAAAACCAATTCGGCTGTAAGGCAAAAAATTGGGCAAAGTGTAAACTATAAAAGAAGAATTGGCCGCTGAACGACCCTTAGCATAAACTTTTTTAAAATCGGCATTTTTTTTCAGCGAAGTTAGTTTGTCCATTCAAATACCCTAGTTGAGCTAAAATTTCCAATACCTTCACAAAGCTTAGGCACTCAGAACTTTTCTGCCTTTTTGCCGACGGCGTTTTAAAACATTGCGTCCACCTTTGGTAGACATTCTTTGCAGGAAACCGTGAACTCTTTTGTGCTTTCTGTTTTTGGGTTGATAAGTTCTTTTCATTATTTAGACACCTCCTATTTTAGGATTCCAGACACTCCATATTATTATATGCCAACTACCCATCACCTAAAGGTAATGGGCTTGTAACTGCCTGGCCGCAGTAACGGCTTACGCCTCCGGCCTTTAAATCCCAATAGATATTGCTGCCTGAAGCGGCGTTAAATTATAGGGTGGTTGACGACACCCTTTACAGCAAAGATTTACTAAGCTGTAGCTGTATCCGGTACTTGGCTGTCCTCAAGATAGTTAATTCCCATACGATACAGATTCATTGCTCCAATACGGTCATCTAAAACAAAAAGTGTATGCTTTGGGTGTTTTCAGCGAGTGCCTTTGATACATCCTGCATCCAGCGGTTTTCCCGCTGACCCGAATATTATTATATAATCATTATTAGTGAAAGTCAATATTTGAGGCAGATTACGGATAACAGATTTAAAAAGGCTCCTCCTGCCCCTCAAGAAGAGTGGGTTTTCGCCTATGACAAACGAAAGGATTTTATTTATGAATATTTGACTGTTCGTCAAGGTCAAGGTAAAGGCAAATTTTTTTCCAACCAACAAAAAACTCTCAATTACAACAATCTAAGATCTTGACAATCCGGCATTTAAGCTTTATAATAAATATCCTGCTATACTATAATAAATTATATTATAACAGGTTATTTATTTTTTCCAAAAAGGAGGCTGGCCAATATATGACTATTGCCTACAAGATTATTCAAATCGGCAATATTTATAAACGCAACAGCAATCGCTTACTGCAAAAATATGATCTAACCCTGGCTCAAATGAAAATCCTGAAATTTTTGGAACATCGCAAAAGAGCCAATTTGGGTTCAGTTCATCAGCATGACATTGAACAGGAATTTTTATTAAGCAATCCGGCGGTAACCCGCCTTTTGGATCGCCTGGAGGAAAAAAACTTTATCCAGCGTTGTCCTGACCCAGAGGATCGGAGAGCCAAAATAATCCAAACCTTAAGTAAAACCCAGGAATTTAAAGCTTCCGCCGTTCAGGACTATCAAAAATTGGAAAAGCAAATGCTTTCCGGCTTTGAGCCGGAAGAGCTGGAGCAATTGGCAAGTATGCTTAACCGTCTTTTGACCAACCTTTGTCCCAGTTTTTCCAGGAAAGGATGTTTTGATGGAAAACCACAAACCACAAACTGCTAATCAAGTCAGCGTTAATAAATTTAGGGATGCCAAATTAGGCTGGCTGCTCTTTATTTTTTCAGTTCCTGCCATTATTGGCATGATCTGCAATGGTCTGCAAAACATTGTCAACCGAATCTTTGTGGGCAATGAAGTCGGTTCAGACGCTTTGGCCGCCGTTGCCATCGGCTTTCCGGTAATGATTATCTTTATGGCTGTAGCCATGCTGATTGGTCTGGGAAGCTGCACTTTGGCTTCCATTCGGCTGGGACAGCAAAACCGGGAGGATCCTGAAAAGCTGCTGGGACAGGCCACCCTGCTTTTGTTTTTGGCTCCTTTGGTCGTGGCCATTATCTGCAATATCTTCTTGGAAGATGTTCTGATTTTTTTGGGAGCCAGCTCCAAGATTCTGCCCTATGCCAAGGACTATCTGCGAATTATTTTATTCGCTATGGTTTTTGCCTGCCCCAGTATGGGCTTGAATAATTTTATTCGTTTGCAGGGTCACCCCAATACTGCTATGGCCACCCAAATTCTGGCCGCCATCTTGAATATTTTCTTCAATTACCTGTTTATCGTCCAATTTAACTGGGGAATCAAAGGAGCCGCCTGGGGCGTACTTTTGGGGAATTTCCTTTCCCTGTTCTGGATTTTTTATTTCCTGTGCGGCAAAAGAGCCTATGTTCGCTTTAACTTCAATCGGGTTCGTTTTTATCTGCCCCTGCTGCGTAAAATTACTGCTTTGGGACTGCCTCCATTTTTAATGCAAATGGCAGCCAGCGTACAGCAGCTGATTATGAACCGAACCCTCACTTTTTACGGCGGAGATTCGGCTTTGGCAGTAGTCAGCATTTTGACCAGTGTTTCCACTTTGATGGTTATTCCGGTTATTGGCTTAAACCAGGGGGCTCAGCCAATTATCGGTTACAACTATGGAGCCAGACTTTTTGATCGGGTCAAAGGTACTGTCAATCGGGCAGCTTTCTTTGCTACTTTGTTTACTACCTTGAGTTTTATTCTAATTTGCTGGCAGTCAGAAGGCATGGCCAAACTGTTTACAAGTGATGCTGAAGTGATTGCCATGACCGCTGAAGCTTTGGTTATTTTCTTCATTATTTTGCCCTTAATCGGCTTTATGATTGTGTCAACCGGTTATTTCCAGGCCACCGGCAAGCCGGTTCAATCTGCCTTTTTAAGCTTGTCCCGACAGGTTTTAGTTTTTATTCCTTTAATGCTGTTTTTACCCAAGATGCAATGGGGAACTCCAGAAGCCAGTGCTTTGGGAAACTGGATCGGCCGAACCTTTTCTTTCCTGCCCTCCATGGGTGAACAGACTTTGGGACTTTTTGGAGCCTGGGTAACCTCGCCTTTATCCGATTTCATTTCCTTTATTTTTACGGTAATCTTAATGGCTTATGCTCTGAAAGCTTTACGCAAGGAAGAAAAAGACATATCCAATTTGGACAAACCGAAAAAAAGCTTGATCAGCGAATAATAAAAGGCCATTTTGCCCCCTAATTGCGGCGGGACAAAATGGCCTTCTTAATTTTTATAAATTATAACCCTGTTCAAAAGCAGCCTGGTTGACTTCCAGCAATTTGGCCGGAATCCTACTTTCCAAAGCCTGATGCCAAACCTCCAGATCGAAAGGAAGGCGACTGGCCAAAACTCCCACCAAAACCACATTGGCTGCTTTAACATTGCCGCATTCTTTGGCAATTTTTACAGCATCAACCAAAATACAGCCTTTTACATTTTCGGTCAGATATTCAGAAATATTGGCCGGATATTCAGCCGCTCCGGACAAAACAGACATAGGAGCAATAGCTTGATCGTTGGCAATTAAAGCTCCTCCTTCTTTCAGGCTGGCCAAATTCCGAACCGCTTCCATTTTTTCAAAGGCCAGAATAATATCGGCCTTGCCTTCTTCAATCAGGGGCGAACTAACCTTGTCCCCCAAACGAACCTGCGTGGAAACGCTGCCGCCTCTTTGAGCCATACCGTGAATTTCGGACATTTTAATATCATAGCCGGCCAGACCAGCCGCAGTAGCCAAAATTTTGCTGGCCAGAATAGTTCCCTGCCCCCCTACACCAACCAGAAGGACATCTATTTTTTTATACATCAGCTTTCACCTCCTGGCTTAAAGCTTCAAATTTACAAACCTGCAGGCACAGACCGCAGCCAGTACAGGCAACGGGATCAATACAGCTAACTTTATCTTCCATCGAAATGGCCGGGCAGCCTATTTTCAGGCACAAGCCGCAGCCCTTGCAGGCTTCCGGGTTTACCAGCACCGGGCTTTGCCGCTGGGTGGTCTTGAGCAAAGCACAGGGACGGCGGGCAATAATCACGGAAGGCTCATCGGCGGCCAAACCGGTCTCAACGGCCTGGGTTAAATCGTTTAAATTCAAAGGATCAACAGTAGTTACCATTTTAACCCCCAAAGCTTTGACCAGGGCTTCCAGATCCAAAGCCAAGGTTTCCTGCTGCATTAAGGTTTTGCCGGTACCGGGGTTTTCCTGGTGGCCAGTCATGGCCGTAATCCGGTTATCCAAAATCAGCACCGTAGCATTGCCCTTATTATAAATTACATCCAAAAGGCCGGTAATTCCGGAATGCATAAAGGTGCTGTCCCCAATGACGGCCACGGTTTGTTTGGCCATTTCCGGGTTAACCTTGCTGATTCCGTGAGCCATGCCAATGCTGGCTCCCATGCAGACGCAGGTATCAATGGCTTCCAGCGGAGCAGCTGAACCCAGGGTATAACAGCCAATATCTCCGGTTACAATCAAATTCATTTTGCGTAGGGTATAGAAAACTCCCCGGTGCGGACAACCGGCACACAGCACCGGCGGGCGGGGCGGCATGACGGGCAGATCCGGGAGTTCTTTTTCTTCCTCCGGCAAAATTCCAGCTTCTGACAATTTTTTTCTCAGCAAGGTGGGCGAAAATTCACCGGCATCCGGGAATAACTCTTTACCGATTACTTCTACACCCATCAGTTTAATTTGTTTTTCCAAAAAAGGCTCCAGTTCTTCAATAACCAGCAGTTTTTCTACTGAAGCCGCAAAGTTCTTGATTAATTTTTCCGGCAGAGGATAGGTAAAGCCCAATTTTAAAATGGAAGCCTGGGGCAAAACCTCTTTGACATATTGATAGCTAATACCGCTTGTAATAATTCCAATGCTGTTGTTGCCTTCCTCCAACCAGTTCAAAGGCGAGGTTTCGGCAAACCTGGCCAAAGCTTCCAACCGGCCATTGAGAAGCTGCCGCCGCAAACGGCCAAAAGCAGGCACCATAACCCATTTTTTGGCATCCTTTTGATATTCCTTCAAATCAATATCAATTTTTTCTCCCAATTCTACCAGGCTTTGGGAATGAGCAACCCGAGTGGTCAAACGCAGCATAACCGGGGTATCAAAGTTTTCACTGATCTCCAAAGCATCTTTCACCATGTTCAAAGCTTCGGTGCTGTCGGAAGGTTCCAAAACGGGAATTTTGGCAAACTGAGCATAATTGCGGTTATCCTGCTCATTTTGGGAACTATGCATTCCAGGATCATCAGCCGAAATCAAAATCAGGCCGCCGTTAACTCCGGTATAGGCAGCGGTCATCAGGGGATCAGCTGCAACATTAACCCCCACATGCTTCATGGTTACAATGGAACGGGCTCCGGCGACAGAAGCTCCAAGGGCTACTTCCAAAGCAACCTTTTCATTGGGAGTCCATTCTGCATATATATCGTCGTATTTAGAAAATTCCTCCAATATTTCAGTGCTGGGGGTGCCGGGATAACCAACGCCCATTTTTACGCCGGACTGCCAGGCTCCACGGGCAATGGCCTGATTACCAGTCATAAGTTCTTTCAAAATTTTGACCTCCTTCAATGTGGCGGATATAAAAAAGGTGTTTTAATTTTCCAGGTTTTGCTTTGATCCTTGATCAATTCTGGATTGATTTTATTTTTCCTGCTGATCAAGAAAGATTTAAATTAAATATGTTGGTTTTCTACAAATAAAAATTTACCTTTTAAACCGCTTTTTTCTTTTGATGTCTTCTCCACAAATAAATTACGATTAAAAGCACAATAATTATCCCAATAAAGACATCGGCTTTATGAAAATAAGCCCCAATGGTTTCCCAATTATCGCCCAGCTTCTTGCCCACATAAACCAGCAAAACGGACCAGGGCAGAGAACCCAGCAAGGTAAAAAGCACAAATTTGCCAAAATTCATGCGGCTGATTCCGGCCGGCAGGGAAATAAAGGTTCGGATAATCGGCAAAAGCCGGGTCAGAAAAACAGTCCATTCACCATAGCGATGAAACCACCGATCCGCCGTGTCCAGATGACTTTCCTTAAAATGAATATACTTACCATATTTTAAGAGGAAAGGACGGCCTCCATAAGCACCCAGCCAATAAGAAAGAATGGAGCCGCAAGTGCCGCCCAGGGTTCCTGCCAGTACTGCACCCCAAAAGCTTAATTCGCCAATTGAAACCAAATAACCACCCAAGGGTAAAATTAACTCACTGGGCAAAGGAATATTGGCACTTTCAATGGCCATTCCCAAAAACAAGCCCCAATAGCCCAAATAGGTAATTACTTCAATTACCCATTGGCTGACTAATTGGATAGTTATTCCAATCCACTCCATAAAAATTTCCCCTTTTTTGTTGGATTTGCTTGCCAGATTAAATTATTCCATAAGGCAGGTTTATCTCCTGCTGTTAGGGAAGTATTCAGAAAGTAAAATTTTGCAGGAAGCCAGGTGCTTTAACCTATGACTACTTTTCTAATTATTGACGGCAATTCTCTGGCCTATCGAGCCTTCTATGCCTTGCCGCCAATGTTTACTTCTCAAAATATCCCAACCAATATGATCCAGGGCTTTTTGTCCATGTTTTTTAAATTGGTGGAGGAACGACAACCGCAATTAATCGCTGTCTGCTTTGATAAGAACAAATTGACCTTTCGCAACCGGCTTTTTGAACCCTACAAAGGCAAACGCAAGCCTACTCCGGATGAATTGCGGCAGCAATTTCCCCTCTTAAAGGAAGTGCTGCAAAGCATGGGCGTTAAAATCTGGGAAATGGAGGATTATGAAGCCGATGACCTTATTGGCAGTCTGAGCCAAATTGGAGAGCAAAAGGGCTGGTTTAATTTAATTGTAACTGGAGATCAGGATGCTCTGCAACTGGTTTCGGAGCAAACCAGAGTTTTGCTGACCCAAAAAGGCATTCGGGAAACCATTGAATACGATCCGGAAGCCGTTCGGCAAAAATTTGGACTTGAACCCGGCTTGCTTCTTGATTATAAGGGACTTTGCGGAGATCCTTCGGACAATATCCCCGGCCTGCCCGGAGTAGGAGCCAAAACCGCCAGCAAGCTCTTAAATAAATATGGATCCTTAGGGGAAATTTTAACTCATAGTTCCGAATTAACTCCCAAACTGCAAAAAGCCGTGGAGGAATATGGCGACCAGGCTTTGCTTTCCCAAAAGCTGGCTAGCATTGTACGGGATTTGCCCTTACAGGTTAATTTTGAGGAACTGGCCTGGCAATGGCCGGATTACTCAACCGTCCAGCCCTTATTTCAAAAATTGGAGCTGAAAACCCACTTAAACCGTTTTGTGCCTGCAACGGAGGCTGCTTTGGGCGAGCCGACCACTCCCCTGCAATATCAAACGGAACTGCCCAATTTGGATCAAAACTCGGAAGCCTGGTGGAGTTTAGCCGTAACCGTTGAAGCAGATCAGCTTTGGTTGGGACTTTGGCAGGAGGGCAAGAGCTTTTTAGTTAAGTTGACCAACGAAAATCAGACCGCCTGCCGAAAATTTCTGGTTCAGGCTCCCCTGTGCGGCTGGGATTTAAAACAACTGGCCTGGAGATTGGCTCCTTTTGACTTAACAATTCATAACCCGGCCTTTGATCCGGCCATTGGAGCTTATTTGCTCAACCCCTCCCGTCCTCCGGAAGCATGGTTGGCGGCGGCTTTGGAATATCTGCCGGGCTTCATACCTCCGACAGAAGATCTTCCGGCTTCCCTGCTGAAACAGGCTCAAGCTGTTGGTCAAATGACCCCTGTTTTACTGAACCAACTCCAGTCAATGGAACTGGATTCCCTTTATTGGCAAATTGAGCATCCCTTAATTGAAGTGTTAAGCCAAATGGAACTGGCCGGAATCCGGGTGGACTGGGCTTATCTGGAACAGCTTTCCCACAGGCTGGAGCAGCAGCTAGCCGAAATTGCTCAGGATATTTATCTTTTGGCCGGAGAAAAATTTAATTTAAATTCTCCCAAACAATTAGCCTGCATTCTATTTGAAAAATTGGGTTTACCCATTTTAAAGAAAACCAAAACCGGCCCTTCGACCAAGGCGGAGGTTTTGGAAAAGCTGGCCGAAACCTCCCCCATAGCTGGTTTAATGCTTCAGCATAGGGCTTTAGCCAAGTTAAAAAACACCTATATTGACGGTTTGTCCCCTTTAGCCAACCCCAAAACCGGATTTTTGCACACTACCTTTCATCAAAATATCACCGCAACCGGACGGCTTTCCAGCTCCAATCCCAATCTGCAAAATATTCCGGTTCGCAGCCTCCAGGGACGGGAAATCCGGGAAGCCTTTCAGCCCCGAACAGCCGGGAACTGGCTTTTGGCCGCTGATTATTCCCAGATTGAGCTGAGAATTTTGGCTCACTTATCCGGCGACCCTTTATTTGTGGAAGCCTTTCAAAAGGGGCAGGATATTCACACCCGCACCGCTTCCGAAATTTTTAAGGTGCAGGAGGTCAGCCCGGATTTGCGGAAAAAAGCCAAGGCCATTAACTTTGGGATCATTTATGGCATGGGTGCTTATAAATTGGCTCAGGATACCCATATTTCCCTAAAGGAAGCCAAAAGCTATATTGCCAATTATTTTGAACGCTATCAAGGAATCAAGGCTTTTATTGATTCAACCATTGCCCAGGCCAGCAAAACGGGTCAGGTGCGGACTCTCTTTAACCGCCTGCGTTACCTGCCGGAAATTCAAAGCAGCAATCAGGTCATCCGGGCTTTGGGGGAAAGAACGGCGGTTAATACCCCCATTCAAGGCACCGCCGCCGATTTAATTAAAATGGCTATGGTTAATATTTATCGGCTTTTGCAGGAAAAAAATTTGCAAAGTCAAATTCTTTTGCAGGTACATGATGAGTTAATTCTGGAAGTTTGGCCGACAGAGCTGGAACAGGTGGCCAGCCTGGTTCGGGAACAAATGGAGCAGGCAGCCAAATTGCAAGTGCCTCTGGTATCCAATTTAAAGATAGGTTATAATTGGAACGAAATGCACGAATTTGAAATATAGCAAATCCCTAAGATTCTCTAAGATGATATTTTGGATAAGGAGTGAAAATATATGCCGGAATTACCTGAAGTCGAAACTATTCTTCGTTCCTTGCGACCCGAATTGGAGGGACAAGGCATCCATCGAGTAACCATCAGCCGCAGCAGCTTAATCAAACAACCCAGTCCGGAAGAATTTGCCGCCCGTCTGAACGGACAAAAAATCCAGAGCTTAAAACGCCGGGGCAAATATCTGCTTTTGGAAATCAGCTCCAATTCGATCTTGATTATTCATTTAGGCATGACCGGACAACTGACCTGTAAGCCGCCTTCGGCTCCCCTGCTCAAGCACACCCATGTTATTTGGGAGCTGAACAATGGCCGGGAATTGCGTTATACCGACATTCGGCGTTTCGGAAAAATTATCCTGACTGACCCGGCAGGCTTAAAACAGGTCAGCGGTCTTAAAGATCTGGGAGCCGAACCGCTGGAAAAGAGCTTTACGCCTGCTGTTTTACAGGAAGGCTTAAAGGGTAAAAAAGGAAAAATTAAGGCTTTATTGCTGGATCAGCATATTGTGGCCGGGCTGGGTAATATTTATACAGATGAGGCTTTATTTTTGGCTCAAATTAACCCTCAACGCAGCGGCGACAGCCTTGGGGCAAGCGAAATTGAGGCTCTGACCCAGGCCATCCGCTCGGTTTTGCAGGCCGGAATTGACCACAACGGCACTTCTATTCAAAATTATGTAGATGGACAGGGCAATTTGGGCAGCAATCAGGAATATTTGCAGGCTTATGGTCAAAAAATCTGTTCCCGCTGTGGACAGAAAATTGCCAAAATTAAAATATCCGGCCGCAGTACCTTCTATTGTCCAAATTGTCAGGGAGCTTAGATATGATTATTGGTTTAACCGGCAACATCGCCAGCGGCAAAAGCCTGGCCGGGGCTATTCTGGCCAGCTGGGGAGCCAAAGTTATTGACGCAGATCAAATTGCCCGGGAGATAGTTCGTCCCGGCCAAAAAGGACTGGAATTGCTGGTGCAAAGCTTTGGCCAGAAGATTTTGCAGCCGGACGGAGAATTAAATCGAGCCTATTTGGGTCAGCTTATTTTTAATAATCAAAATCAAAGGGAACAATTAAACCAGCTTTTACATCCATTAATTGAAGTTCGGCTTCAGGAAATAGCGGCTGAGGAACAGTTTAATCCAAGCCAACCGGCTTTGGTTTTGGAAATCCCTTTGCTTTTTGAATGTAATTTGACCTATCTGGTAGATGAAATCTGGCTGATCAAAGTGGAACCGGCAATTCAGCTTGACCGACTGCAAAGCCGGAACCAGCTTTCCCGAACAGAAGCCCTGCAGCGAATGGCTGCTCAAATGCCCCAAAGTCAAAAAGAGCTTTGGGCAGATCGGATTATTGACAACAGCAGCAGCCAAACTGCCCTGCTCGAACAGTTGAAAAAGCTTTGGCAGGAAATTTTATCTTAGAAAATTTCCTGCCAAAAGGAGGAAAAGTATTTGGCTAAACGCCGAAAAAAACTAAGAGGCTTGGGAACCCTACTCCTAATTATTCTGCTTCTTCTGATCATTTTAAATTGGGATAAGCTTAGTATTTTTTTGCAGGAAACTCCTTATCAGGAAATTATTGAACAGCAGGCCGAGCTTTATAATTTGCCCCCGGATTTGTTGGCAGCGTTGATTAAAACCGAAAGCAATTTCTATCCCGAAGCCCTTTCCAGCCCCGGAGCCCGGGGACTGATGCAGATTATGCCGGAAACCGGAGCCTGGATTGCCGACAAAAGCGGACTGGGCGGCTTCACCGCCGAACGCCTTTACGAGCCGGAATATAATATTAAGTTGGGCAGTTGGTATCTGAACTATCTGCAAAATGAATTTAATCATAATCTCAATTTGGCTCTGGCCGCCTATAATGGAGGCAAAGCCAATGTGGAACAATGGCTGGAATGTGGAATCTGGGACGGCAGCCGGGAAAACCTGGAGTATATCCCCTATAAGGAAACCCGCCGTTTTGCGGAAAAGATTTATCTATACCAAAGCTTATATCGTTTTCATTGGCATTAACACCGTTTTCAGGTCAGAAAAGCCGGTATTAAGAAGCAAGATCCAGAAAAAATAAGGAAAGGTTGGGGCAAATGGATATTCAATGGTTTCCCGGTCATATGGCCAAAACCAGACGCTTGGTACAGGAAAATTTAAAATTGGTGGATGTAGTCTTGGAGCTTTTGGATGCCCGCATTCCCCTATCCAGCCGCAATCCCCTATTGCAGGAGCTGGCCAAAAATAAAAAAAAACTGGTTATTCTAAATAAAGCGGATCTGGCTGAGGAAAAAATTACCCGCCAATGGGAAAAATACTTCAATCAACAGGGCATTGCCTGCTTGGCGGTGGACTCCTTAAAAGGCAATGGAATTAAAAAGGTTCCGGAGCTGGTCAGCCGTCAGGCCGGGAACAAAACCATTTCCCTGGGTTCCTCCGGCCGCCTGCCTCGTCCGCCCCGCTGCATGATTGTGGGCATTCCCAATGTGGGCAAAAGCTTTTTCATGAATCGGCTGGTGGGCAAAAAATCAGCCAAAACCGGCAATAAACCCGGCGTAACCCGGGGACAACAGTGGGTTCGCTTAAAAGGACTGGATCTGCTGGATATGCCGGGTATTTTATGGCCCAAATTTGAAGATCCTCAGGTGGCCTATCATTTGGCGGTCACCGGAGCCATTAAAGAAGAAATCTATCAAAGAGAAGAAGTGGGTATGCGTTTTGCCGGCTGGCTGCGGGAATTTTATCCCCAGGTCTTTTTGGATCGGTATGGTCTAAGTGATCCTTTGCCGGAAGAACCCTGGAAGCTTCTTGAGCTTTTGGGACAGAAAAGAGGCTTTTTGACAAAAAATGGACAGGATTTGGAAAAAGCTGCGGTCTGTCTGCTCAAGGAATTTCGAGAAGGAAAACTGGGTCGTTTTACCCTGGAATGGCCGGAAAGTTAATATTTTTTCAAAAAATTATTTGCCAAGCTCACCTGGTTGTGATATAATAAAAGATGGTTTAATACGGATGGTCCGCTGCTCATGGGTATGAACATCCTAAGGAAGGAGGTTGCTGAATGAACTTAATTCAGTCCTTGGAACAAGAACAAATGAAAGCTGATGTTCCTGATTTTCGTCCCGGAGATACGGTTAAAGTCCATGTTAAAGTTGTGGAAGGAACCCGGGAAAGAATCCAGATGTTTGAAGGCGTAGTAATTCGCCGCCGGGGCGGCGGTCTGGGTGAAACCTTCACCGTAAGAAGAATTTCTTATGGCGTTGGCGTTGAAAGAACTTTTCCCGTGCATACTCCCAAAATCGAAAAAATCGACATTTTGAGAAGAGGTCGGGTTCGCCGAGCCAGATTGTACTATCTGCGTAAATTGCGGGGCAAAGCCGCAAGAATCCGGGAAAAAGGCAGAATTAAATAATTTTCAAAGGGGACTGACAACGGTTCCCTTTTTAAATTTCAGGAGGGATAATATGGAAGAACAAACTCCCCAACCGGAAAATAAAAAAGTATTCTTTAAAAAAAATTCGGATCAAGAACACAAAATCTGGGATTTTATCAAAACTCTGCTTTGGGCCGTGGCCATTGCCTTGATTTTACGCTGTTTTTTGTTCCAGCCCTTTTATATTCCTTCTTCTTCTATGGTGCCAACTCTGCAAATCGGAGATCGGATTCTGGTCAGCGAAATTTCTTATTTGTGGAGCCAGCCGAAAACCAAAGATGTAGTGGTTTTCAAATATCCTCAGGCCATGGAAGAAAAGCTGATTTTGGCCAAACCAGGTGACCGGGTGGCCATTCAGGATGGCCGGTTTTTATTGAATGGAGAAGTCCAGGATTTAGATATTACCTTTCAGGGGAACATGGCCGAGCTGGTTTTGCAAAATAATGATTATTGGGCAGTCAACATGGGGCGTTTAATCCAGACTTCCGAAACATGGTTCACCAATTTCTATGAAATTTCCAATTATAATTTAACCCAGCCCGAAAACAATTATGCCAATTTGGGACAATATCTCCTGGATGGAGATCATATTTTTGGCAAGGTTGAAAAAAACGGCTCTCACCTGGAGGTCAGCGAGTTATCCTATTGGTTTAAAGAGCCGGCGGTAGGCGACTATGTGGCCGCAGGAGATCAGGTCAGCAAATTGCGTTCTCTGATCGGACTGCCGAGCGGCACTGAAACCAATTATGTTAAAAGAATTATTGGCTGTCCCGGCGATACAGTTGAACTGAAAAATAATCAGGTTTACCTGAATGGCGAGCCTTTGGACGAGCCTTATTTGGCGGCAGATGTTGTCATTGATGATTATGGCCCGATAACCGTGCCGGATCAGCAATATTTTGTTATGGGTGACAATCGGGGCAACAGCAACGACAGCCGTTATTGGGGCTATGTCCCGGAAGATTTGATTGTAGGTAAGGCGGTAGTTATTTTCTGGCCTCTGCCCCATCTGACTATAATTTAACACGCCGTGAGCAAGAAATCCCCCGCCTCTATAGGCGGGGGGATGAATTGCGATAAACACCGCGTTTTCTTGGCTTTTGTTATTTTAATGTTATAATCATAATATAAATGGTAGGCTGGGGATCAGCCGAACCTAAAGCTTGCGGACATTGTGTAAGACTTGAGCTAACGATTATGTTAGCCAGGCAGTAGTGGTTGAAGCAGGAAGCTCCGACTTCTATAAGTCGGAGTAGTTCACACAAAACAAAACTGACCCATATGGCTGGGATAAGTACAAATGCCATGGCTAAATTAGGAAAAAGTCAACTACCCACCCACTAAAGTGAGTGGGTAGTTGACATCAAAGCGTATTTTCTAAGTCAACTTGAATAATTGATTCAGGATTACATTATAGAAACGAGGACATTGAGGTGATAAAAAAACTTTATGAAAAAAATAGTCATTGCTTTGCTGGCTTTAAGCCTGCTGCTGACCGCCGGCTGCACAAATAAGGATACAGATTATACGGCAAAATTAAAAGAGCTGGATAAATATATCTTTGAAGTGGAGGAGTATAACAGTCTTGACTATAACTGTGCGGATGCCTTCTATGCCAAGGCCAACGATAACTGGGGCGGTGGCTGTTCCGCAGTCAGCAAAATGGTGGACGGACACCGATTGGTGGGCAGAAATATGGATCAGAGTATTTCCAACAAATGCGTCTATATCGTCCGTACGAATGCGGGAAAATACAAAACCTTCGGCCTGGTATATACTCACAGAGATTACTCCCCGGACTATGAGGAGATAAAAAACAAAGGAATCGCCGAAGAGTTCTACAAGTCTCTTCCGTTCATGTGTGACGATGTGCTTAATGATGCAGGCCTTCATATTGAAATCAATATGAGACACAACGAATACTGGCCCAACGGCGAAGACAAATACGCCTGCAAGGGAACCAATCCGGACTCCTCCAAGCGGGTATATATGTTTGAATTGCCCCGGTATATCGGAGAGAACTGTGCGACTGTAGAAGAAGCCAAAGCATATGTTTCCACTCTGGATATTTACTCTCAGAACCATTACTGGAACTACTGCTTCATCGTCAGCGATTCTTCCGGTCATTCCAGCTTACTGGAGTTTGCCTCCAACAAAGTATACTGGCTGGATGAAGAAAAGCTTGACAGCTATGACTGGCTTGCCGTATACAATACCAAGGCTATCGCCCAAACAAATTTCTATCTGAATCAGGATGCCTGGCTCACCCAGGATATCAAGAGCGGGAAAGGCAGATTTATTGCACTGCAAAACGGTATCGATGCGGTAAACAGCAGAAACGATATGTACGACCTGATGCGTAAGGTGCAGTATTCCAATTTCTATTTGGGTTATGACGAATGCAAAAACAACTATTTCGATCCGAGAAGTGAAGTTCTCGGTGAGGTCTCCTGGGCGGTATACGATCTTATTATGGATCCAGATTTTGAAGAGGAAGCCAGAATACAGATAAATGCGGCCAATGCCGGCATCAAGGATATGTCCCGGGAAGAGAAGCAGGCTATGAATGTGATCTGGGAATCTATTTTCACGGAAGTCGTTGATGTAAACGCAAAAGAGATTTTTGTCCGCATCTTTGAAAACGAGGATAACCTCTACCTGATTGACTTTAACGGAACGACCAAGCTGAACAGTATTGCAGAGTGGAAAAACTGATACTTTTTGCAGCTACAAAAAATTAATCGTCTTCTGAGTTCGATGAAGTTAAACGCTTGCGTAGATTAAGGGTGTTTTCCCGGCGGCCAGGCAAAGCAAAGCTTTGTCTGGCTTACCAAACTAATTGGCCGGAAGCAGCCAATTTTAATTGAAAAATTTGTTCCTGAGAACCATCTGCGGCATTAATATAAATCAAATAATTATTCTTGTCCCACTTGCCCTGAAATTCATAAGTCAAAACCTCCTGAGAAATCCCCAGAGGAATTAAGGCCAGGCGGCCTTCGGAAACCTCAGTCAGGCGGGGATTCAGACAGCTTCTGGCTTCCTCCGGAGTTAAAACCGGAGCAGGCAGCTTTCGTTGGGTATGGCTGTCCCAATAGTCAGCAGCATCCAAAGCAATTACTTCAGCACTATCCAAAGCCACTTCCACTTTAATTAAATCCCCATATAAAATTATTCCTTCCTGTTCAGCCGCAAAACTGAAAATAACCCGTCCTTCTTGCTCTTCCCGGTAAGTGGGCAGCATTTGGCCAAAACCCTGCTTGCTTAAATAGTCTTCAGCTACTTTTTGAGCTTCCTGCCAGGAAAATTGAGCCGGTTCCAGACTTCTGGCACTCAACAGCCAGAGCAGGCGGCCTCCCTGTTCAGTAATTCCCCAGGTTTGCTGGTTTTGCAGGCTGACCTGATAAACCGGAGGCTGAGAATCCAGACGCTGACAGGTCAAAACTTTACTTCCACTCAATTCCGCCGCAATTTTTTGAGCCTCAGCTTTTGTAATTTTTTGAGCCGGCAATACCGAATTTTGGCTCAAATGATCTGAGAAAGGCCCATCATAAAGCAAAGCCGGCATTTGCTCCAGGTTTTCCTTTAAACTTTCCCAATTAGCAGCCCAGGCTGATTCCTCCAGCAGTTCCAGCTTATCGCCTTTATCAACCTGAATCTGAATTTTGGCCAAAAGCTGATTTACCTGATTAGTTTTTTGAACTAAATTTTGCAGATTATTCCAGGCTTCCGGCGAAAAAAAAGTCAGATCTTCTTTTTGCAGGCTGAGAATATAGTCAGCAGCTTGATTAAGAAAGGCCAGACTGTTTTCCAGTTTCTTACTTGCAGCCGGTAAACGAGCCAAATTTTCCTGGGCTTGCAAAGCTTCCAGGCGAATTTGATTCAAGAGCAAAGGATCTACCTCCTGCCCAATTAAAGCCTTGTTTAAATTGGCCTCCAAAGCCTGACTTGCAGCAAACGCAGCATAAAAATCCTGTCGGTAGCTGTTTTGCAAAGCATTTTGAGCCTTTTTTTGAGCCTGCCAGCTAAAACCACTCCAAAGCATGGCAGCCAAAGCCAAGCCCAGGGCGATACAGGTAAGCCATTTAGATTGCATAGGATATTCTCCTTTATGTCAGCGGGCAAAAACATGATTGCCGATTTGTCCAATGGTAGGCCGGGACCAAATCCAACTGCTGACCTTTTTGTTGGGATTCCAAAAATATAAAGCACCCCGGGTGGGATCCCAGCCTGCCAAAGCCTCCTGAGCCGCCCGAAAAGAATCTGAGCTGACCCGCCGTTGATATTGCCCATTACTGACTGATTCAAAAGCCAGACTCTGGAAAATTACTCCAGATAAAGTATTGGGAAAGGAACGGCTGGCCAAACGATTCATAATAACCGCTCCCACCGCTACTTTGCCCAAATAAATCTCATCAGCGGCTTCACCCTCAATGACCTGAGCCAAAAGCTGAACATTGCTGCCGGGAACGGCAGAACTGGTGGAGAAAAAACCCATAGCCTCCCAGGTTGCCCTTCCCACCAAACCATCCACTTTTAAGCCATTGTTTTTTTGAAATTCCCGAACTGCTTTTTGAGTGTTGGTAAAATAATAGCCGTCCACCGATCCGCCATAATAACCCCACTGTTTTAAAACTGCCTGTACCTTTTGCACCGGGCTGCCGCTATAGCCCCAATATAAATCCGGATATTCAGCCGCTCCGGCAGGAAGCAGCAAGCACAAGCTGAGCAGCCAAACTCCAATTAGCTTTATAACCTTTTGCATAAAATCACCGGGCTTAGTTTAACCGATAAGCTCCAGCCTTATGCAGCCAGCCAAAGATTCATTTTTATGCAGGAGCCTTTTTTAATGAAATTCGACAGCCAGGCTGCAAAATAAAAAAACCAAGCCGAGTGGAAAGAGTTGACATGGGGCGAAAATTATGTTACCATTGCTTAAAGCCTGAAAAGGTTCTAATGTATTTTAGGAGGAATGTGCTTAATGCAAGGCAAAGTAAAATGGTTTAGTGCGGAAAAAGGTTATGGCTTCATTGAACGGGAAGACGGCGGCGATGTATTCGTCCATTTTTCCGCAATCCAGGACGAAGGCTTCAAAAGCTTGGACGAAGGCCAACGGGTTGAATTTGATATTGTAGATGGTGCAAGAGGCCCCCAAGCTTCTAATGTTGTGAAATTATAATGCTGTCAACCCCAGTCTTGCAGGCTGGGGTTTTTATAAATTGGGAGCATAAAATCCACTGTCCTTGGATGGCGGGATATAAGCAACCCAATCCTATACAATCCTATACAGTAGAGGCGAAGTGGACACGCCTATAAGAATAAGGACTGCCTGAACATTCAGGTGGATACTTAAATACCAGACTTCTTAAACAGGGCTTTAGCCCTTAAAAGCCGCCTGCCTTTAGGTGGACGGCAGTTCGCAATTATGCCTTGGGAAAGGAGATGTTTTTTATTTATGAAAATTCAAATCAGAGGAAAAAATGTTGAGGTCACTCAGTCTTTAAGCAGCCAAATCAACAAAAAGCTGGAAAAGCTGGATCGGCATTTGGGGCAGGAAACCGAAGCCCAGGTTACTTTGAGCGTCGAAAAAGGTTTTCAGCGAATTGAAGTTACAATTCCGGTATACGGAATGATTGTCCGAGCTGAAGAAGCTACCTCCGATATGTACAGCTCTCTTGATTTAGTAGTGGAAAAACTGGAAAAACAAATGAGCCGCTACAAAGGCCGCTTGCAAAAACGAGGGCGTACCTCTATGGATGAAAGCTTTGCCGCCAAGGCTCCACTGGAAATTAATCCGATCAAAGAATCCGAAGAAGAATTTCAGATAGTCAAAAGCAAAAAATTTGCCTTTAAACCCATGGCCTTGGAAGAAGCCATTTTGCAAATGAAACTCCTGGGGCATAGCTTCTATGTGTTTTCTAATTCCGAAACCGAACAGGTTAATGTTATCTATAAAAGAAATGATGGAAAAATTGGTTTGATTGAACCGGAATTTTAGGTTACAAAGCTTTTTTCTAATATAAAATAAAACAGGGGCTGCATTTTTGCGGCCCCTCAAAATTTTCAGTTTAAAAACAAGCAATATACAATCATGCTTTTAAGCTGCACCGAGCCGCAAAGTGACCCAAGATACAGGTTGGCTTGCTAAAACTCAGGCTTTGCAAGGCTGCCAAATCTCCAATGGCCAATACACAAGTGGAAGGACCACCAGACTTTTCTAAATCTAAACCGGGCGGCAGAGAATCCCAGAACATTCTAAGCTGATAGATTTGCTCCAAATCTCCAATTTCTCCTGCAATACCCCGGGAACCAACCGGCACAATTTCCCGAACTTGCGGACAAGCCAATAATTTTTGCAAATCCGCTCCTTCCACCAGCTCCGAATAATCGGAAGGTATTTCCATTCCCAATTTAGGCCAGCCCAGCAGCAAGACCGCATCTCCAGATTGCAGGGCTTTAATCAGCAAATCCTCCGGTCTGGCTGCCGCAATTACAGTAATCCCCAAAGCAGATTGCAGAACCGGAAAATTTTTTTCGCTGCTGCCGGTCATCATGACCGCAGAATCCAAGCCCAAAGACTGCAATTCTTCCCGAATACCCTGATTGATTTCTTCCCCCAAAGGAAAAGGCTCCACGCACAAAGCCGAAACCAGATTAAAAGGCTTGGCTCCCACTGCCAAAACCTCCAGCAAAGCTACCCGAGCGGTCAAACGCCCCAAAACATATCCGGGTACTTCTACCAGATCTTCTTCTTTGGGGCCAACAGCTCCAGAGGAATCACAGGAAACCACCAAAACGGTTTCTTCGTTTAAATAGGTAAGCAAAAGATCCCGGTATTTTTCTCGCCGCATCAATGCCCCCTCCTTTTAGTCCGATTCTTCAACCATTTCCGCCGCCAAACGCAGGGTAGCTACTGTATTGGTTACCAAAACCTCATAAAGTAAAACCGGCATAATTTCTTCAAAATTAGCCTGCAAATCTCCGGCTGCAATTTTATCTTTAAGCTTCTGGGCAGCTTTGTTCAAGCTTAAATTAACCAGAGTTTCAATTTCAGCCTGATGCTGTTTCACAAACTGATCAACATTGACTTTTATAATTAATCACTCCTTAATCGGTAATAATTCCCCTTTTAAATTTAAGGGTTAAAATTTTTTGTACGCTTTCATTGATCCGCTCCTCGGATAAGTTTCCATCCGCTAAAGCCTGCTTCACCCCTTTATAAGCCAGATTTAAATCTGCCGGCATTAAAATTATATCTGCTCCTGCCTGAATGGCTTTAACAGCAGCGTTATCAGCCGTATATTTGCTGGTAACAGCTCCCATGCTTTGAGAATCTGTAATTATAATTCCTTTAAATCCCAGCTCATTTTTTAAAAGATTCGTGATTATTTCTTTAGAAAGTGAGCAGGGTATAGCTTCTTTGGTAACATTGATTGCAGTCATGTTGGAAATCATCACAAAATCAACCCCGCTGTTTATTCCAGCTTGAAAAGGTAAAAATTCTGTCTTTCTAAATTCTTCTAAAGTTCGGGTGCTTTCCGAATAACCAGTATGGGAATCCACTGAAGTGCTGCCATGTCCTGGAAAATGTTTTAAACAGGCTGATACGCCATTATTCTCCAAACCATTTACTACCTGAGGCACCATTCTTTGCACAACCTGCACATCAGAACCAAAAGAGCGGCTTCCAATCTCCTGGTTCTGGCTATTGATTAAAACATCAGCAACCGGAGCAAAATCCACATTAAAACCTAATTCGCCAATATAGCCAGCAATAGTTTCTCCTACCTGATAGGCTTTATTCTCATCATTCAAGGATCCGATTTCTTGCATAGGCTGGATCTTAGTTATTCCCATTTGACTATTACCACCAATGCGGGAAACAATTCCTCCTTCTTCATCTACTCCAATAAAAAGCGGTATTTTAGAAAAATCTTGACTGTTAGCAATCATAGCAGTAATCTGCTCTTTATTCAGGATATTAGGAGCAAAATAGATAATCCCACCTACAGGATACTTCCCCAAAGCAGCTTTGGTGCTTTCCCCTGCTTGAATTGCCGTACCTATTCCCGTTAAGGATTCCGGCGTAGTAAAAAACATTTGCCAAATCTTTTCATCCAAGGACATAGCAGCCATTAAGTTCTTAACTTTTTCTTGAATTATTTCATCTCCAGATTGATACCATAAATTCTTGATTTGTTCTTCTTTTGTCTTATCTCCCGAAGTTTGGCTGATATTGTTTATGTCTTCTGTCTTTACTTCTATAATTTTACTGGCAGTTTCTAATCCATTTGCCTTACTTTCTGCAATTTTGTTTTTGCTGCCGGTTAAAGTTGTTTCTGTCTTTCCCCAGTTTACCAGGTTTTTTACTGAAAATACATCCTTCATTCCCATTCCATAAGATGCAACAAAGAGTAAAATTAAAAAAATTACTATACAGAACTTTTTCAATAGTTTCCTCCTTCAAATTCAATGATATAGCCCATTTTTTTACTATAATATTGCTGAACATCATTGAAAGCATCATTATAATACCATTGACCATCTACATAAAAACACATTAAATAATTTTCACTATAACCTTCTTCCGAAACATAAGAAGGCTCATTGCTAAACCATTTAGTAAAATTCATTGATTTACCGTTTCTCCAGGAAACTTCACTCCAACTTTGATTATCATATCTTTTAGCTCCTAACCAAAAGACTCTTAAACCAGCATTGTAGGCCATGTTACATACTTTAGTAAATTCCTCCGCATTATTTACATATACCAAATGTCCTCCCGCTGAACCAGCTTTTTCATTAGCATTTTCCCAAGTAGCATCAGATATTACAACCTGATAGGTGGAGCTTTTATCAATCGAAATACTTCGACTGGCAGATCCGCCATTGGAGTTGCCATCCTGCGGGGGATCAACACTTATATCAGATGAAATACTTTGACTATCAGATATGTTATTAAGGTTATTATTTGCTGAAGAAGAATACAGCTTATAAGAATCCTGACCATAGACATAAACAACATTCTGATAATCGTTATAATCATATCCGGTTACCAGAATATCATGTTTGCCGTAAAAAACATAAGGCAAGGTATATAAATCATAATCCTCTGTGGAAGCAGTACGGTATCTTTGATCTATTGTTTTACCATCAAAGCTCAAAACAGTACCATTAGGTATATAGACACTATATTCATTTGTGGCATAATCATCCAAAGAGACCTTATAAGAATCAAAGAATAAAAAATTATTTTTCTTTTGTTTCTTTAAGTTTACCTTAAACGAATCTTCCTCATCGTTATATTGAATGCACTTAATTAAATAAGACTTATTATAGCCATCAGACACATCAGTCATAGTATAGTCAGCTATTTTATTATCCGAAGTGGAACATAATTCAATAAATTTATCCTCGGTAATAAAAGGAGAACCTATTTCATCTGTATTAAGATAGCTGTAAGCCTTACTCCAATCCTGATCAACAATCGCTGTAACATATTCTTTAACGAGCTTGTCCGGACCAAAAACATTATTTCCTACAAAATAACCAGTTATCGCAAGAAGCAGAACCGCACCCAAAACGCTAATTCCAGCAATAACAGATTTCCTGGAATTAGCCTTGCCAGACTCATTGGCTTTAACAGATTCATCAGCTTTGCCAGACTCATCAGCCTTAACAGATTCAGTCACCTTGACCTCTGCTTGAATAAGCTCTTCAGGCTCTGTCTCTGAAGTATTAATAACAGTTAAATCTTGACCGCATGCTCTGCAATAGTTTGCTTCGCTTTTATTTTCCCTGCCGCATTTTGGACAACGCATAAATAACCTCTTTGTTGCCAGCATATCAATTTCATTAGCTTTAACATATTCATCAGCTTTGCCAGACTCATCAGCCTTAACAGATTCAGTCACTTTGACCTTTGCTTGAATAAACTCTTCAGGTTCTGTCTCTGAAGTATTAATAACAGTTAAATCTTGACCGCATGCTCTGCAATAGTTTGCTTCGCTTTTATTTTCCCTGCCGCATTTTGGACAACGCATAAACAGTCTCCTTGCTGCCAGCATATCAATAACCAGCTCAAATTAAATCTAAAAATATTTTAATAATAAACAATTTTATTTAGTTCTTCAATGTTTTCGACAAAATTACTGATCAGCCATTTTCCGTCAGGCTGCTTGTTCACTTTATAGGTGCATTTTTGTTGAACATAATAGTGAGTGTCATAGCTATCACCGCCTTCATATACATCATAATCTTCAATAGCAGTAGCATGATATGTACTGCTGTCAATACGGGTTGTGTTTACAACTGAATATTTCAATAGCTCCTCCTTTCTAAAGGATTTTGCTATAAAATCTTTCTGAAGTTGTTCCATTTTGCTGCCATATTCAACATAAGAATACATTGCACTGTATCTTCCTGTATTGATGTCCTCAATAAAAGAAGATAAATAATTCCCAACTGCGTTTTTCACCGCATAAATAGTTTCCTGAAGATTCTCCTCCGATACCGATCTGGTTATATATTCCGGAACAGTTACTACTTCAGTTTTAATTATGGGTTCAGATGTCGTATCTGTTTCCACTGCCTCCGTTCCTTCCTGATTATCTCCCGCCTTATCTTTCTGTTGCAATACAATTACATCTTCTAAATTTAAGGGTTAAAATTTTTTGCACGCTTTCATTGATCCGTTCCTCAGATAAACTTCCATCCGCTAAAGCCTGTTTCACCCCTTTATAAGCCAGATTTAAGTCTGCCGACATTAAAATATAATAAGCTTTTTAACCTTATTATAATATTCTATCCATTAATAATCAACTTAACCAGTTAAAGTATTAGTCCAAAAGACGATTTTTCGGCTTTGAGGGAAGCTGCAACACCCGCAGCCAATTTTTGCCCATAATTGAAGCTATTTCATTTTCCGAAAAACCCCGCTTATACAAACCCTCAATCAAAAGAGGCATTTTGCTTACCTCCTCCAAACCTTCCGGAACCCAATTCATTCCATCAAAATCCGAACCCAAGGCGACACAATCCACCCCCCCAACCTTGGCCAAATACTCAATTTGATCCAGTACATCTTCAAGAGAAGCCTGGGAACTGCCGGTTAAAAAAGGCGGATAGAAACAAATTCCAATGACTCCCCCGCTTGCGGCACAAGCTTTAATTTGCCAGTCCGCCAAATTGCGGGGATGATCGCAAAGTCGGCGGCAATTGGCATGAGAAACAATCAACGGCTTGGAAGTAAGCTCCAGCAAATCAGCAAAGCCCTTTTCGGCCAGATGAGCGGCATCCAGCAAAATACCCAGCCGGTTCATTTCTCGAACAAACTGTTTGCCCAAACTGCTTAAACCGCCCTGTTCCTTGACTCCATCGGCCAACTGATTGCGGTAATTCCAGGTTAGCCCCAGCATTCGCACCCCCAAACGAAAAAAAAGGTGCAACAGCTCGATTTGCCCCTCCAGAGGTTCGGCTCCTTCCAAGGCCAGCAGCAAACCTAATTTATCTGAATTTTGCCAATTTCCCAAGTCTTCCTGCCACCGCAGCCACCGGGCTTCCGGCCAATCCTGCTCCAACCTTTGGTAAAACTGTTCCAAGCAGCACAGAGTTCCGACAGTTTCCCAATGGGGAAAACTATCCGATGCACAAATTGCCGCAATTTGCAGTTTAATCTGACCGGCCTTCCAACTCTCCCAAACGGCTGAAGCTTCTCGCCGCGACTGCCCCAAAGCAGTCAAAGTATCACAATGTCCATCTACAATCCAGATTTTACGATGCCTCCTCCAATATAAAAAGCCCGACCAGGATCGAGCTTGTTGGGATCTAACGAGGTTCTACAATTAACTTAATGGCGGTTCTTTCTTCACCCTCAATATAAATATCTGTAAAAGCTGGAATACAAATCAAATCTATGCCTCCAGGAGCCACAAATCCCCTGGCAATAGCAATGGCCTTAATAGCCTGGTTTAAGGCTCCGGCTCCAATAGCCTGCATTTCCGCACTGCCTCTTTCCCTTACTACTCCGGCCAAAGCACCAGCTACCGAATTAGGATTGGATTTTGCCGAGACTTTTAAAATGTCCACCGACTCTACCTCCTTTAGTAAATAGCAGAACTTGTAGTTTTTCTATTTATATTCATTCAGTCTGGAATAATAACTGTTCAGGTTTCAAAAGTTTGAATGCGTTCGATAGACAAAGCCCGTCCGCTTTCCGGATCAACTTCAATGACCACGGCATTAAGCTGATAATCTCCCAAAGCCGCCTCAAAGCGGCGAGGCATTTGGGTAATAAATTTTTCAATTACCAGTTCCTTTTCCACCCCAATAACCGAATCCCTGGGTCCAGTCATTCCCACATCTGTAATATAAGCGGTTCCCTGGGGCAAAATTCTTTCGTCAGCAGTTTGAACATGGGTATGAGTACCACAAACAGCACTAACCTTACCATCCAAAAACCAGCCCATAGCCACTTTTTCAGAAGTAGCTTCGGCGTGAAAATCCAATAAAATCACCTTAATATCCGGTTCCAGCCCGGCTAAAAGCTCCTGAGCTTTACGAAAAGGACAGCCCAGGGGCTGCATAAAGACCTGACCGGAAATATTTAAAACCGCCATTTTTATTCCATTTTTGGCTACAAAGCTCCAGCTTCCCCGACCGGGGGAATCATCCGGATAATTGGCCGGACGAATTATCCGAGGCTCCCGGGGCAAATAGGAAAAAATATCCCGGTTATTCCAAACATGATTGCCCATAGTAATAACATCTACGCCCCAACTAAAAAAATCCTTGCCGATTTCCGAAGTCAGGCCATTGCCCCCGGCCGCATTTTCTCCGTTGGCAACGACTACATCAATTTTATATTCCTGAATCAGACCAGGCAGATTTTCTTTTAAAGCTTTACGGCCTGGCCGACCATAGACATCACCGATCATCAGAATTTTCATAAATTAAATCCTTTCGATTGCCGAGTGCAAAAACCCACCTACTGCCTTTAGGCGGTGAAAGTAAATTAGCAGCCGATGCAACGCCACCTTGGCTGGTAAACCTGTCGGGACTAAAGGCGGCAGTTGACAGTTCCTCCGACTTAATGATTAAACACCAAAACCCTTCCTTCTTCCCGAAAAGCAAACAGGTCTTTTTCACAATCACAACTTTTGACATTATCCAACAAGTGCCGGATAACCTCCTCCTGCAAAACCAAATCTTCCTCCAAAAAAGCTTCAGCTTCTTCAGTTAACAGAGGCAAGCCCAGGGAATTTATTAAATTAACCAGCAAGGATACTTCTTCCAGAGCAAAGCTGTCCATATCCCGCTGCAACTCAATTTTGGTCAGTTGATTGGCTTCCAACTGGCTGGTTTCTTCCGAAGTAATTTCCAAAATTCTGGCCTGATGTTTTTCCAGGTAATGCCAGGTTTCAATAGCTTCCAAGAGCTGGGCTTTAATTTCTGCCAATTGTTCCTTTTCCAAACTTTTCGCAAAAATAAAACTGAAAACCAAGGTATTATGTTCCAATTCATAGCGAACCACAGAAACTTCTGGATAACGCAGCAAAATCGAAATCAGAAGTCCCACTCCATCGGTAATATTTTCTTTTCCTTTATATTGAACCCGCAAAACCGGCACCTTCTTTTCTTCAACGATTTTATTTTAAAATACTTTCGTTTTTTTTCTGATGAATCCTGCTCTAAAGATCAAAAAATATTTTGTTTAATCATAAAAAGCGAACCTTTTCTGGTTCAGGTTCGCTTTTTGGCATTTATTTGGCAAATTCGACTACCCGGGTTTCCCGAATAATAATTACTTTGATTTGCCCCGGATATTCCAATTCATTTTCAATCCGCCGGGCAATTTCCCGAACCAGTCTGACTGCTCCCAAATCGTCAATCTTTTCCGGTTTGACCATAATCCTAATTTCCCGCCCGGCTTGAATGGCATAGGATTTTTCCACCCCATCAAAAGCACAGGCAATTTCTTCCAACTTTTGCAAACGCTTAATATAGTTTTCCAGAGTTTCCCTTCTGGCTCCCGGACGAGCTGCCGAAACAGCGTCTGCGGCCTGAACCAGAACAGCTACAATGGTATGAGGCTCTTCGTCCCCATGATGGGCAGCAATAGCGTGCTGAATGGCCGCACTTTCCCGATATTTTTTGGCAAGCTCCACCCCAATAGCCACATGAGGGCCTTCCATTTCATGATCCACCGCTTTGCCTATATCGTGCAAAAGTCCGGCTCGTTTGGCCTGCTGGACATCGGCTCCCAATTCGGCAGCCATCAAACCAGCCAGGTGAGCCACTTCGATGGAATGCTTCAAAACATTCTGGCCATAGCTGGTACGATATTTCAAACGCCCCAAAAGATTAATTAATTCCGGATGCAGTCCATGGATTCCGGTATCAAAAGTAGCCTGCTCCCCAGCCTCCTTGAGCTGCAAGTGCAGATCCCGCTTGGACTTTTCGACCATTTCTTCAATGCGGGCCGGATGAATCCGGCCATCCACAATTAATTTTTCCAAAGCCATTCGGGCAATTTCCCGCCGAATCGGGTCAAATCCGGACAGAATAACTGCTTCCGGAGTATCATCAATAATCAGGTCAATTCCGGTCAGAGTTTCAAAGGCTCGAATATTCCGACCTTCCCGGCCAATAATGCGTCCTTTCATTTCATCGCTGGGCAGGGGAATAACCGCTACGGTGGTTTCAGCCACATGATCGGCGGCACAACGCTGAATGGCCAAAGAGATAATTTCTCTGGCTCGTTTTTCCCCTTCTTCTTTGGCTGATTCCTCTATAGTTTTAATTAATTTAGTTGCCTCGTGTTGAACTTCCTTTTCAACACCAGCCAATAAAATTGTTTTTGCTTCTTCCTGAGTTAATTCAGAGATCCTTTCCAGTTCCTGCATTTGCATGGTAATCATGCCATTTAACTTTTCTCTGGTTTTGTCTACCTCAGCTTCTTTTTGACCGAGCTGTTCTTCCTTGCGTTCCAAAGCATTCAGCTTTTTGTCCAAAGCTTCTTCTTTTTGAATCAAACGCCGTTCGGATCTTTGCAGTTCATTGCGGCGTTCTTTATTTTCCTTTTCGGCCTCATTCCGAAATTTCAAAACTTCTTCCTTTGCTTCCAGAATAACTTCCCGTTTTTTTGCTTCGGCTCTGGCTTCCGCCTGAATCCGGCTTTCTTCCAGAATTTTGGCGGCCTGAGCTTCTGCTGATCCAATCTCTTTTTCCGCCAGAATCTTACGGATTAAATAACCAGCTCCCAGACCAACAACAATAGCCAGGACTGCTATAATAAATTCTACCAACACTGACACTTATCCCCTGCCTTTCCTTTAAATTTGGATTAATAAGCCCAACAAAAAAACCGAGCTTTTTGGCTCAGTAGAAAATAATTTACCCAGATTTTGCCCCTTTTGGATTTATCAGGTTTAATATCCAGTTCATTTGGATGCTTTACAATAAGCTCCTAAGCCTCCTGTATATCTCAAGACTTTTTCTACCAAAATAAATTGTACCTTATTTTGACCGCTTCTGTCAAGGTAAGATCCAAACAGAAGCAAATTCTCACAATTCCAGAAGGGCAACGGCAAAAAATCTTTACTATTGTTTGGATTCAGAGCTGAAAATTTCAAAACCAAAGCTAACCTTAGTATAACAGGCCAAATAATAGGAACAGATTTCTTCTGAACAATTCACCTTCTTGAATCCAGGCATTGGAACCCCTCGTCAGCCAACAATGCAAATTTTCTTCCATTTACTTTCTCAAAGTATTCTAATTACATACTTGCTGCTGTCAAGAAAAATTATCCGGCCAAACCTCCAGGCCCTTCCAGTCATATCTTAAACTAAAATCCTGGAAGGAGGAGCTTTATGCTGTCAATTTTATTATGGGGTTGGCTGGGCTATCTATCCAGCTTCCCCCAGCCTTTGACCGAAGCAGAGGAAAACGCCTTGCTGGAGCGGCTCCAGCAGGGGGATTTGGCTGCCCGTTCCCGGCTGGCCGAGCACAATTTACGCCTGGTGGCTCATATTGTTCACAAATTTCATTTGCCGCCAGACAAAACAGATGATTTAATTTCGGTTGGTTCCATTGGCCTGCTGAAAAGCCTGGATACCTTTAAACCCAGGCAAAAAGTCCGCCTGGCCACCTATGCAGCCAAATGTATTGAGAATGAAATTCTTATGTATTTACGCAAACACCGGCGGCAGCAAGCCGAAGTTTATTTGCAGGAGCCAGTGGGACAGGATGCAGAAGGCAATGAAATTACCCTCTTGGAAAAATTAAGCCCGGCAGAAAATCTGGTTTCCGAACAGGCCGAACTGAATTGGGAAAATCAACGCTTGTTTGAAGCCCTTCAAAAGCTGGAGGACAGAGATCAATTGGTTTTAAACCTGCGTTATGGCCTGTCCGGACAAAAAAAACACAGCCAAAAGGAAGTAGCAGCTGTTTTGCAGCTTTCCCGATCCTATGTCAGCCGCATTGAAAAAAGAGCCTTGCAGCGTTTGGGAGAAATCTTGATCCCCTTTTAATGTCAGGCAAATTTTTCCCGCAAAGCTCAAAGTTCTGGTCAGAAGGGCTTTTTTAAGGTACAATGGATCCAGATTAATTTATAAGAAAGAGGATCAGCAATGGAAATAATCACAGCTCACAACAATGCCGACCTGGATGCTTTGGCTTCCATGATCGCTGCCCATAAAATCTATCCCCAAGCAGTGATGATTTTGCCTCAAAAGCTTTCTCCCAGCGTCAAGGAAGTTATTTCCTTACACAAGGACGCTTTTCCCATCAAAACCATTCGGGATTTACGCAAGCAAAATATCACCCGATTGATTTTGGTAGATACCAAAGATCCTCAACGGGTCAATCAAATTGGAGATTTTTTAGACTGGGATAACATAGATATTCACCTTTATGACCATCATCCCTGGGGAGAAGGGGATGTGCATGGTTCTGTGGAAGTAGTAGAAACAGTTGGAGCCGCTGTTACCCTGTTAATTGAAATTATCCAGGCAAAAAACATTCCGGTTTCCTCTTTGGAAGCTACCATTATGGCTTTGGGAATTTATGCCGATACCGGCTCTTTGGTTTATCCCAGCACCACCTCCCGGGATGCCCTGGCTTTGGCCTTCCTTCTGAAAAGAGGAGCAAAACTGGCCGTGCTTTCCGAATTTCTGGATCGACCTTTAAGCGAGGAACAAAAAAAGCTGCTCAAGGATCTGTTGCTTTCAGCAGAAAAAAAGCAGGTGAATGGAGTGCGGGTTTTGGTGGCTCAGGCCACATACCCGGAATTTATCGTTGGTTTGGCCATGCTTACCCATGTCATTGTGGAAATAGAAAAGCCGGAAGCAGCTTTTATTGTAGTAAAAATGGCGGAACGAGTGCATATAGTTGCCCGTTCTGCCATAGCTCAGGTTAATGTGGTGGAAATTATCCGGGACTTTGGCGGAGGGGGGCACAGTGCCGCTGCTTCAGCTTCCATTAAAAATATGGACATGGCCGAAGTTATGGTCAAATTGCAGGAAAATATTCAAAAGTTTGTCCGGCCTCCCCTTTCAGCAGCGGATATTATGTCCAGCCCGGTTAAAACCGTACACCGGGAAATGTCCATGGCCGAAGTGGGTCATGTGATGCTCCGTTATGGCCACAGCGGTGTACCAGTGGTCGAAGGCAATCGAGTAGTAGGCATTATTTCTCGCCGGGATGTGGAAAAAGCCACCCAGCATGGGCTTTCTCATGCTCCGGTCAAAGGGTTTATGAATGTCAAGGTTATTACAGTAGAGCCTCAAATTCCAGTTTCCGAGGTTCGGGAGCTGATGATTGCTCATGATATTGGCCGGGTTCCGGTGGTAGAAAACGGCTTGCTCATCGGCCTGGTTTCCCGCACCGATGTTCTGAAAACCCTGCATGGAGATTATGACAGCAAATATCAGAAAATCTATTCGGAAGCCAGCAACGAACCGGAAGATAATTTGGCCAACGCCATTCAGCGGGGCTTAAGCCGGACAGCTTTAAATGTAATTCGTCAGGCCGGTTTTCTGGCCGTAGAAATGGGTTATCAGCTTTATGTAGCCGGAGGTCTGGTTCGGGATTTGCTTTTGGGATATGATAATGTTGATTTGGATTTGGTGGTGGAAGGAGACGGCATTGCTTTGGCCGAAAAATTGGCAGAAAAGCTTTTTGGCCGACTCAAAGCTCATCCCCGTTTTCGCACCGCAGAAATTTCCCTGCCCGGCGGCATGAAAGTGGATGTAGCCACGGCCAGAGTGGAGTTTTATGAATATCCGGCCGCCTTGCCCCAGGTGGAAAGTTCCTCCCTGCGGCAGGATTTATATCGGCGGGATTTTACCATTAATGCTATGGCCATTGCTCTGAATCCGGATCGCTTTGGGGAATTAATCGACCATTTTGGCGGGGAAAAGGACTTGCAGGAAGGTCTGGTGCGAATTTTATATAATCTCAGCTTTGTAGAGGATCCCACCCGAATGCTGCGAGCCATCCGCTTTGAGCAGCGTTACCAAATTCAAATTGAAGCCCAAACCCTGGCTCTGTTGCAGGAAGCCGTAGAACAAAGAGTTCTGGCCAATGTTTCCTGTGACCGGATTCGCTGCGAATTAAATCATATTTTTGAAGAAGCCCAAGCCGCCAAAATGCTGGAACGAATCAATGAACTGGGGCTTTGGCCGCAATTATTTGCGGGGGTAGACTATCAAAAGGTTCAGGCTGTTCTGCCCATGCTGCATTATAATTGCGAACGCCTGAAAACCTGGGGCATTAAAGGAATTAAAGATTATTCGCTGATTTTCTGGATGGGAATTTTGCATACATCTTCCCTGGAAACTACTAGAAAAATCTTTGAATACTATTATCTGGGATACAAGCCTTTGGAAAAAGTAGAACAGCTAATCAAAATCTGGCCGGAAATTCTGGCCGAGCTTTCCCGTCCGGATATGGATGCAGTTGGAGTGGCCAAAAAGCTGCTGGCTCTGGTACCGGAAGCCTGGGTGGTAATTTTGGCTTTGCTGCCGGGCATGACCGCTCAGGAAAATTTGCAAAAGCTGTTGCTGGCCTTGCAGGATACCCGAATTTCCCTGAACGGCAAGGGTCTGCAAAAAATGGGTTTTAAACCGGGGCCTTTGTATAAGCAGGCTTTAGATTATATCTGGCAGGCCAAGGTGGGCGGTCTGGTGCATAATTTGGAAGAAGAAAAAGCTTTGGCTCGAAAATTTTTTATTGAAAAAGGAGTGAAACCAGAAGATGGATTGGCTGACTAATCTTCATTGGCAGGCAATGATTATTTCCCTGCCGGCCATTATTATTGGGTTGACCTTTCACGAATATGCCCACGGCTGGGCAGCCTATAAGCTGGGCGATCCTACGGCCAGAAGTGCCGGGCGGCTGACCCTCAACCCCATAGCTCACCTGGATCCCATTGGTTTTATTGCTTTGCTGCTTTTCCATTTTGGCTGGGCCAAGCCGGTTCCAATCAACCCCATGTATTTTAAAGGGGATCGCAAAAAGGGAATTATCTTGGTTTCTCTGGCCGGGCCGCTTTCCAATTTGCTTTTGGCCATAATTTTTGGTCTGCTGCTGCACTTGCTGCAAAACCAGCCTTTTCTTTATGACAATCAAGCTGCTATTTTGCTGCTTTTGGAATATTTTGTTTTAATTAATGTAATTTTGGCCGTTTTCAATCTGATTCCAATTCCCCCGCTGGATGGCTCCAAGATTTTATTTGGTTTAGTACCAGGCTATCCCAACTGGATGCTGCAATTAGAAAGATATGGATTTTTAATCCTGATCGTTTTAATGATTTTAGGGATTTTTGGAATAATTATTCAATGGATCGCCTATCCCATTTATGGACTGCTCAGTCCTACAGATGTTTTTATTAAAGGCTATTATATAATTCCTCAAAGCAGATAAGGAGGAAAATTTTGATGATTTTATTGGTCAACGCCTGCGTCCGGCGGGAAAAATCCCGCACTCGGCGTTTGGCTCAAATTTTTCTACCAAATGAGTTCAGCGAAGTAGTCCTGGAACAAGAAAACTTGCGGCCTTTGGATTCGGCTGGTCTGGAGCAACGCAACCGGCTTTTGGATGAAGGCCGTCTGGATGATCCGCTTTTTCGTTATGCTCACCAGTTCAGCCAGGCCGATTTAATTGTGATAGCCGCCCCCTATTGGGATTTGGCTTTTCCAGCCTTGTTAAAATGCTATTTGGAAGCCATTACGGTTAATGGAATTACCTTTAAGTATGACCAGGAAGGAAGACCTCTTGGACTTTGTCAGGCTCAAAAGCTGATTTATGTAACCACCAGCGGCGGTTATATTGGAGAGTTTAATTTAGGTTATACCTATATTCAGGCTTTGGCTGCCATGCTGGGCATCAGCAAAACCGAATTTGCAGGAGCGGAAGGTCTGGACATTTGGGGCAATGACCCGGAAACAATTTTGCAGCAGGCAATTTTGAAATATATAAAATAAGGAAGTGGCTATTATGCGGATTTTATCAGGGATTCAGCCCTCTGGGGCTTTGCACCTGGGCAATTATTTTGGCATGATGGAAAGAATGATCAAATATCAGGAGGAGCATGAACTCTATTGCTTTTTGGTCAACTATCATGCTTTGACCTCGGTTTTTGATCGGGAAAAGCTGAAAAAAGATACCTTTAATGCAGCCTGTGACTTTTTGGCTTTGGGTCTGGATCCGGACAAATCGGTCTTTTGGGTGCAGGGCGATGTCCCGGAGGTCACCGAGTTAACCTGGCTTTTGTCCAATATTACCGGTCTGGGGCTTTTGGAACGCTGTCATTCTTATAAGGATAAGCTGGCCAAGGGATTGCCGGCCAGTCATGGTTTGTTTTCCTACCCGGTCTTAATGGCGGCGGATATTTTGCTTTATGGAGGCGAAAGGGTTCCGGTGGGCAAGGATCAGAAGCAGCATTTGGAAGTAACCAGAGATATTGGGGAACGCTTTAATTTTACCTATGGGGAAACCTTTGTGATTCCGGAAGCCGATATTGAAAAGGATTCGGCCATGCTGCCCGGTCTGGACGGCCAAAAAATGTCCAAATCCTATGGCAATACCATTGAAATTTTTGAAGAAGAAAAGGTTTTGAAAAAGAAAATTATGGGCATTAAGACCGATTCCACCCCGGTGGACGAACCCAAACCCATTGAAGGCAATATTTTATTTGACCTTTACTCCCTGTTTTTGGATGCCGAAGGCAAGGCCGAATTAAAAGAACGCTTCTTAACTCCGGGCTTACGCTATGGAGATATGAAAAAAGAACTCTTTGGGGTTATCTGGGAGCATTTCGCCCCCTATCGGCAAAAACGCCAGGAATTGGCTCAAAATAAAGATTATATAGTGGAAGTCATGCGTAAGGGAGCAGAAAAAGCCCGGCAGACTGCCGCCTATTATTTGGACAAAGCCAGACGCAATGTCGGCTTAAATTACTGGGAGTAAAATTTTTGCCCTGCTCTTTTATGGTAAAGGGGCAGGGCAATATATAATAAAACTTTAGCAAGAAAAAATTTTTATGTTGACCCAATCTCCGCCCCAAAAACAGACAGCCTTAAACAGCCTTTTCCACGACTACCCGAACTCCTTCCAGCTTGAGTACCCGAACTTTTTCACCTTGGTCAATAAAATCCCCTTCGGTTACTACATCAACTCGATAATGCTCAAATTCGGCGGTTCCGGCTGGCCGCAAGGGGGTTAAAGCCCGGCCTTCCAGTCCAACCCGCAAAAAATCTCCCAGGATCGGAGCTGCATAACCTTCGGAATTTTCCTGCTGGTCAGTTAAGGTCATCTTTTTCCAAAACTTCAGCCGGGAAAAAATAAACATTAGCAGGGCAAATACTGCAATGGTAACCAGCAAGCCAATAACTATGGCTTGCAAAGAAGCTTCTATATCGGTAAAGATTAGAACGCCGCCCCAGATTAAAAGAATAATCCCGCTGGTTCCGGCAACGCCAAAACCGGCCAAAAAGACCTCAATAAACAAGAGCAGCAGACCCAAAATAATTAATAAAACCGACAGCCATTCCATTTGGCCGCCCCCCTTTTAAAGAAAAATGTCCGGAAAGCCTGAAGCCTGCCGGACATTATGATTTTCTGGATTTTAAAGAATTGTTCGCCTTAATTTTCTAGTAGAACTTACGTTTTCTGGCAGCTTCAGACTTTTTCTTGCGTCTAACGCTGGGTTTTTCGTAATGCTCATGCTTTCTGGCTTCTGCCAAAACCCCGGCTTTCTGGCAATTACGCTTAAAGCGTCTGAGGGCACTGTCTAAAGTTTCATTTTTGCCGACTCGAATTTCCGACATATCCTATCCCTCCCTCCGCCAGGTTACCTAAATGATAAACCCTTTGAATACTGCATCACCTCAAAAGAACAGATACATACTTCATTATACCACTTTTTCTAAACTCCAGTCAATACTAGCCTGGCGGCCATTGCAGATTTCTTCCCCCCAAAAGATGGTAATGAAGGTGAAAAACTGTCTGCCCGCCTTCTGCATTGCAATTAGCCACCAAACGAAAACCCGCTTCCAGATTTTTTTCTTTGGCAATGGCCACCGCTGCTTTTTGAATTTCTCCCAAAACCGGCAGCTCGGCCTCTTTAATTTCCCACAAGCTGGAAATATGCTGTTTGGGGATAATCAAAATATGCACTGGAGCAACCGGGTTCAGGTCATTAAAAGCGATTAGGTGTTCATTTTCATAGACTGGCTCCACAGGAATTTCCTTTTGGGCAATTTTACAAAAAATACACTCTCCCACCTTTGTTCCCCCTTCAGCTCCGTTATTAATATTCTTTGTTTATGTTTAATTCGCACAATAAGCCACAAATCCTGCTAAAAAATTCATTGCTTTAAAAAATATCTATTCTTTTTCACCCCGCAAAAAGCCTTCCTGCCAATCCCTGATTTTAATTGACAAAATCTTGCCCTGATCTGCGGAGGAGCCGGGAAAAATCACCTTTAAATAGTTGGGAGTAAAACCTTGCCACCATCCCGGTTTTTCTTCTTCCTCCACCAAGACCGACAAGCTTTGCCCCACAAAGCTTTGAGCATAGTTTTGTCTCAACTCGGCAGCCAGCTTCAAAAGACGGCGACTTCGTTCTTCTTTGATTTCTTCCGGAACCTGCTGGGGAAAGCTGGCCGCCAAAGTTCCCTGGCGGGGGGAATACTTAAAGACATGCAAAGCCGCAAAACCCATTTGGCGAATAAACTGACAGCTTTCGACAAATTGTTCTTCTGTTTCTCCCGGAAAGCCGACAATCACATCAGTAGTCAAGGCTGCATTGGCTATTTTTTGCCGAATATTGGCTACCAGTTGAGCAAATTCCCGGCAATTATAATGCCGGTGCATTTGCCTTAAAACAGCATCCGAACCGCTTTGCAATGGAATGTGCAAATGAGGGCAAAAAGGCTGACCTTCCGCCAAAAGCTCAATAATTTCTGGCGTACAGTCCATTGGTTCCAAAGAGCTTAAACGAAGTCGTTCCAGACCGGGAATTGTCCGCATCTGTCGCAATAAATCCGCCAAGTGCCAGCTTCCCGGCTTTTCCTGCCCATAAGCCCCGGTATGAATCCCCGTCAGCACAATTTCCTTAAAACCCTCCGCAACCAGTTGCCGGGATTCTGCCAAAGCTCGTTGGGGATCCCGGCTGCGTAAAGGCCCCCGGGCATAGGGAATAATACAGTAAGAACAAAAATTATTGCAGCCTTCCTGAATTTTTAAGAAAGCCCGGGTGCGGCAGGTGGAGGCTACGGCTGGAAATTCTTCAAATTCCCGCAATTCAGAACGAGGATGCACAATGATTTCCTTTTTGCCCTTAACCAATCCGGCCAAAATTTCCGGCAATCGGTTTTTATCCCCATTGCCCAAAACTAAATCTATTTCCGGCAAAGCCGCCAATTCCTCCGGAGCTACTTGAGCATAACAGCCCAAAGCTGCAATTATCGCCTGGGGATTGCGACGAGCCGCCCGCCGCAGCATTTGGCGGGACTTGCGGTCGCCAATGTGGGTTACAGTGCAGGTATTAACCAGATAAGCGTCGGCTTCCTCGTGAAAATCAACCTCCTGCCAGCCCGCTGCTTTGAGCATTTCCAAAATAGCCGTGCTTTCATATTGATTCACCTTACAGCCCAAAGTCAACATGGCTACTCTTTTTTTCAAGCCAAATCCCCCCAACCGTGCATTAATAAGGCTAAAGCCGTCGGCCCAGCGGTTTCGGTGCGTAAAATCCGGCTGCCCAGGGTCAAAACCCTGGCGCCTCGATCTTTAGCCAAATTTACTTCTTGGGGGGTCAAGCCGCCCTCCGGCCCAATCAGCAAAGAAACTTCTTCTGGAGCGGGCATCTGCCACAACTGCCGAAAGCCGACCTGCTTTTCCTCTTCCCAAAGTACCAGCAGCAAGCCTTTAAGCTGTTCCAAGGCTTGGGGCAGGCTTTGAGCTTCCTCCACCAAGGGCAAATCCGGACGGCGGCACTGTTGAGCCGCTTCCATCGCTATTTTCTGCCAGCGTTCCTTTTTTTCCCCGGCCTTGTTCAGCCGTACCACCGAACGCTCACAGGTCAGGGGAATAATCCGGCTTACTCCCAATTCTACACTTTTTTGAATAATCTGATCCATCTTTTCGCCTTTGGCCAGCCCCTGCCACAGGGTAACCCGCAAAGAAGGCCGTCCCGGAGGCCAGTAAATTTCCTCTTTGCGGCAACAAACCACTTTGCCCACACTTTCAATTCGAGCATGGGCTGCCTGCCCCCGGCCATCCAGCAATTCCAAATAATCACCGGGCTGCAAACGCAAAACCCGGCTTAAATGATGAGCTTGATTTCCAGTCAAAAGCACCGTTTCCTGGGCAAACTCCTCTGGTTTGACAAAAAAATATCTCACTCTTTCTTCACCGCTTTTTATCGCTTTCTTACGGCCAAAGCCGTCCATTCCCCTTCCCGCTTGCGAGCCATCAGCTCGAATTGGCGGGCAGTCAAAAATTTTTCTACTTCGGTTTCTCGTTCATAATAAATTCCGGAAGCAATAAAAAGACCGCCGTCTTCCAAAAATTCAGCCACCGTTGGAGCCAAATGAATAATAACCTCCGCTACAATATTGGCTACAATTAAATTAGCCCGTCCTTTAGCCTGCTGGAGCAAATCGCCTTCCACCACTTCAATTTGCAAAGCGTTAAGCTGGAAGTTTTCCTTGGCCGCCTTAACCGCCAAAGGATCATTATCCACCGCCCAAACCTGGGCTGCTCCCAATTTAGCCGCAGCCATAGCCAAAATTCCTGAACCGCAGCCCACATCAAAAACCCGGCTTTCCGGGGTAATATAGTTTTCCAAAAATTCCAGGCAAAGCTGAGTGGAAGGATGAGTTCCAGACCCAAAGGAAACCCCCGGTTCAATTACCAGAGTCAGCCGCTCCAAGTCCTCGGCTTCTTCCCAGACCGGCTTAATAAAAAATTTGCGTCCCACCCGCAAGGGATGATAATATTTTTTCCATTCGTGCCGCCAATCATCTTCTTTAATTAGTTGCCAGACAATTTGAGCTGACAGCTTATAATTGTTCAGCAAAGGCCGGGGATCGACTTTTTCAGCAAAATAAGCCTTGACTTCCGCTGCTGGCTTTTCTTCCGTCACTTTTTCTTCCGGTTTCAAGCTCTCCCAGTCCCTGGGATCAATAATACTTACCCCGGAGCTGCCCAATTCCCAGCAGATCTCGGCTCCCAGTTCCAAATCCTCCGCCGCCATTTGCAGACTTAATTCCCAACAATATCCCGCCATAATTTATCTTTTACCTTTCCAAAGTCAAGAAAATGCTTCCTTAACTTTTTCGGCAGCTTCTTTAATTTTACTTTTTTTTTTCTTTTTGTAACCAGATTTGGGAGCCATTTTTTTGCCCAGACTTTCCGCAAATTGCCGCAATAAATCTTTTTGTTCTTCAGTTAAATTAACCGGAGTTTCCACCGCCACTCGAACATGCTGATCCCCCTGGCCATAGCCGCCGACATCGGGAACCCCTTTACCCCTCAGGCGAAAAACAGTTCCGCTTTGAGTACCGGCTGGAATATTCAAAAGGGCTACCCCATCCAGGGTCGGAACATCAATGGAATCACCCAAAGCCGCCTGAGCAATATTAATCGAAACCTCACAGAATAAATCATTGCCTTCCCGAACAAAGAAGTCATCCTCATTAACCCGAATGAAAACATATAAATCCCCAGCGGAGCCGCCCCGCAGACCAGCTTCACCTTCGCCGCTTACCCGCAAGCGGATTCCGGTATCCACTCCAGCCGGCACCCGAACCTTAATGCTCCGCTGCCGCCGCACTTGTCCGGAGCCTTTGCAGCTGGGACAAGGCTTTTCAATAATTTTCCCGGTTCCCCGGCATTTGTCACATTCCCGGGTTTGCATAATCCGGCCAAAAGGTGTGTTTTGGGTAATCTGCACCTGTCCCCGACCTCCGCAGGCTGTACAGGTAATCGGACTGCTGCCGGCAGCGGCTCCGGTTCCATTGCAGGTGGAACAGTTTTCATTTCGCTGGATCGTAACTTCTTTTTCCACCCCAAAAGCCGCTTCCTTAAAGCTGATGCCCAGTTCCACCCGTAAATCGTTGCCCTTTTGCGGAGCATTGGCATTACGGCGACGGCTGCCACTGCTGCCGCCATTGAAAAACATATCAAAAATATCTCCAAATCCCCCGCCGCCAAAGCCTTCAAAACCACCGAAACCGCCACCGCCAAAACCACCCTGGGAATTTAACCCATCATGACCATAACTGTCATAAATGGCTCGCTTTTGTTCATCGTTTAAAACTTCATAGGCTTCGGCTACTTCCTTAAACTTTTCCTCGGCAGACGGATCATCAGGATTAGCATCCGGGTGATATTGCCGAGCCAATTTGCGGTAGGCTTTTTTCAGCTCCTCCGCCGTGGCTCCTTTCTCCACCCCTAATACTTCGTAATAATCCCGCTTGGACAATTAACGGCACCACCTTTTTAAATAATTAGATACAGGACAAGCCCATGCAGGAGGCTTCCCACATGGGCATCCATAAGTTTTGTTTTTTTGGGTTTGTTTATTTATCTTCTTTGATTTCAAAATCAGCATCCACTACATTATCATCCTTGGGAGCATTGGCCGAGCCTTCCGGCTGACCGCTGGCTTTAGCACCAGCCTGCTGTTCCTGCTGATACATGGCCGAGCTAAGTTCATACAAAGGCTTGGACAGAGCTTCGGTTTTGGCTTTAATGGCTTCCAAATCGCTGCCTTCCAAAGCTTTTTTCAGCTCATCCACAGCCTGATTGACTTCGGCTACCTTGGCGGCATCAGCTTTATCGCCCCAGTCTTTAATAGCTTTTTCGGCCTGATAGACCAGGCTGTCGCCCTGGTTGCGAGCTTCTACTTCTTCTTTACGCTTGCGGTCGGCTTCGGCATTGGCTTCCGCATCCTTAACCATTTTATCAATATCTTCATCCGATAAGCCGGTGGAACCAGTAATGGTAATTTTCTGTTCGTTTCCGGTGGACATATCCTTGGCCGATACATTAACAATACCGTTGGCATCAATATCAAATTTAACTTCAATTTGAGGTACTCCTCTTGGAGCCGGAGGAATGCCGGTTAAATTAAAGCGTCCCAGCGATTTGTTGTCATTGGCCATTTGGCGTTCCCCTTGCAGAACATTGATTTCCACACCCGGCTGATTATCAGCAGCGGTGGAGAAAATCTGGCTCTTGGAAACCGGAATGGTGGTATTCCGTTCGATTAAGCGAGTGCAAACTCCGCCCAGGGTTTCAATCCCCAGGGAAAGAGGAGTTACATCCAGCAGAATAACATCCTTAACTTCTCCGGACAGAACCCCGGCCTGGATAGCTGCTCCAATGGCCACACATTCATCCGGATTAATGCCTTTGTGAGGTTCCTTGTTCAGGAATTTGCGAATGGCTTCCTGTACTGCCGGAATCCGGGTGGAACCGCCCACCAGCAGGATTTTATCAATATCCTTGGGATCCAGGCCGCTGTCCTGCATGGCCTGACGGGTAGGCTGCATGGTTTTTTCTACCAAATCAGCCGTTAATTCATCAAATTTAGCCCGGCTCAAATTTAAGTCCAGGTGTTTCGGACCATTGTTATCAGCGGTAATAAAGGGTAAATTAATATTGGTGGTAGCCACACCGGAAAGCTCGATTTTGGCTTTTTCGGCTGCTTCCTTTAATCTCTGCATGGCCATCCGGTCAGCAGATAAATCAATTCCGCTTTCCCGTTTAAATTCTCCGACCATCCAGTCAATAACTCTCTGGTCAAAATCATCCCCGCCCAAACGGTTGTTACCGCTGGTGGCTCTTACTTCAAAAACTCCATCTCCCAATTCCAAAATGGAAACATCAAAGGTACCGCCGCCCAGGTCAAAGACCAAAATCGTCTGGTCAGTATCATTTTTATCCAGACCATATGCCAAAGCTGCGGCAGTAGGTTCGTTGATAATCCGCAAAACTTCCAGACCGGCAATCTTGCCGGCATCCTTGGTGGCCTGCCGCTGGGCATCAGTAAAATAGGCCGGAACGGTAATAACCGCCTGACTTACGCTGCCGCCCAGATAGCCTTCCGCATCGGCTTTCAGTTTTTGCAGAATCAAAGCGGAAATTTCCTGCGGGGTATAGCTTTTGCCTTCAATAGTTACCTTATGATCAGTTCCCATATATCTTTTAATGGAACTCACTGTATTATCCGGATTGCTGACAGCCTGCCGCTTGGCTACCTGACCAACCAGGCGTTCACCGGTTTTGGAAAAGCCGACCACAGAAGCGGTAGTTCTGCCGCCTTCAGCATTCGGGATAACTACGGCTTCGCCGCCTTCCATTACTGCCACACAGGAATTGGTGGTTCCCAAGTCAATTCCAATCACTTTACTCATGATCAAATCCTCCTCTATGCTTAAGCTTTGGCCACGGCTACCATCGCCGGGCGAATGACTTTTTCTTTTAAGGTATAACCCCGCCGCAATTCCTGACTAATCATATTATCGGAATATTCGTCGGAAACCGGCTGCTGCATAACCGCCTCATGTTTTTGGGGATCAAACTCAACGCCCAAAGCCTCAATGGACTTCAGACCCTCCTTCTCCAAAACCTCCAGCATTTGGCGATAAATCATTTCAATACCTGCAGCAAATTTATCCGGTTCGGCTTCTTTGGCCTCCATGGCTCGCTGAAAATTATCCAAAACCGGCAGTAATTCCAAAAGCAGGCTTTCAGCCGCATATTTATAAAAATCCTCTTTTTCCTTTTGAGTCCGGCGGCGGAAATTATCAAATTCGGCTCGCAGGCGTAAATATTGATCATTCTGTTCTTCAATTCTGGCTTGAGCTGCTTCCAATTCTGTTTGACAGTCAGAACTTTCTTCTTCTGTTTTTTCCGGCTGCTCCTCCGGTTGATCCTGCGGCTGCTCCTCCACCGCTGCCGCTTCGCTTTCCGGATTTTCCCAAGTATACTTCTGCAATTTAGTCGCCTCCTTCACAGCTCTTTAAGCTTTGGGAGCTTCCCCATCCTTTTTCTTAATGATGGTATCAATTCTTAAAATGGCTTCCGCAATTTCCCCGGCTGCCTTCAAAGCCTGTTTTTTGACTGGCAGCGGGTCCCAAACTCCCAATTTCTGCATATCACAAACATTACCGCTTTCACAATCCAAGGCCAAGGAATTAAGACCGCTTTCGGTTTGAGCCGCCAAAACATCTTCCAGCTTTTCCAGAGGGTTAAAGCCTGAATTGGCGATAATTTGAGCCATCGGCCGCTTCAAGGCTTCGACTACACAGCTCAGGCCATAAGCCGCCATGCCCTTAACAGAAGAACGGGCTTTTTCTACCAATTTAACTGCTGCCAGCTCGGCAGCCCCGCCTCCTGCCACAATGCCGCCCTGAACCGCCGCTTGTACGGCAGAAGCCGCATCCTTGGCAATTCTTTTTCTTTCGCCTACTACTTCGGCAGTTGAAGCCCCCAGAATCAGACTGGCCAGGTTTTGTCCGGCTCCGCCTTTCAGCCAGACTTGAGCTGATTTTTCATCATTAAAGACCTCGGCTGCCTCACCCAAAGCCTGCCCCAAAACTTCCGGGGGCTTTTTCAGCCCGGTTCGTTTGAGAGGCTTGGCTCCGGTATGTTCAGCCGCTTTTCTCAGCTCCTTGGCTGCTACTCTCTGCACCGCCATAATTCCAGCGTCAGTCAGCATTTCTTCGGCTATGTCATCAATCCGGCGATCCGCCAAAACCAGCTTAACTCCCAAGTCAATGATTTTCTGAATATTTTCCTTGTGCTGCTCCTGCAAGGCCAAATAGCGAGCAAAGCCAGTTTCAGTGGCCAAAGCTTCTTCTTCAATTTCTTCCGGCTCCAAGGCATCATCAACTACCAAAACCTTGACTTTTTCCAATTTTTCCGGCATCTGCCGGTTCATTTTTTCTTTATCAATAATCACGCCCAGAAAAACCTGATTAGAAGCGTTTTCCAAAGCAGTAATGGTATCTGCCAATTTAAAATTGTGATCCTGCAAGCGTTCCCAACCGATCAAGACTGCCGCTTCAATGACCAAAGCGGCAATATCTTCATGTTCCCGGCCAGCCACCAAAGCCACCTGATGCAGTAAAGGATCCTGCAGGTCTTTCAGAACCAGCTTTTGGGAATCCAAAGCAGCCAGCCCTTCTTTAATTCCCTTTCTCAAGCCCTCAATCACTCTGGCCACCGGAACTCCTTTGGCCACCTGTTCCACACCGGCAGCCACCAAAGCCCCGGCCATAACGGTAGCCGTGGTGGTTCCGTCCCCAACCTCTTCCTGCTGGGCTTTGGCCATATTAATCAGCATTCGGGCAGCGGGGTGATTGGCTTCCATCAAGGTCAAAATGGTAACTCCATCATTAGTAATTACCACTTCCCCAAACTGATCCACCAGCATGGTATCCAGACCCTTGGGTCCCAAAGTACCTTCCACCGCCGCAGCAATGGCTCGAATGGCATTGGCGTTAGTTACCAGAGCCGAGATTTTTTCGTCCACCTCAGCTCCATTGCTGACTTGCTGTTTTAAACTCAAAACCGGCATCCTCCCAATAATATTCCCGATAGTTTTTCAGCTATCCGTTACGAACCAGTCTTTCCAGAGTCTGCGATAAATTACAGGCCAGATATTCCACAATGCTGATTATGCGGGCATAATCCATTCGGGTCGGCCCCAAAACTCCAATCGCCCCCTGACTGCCTTCCACCTGATAATTGGCTGAAATCAGGCTGCACTCCCGCATTTCATCCCGCAAAAGCTCATCCCCAATTCGGATTTGCACTCCGGGAGCCTGAAAGCCGCTTTCCAGAAGCTGACACAAAAGCTCTTCCTGTTCCAGCAAGCTTAATAAGGTTTTGACTTTTTCCACATTATTAAACTCAGGCTGGTTTAAGATATTAAAAACCCCGCCCAGATAAATTTTTTCTTCTCCGATTCCGGAGCTATGCTCACCCAAAAGCTGCAAAGCCAGATCCAGAATATTTTTATGTTTGGAAAGCTCAAAATAAACTTCCTTCAGCAAAGTCATCCGAATACTTTTCAGACTTTTTCCCTGCAATTTGGCATTAAAAACCTGGGAAATAACATCCAGATCCTCTTGAAGCAGGGTCTCCGGAATATTAATGGCCTGATGCTGTACCACGCCGGTATCCGAAACCACCACCAGCATAGCTTTGCCGGGATTTAAAGCCACCAGCTGCAAATGCTTCAAAGCTCCGACCGCCGGACGGGGGGCGATAATAACCGCCGCACAGCCAGTAACTCCAGAAAGGATGGTTCCGGTTCTTTGGACAACCTGGGTTACATCCTTCAGCTTTTCTTCATAGCCATCATTAATAACTCTTTCTTCCCATTTGGAAAGATCATACTTTTCCATCAAAAAATCCACATAGTAACGATAACCCTTGTGGGAAGGAACCCGACCGGAAGAGGTATGAGGCTGTTCAATATAGCCCATTTCTTCCAAATCGGCCAGCTCATTTCTAATGGTAGCCGGACTAACTCCCAACTGATACTTGCGGGCAATCGTGCGGGAACCAACTGGATCGGCTGTTTCAATGAAGTCAGTGATTAAAGCCAATAAAATTTTTTGCTTGCGGGCGTCCATTTTCATAACCAAGACACCTCTTTTTTTGTTAGCACTCTCATTGATTGAGTGCCAAACCTCTATAAACAAAAATAACACTATCCTGACCTTTTGTCAAGGGTTCTTTAAACTTTATTAGAAAGATTCTAAATAAAATTATATTTTTTCTTTTTAAGAATAATTATTAACAACTTTCCAAAAGCTGACTGAGAGCCTTATTCAGCCGTTTTATTTTTTTGATTTTCCCAAAGGAAAAGCTGACAAAAGTGCAGTTCTTTTCAAAAATCGAGCTTTCTAATTTTTGACCAATTTGACTTTCGAAAACCCGACAAAGAACCTGATCAAAAAGTGATATGGCTTGCACCATACCACTTTTTTTAATAGCCGCCCTTCTTTATTATAGACCAGCTTTTATTAAAATAATCAAGACAGGACCAAAGAGTAAAGAAAACTGTTATCCACAAAGAAGCCACCAGCACCCAATTCCAGATCAAAACCGTTAATTCCGGCATTCGCTCCAGACCAATCAGGCTTACCAAAATAAAATGGGGCAAGCTCTGCAATAAATGCAGCACAATGGTAATAATCTGGGTTACGGTTTTAATTTTGCCCAGCTTACCCGCCGGAATAACCGTACCTTCTGCTGCCACCAAAGCCCGCAGCCCGGTTACCGCAAATTCCCGGCCAATAATAATAACCGCTACCCAACCCGGCAGCCGTCCCAAATCAACCAAAGCAATCAAGGCCGCCGAAACCAACAGTTTATCGGCTAACGGATCCATTAATTGACCAAATTTAGTCACCAACTGCATTTTACGGGCAATATAGCCATCCAAGCCATCAGTGCTGGCCGCCAAGATAAAAATAGCGGCAGCCATATAATCCCCATAGGGAATTTTCATGGCCATAATTAACAAAAAGATCGGAATTAAAAAAATCCGGATTAAAGTTAACCGGTTGGGTAAATTCATTCCTTCACGCCCCACAAATCATATTCATCATATCCGGTAACTGTAACCTCCACCAAGTCCCCCGGCTGCAAGCTGTCTTCTTGAGCTGTAAAGCTGATTACTCCGTCCACTTCCGGGCTGTCAAATTCGGTTCGTCCCCAATATTCAAAGCCGTTGGCTTCCTCCACCAAAACCTGCACCTTCTGCCCAAGACGCTCCGCATTGCGGCTTAAAGAAATTTGCTGCTGATGCAGCATGGCTCGTTCATAACGCTCCTGCCGAATCACTTCCGGAATCTGGCCGGACATCTGCCAGGCTTTGGTTCCTTCTTCTGGAGAAAAGGCAAAAACTCCAGCCTTTTCAAAGCGTTCCGCCGTCATAAAGTCCAGCAGCTCCTGAAACTGCTTTTCGGTTTCCCCCGGAAAGCCTACCATAAAAGTGGTTCGCAGGGCAAGCCCCGGCAGACTCTGCCGCAGATTGGCCAGCAGAGTTTCGATTTCCTGTCGGCTGGTGTGCCGATTCATGGCTTGCAAAATCGGATTGCTGATATGCTGTAAAGGTAAATCCAGATAGCGGCAAATATTGGGATAAGAAGCCAGAACCTCGATTAATTCCGGGGAAAAGGTCTGAGGATAGGCATACATCAGCCGAATCCAGGGAAATTTCAGCTCGGCCAACTGCCTTAACAGCTCGGCCAGGGAAGGCTGCCCCGGCAAATCCCGCCCATAAGCTGTAGTATCCTGAGCCACAATAACCAGTTCCCGAACTCCCTTTTCGGCTAATTGATAAGCTTCCTTCAAAAGCAAATCTACAGGCCGACTTTGATAGGAACCCCGAATGCCGGGAATGGCACAATAGGAACAGCAATTACTGCATCCATCCGCAATTTTCAGATAAGCCGAATAAAAAGGCAGGCTTAATTGGCGGGGTAATTCCTGCTGATAGGAGAAAGCCGGAGCCGCCACCCGGCAGGAGCGTTCTCCCCGCAAAACCTCTGTTAAGACCTGACTGACTTGGGGGATTGCACCAGTACCCATAACCCCATCAATTTCCGGGATTTCCTCCAGCAAAACCGAGCCATACCGTTGAGCCAGACAGCCGGCCACCACAATAGCCTGGGTTTTGCCGCTGATTTTGCGGCGAACCGTGTCAAAAATAGTTTCAATGGCTTCTTCCTTGGCCGGAGTGATAAAAGCACAGGTATTAATGATGGTAACCTCCGCTTTTTCTTCCACCCCTACTATTTCATAACCCCGGCTGTCTAAAATTCCCTGCATCCACTCGCTGTCTACCAGATTTTTGGAACAGCCCAAGCTGATTAGATTTACTTTTATTCCCATGGCCAATCCTTTCTTATCCCAATCCAGACCTTTGACCGGATTTTAGAAGGTACGCAAATTGCTGAACTGCAAAGGAATTTCCCATTCCTCGCCCTTAATAAGCTGCATAACCGCCTGCAGGTCGTCCCGGTTTTTGCCGCTGACCCGCACCTGATCCTCCTGAATGGCCGCCTGAACCTTGATCTTGCTGTTTTTGATCAGCTTCACAATCTTTTTGGCCAATTCCTTGTCCAAACCCTGAATCAATTCAACCCGCTGCCGAACGGTATCACCAGCCGCCTTTTCGATTTTGCCGTAACGCAAGGATTTAAGCTGAACATTCCGCTTTACCATCTTGCTTTCCAAAATATCCACAACATTTCTTAATTTAAAGTCATCATCCGAAACCAGAGTAATTCCATCTTCATCCAAAGTAATTTTGCTTTTGCTGCCCTTGAAGTCAAAGCGGCTGATGATCTCCTTTTGAGCCTGATTAACCGCATTGCTGACCTCCTGCAAGTCCACCTGAGAAACAATATCAAAAGAATTATCCTTGGCCATATTCAACACCTGCCTGCAATTTATTTTCTAGGCCGCCGCCCTTTGCCGTTATTATCCCGTTCCCGTTTTTCCCGGTGTTCTTCCGGAGCCGGATTATCATTGGGAATGGTTTCCTTGTGAGAAAGCTTCAAACGCCCATGATCATCATAACCAATCGCTTTGACCATCAGGCTATCCCCCTCCTTAACCACATCTTCGGTTTTGGCCACCCGATGATGAGCCAATTGGGAAATATGCACCAGACCTTCCTTGCCCGGCACTCCAAAAACTCCGGGAATAACCTCTACAAAGCAGCCAAAATCAGTAACTCTGGTTACCCGGCCATTATAAATTTCCCCGGTCTGCACATCCTTGGTCAGGGTTTCAATAATCCGCAGGGCATTTTCGCCGCCCTCGGCACTAATGGAGGCAATAAAGACCCGGCCATCGTCTTCTATGTCAATGTCCGCTCCGGTTTCTTCCACGATTTTGCGAATAATTTTGCCGCCTGGTCCAATAACATCCCGGATCTTGTCCGGATCAATTTGAGTGTGAATAATCCGGGGAGCATAGGGTGAAAGCTCGGCTCTAGGTTCAGCAATAACCTCCAGCATTTTGCCCATAATAAACATTCTGGCTTCGTTGGCCTGAGCCAAAGCCTTCCGCAAAATTTCGGTGGTTACTCCGGCAATTTTAATATCCATCTGCAAAGCGGTAATCCCAGCTTTGGTTCCGGCGACTTTAAAGTCCATATCGCCCAGATGATCCTCCAAGCCTTGAATATCGGTCAGAATAGCCACCTGATCCCCTTCTTTAATCAGACCCATGGCTGCTCCAGCCACCGGAGCTTTAATGGGAACACCGGCATCCATCAGGGACAGGCAACTGCCGCAGACGCTGCCCATGGAGGAAGAACCATTGGATTCCAAAACCTCCGAAACAATCCGAATGGTATAGGGAAATTCCAGCTCCGAAGGAATAACCGCTTCCAAAGCTTTTTCCGCCAAAGCCCCATGTCCTACTTCCCGACGGCCGGGAGAACGCATGGGACGAGTTTCTCCGGTGCTGTAAGGCGGGAAATTATAATGGTGCATATAGCGTTTGGTTTCTTCCATGCCCAAACCATCTATTCTCTGCTCATCAGAAATTGCTCCCAAAGTTAAAACGGAAAGCACCTGGGTTTGACCCCGGGTGAATAAGCCGGTGCCGTGAGTCCGAGGCAAAACGCCTACCTCCACCGAAATAGGGCGAACTTCATCCAAAGCCCGGCCGTCAATTCGCACCTGATGCTCCAAAATATAATTGCGGAAAACACTTTTTTCTACTTTATCAAAAACGGCCATTACACTGTCTTCCTGTTCCGGAAAAACTTCCGCAAAGGCTTCAGCGATTTCAGCCCGAATATTTTCAAAACACTGTTCCCGATCCTTTTTGCTGGCTCTGCTGCTTACACAGGCTGCAATGGCCGCCAAAACCTTTTCCCTGGCCAAAGCACTGACCTGCTCCTGCAAGTCCGCTTCCGGCACAGCTTCTTCCACTATGATCTTTTCCTGAGCCAACCCCAAAGCCAAAGCTTCCTGCCGAAATTCTTCAATTACCGCTACAATTTCCTGAATTTTGGCATGACCTTCGGCAATGGCTTTGACCATGATTTCTTCTGGAACTTCCTTGGCCTTACATTCCACCATCATCACCGCTTCAGCGGTTCCGGCCACCACCAGATGCATTTGGCTTTGTTCCGCCTGACTGACCACCGGGTTCAAAACCAGCTCTCCATCAACCAAGCCCAAAATTACTCCCCCAATGGGACCGGCAAAAGGAGCCTGACTCAAATGCAAAGCGGCTGATGCTCCCACCATAGCCGCAATTTCCGGAGCATTGTCCTGATCCACCGATAAAACTGTAGCAATAATTTGAACCTCATTCCGAAAGCTTTTGGGAAAAAGCGGACGAATGGGACGATCTATCAAACGGCTGGAAAGCACTGCCTTTTCACTGGGGCGGGACTCTCTTTTAATAAAGCCGCCGGGGATTCTCCCCACGGCATATAATCTTTCCTCATAATCCACAGTCAACGGGAAAAAATCAATTCCTTCCCGAACTCCTTTGGCTACCGTGGCTGATACCAAAACCACCGTATCTCCATAACGAACTAAAACCGCTCCGCTGGCCTGTTTAGCCAGGCGGCCGGTTTCCAAAATCATTGGTCGGCCTCCAATTTCGATTTCTTTTTTGAGAACCTTCTGCTCCGACATTTACTTTTTCCTCCGTCACTTTTATTTTAACTTTTTTCTATTCTGTTTATAAACCATTATTTCCTGCTTTTAGAAGAAAAAATACCTGGTTAAATTCCCTTTTCCCTGTTCTTACCTTGCCCCTTCAAAGCCCGCCTGCTAAATTTTTGTCCTTGTCAGCAGGAAAAAAGAGTCAGGAAACCGAATCTAACCTTAATTTAGAATTATTAAGGAGAGAAGTTATTTGGGAATGATTATCGCCCGCTTGGAGCCGGGCAGCATTGGAGCTGAAGTCGGACTGGAAAGCGGAGATCAGCTCAACCAAATCAATGGCCAGCCCATAGAGGACTTGCTGGCTTATCGCTTTGCCATTGCGGAAGAAGATCTGCTGTTGGAAATAAGCAAAAAAGACGGGGAACTTTGGCAGTTGGAAATTGAAAAGGATTTTGAGGAGGATCTGGGACTGGAATTTGTTTCTACCGGACTTGAAAAGCCTCTGTCCTGCCGCAACAACTGTCAGTTTTGCTTTGTTTCTCAAATGCCCCCTGGAATGCGAAAAACCCTTTATGTCAAAGACGATGATTATCGGCTGTCCTTTTTGCAGGGCAATTTTATTACCCTGACCAATATCGGAGAAACCGAGCTGGAACGGATTATCAGCCAACGCTTTACTCCTTTATATATTTCGGTGCATAGCACCAATCCTGCTTTGCGGGAGCAATTAATGGGCAATCCCCAGGCCGGCAAAATTCTGGCTCAACTGCAAAGGCTGGCGGAAAACCAAATCAGCTTTCATGCTCAGATCGTCCTTTGCCCCGGCCTGAATGATGGAGCGGCTTTGGAGCAGACCATTGCCGATCTGATCGGACTGGGTTCTGCTTTGGAATCCTTGGCAGTAGTACCGGTAGGCTTAACCGCCTTTCGGGAAAATTTGCCTGCTTTGCGAACCTTTACCGCTCAAGAAGCCGAACAGGTTTTACGGCAATTAAGCCCCTGGCAGCAAAAAATGGAGCAGGAGCGGGGCTATCCGCTGCTTTACGCCTCGGATGAATTTTATTTGCTGGCCGATCAGCCCCTGCCGCCGGAAGAGTTTTATGCCGGTTATCCCCAAATTGAAAACGGGGTAGGTTTAATCCGGCAATTCTGGACAGAATGGCAGGAGATAAGCTGGCCTCAGGCTTTGGCTCAACCCTTGCAGCTTAAAATTATCACCGGACAACTGGGGCAAAAGGTCTGGTCGCCTTTGTTGGAACAATTTGCTGCTATAAACAATCTACAAATTAAACTGACCAGTTTGGAAAATCACTTTTTTGGGAATAAGGTTACAGTGGCCGGACTTCTAACTGCCGCCGATCTGCTGGATGAAGCCTCTCAAAATCCGGAAGACCGGGAAATCTGGGTTCTGCCAGCAGTAATGTTCCGCCGCAGCAACGAAAAAGAAGAAAAGGTTTTTCTGGATGACTGGACCCTGGCTGAATTCAGCCGCCAAATTCAAAAAACCGTCTGGGTTATTGAAAATCCGGCAGATTTATTTGCTCATTTGCAAAAATATAAGTTATAATATAGTTATAATGAGAAAAATAAACTGGAAAGGAAAAAATTATGCCTAAACCTGTTGTGGCCATTGTAGGCCGACCTAATGTTGGCAAATCCACTCTTTTTAATCGAATTATCGGCGAAATGGTCGCTATTGTCGAGGATACCCCCGGAATCACCCGGGATCGGCTCTATCAGGAAGCCGAATGGTCCGGACATGAATTTATTTTGGTAGATACCGGAGGGCTGGATCTAACCGAACAGGGCGAAATTATGGCCAATATCCGGCGGCAGGCGGAAATTGCCCTGCAGGAAGCCGATGTGATTGTCTTTACCGTAGATGCAAGAACTGGAATCACCTCAACGGATCAGGATATAGCCGCTTTATTACGCAAGAACAGCAAAAATATTATCCTGGCTGCTAACAAAGTTGAAAACTTTGACGGACGGCAGGATTATTTTCAATTTTATAAATTAGGTCTGGGCGAACCTGTTCCGGTTTCCGCAGCCGAAGGTTTGAATACCGGAGAACTTCTGGATCGAATTGTGGAGCTGCTGCCGGAAAGCGAAAGCGAAGAAAACCCGGATTTTATTCGAGTAGCGGTCATTGGCCGCCCCAATGTGGGCAAAAGCTCTCTGGTTAATTCCCTGATTGGGCAGGAAAGGGTAATTGTCAGCAATATTCCCGGCACTACTCGGGATGCCATTGACACTTTTGTAGAAAAAGATGGTCAGATCTACAATCTAATTGATACCGCCGGTATGCGGCGAAAAAGCAAAATTGAGCTGGACAGTACAGAAAGATACAGTATTATCCGTTCCCTGCGAGCCATTGACCGCTGCCAGGTGGCTCTGCTGCTGCTGGACGCTGCTGAAGGAGTTACCGAACAGGACAAAAAAATCGCCGGTTATGCCCATGAACGGGGCAAAGCCCTGGTGCTTCTGTTCAACAAATGGGACTTAATCGAAAAGGATGATCGCACCTCGGTTCGCTTTACGGAAAATTTGCGGGATGAACTGCCTTTTTTGAGCTATGCCCCCATTATGTTTATTTCTGCCCTGACCAGGCAAAGAGTCAGTAAAGTGCTGGATATGGTGGACACTGTTTTTAAAAGCTATCAACTGAAGGTGGCCACGCCGGGCTTAAACAATTTGATTAAAGAAGCTGTTTTACGCAATCCTCCGCCCAGCTATAAAACCAGACGCTTGAAAATTTATTATGTTACTCAAATGGCCGCTTCCCCGCCCCGCTTTGTTTTTCAGGTCAATGACAGCAAGCTGATCCACTTTTCCTATCGCCGCTATCTGGAAAATCAGATTAGACAGGCTTATGGCTTTGAAGGAACCCCCATTTGGTTTTCCTTCCGCAACAAAAGCAGGGAGTAAATTATGATCTTAATGCTTTTTTTGATCTTAATAGTCATAGTTCTCGGTTATTTAATTGGTTCTATTCCTTTTGGCTATTTAATCGGAAAAATAAAGGGAATTGACATCCGGGAGCATGGCAGCGGCAATATTGGAACCACCAATGTTTGGCGAACTCTGGGAGCAGGCTATGGCCTGGCTGCTTTTGCCTGTGACTTTGGCAAGGGCGTGCTGGCCTTTTATCTGGGAGCCTGGGTGGGAGCAAATTTTACGGATTATTGGATTGGACTGGAATATTTAGGACTGATTACCGGAGCAGCCGCTCTGGTCGGTCATAGCTGGTCAATTTTTCTGCATTTTTCCGGAGGCAAAATAGTAGCCACCGGAGCCGGAGTAGTTTTGGCCATTTCGCCCTTAACTCTGCTGACCGTTTTGGCAATTTGGGGTCTGGTTCTCCTGCTTTCCCGTTATGTTTCCCTAAGCTCCATAGCCGCAGCTCTGGCTCTGCCCGCGGCCATTTATATTTGGGAAAAGGATTGGGTTTTATTTATTTTTGCCATCCTAACCGCTTTAACCTTACTTTTCAAGCACTGGCCCAATATTAAACGGCTGGCCGCAGGTCAGGAGTTTAAGCTGGGCAGTAGCAAGAAATCCAAATAAATACCTTAGAATAAGAATTGGAGGTGCTTTTTCTGTGCCGAATAAAAAAATAGCTATCTGGGGAGCTGGAAGCTGGGCTACCGCTTTGGCTGTATCTTTAATTCGCAACGGCTGGCAGCCTCATTTATGGGCCAGAAGACCTCAGGTAGCCCTGGAAATCAATCAGGAAAAAAGAAATCAGGCCTATTCGGGCGGGATTTTGATCCCGGACGGAATCACCTGTAGTACAGATCTGGAAGAAGTAACCAGAGGAGCGGTGCTGGTTGTTTCTGCTGTTCCCAGCCACGCCTTTCGGGAAGTTTTGCAGCAGGCCAGAGGCTTTTTGGAACCAGGAATTATTGTCCTCAATACCGCCAAAGGGCTGGAGGAAAACAGCCTGAAAAGAATGTCGGAAATTTTTGCGGAAGAAATGGATGCAGATCTTAATCCATATGCCATGCTTTCCGGCCCCAGTCACGCCGAAGAGGTTTTGCAAAAAATCCCCACCGCTGTGGTCATCGCTTCCCCTCATATAGAGGTGGCCAAAGCAGCCCGCAGTTTTTTAAGCGGCGAATTTTTACGAGTTTATACCAATCAGGATATTGTCGGGGTGGAAATAGGTGCTGCCCTGAAAAATGTAATTGCCCTGGGAACCGGGATTGCCGACGGTCTGGGCTATGGAGATAACACCAAAGCGGCCTTGATGACCAGGGGTCTGGCTGAGATTGTCCGCCTGGGACAAAAAATGGGAGCTAATCCTTTTACCTTTAGCGGTTTAACCGGAGTGGGAGACTTAATCGTTACCTGCACCAGTATGCACAGCCGCAACCGCCGGGTGGGTATTGCCATCGGTCAGGGCAAAAGCCTGCAGGAAGCTTTGGATTCCATTCACATGGTAGCCGAGGGAGTCAAAACCACCAGAGCAGCCTATAAAATTGGTCGGCAGCTTCAAGTTGAATTGCCGATCACCAATCAAGCCTATCAGGTTTTATTTGAAGGTCTGGATCCCAAGACTGCGGTGCAAAATTTAATGAACCGTAATTTACGCAATGAAATTGAGATAATATAAACATGGGTTATTTATATTTGTTTTTGGCCATTTTAAGTGAGATTGCAGCTACTTCTTGCCTTAAACTGTCTCAAGGATTTAGTCGTCTGCTGCCGACAGTAATTTGTATTATTGGCTATTTGCTTTCCTTTTGGGGTCTATCCAAAACTCTGCTCCTGCTTGATTTAAATTTGGTTTATGCTACCTGGTGCGGGCTTGGCATTTTAGGAACCACTTTGATCGCTTGGCTTTATTTTAAGGAAAGTCTGAGCTTCCCTGGCTTACTTGGTATAATCCTAATTATTGCAGGCGTAGTCCTGCTCAATGTATCCAAAGGATAAACTATGAACGGACTGTATATTCACATTCCTTTTTGCCGGCAAAAGTGTGCCTATTGTGATTTTGTTTCAGCTCCGGCCAGCCCGGAAGAAATTCAGGCTTATCTGGCCGTTTTGGAACAGGAAATTCGGCTTTATGGTTCCATTTTAAGTCCGGCAGAAAAAAAAATGACTACCTTATTTGTGGGGGGCGGAACTCCCACCTGTTTAACTATTGCCCAACTAAGCCGACTTTTGGAGCTTTGCCGCCAAAGCTTTGATTTAAGCTCCTGTCAGGAACTCAGTCTGGAAGCCAATCCGGGTACGATTAATGCAATTCAGCTCCGGCAGCTAAGACAGCTTGGCTTCAATCGCTTAAGCCTGGGAGTGCAAAGCTGTCAGCCGGAGCTTTTGCAAATTTTGGGTCGGATTCACACCTGGGAAACCGCTCGTCAGGCTTTGCTGGCCGCTGCTGAAGCTGGTTTTGTCAATTTGAATGCCGACTTGATTTTGGGTATTCCCGGCCAAAGCCTGGAACAGGGACTGGCCTGTTTGGAAAAACTTCTGGATTTGCAGGTATTAACCCATCTTTCCCTTTATGCCCTGCAATTGGAGCCAGGAACTCCCCTGACCCGCCAAATCGCAAGCGGAAAACTGACGGCTATGGATGAGGACGAAGCCGCCGATTTAGATGATATGAGCGAAAAGCTGTTGCAGCAGGCTGGCTTTGAACGCTATGAAATTTCCAATTATGCCCGTCCCGGCTGGGAATGTCTGCACAATCTGAATTATTGGCGGCGGGAACCCTATTTGGGTCTGGGTCTGGCCGCTCATTCCCTTTGGCAAGAACAGCGTTTTGCCAACCCCACTTCTTTTCCGGCTTATCAGCAGATGATCCGGGGAAAACGGCTGGCCTTCTATTCCGGCCAAAGCCTGAGCCGAATGGAAGCCATTTCCGAAACCTTTTGGCTGGGCTTGCGAATCAGCCGGGGCATTAATCTGAATCAATTTACCCAAAAATTCGACCAGCCAGCCGCCAGCTTTTACGGCCGCCAAATTGCCGCTTTGACGGCTCAGGGACTCTTGACCCAAAGCGGGGGCTATTTAAAATTGACTCGACGGGGACGGGAATTGGGCAATCAGGTTTTTGCTGAATTTGTCTAAAAACTTTAAATTAAAAATCTGGGCAAAGCCCAGGTTTTTCCGCCTGCACTCCGCCCAGCAATCCAAGTAAAAATTTTTAACTAAAAGTTTAGCGAATAAAGTTGGTTTGCACTTTGGCTTCATAAACCGGACGAGACACTCCGTTTTGATCCCCAGCCTGAATACATTTGAGCAGCCAAGCCATATTCTGAGCCAAAGTCCGCATAGTTTGCATACCTTCCAAATCCTGAGCTGCTTCTTCAGCCTGATTGCCATGCACCTGATTCCAATACTGCGAGCTGACAATGGGCATATTGCAAATGGTGAAATAGTGGTTTAAGGTGTCAAAGGTGGAAACCGCTCCGCCCCGGCGACAGCTTACCACGGCTGCTCCCAGCTTTTGGGCAAAATTGCCGCCCCCGGCAAAAAAGACCCGATCCAAAAAGCTTTTCATCTGGCCGGAAACCCCGGCATAATAAACCGGACTGCCCAAAACTACGGCATCAGCCGCCTTGATTTTGTCAATGGCTTCGTTGACCCCATCGTCCTTGATAACGCAATGACCATCGTTTTTGCGGCATTGACCGCAGACCATACAACCGCTGATCGGTTTAACGCCAATTTGCAGAATTTCCGAATCTACTCCGCATTTGTGCAATTCTTTGGCTACTTCCTCCAAAGCAGAAAAAGTACAGCCCTGGGCATGGGGACTGCCGTTAATTAATAAAGCCTTCATGATTATACCTCCTCAAGAATAATTAGGTACTGTAAACTTAAATAAAAATTGAAAACTCGCCATTCTTTTTTTTAGAGGTATCTCCCGTGAACTACTCGGCAATAAATTACCGAGCTTCCTGTTTCAACCACTACTGCCTGGCTAACATAATCGTTAGCTCAAGTCTTACACAATGTCCACAAGCGTTAGGTTCGGCTGATTCCCAGCCTGCCATTTACATTATGACTATAACACTATAAATAACAAAAGTCAAGAAAACGCGTGTTTATCGCAATTCATCCCGCCACCTGCAGAGGCGGGGGATTTCTTGCTCACGGCGTGTTAAAGGAGCTTTCCAGACAAGTGGAAAGCCCTTTTTGAACAAATTATTTGTTCATTGACAATACTGTCAGGTATTGTTATGATAAAATTAAGCTTAACAACAATGGGATAAATAAAAGGATTGGTAAACTTGCATAATATAGATATAATGAATTATTGGATTGATAGTTCGGATCGTGATTATGAAGTAATGCTTATTTTGTATGAAAACAAGAAAAATAGCTGGAGCTTATTTTTAGGTCATTTGGTAATAGAGAAATTATTAAAGGGTCTATTTGCTAAAAATAATCCCCAAAGTCCTTATCCAATTAAATCTCACAATTTATTATTACTATCTGAAAAATGCAATTTGGAATTAACCCCGGAACAAATAGAAAGATTGCAAATACTTACCCAGTTTAATATTCAAGCAAGATATGATGATTATTCCGACAGTTTTCATCAAAAATGTACCAATGAATATACTGCCAGACAAATAACTCAGATTAAGGAGGTCAGAGCATGGCTGAAAGAATTATTAGTGAAAGTATAGTGGAAAATATTCAGAAATATCTGGCCAGAATCAGCCAATATTATAAAATAGAAGCCATTATTTTATTTGGTTCCTATGCTAAAGGAATTTATGACGAAAACAGCGATATAGATCTTGCAGTTATTTCCAATGATTTTACTGACCCGATAGAAGATGGAGCTAAACTAATTGGCTTGACCTGGAAAATAGACACCAGAATCGAACCCCACCCCATCTCCAAAGCAGACTACGAAAAAATCTCCAACCCGTTAATAGCCGAAATTAGAAATACCGGAATAAAAGTAGCTTAATTAAAGGGGCTTTCCAAACAAGTGGAAAGCCCCTTTTTTAACACTTACAGACTAAATTGTGTCAAAGGCAATTCAAAGGCAAGGCGGCCATTAAAACACCGCAGGTTTGGCCGAATAACCCCTCCAGGTAGGAGTAGTCCAACCGTCTTTACCTTCCAGGTAGTAGATAACAAAATCAGAAGCAGTACCGTTGAAAACATAAGTTCCAAAGTCATTGGGAGCATTTCCCCTGAAATAAACCGCAGTCAAAGAGCTGCAATCTTCAAATGCATGAGACCCAATACTGGTCAGGCTGTCCGGCCAATTTATTGTAGTCAAAGATATACAATCATAAAATGCATTATTCGCAATCCTGATCAGGCTGTTCGGCAAATCCAGCGTTATTAGAGGCATCAACAGCCTTTACCACAATGGTATTATTGCCTTCGGCCAGTTCAATATCCGGAGCATATTCGGTGTGATAGCCATTCCACTCAGGAGTCGTCCAGCCTGATTTATCATCCAAAAAATAGATAGTAAAATCCTCCACAGTATCGTCGAAAACACTAAGTCCAAAGCTGGTGGGAGCATCTCCCCTGAAATAAGCCTCCCGCAAAGAGCTGCACCTCTGAAATGCACCATATCCAATACTGGTCAGGCTTTCCGGCAAAGTTATTATAGTCAAAGGGATACAATGGTAAAATGCCCAACCCCCAATACTGGTCAGTCTTTCCGGCCAATTTATTATAGCCAAAGATGTACAATCATAAAATGTAAGCTCCCCAATACTGGTCAGGCTGTCCGGCAAATCCAGCGTTGTCAAAGAGCTGCAATACTCAAATGCACGCTCCCCAATACTGGTCAAGCTGTCCGGTAAATCCAGCTCAGTCAAAGAGCTGCACCCCTGAAATGCAGCATATCCAATACTGGTCAAGCTGTCCGGCCAATTTATTGTAGTCAAAGATCCGCAACCAAAAAATGCACTCTTCTCAATACTGATCAGGCTGTCCGGCAAATCCAGCGTTCTCAAAGAGCCGCAACCAGAAAATGCACCCTCCTCAATACTGGTCAGTCTTTCCGGCCAATTTATTATAGCCAAAGATGTACAATCATAAAATGTAAGCTCCCCAATACTGGTCAGGCTGTCCGGTAAATCCAGCTCAGTCAAAGAGCTGCAACCAAAAAATGCACTCCCCCCAATACTGGTCAAGCTGTCCGGCAAATCCAGCGTTGTCAAAGAGCTGCACCTCTGAAATGCAGCATATTCAATACTGGTCAAGCTGTCCGGCAAATCCAGCGTTGTCAAAGAGCTGCACTGATAAAATGCCCAAGCCCCAATACTGGTCAGGCTGTCCGGCAGATTAATAACCGCTATATACTGGCAGTAGCCTGCCCAGGGAACAGCGCCATATCCATATTCGTACATCGCTCCGCTGCCCGTAATCTCCAGAACTCCCGTGTCCGGATCAAAGGACCAGAACAGATTGTCTCCGCACTTTCCGCCTGGATTGTCTGAAGAAGTAACATACTTCAAAGTTATGGACTTGTCTATAGAATTATTTTTGCTGTCCACAGCCGTAACAATAATAGTATTATTGCCTTCGGCCAGTTCAATATCCGGAACATCAATGGTATAGGAAGTCTTCTTACCACTATTTTCGGAAGTGAACAGAACAACGCTTTGACCATCATTCAATTTATAGGAAACTTCAGCTATACCCTTGCTGGCTTTGACAGCACCTTGCAGGTGGTAAGTTGAAACATCAACGATACCCGCAGTCTGGGAAGTTATGTCAAGAGTAGTGGAGGGTTTGCTGCTACTGCCGCCACCGCCGCCGCCACCGCCGCTGCTGGTTTTAGCTTCTACTTTTACAGTACAAGTGGCTTTTTTAGTTCCGTCCGGAGTGGATACGGCAATAGTGGTCGTTCCTTCTTTCTGACCTCTGACCAGACCTTGATCATTGACAGTAGCAATTTCTTGGTTTGCCGAAGCATAGGTCAGATCTTCAGCCGGATAATCCTGAACCGTAATTTGTTTGGTTGAATTAATCTGTACTGTAATACTGGTTTCTTTTAAAATCAAAGCCGGTTCAGTTTCAGATTGATTAGTTGGTGTTGTTGGCTGTTCAGGTGTTTCCGATACAACCGGAGTTTGTGGAAGTTCTGGTTGTTTAGGAGCTTCTTCCTTCATGTTTAACGCTTTATGGACAATAACAAAGCTTTCCGCCCTGGTAATGCTACTATTGGCTTTAAAGCTTCCATTCGGATAACCATTTACCAGTCCTTTGCCGACAAGAGCCAGAACCGGCTCTAATGCCCACTCAGGAATTTGATCGTTAAAGGTATTGCCGACCATGTCAGCTTTCGTTAATCCCAAAACCTGATATAGAACCGCACATACCTCCGATCTGGTGATATTGGCTGTAGGATTAGCCAAACCATTGCTGTCCCCTTTAAAGTAACCGGCAGTTTTAGCGATTTTTAAATCATTTGCGTACCAGGCTCCTTCTGGGACATCGGGGAAGTTGCTTCCCTCCGCCTTGGTATAATTAAAGGCTTTGTTGATAACTACCGCAAATTCTGCCCGGCTAATCGGATTGTTCGGTCTAACAGTAATATAGCTGGGATCATTCCCGTAGCCCTGAATGATATTTTCATCAAGCAGATACTCGATGCTGTCAGCAGCCCAGTGCTGATTGTAGTCCGTCGTCTGACCGGCAAAAACCAGACTGGGACTAAAAGCAACGGCCAACAGACATACTGTTAAAATAACTGATATAACTTTTTTTGGCATCTCAACTTTCACTCCTTTTCTGTTTAATCCTGCTTTCACTTCAAAATCTGTACTAAGACCTGTACTGCAATCTAAGTAAATTCTGCTCTTCCTTTGATCAACACCTCCCTTCCATAATCTTTTTATAATAATTAAAAAACGCACTGCATCCTAATGAACACAATGCGTTTATAAAATTATCCTGTAAAAGCATATTGAATTGAAAAAAGGCATAGTCAGCCTGCTGTCTGTCGTCTGTCTGAGTTTAGAGGCACACAGCATACTTGTCAAGCCCCTTCTGAAAATTTTCTACTTACATAAATTGGAATAAAAATCCAGGGTAGATTTTATGATTATATCAGTTTCAACCTCTAAGATCAAGGGTTTTTGCAAAAAATTTCACGCTGTTGTTGTTTATCCGTCTATTTTGGAAAACTTGACTTGTCTGCAAGGCTCCGATATAATGAAAGACAGGCTTTTATTTCACCGCTTTTGCGGTTTCAGGAGGTGTTCAAAATGGGTGGAAATATGGCCAAAATGATGAAACAGGTTCAGAAAATGCAGATGGATATGGCCAAAACTCAGGAAGATTTAAAGACCAGAACAGTAGAAAGCACCGCCGGCGGCGGGGTCGTTAAGGTGGTAGCCAATGGAGCACAGGAAGTACTCTCCATCGAAATTAAACCGGAAGCTGTAGATCCGGAAGATGTGGAAATGCTGCAGGATTTAATTTTAACCGCAGTCAACGGAGCCTTGGATAAAGCCATGGAAATGGTCAGCAGTGAAATGAGCAAAGTAACTGGATCTTTAAAGCTGCCTCCCGGTTTGTTCTAAAGTGAAAAGACGGGAGAAAAACCATGCTTGAAAACGGCCCTTTGGCCAAATTAACCGCTCAGTTGGCCAGCCTGCCGGGAATCGGTCCCAAATCGGCTCAAAGGCTGGCTTTTTATTTAATCAATCAACCGCCCCAGGTGGCTCAGGAATTGGCCAAAGCAATTGTAGAAGCCAGGGCAAGTATTAATCAATGTCCCATTTGCCACTATGTCAGTGATCAAAAGGAATGCCCGCTTTGTCAGGATTTCAAACGAGACTCCACCATAATTTGTGTAGTGGAACAGCCCAAGGATGTTCTGGCCATGGAAAAAAGCCACACCTACCGGGGCTTATATCATGTTTTGCAAGGCTGTTTGTCCCCGCTTAACGGAATTGGGCCGGACAACCTGACCATTCGGGATTTGCTCAAACGCCTGGAAGCCAAAACCGTTCAGGAAGTTGTTTTGGCAACCAATCCCACTGTGGAAGGCGATGCTACCGCCATTTATCTGTCCCGCCTGCTGGAACCTCTGCCGATTCGGGTCACCCGGCTGGCCAGAGGACTTCCGGTCGGAGCTTCGCTGGAATTTGCCGATGAAATTACTTTGGCCAAAGCTCTGGAAGGACGGCGGGAATTTTAGACCAAATATCAGGCTTAAAGCGACAAACTGCTTCCGCTCTGGTTTCCAGCTTGGGGAAACAAGAGCGAAAGCAGTTTAATTTTATCAGCGGGGATAATCCTTATTCAAAGGTCGGTGGGTAAAATGCTTGCGGCCCTCAGCATAATCGGCCACAATTTGTCCTTGACCAATCAGTTTATACTTATAAATCAACAGTCCTTCCAGTCCTACCGGCCCCCGAGCGTGAATTTTATTGGTGCTGATGCCTACTTCCGCTCCAAAGCCATAGCGAAAACCATCACTGAAACGGGTGGAACAATTCCAAAAAACATTGCCGCTATCTACATAGTCCATAAAATATTGAGCATTGGCTGCATTTTGGGTTAAAATACAATCGGTATGCCCGGAGCCGTAATGATTAATATGCTCAACAGCTTCTTCCAGAGAATCCACAATTTTAATGGACAAAATATAATCCAGATATTCGCTTTTCCAGTCCTCTTCAGTAGCCGGTTCCACTTCAATAATGGCCTGTGTACGGGGACAGCCCTTCAAAAAGACCTTTTTTTCTTCCAAAGCTTCCTGCAAACGAGGCAAAAATTCCGCCGCAATTTTTTGATGTACCAGCAGGGTTTCGGCTGCATTGCAAACTGCCACATATTGGGTTTTGCTATCCGTGACCACTTTAACAGCCATTTCCAAATAAGCCTGCTCGTCCACATAACAATGGCAAATGCCGTCTGCATGACCCAGAACCGGAATCCGGGAATTTTCCATGATATAACGCACAAACTGATTGGAACCCCGGGGAATAATTAAGTCAATCTCCTGATCCAAAGCCAGCATGGCCGAAACATCTTCCCGGGTTTCCAGCAAGGCCAGCCAGGGGAAATCCAGACCGACTTCGGCCGTGGCTTTCAAAATCAAATCGGCCAGAATCCGGTTGGTTTCCCTAGCTTCCGAACCGCCTTTGAGCAAAACCGCATTGCCACTTTTCAGGCACAGGGCAGAAATCTGCACCAAAGCATCCGGTCGGGATTCAAAAATCACCCCAATTACTCCAATAGGACAGCTTACCCGATACAGCTCCAAACCGTTGTCCAGTTCAGTAGCCATTTGAGTTTTGCCCACCGGATCCGGCAAGGACATCAGACTCTTTAAGCCCTCTGCCGCATCTATAATTTTGGCCTCGTCAAATTTCAGACGCTTCAGAAGCGGAGCAGCAATCTTTTCCTTTTCGCTGCGTTTCAAATCCTCCTGGTTGGCCTGCACAATTTCTTCCTGTCGCTGCAAAAGAGCAGAAGCAATGGCCGACAAAGCTTTATTTTTGGCTTCACTGTTCAAGGCAGCCAGCTTTTGGGAAGCCAGCTTAACCTGATGTGCTAATTCTTGCATAATATAACACCTCCCTAGCGTTTATTACTTAAACGCCAAATTTTCAGCCGTTCGGCTTCTTTGATCAAATCGTCCCGGAAATCTGGATGAGCAATTTCAATCAGCATTTCCGCTCTTTGCCAGGTGGTTTTGCCCCGCAAGTCAGCTTTGCCATATTCGGTCACAATGCAGGGGCAAAGACTGCGGGACAGTGTCACCGGGGTTCCAGGGGTAATATTGGGGACAATGCGGGAAAGAATCCGGCCTTTAAGATTATTGGTGGAACTAATACAGATAAAAGCCTTGCCATCCCGGGAGCGACTGGCTCCACAGGTAAAATCATATTGTCCGCCGACTCCGGAAATATGTCTGGCTCCCACAGCCTCAGAACAAACCTGCCCGTATAAATCCACTTCAATGGCATTATTAATGGCAATCATTCGATCATTGGCCGCAATTTTTTCAATGCTGTTGCTGTACTCAACGGCATAGGAAGCTCCGGCTGGATTATCATTCAAAAAGTCATATAATTTTTGATCGCCCATGGCAAAGGTATAAACCATTTTGCCCCGATCCAAATTTTTGCGTAAACCGGTAATTTTACCTGCTTCATAAAGGGTTAAAAAGGCATTGCAAAACATTTCGGTATGCACGCCCAAATCTTTTAAGTCAGATTCAGCCAGCAGATTACCTACAGCATTGGGCATTCCGCCAATTCCCAGTTGCAGACAGCTTCCGTTCTGAACTTCTTCCACGATTAGTTTGGCCACAGCCAAATCAACTTCGGTGGGCAACTTGGAAGGCAGTTCCATCAACGGGCTGTTGTCTCCTTCAATAATATAATCCACCTGGGAAATATGAATACTTTCTCCAAAACCTCCCAAGCAACGGGGAATACTTTGGTTAACTTCCACAATTACAGTACGAGCCATTTGACAAAGCAGAGCTTCATAAGAACTGGACACACTAAAATTGAAATAGCCGTGTTTATCCATGGGGGTTACCAGCATAACCGCCACATCAGGAGCGGGATAAAGTCCATCCTTAATCGCCTGGCTGATTTCCCCATAAGGATAGGAAATATGATAGCACAAGCCTTGATCGTGCATTTTGCGGTCATGACCGCTGAAAAAAAAGTTATTATAAATAAAATGTTCCTGGTTGGGATCCACTTCAATGATTTTGCTGGGTCTGGAAGCATAAAGCCCCCGAATTTTGACTTCAGTCAATTCTTCGGCTCGATCAGCCAAAGCTTCATTAAAAGCTTTGGGAGTGCAGGTGAAGTGACTGAAATCAACCCAATCGCCGGATTTAACGGCTTGGGCGGCCTGGGCGGGAGAAACCAGCTTATTTTTATATTCGTTCATCTCTCGTAACCTCCTGTCTTACTTTATTAAAGCACAAAATCTGATAATTGTATAGATCCTGCAAAAAATTTACTTCCAGCTTGCCTTTAAAACGGTTTTTAACGGTAAAGGCAGCAAAAAAAGCAGGGGATATTTGCAATCAAGCGGTTTAGAATAAAACGAAGAAGGGAGGCGAGGATTATTTCAATTCAAGAATTTATGCAAACTTCCATGGAAAATATTCGGAAAATGATTGATGTAAACACTGTGGTTGGAGAAGCAATTACCGCCGGAGACGGCACCATCATTATTCCGGTTTCTCGGGTTTCCTGCGGCTTTGGAGCCGGAGGCGGAGAAAATCGTCCGGCCGGTTCGGAGGAAGAAAATTCCCAGCCAATTTTGGGCGGAGGCAGCGGAGGAGGAATTTCCTTGCAGCCAGTCGGTTTTCTGGTGGTACAGGGTGGAGAAGTCCGGATGCTGCCGGTGGACAAACGAGCCATTTATGACCGCCTGTTGGACAGCTTCCCGCAAATTGTGAACACAGTCTCCGGAATCTTTCAGAAGGAACCGGAAACCACCTGGCTGGTGCAATCCTGAACTCAGACTTAAAATCCAGGGTCTGGATAAAAAACTGCCAAGGGAACCTGACTTACAGGTTCCCTTTTAAAACTAGTCTGAAACTTTGGGCAGATGGTCTTTCAGTTCATCAATTTGAGCTTGAGTTAAGTTATTGTCTTCCAGGTATAAAGCATTCAGCCCGGTTAAATTAAACAAAGAGCTTAAATCATTAATCTGATTGGTCTGCAAATCCAAAAAGTTTAATTTATTCAAAGCCGCCAGAGGTTCAATTTTATTCAGTAAATTATCTTCCAAATCCAGACTGGTTAAATTAGACAAAGTTTGCAGCGGGGTTAAATCACTAATCCAGTTGCTTTCCAAATTGAGGGTATCCAATTTGATTAGCTTGCTCAAAACGCCAATTTCCCGGATATTATTATCTGCCAAATTCAAAATTCTTAAATTGCTCATATTAGATAAAAAGCGAATATCTTCGAGCCAATTATCTTCGGCAAATAAAATTTCCAGATTGGTCAAACCGGCTAAATCATCCAAGCTTAAAATAACATTATCGGATAAATAAAGATTTTTTAAGCCAGTCAGTTTGGCCAAAGGCTGGACATCACTGATGCGGTTGCCGTCCAAAGAAAGCAGGGTTAAATTGCTCAGTCCCTGTAAATCCTGGATATTTTCCAGTTGATTTTGACTCAGGTATAATTCCTTCAAATTGGTCAGTTGGCTTAAAGCCGACAAATTATTAATCCGGTTGCCGGCTAATTCCAGATGGGTTAAGTTGGACAGTTTACTTAAACCCGAAATGTTCTGGAAATCATTAAAATTCAAGATCAGGGTTTGCAGGCTGGACAAATTCTGCAGAGGGCTGATATCCTGAATGACATTGCGGTGCAAATACAGTTCCCGCAGATTGGACAAATTCTGCAAAGGGGTCAAATTCACAATTTGATTATAACCCAGACTCAAAGAGGTTAACTTGGTCAAACCACTCAATGGGGTTAAGTCGCTGATGCTGTTATAGCTCAAATCCAGGGTTTCCAAGTTGCGGCATTGAGCCAAAACACTCAAATCACTGATTTGCTTTTCCGCCAGATTCAAAGAAGTTACTTCCGGCGAAAAATAAACTCCGCCCAAACTAAGCGTTCCTTCCGGCCAGGCTGTCAGGCTGATCGTATCGTCAGTTTGTTCCATCTGCAAGCCAAAAGCCTCGGCCAGCAATTCCGCCGGGAGCAAACTGACTCCCTCCTGAATCTGAGCCGAAACCTTTAAATTGGTAACCTTGCCGTTAATTTGAGCCTGATCCGCTCCCATGCTTATCTCCAAAACCGTCTGATCCTTAGTGGCGGTTAAGGTTTTGCTGGCATTATCCCAGCCAATTTCTGCTCCCAGAGCTTCCAAAACCGGGCGAGCCGAAATCAGCCCTTCCGTTCCCACCGAACTATTACTGACAGTTTGTCCATCCAAAATGACTGCTGCCCCGGCTACAGCCGGAAACACAAGCAGACAAACGAAAATAAGTATAATTTTTTTCAGCATTTCAAGCCTTCCTTTTTAATCAAATTGGTTAATTTTGTGCTTTGGTCAAAGCGACCAGAAAATCTCCTTTATCCAGCTTCATAATGCTGGTACCCTGAGTGGAACGCCCAATCAGGGAAATATCTCCGGCTTTCAGGCGAATGATGATCCCTTCAGCCGAAATCAACATAACTTCATCTTCCGGCCTAATAAACATAACCGAAACCACTTCTCCGGTTTTAGCGTTATTTTTGAAATTAATCATTCCCTTGCCGCCTCGACTTTGGGAGCGGTATTCTGTCAAGGCCGAGCGTTTGCCATATCCCCTGGAGCTAACCGTCAAAACGGCCGCCTGGGGATTAACCACATCCATGGCCACCACCTGATCTCCAGCTCTCAGGTCAATCCCCTTTAAGCCAGAAGTACTTCTGGCCATGGAACGAATCTGGCTTTCCGCAAAACGGATGGCATAGCCCTGCCTGGTAGCCAGGAAAACCTCCTGCTGACCATCGGTCAATTTAACCTGCACCAATTGGTCATCATCCTTCAGTTTAATGGCAATCAAACCTGTGGAACGAATATTTTCAAACAGGCTCAATTCGGTTTTCTTAATAATCCCCTGCTGGGTGGCCATTAAAAGATATTGCCCCGGCTCAAAATTCCAAACCGGAATCACGGCAGTAACCTTTTCGTCCTGTTCAATACACAGCAGATTAATAATCGGGGTTCCCCTGGCCGTCCGTCCGGCTTCAGGAATTTCATGCACCTTCAGGCGATAAACCTTGCCCTTGTCGGTAAAGAACAAAAAGAAATGGTGGGTATTGGCTACAAAAATATTGCTGATAAAATCCTCGCTTTTAGTATCCATGCCGGCAATGCCCCGGCCTCCCCGTTTTTGGCTTCGGTAGGTGTTTTGGCTGATTCGCTTAATATAACCCTGATTGGTGATGGTAATTACCATATCCTCCTCTGGAATTAAGTCCTCCTCAGCCATTTCACTGGAGCCTTCGGTAATTTTGGTGCGGCGGGGATCAGCAAAGCGGCGTTTAATTTCCTTCAGTTCATCCCGAATTACTCCCAGAATTTTCTGTTCATCCGCCAACAGAGAGCGTAAATAATTAATTTTTTCTTCCAGCTCGGCATATTCTTTTTCCAGTTTGGCTCTTTCCAGACCGGTCAACCGCTGCAAACGCATTTCCAAAATAGAGCTGGCTTGAATTTCGCTTAATTCAAACCGAGCCATTAAAGCAGCCTTGGCAATATCCACGGTTTGAGAGGAACGAATGGTTTGGATAACCGCATCAATTTGATCCAAAGCCTTAAGCAAGCCTTCCAAAATATGGGCTCTTTTTTCGGCCTTGTCCAAATCAAATCTGGTGCGGCGGGTAATTACTTCTTTTTGATGCTGCAAATAATGATAAAGAATTTCCCGCAGACTCAAAACCTGAGGCCGTCCATCGACCAAAGCCAGCATAATTACTCCAAAGCTGTCCTGCATTTGGGTATGCTTATAAAGATAGTTTAAAACAATCTGAGGCTTGGCATCCCTTTTCAGCTCGATGACAATCCGCATTCCCCGCCGGTCGGACTCATCCCGCAGGCCGCTGATTCCTTCTATTTTTTTATCCTTGACCAATTCGGCAATTTTTTCAATTAAACGAGCCTTGTTAACCTGATAGGGCAATTCAGTTACAATAATGGCATTTTTGCCGCCAGAGGTTTTTTCAATGCTGCTTAAAGCCCGAACCTTAATCGTTCCCCGGCCAGTCTGATAAGCCGAAACAATCCCTTCCCGCCCCATAATTACTCCGGCGGTCGGAAAATCCGGTCCCTTGATAAACTGCATTAAATCTTCGGAAGAGGCTTCCGGGTGACTGATTAAATAATCAACCCCATCAATGACTTCTCCCAGATTATGGGGTGGAATATTGGTAGCCATACCTACTGCAATTCCAGAGGAACCATTGACCAGAAGATTGGGGATTCTGGAGGGCAAAACCACCGGTTCCTGAACGGTATTATCATAGTTGGGCATAAATTCAACTGTATTTTTTTCAATATCAGCCAAAAGCTCCAGGGTGATCCTGGCCATGCGGGCTTCTGTATAACGCATAGCAGCAGCACTGTCCCCATCTACCGAGCCAAAGTTCCCATGCCCTTCCACCAACATATAACGAATGGAAAAGTCCTGAGCCAAACGCACCAAAGCGTCATAAATAGCCGAATCCCCATGCGGATGGAAACGAGCCATCACCTGACCGACAATATAGGCACTTTTGCGAAAGGGCTTATCCGGATTCAGATTTTGCTGATGCATAACATATAAAATACGACGATGCACCGGCTTCAGGCCATCCCGCACATCGGGCAAAGCCCGTCCAACAATTACGCTCATGGCGTATTCCAAATAGGAACTTTTCATTTCCTGGTTTAAATCTACAGGCACGACTTTTCCGGTCAATGACGGCAAAAATAACTCCTCCCTGTTTTAAGTATTTTCTGTGGTTTCCAAACGATATTTAACCCGTTTTTCAAATTTGGGACGGGGCAGCATTACCACCCGCCCACAGGTCAGGCATTTAATTTTGAAATCCACTCCGGTTCGCAAAATCTGCCAGTTAAAACCGCCGCAAGGATGCACCTTACGCATTATTACAATATCTCCTACCTGATAACGCACAAAACTCATAAAAGCTACTCCTGATTGAGAAAGGCTTTATAAGCCCGAAAAGCCATATAAATATCCGTTTTGCTGGCCACTTCAAAGGTAGAGTGCATTCCCAAAAGAGCTACTCCGCAATCGACCACATCCATATTATAATTGGCCAGAATCCAGGCAATGGTGCCGCCGCCTCCCTGATCCACCTTGCCCAGCTCTCCAGTTTGCCAGGAAATCTGGTTCTGGTTAAAAATTCGGCGAATTAAGGCCATAAATTCAGCGGAAGCTTCGCTGGCATCATATTTGCCCCTGGCTCCGCAATAGCGGGTCAAAACCACGCCCCGCCCCAAAACGGCTGCATTATATTTATCCATAACCTCCGCATAATTGGGATCGGTTCCGGCGTTGACATCTGCCGAAAGCACCATGGAACGACTTAAAATTCTTCTAAGCCGCAATTCGCTCGCATCTCCGTCATATTTTTCCAACAAGCTTTGGACAAAGGTTAAAAAGTAATTGGACTGCATTCCGGTATTGCCCATGCTGCCAATTTCTTCCTTGTCGGTTAATAAGACTACTGCGGTTTTTTCCGGAGCTTCTACTGCCAGCAAAGCCCGCAGAGCGGTATAGGCACAAACCCGGTCATCCTGGCCATAACCGCCCACCAAGCCCCGATCAAAGCCCAAAGAAGAAGCCGGCCAAGCCGGAACCGCTTCAATTTCGGCACTGATTAAATCTTCCTCACTTAAATTATAGGCTGCGGCCAAATGCTGCAAAACCGAAGCCTTGAGCTTTTCTTCGCCCTCGCCAATGGGAATCCCTCCCAATATAATATTTAAGGCTTCCCCGGTAATAGCTTCATTTAATTTTTTGGCCGCCTGATCCTTGCCCAGATGCGGCAGCAAATCGGTAATGGTAAAAACCGGATCGCCTGGTTTTTCCCCAATTACAAAAGCCACCCGGCTGCCGTCGGTGCGTACCGCAAAGCCATGCAAGGCCAGCGGAATCCCCACCCACTGATATTTACGCAGGCCGCCATAATAATGAGTTTTGGCCAAAGCCAGACCCTGATCTTCATATAAAGGTTCCGGCTTAAAATCCAGCCGGGGCGAATCCAAATGAGCACCTACCACATTAATTCCCTGATCCGGACTTTCCCGGCCAATAACAGCCAAAACCAACTGCTTCTTGCGGTTCAGGCCATAAACCCGATCCCCGGCCTGCAAGTGTCTGACCTGCTCCAAAGGTACAAAACCATTTTCTTCCGCCAACCGCACGGCCAAAGCCGCCGCTTCTCTTTCCGTTTTGGCTCGGCTCAAAAAAGACAAATATTCATCGCAAAATTCCAACACTCTAGCTTTGCCCCGTTCGCTCAAAACTTCCCAGGCAGATTGCCTGGTTTGCCGTTCTTCCATTTTATTTCACCTTCCTTTTTTTATATTCCTTTAGAAATTAAAGCTTTCCAACAATCTTAAAAGGTAATTGACAATCTGGGAATCATAGAACATATTATAAAAGTTAATTCCAAGACCTCCCTGATCAAAAACTACAAAGCAATAGCCATAGGACAGAACAATAACAAAAACCGCAATCAAAACAGCTCCCCGGGCAAAGCCCAAAACCGCTCCGCCCACTCGATCCAGCAGCGGCCAAACTCCAAAGGTAACTCCGGCCAGCAGCAAAGAAAGCAGCTTAACCAAAATCTTAACTACAATAAAGACTACCAAAAAAATAACCAAAAAGGCCAGCACATTTAAGACTGATTCTACTGAAAAACTGGAAAATTTGGCCAAAAGCTGATCTGTATTCCCAGCCGCTTCCTGGGTCCAGGCCGACAAATTAAAGCCCAAAGCCGATAAATTTTCGGCCTTGTTCAACTGTTCTCCAGTAGCTGCGGCCAAATTCAAAACCGAAGGGTCAAAAGGCAGACCCTGGAAAACGGCATTTAATTTCTGGTTCCAGAGATCATAAAAAATATTCCCTAATTGGGGAAAGAACTTCAGCCCGGCCAAAAAGCCAATGACCACACCGGCCAGACGACCCAAAGTACAAAGCAGACCTTTGGCAATCCCCCGCCAAATCAATAAGGCCAGGATTACAATAAAAATTATATCCAAAATATTCATCAATTTATCTCCTTGGGTAAGATTAATTTCTCAACAAACTCAATTTATCCCACCACCTATAGAGGCAATTTTTGCCAGAAGAGGTTAAAAATCCGGCTCCTGCCCGGTAATGACCCCAACCATCCATCTCAGCTCGTCCTCCTGCTTATAGGAAATTACAATTTTGCCCCGCCCATTATCCTGCCGAACAATTTTAACCTCGGAGGACAAAGCCGCCGCCAACTGGCTTTCCCATTCCTTCATGCGGTAGGGCTTTTGCGGTTTGGGCAAAGCAGCAGGACTTTTGTTTAATTCCTGGATCAGCTTTTCAGTTTGCCGAACATTAAGCTGCTGTTCCAAAATTCTGGCTGCTGCTTTGATCTGCAATTCCGGACTTTCCAGACCCAACAAGGCTCGTCCATGCCCGGCCGAAAGCTTGTTTTCCAAAAGCAAAGTCCTAATCTCTGCCGGCAAAGTCAAAAGCCGCACAGTGTTAGCAATAACCGACCGGCTTTTGCCAATTTGAGTCCCCAATTCCTCCTGAGTCCAGGAGCATTTGTCCATTAGCTCACGATAAATTTGAGCTTCCTCCAGGGGATTCAGGCTTTCCCGCTGGATATTTTCAATCAGGGCAATGGCCGCCATTTCCAGCTCGGTATATTCCCGGATAATCGCCGGAATTTCTGTCATTTCCAATTGCAAACAGGCCCGCCAGCGTCTTTCCCCGGCCACCAACTGATAATGCCCTTCATCCAGGGGAGTCAGAACAATGGGCTGAACCACTCCATAATGTTTAATGCTGGCGGCCAGCTCCTCCAGCTTGTCCGGATTAATAGACTGCCGGGGCTGATAGGGGTTGGGAACAATTTGTTCCAGCAAAATTTTCTGCACCTTTTCTCCCGGCTGTACCTCCAGGTTTTCCATGGTTTTTAATGCTTTAGCCGGAGAAAGCAAGGCATCCAAACCCCGCCCCAAACCTTTTTTAGTCAATTCCCATCACTTCCTTAGCCAAGTCCTGATAAGCTTGAGCTCCCCGGGAGCGTTTGTCATAAATCATTACCGGTTTGCCGTGACTGGGAGCTTCACTCAAGCGAACATTGCGGGGAATAATGGCACTATACACCTTTTCCCGGAAATACTTCTTGACTTCCTCCACCACCTGAATACTCAAATTAATCCGCCCATCAAACATGGTCAGCAAAACGCCTTCAATAAACAGCTCCGGATTAATATTTTCCTTAACCAGATTTAAGGTATTAATTAATTGACTCAAGCCTTCTAAAGCATAATATTCGCATTGAATGGGAATCAGTACCGATTTGGCCACAGCCAGAGCATTCAGGGTCAACAGTCCCAACGAAGGCGGACAATCAATAAAGACAAAATCATAGGCTTCCGCTGCTTCCGGCAGGGACTTCCGCAGTTGAAACTCCCGATATTCCCTGGCTACCAGCTCGATTTCCGCTCCGGCCAGCTCCATGCGGGCAGGGATTAAATCCAGATTGGCTACCGGAGTGGCCACTATTACTTCTTTGGCGGGAATTTCATCCACCAGGACATTATAAATAGTAGTCTCCGGAGCTTCCTTGTCAATCCCCAGGCCGCTGGTAGCATTGCCCTGGGGATCCAAGTCAACCAATAGAACCTTTTTTTCCATTAAAGCCAGCCAGGCACAAAGATTGACTGCGGTAGTGGTTTTGGCCACCCCTCCTTTTTGATTGGCAATGGCAATTATTCTGGCCAAAGTTTTCCCTCCGATCCGTTGATCTTCCAAAATATTGTTAATTATTCCGCAAAAACTCACCTTCTACCTGCCTATTTAAAGAAATAAATCAATTTCAACAATAAAGCAAGCTCCAAACCGAGCAAACCATAACCTCCCACAATCCCGGTCAACAGCCGCCGCCAGTTGGTTGATTCCCGCCAGCCCAGCCGCTGCACTAACCAGTCAACCAGCATCAAGGCACAGAACAATCCCAGCAGCAGCCAGGAGGGACGATAGAACCAAAAGCTGAACAAAGCGATAAACTGCCCCAGCAAAACCCCGGTACATCTGGCACAAACGGGAAATTGCCATCCTCGCAGGCTAAAGCTGCGGTCTGCCCGTTGATGACAGCCGGTTTTGGCTCCAATCCGCATTAATTTCAGCCAGGTTTCCATTTTCATTACATTTTAAATTTATGCCCGCATTTGGAGCAGATCCAATAGTTTTGATTTCTGCTGGTGGCTTTACTGTTACAGGCTCCGCACAGCAGACCCAAAGGCCCCATCAGCAGATAACCGCAGCAGCCCCCGGCAGCATTATAGCCGCCTCCGCTGGTTTCGGTTTCATTGATGGCCTGCAATTCGTGATTTCCACAATGCGGACAAGAAAGCACCGTTATCTTAGGCTGTTCATCCATCAGACCAGCACTCCTTTATTGTAATTATAAGCTTTTTTTCCTTCTTTGACAATGGCAGACTTACCGCAAGCAACGATTAAACAAAGCATCATCAATGATCAGCTTTTTATCATAGTGATTGTTAAAAGGAGTCAGGTTCTGTTCGACTACCCCGGCAATAACCACAGTCTTGCCAATAATGTTTAATAAGTCCATAACTGAAATATAATCGGTATCAGCACTGACAATAACTGCCGTATCATAAGCGTTTAAAAAGCCTTTGGTTAGAACATGAGCCGCCAAATTAATATCGGTTCCTTTTTCTACCACATAATAGGAAGCATGATTTTCCAAAGTCATATCTTCTTTTCTATAACCGGCAACCGGTCGAGCCAGATGCCGTCCTTCGATTACCGTAAAATATTCCTGATTTTTCATTCCGCTAATCCAATTGTAAACCGAAGCTCTCCGCTCATCCCGCATTAAAAAATCATCCGGCTTAGGAGCAAACAGGAAGGTTTTGACCAAATGATGGTTGGCGGAAAGCATCTTTACCAATTCCTGAGGAAAAACATTAAAATCAATTTTAGGTGATTTTTTTCCTAATATCTCTTTGTAATAATAGTTTTTAGCAATTTCAAAGTTTTCAAAGTCAATAAATACCATTGTTTTTTGCATCTAAAACTAACCTCCACAAAATCTAAAAAACTAACACTAATTGAATTGATTCATAGCTGCCGCCAGATTCTGTTTTAAAATGACTTGAACAGCCTGCCGAGCCTGTTCCAAAGCCTCAGTCAAAACATTTTCTTCTTCCGAGGCAAAACGACTAAGCACCCAGTCGGCAGTTTCAATTTGTTCTGATTTGCCAATCCCTACCCGCACTCGGGAAAATTCCTGGCTGCCCAGTTGAGCTATGATGGATTTCAGTCCGTTATGTCCCCCGGAACTGCCTTTGGCTCGGATTCTAATTTTACCCAGGGGCAAATCCAGATCATCATAAATCACAATTAAATTTTCCTGAGGAACCTGATACCAATTTAAAAAAGGCACCACAGATTCCCCGCTCAAATTCATAAAGGTTTGAGGCTTCAAAAGAATTACCTTTTGTCCTTCGGCCTGACCTATACCATATTGCCCCTTAAACTTATTTTGTTTTACCTCAATCTGCCACTCCCGGCTTAAAATATCAATCAGCCGAAAACCGACATTGTGCCGGGTCAAGCTGTAGGCACTGCCTGGATTGCCCAGACCAACAATTAAAAATTTTTTCATCTTTATTTTCCCGCTTTCCTGCAAGATATTTATTTTATTCTCTTTTTTTTTGCAACTTCCTGCCCTTTAGAAAGCTGGTTTTCTGGCCTTTTCCCTGGAGATAAGATGATAAGCCGCCAGGCTGATCCAGGGAAAATGAGATAAAAGAGGTTTAGGATATATCTTGCAATAAATGGGCGTAAAGCCAAATATCTTCCATGTCCTTTGTATGTGTTAGCCAGAAGTAGAGTAAAGCAAGCCAAACAAAAAAGCCCAGCTAAGAGATAATGCTCTAAACATGGCTTTTGTTATAATTTGCAGCGTGAAACCCACGTGCAAGCACGTGGGATATAAGCCGCTTTAATTTTTAACTCCAGCTTGTTGACAATTACATAGATTTAATATACCCTAAATATTAGGGAGCTTGACTTTACTTCCTTGCTGCATGGCAGAAATTAGACGCTAATGTAATCAACGGATTGCTTGTCTATAAAGTTTCTTTGCCCTAAGCATAAACTTGTATTCCAAAGTCTGAAAATGATGTACGATTACAAGCAACGCTTAACAATTGGAACCCCGCAGGCTTGCCTGTGGGTAAGTCAGCCTGTTAGGAGAGATGATAAACAGATGGATTGGCTGAAAATCCCCTATAAGGAATTACGGCAGCAATTTCCAGTGATTGAAGAATTCTTCATTGCCTTAATTTTGGAGGTACCCAAGCCAGAGGAAACCAAAAGCCTGGAACAAATTATTCAGGAATTGGATCATTGTCACCTGAACGATTTGGGCTTAATTCGGCAGGAGCTGCCCCAACAGGTAATAGTCTTTCTGGAGAATATCCAAAAACAGCTTGCTGCCCCCCAGGTCAGTTCCATTACCCTGATTGGCGGACAAAGCAAAAGCGGGCAGACTGAAAATCTAAATTTGCGGCTGCAAAGCGGGGAAATTATTGCTCTGGTCGGAGCGACTGGAGCGGGCAAAAGCCGCTTGCTGGCTGACATAGAATGGATGGCTCAGGGGGACACGCCCACCGGCCGCCGGATTTTAATTAATGATCAGGTTCCTTTACCCGAATGGCGATATAGTATTGAACATAAATTGGTGGCACAGCTTTCCCAAAATATGAATTTTGTTATGGATTTAAGCGTAGCCGATTTTTTGGAGCTGCATGGCCGCAGCCGTTTGGTGCCTGATTTACCGGCTAAGATTGAGCAAATTTTAGCCCAGGCCAATCAGTTGGCCGGAGAACCTTTAAGCCGGGAAATGCCGGTTACTGCTTTAAGCGGGGGGCAAAGCCGAGCCTTAATGATTGCCGATACCGCTTTTTTGAGCCTTTCACCCATTGTTTTAATTGATGAAATTGAAAACGCCGGCATTGATCGGCGGCAGGCCATTAAACTGTTATTGAACAAGAATAAAATTGTCTTAATTGCTACTCATGATCCCATTTTGGCTTTAATGGCCGACAAAAGGCTGGTTTTGCAAAATGGAGCCATTGCCCAAGTGTTAACTACTTCAGCGGAGGAACGAGCTGGTTTAATTGAACTGGAACGAATGAATCAAAAATTGCTGCATTGCCGGGAAAAATTGCGGCAGGGCTTTAGCTTGACCGCAGGGGATTTTTAAGCCGGGTTTCCGGCTCAAAGTTTAACCTTGAATCAGTTAAGTTTTGGCAAAATTTGAATATTTTTGAGGCAGTGGGTTAAGAATAGCTAAGGAAATCCAGAAAACCGCTAAGGAGGAATTCTGATGCTATTACCAAAAAAACTTCTGCTTTGGAGTAGTTTAATTGGCTTGTTGACTGTTTTGTTTCTCTTGCCGCCAGCAGAAGCCGCAGTCCCTTTTTATAGGGTACAAGCAGGGGATACTCTGTATAAAATAGCTCAACAGCAAAACATAAAATGGCAGGAATTACAGAGGATCAATGGATTGACAGATAGTTGGATTTATCCCGGAGAAGTTTTGTGGTTGAATCAAGCTGGAACAGCCACAGAGGTTTTGGCCGAACGGGGGTTTACAGTAGATGATTGGCAGTATCTGGCTCAGGCCATTTATGGGGAAGCCCGGGGCGAAAGCTTTACCGGCCAAGTAGCTGTGGGAGCAGTAATTTTGAATCGGCTGGCCGATCCCGATTTTCCGGATACTATTGAACAAATAGTTTTTCAAAACAATGGACGGGTTTATCAATTCTCTTCGGTAGCTGATGGAAATATTTATTTATCACCCAATGAATCAGCCTATGAAGCAGCCCTGGCTGCCATGCAGGGTTATGATCCTACCGGAGATGCTCTATATTTCTACAACCCTCAAACGGCTTCTGACCGTTGGATCAGAACCCTGCCGGTAATGACCCAAATTGGCAATCATGTTTTTTCCAATGATTATTGATATCCAGGATCCTCCGGCAAATCCGTCTGGCGGCAAGCGGCCACCGCCAACTGATCGCAACGATTGTTAAAAGGATTTTGGGCGTGTCCCTTAACCCAGAACCATTCCACCTGATGCACCTGGAGCAAAGCCAAAAGCCTTTGCCACAAATCCGGATTTTTGGCCGGTTCGGTGCGGTTCCGCATCCAGCCGGACTTTTGCCACTTTTGCACCCAACCCAGTTTAACCGCATCCACCAGATATTTGCTGTCACTATACAGCTTAACCTTACAGGGTCGTTTTAGAGCTTCCAAAGCTTTAATGGCCGCCAAAAGCTCCATGCGGTTATTGGTGGTTAGTTTGAAGCCGGCTGACAGCTCCTTTTCCCGCTCGCCATAGCGTAAAATTATGCCATAGCCTCCGGGTCCAGGATTGCCGGAACAGGCTCCATCAGTATAAATTTCAACCCAATCCACAGCCGAACCCTCCCCCAAAAGGGCGGCTTAGGGAAGCCTTAAGCTTTCCCCAAACCGCCTCCCGGCTTAACTTAACCTAACTCCTTCCGGAATTAAATCGTTAACAAAGATAATTTGACAGCCACAGCTTTCGTGCGTTCCGGCCAAAAGCATTCCATTGCTTTTAACCCCAGCAATTTTAGCCGGTTTTAAATTGGCTACCACAATAATTTTTTTGCCAATCAACTGTTCCGGCTGATAATACTTTTTCACGCTGGACATAATAATTCGTTTTCCGATTCCGTCAAACAAGGTAAACTTGTAACAAGAATGAGATTTTTTGACTTCCTCGCAATTCAAAATCTTACAGACCCGCAAATCCAGCTTGGCAAAGTCTTCAATCTCAATTTGCGGAGCTACAGGAGCCACAGAAGCTTTGGTTTCAGCTTCGCTGGAGACAGCTTCGGCAGCCTCAGCAGGAGCAGCAGGCTGTTCATCAGCTTGAGGCGGAGTGGAAAAGTCCAGCAGTTTCAAATATTCCTGCTTATCAATGGCATAAAGGAACAGGTAAAGCCGAGGCCCCGCCTTTTTATCAATTAGAAGCTGGTAAACATTTTTGAAGAAATTCCCCTGATAGCTTTTGGCATCCTTATCGCTAATGCTTTCCCCATAAACCTGCCGGGGAATTGAATACAAAAAGGTGTTTAAATCCTCCAGACCATAACCATCCTGAAGCAAAAAGTCATGCAAAAGCTGAATTTCCTGCTTTTCTTCGGCTTTAAAGGTATTATAAACCTCCCAATTCCGGTTGGGACGAATCCGGTTGACACTTTCCGGGGCACACTGTTCCAGCCAGAATTGAGCCAGCCCCAGGCGTTCCTGGAAATTTTCCTGCTTATAAGGTGTACCAATTTTAGCAAAGACAGTTTCCAGCATGGGAACATTAAAGTTAACCACCGAACCCAAAGACACCAGCAGAGCCATTGGCACTGTTTGAATTTCCCGGCCTTCAATCAGGCAGTAATTCATAATTTCCTGCACCAATTCACTGGCATTTCCGTTTTTATACTCATTATATTGTTTGTCAAATTCAAAATACTGCCGCAAAATTCCATCATCAAAGCAGAAATTAAAAGCTTTGGTAGGATCAGTTTTGGCATAAAGCCACAAGATAATTTCCGGCTGATAAATTTTCAATAAGGTTTCGGGAGTCAGATTTAAACCGGAAGAACCGGACATTTTGCCGGTGCTGCCTTTAATGCCAATAAATTCATAGCCCTGGAAAAGAGGGGCTTCATAGCCAAAGATCTTTTGAGCAATAATTTTGCTGGTTTGATAGCTGCCGGTGGGACTGGCATGATCCTTGCCGCCGGGTTCAAAATCCACTCCTTCATATTGCCAACGCATGGGCCAGTCTATTTTCCAGGCCAGCTTGCAATTAAAGTCCCGAGTAAAATCAAAGGTTCCCTGATGCCCGCAGCGGCATTGATATTCGGCAATAGTACAATCTTCCGAAAGGGAAATAATTCTGGTATCATCCTTGTGGCAGTGAGGACAGTAAATACTGACCGGGTAATAATTTTCCCGTTCGCCTTCCACAGCATCCTGCACCCGAAAGCTGTCCAAAATATCAAAAATTTCGGTTCGATGCTGCAAGGCCAAAATTACTTTATCGGCATATTTTCCGGCACGATACATTTGGCTTTGATAGCGATAGTCCATTTCTATGCCGAAATCAACAATGGACTTTTCAAACTGTTTTTGAAAATGCTGGGCATAGCTGTCACAGCAGCCAAAAGGATCGGGAACATCGGCATAAGGATAACCCAAATATTGCTCCATATCCGTTCTTTCTTCCGCCACATTAACCGGAATTTTTCTCAAACGATCAAATTCATCCCAGGAAAACAGCAGCCGGGCTTTTTTGCCCATTTTGCGTAAAGCTTTAGCCACAAAATAGCTGGTAACCACATCCCGGAAATTGCCAATGTGAATGGCTCCCGAAGGGCTGATCCCAGCTGCACAAACATATTCTTCTTTATTTGGATTGCGGGCAATAATTTTTTGAGCTATTTCTTCAGACCAGTGCATAATTTTCACTCTTTCTTAAATTTATTGGAAGTTTGGCGATCCTGAAAAATAACAAGAAGCAGAAATTAATTTTTCTGCTCCGACCGGACGCAATAAGTTTTCAAGTTAACCTAATTTTAGCTTAATCCACCCAAAATGTCAATTAAACCGCCAATGAAAAGGAACAAGATTATCAAAAAATAAATGTTCCTGCAATATCCTTAAAAACATTGCAGGAACATTTGTTTTGGCTGGGGTGGCAGGATTCGAACCTACGCATGCCGGATCCAGAGACCGGAGCCTTACCGCTTGGCCACACCCCAAGATTTGGGAAAACTTATCGGAATTGGTCGGGATGAAGGGACTTGAACCCCCGGCCTCCTGCTCCCAAGGCAGGCGCGCTAGCCAAACTGCGCCACATCCCGATGCGGACTTTCGACCTTCTTATTATATGAATAAATGTCCTTTTAGTCAAGGGCTTTTATCTAATTTATTTGTCTTTTTTTCGATGGGGCTATTTGAGACGGTAATAGCAGGTGGCTTTACCGGAACCTTTACGCTTTATCTCGCCGTCAGCCACCATTTTGCGAAGTGCACCCTCTATGGAACTGACACTCAAAGACGGACACATTTCTCTAATATACCGCTTTGAAAACCTTCCGATTTTTTGCATGGATGCTTTGCGTACCATTTCGATTGCGGGAAGTTTTTCTTTAATCAGGGAGAACCGATCTTCAAAGTCCTTATATGCCGCAAGAATCGTACCGAGGAGATATTTGAGGAAAGGCAGATTATCCTCGATATCCTCGTGCCATCCGTGCTGGGAGGATCTGAGTGCAGCATAGTAGAGGTCTTTATTTTTGGCTATCTTTGCCTCCAAGGAAGTGTATCTTCCGATATAGAATCCGTTCCGATACAAAAGTAAAGTCGTAAGCAGTCGGCTTATTCTGCCGTTGCCATCATAATAGTGAACACAAGTCAAATAATACATCCATTTTTATTTTAAATGGATGTATTATCTTCAATTTCAATATATTCGCTTAGCTCCTCAAAATCATCTTTGAAGTCTTAAAACATCGTCTTAAATAGTCATGGCCACCATCAACGGCAACGCTCTCACAAGAACAAAACTTAAAATCATGAACGCTCGTTGATTCTATAACTTTACCACAATGTTTACATCTAATTGCATTCTTGACTATCTTTTTCATGCCTATATTCACCTATGATGTATTGAGAGATCAAACTAATATTTGTTGTTATACACCAAAATGTGTTGTAAGACCAATAATGATAACAATTATTCCAGCAAGTCTCATCGAAAGATGAACATTCTTCACACTTTCTGATTTCTTGGGACAAACTGGGTTGATTACAAACAGCAATCCATAAATAACCCATCCAATATTACTGAAAATGCCGTTTTTGAACACTATGGAACAAATGAACATCAAAAGGTAGAATAACAGACCAATGATTATTTGATTTTTGAATGTCAATTTCTTCATAAATAAACTCATTTCGTTTGTCATAGGCGGAAACCCACTTACTTTAGTAGGTGGGAGGAGCCTTTTTAAATCTGTTATCCGTAATCCGCCTCAAATATTGACTTTCCCTAACAATAATTATATAATAATCTTCGGGTCAGCGAGAAAACCGTTGGATACAGGATGTATTAAAGGCACTCGCTGAAAACACCCAAAGCATACACTTTTTGTTTTAGATGATCGTATCGGAGCAATGAATCTGTATCGCATGGGAATCAACTATCTCTCCGATAGCCAAGTACCGGATACAGTGGCACCTCAGTATATCTGAGATGTCAGGGGCGTTGTCAACCGTCCCATGGTGTAACGCCACTTTAGGCAGCAATATCTATTGGGGTTTAAAGGTCGGAGGCGTGAGCCGTTACTACGACTGGGCAGTTACAAGCCCACTCACTTTATTGGGTGGGTAGTTGACATGGCTGTACATGATTTTGTGAAGCTGCAAAATATAATTACGGGTGATAGGAATCACATTAAAGCTTTCATGGATAATATTCAGAGCATCTCTGTATCCGGCGATCTCCTGCTCATCACGATTCCGAGGCGTGGTTTTCTTCTCCACAAGCTGTTTGATGCGTGTGCTTGTTGTAACGATACCTTCAATCGCATTCGATGCTTCGGTACTTTGAATCTTTGCAATCTCCACCAATTTTTCAAGTGCTTCCGGCTGCTGTTTCAAGTACAGTTCCTGTTTTCCTGCCTCTTTATATATTGCCGCAATCAGTCTAAGAATATCGGAATCCCATTTTTGGTCTTTAATTGCCGAGTAATTAAATGTTCTCATGCCCTTAATTGCCATCCTTTCCCTCATATACTAGCACATACTAGCACAAAATAAGGTCAAAATCAATACAATCATACAGCAGGAGAACAATTCCTTTTTAATTCCGCCTTCTTCGTATATTTGAACCCAGGCCGCTGTCCGTAATAAAAGCTGTAGAGAAAATGACTCCCCCCTTAAAAAATTTAAAAAATTGTAGATAACCACTTGACATCTACTTTTTGAATACGATATATTATCTACTATACATTAATTAAGAAGGAATAGGAAAGGAATACTTATCATGAGTAAACAAGCATGGTTAATTAGACCCTACCCTAACGGAGAGAAACGTCTCGATGAATTTAAAGAAAAAAAGTTTGTGGCTATTGGCTGGCCAAATATCGGTAATCTGACAGGCAAGTCAAGAGAAGATTTAAAGGAAATCCTTTCCGGAGACCCGTACAGTTATAGCGGCTTAACCCTTGGCAACGCCTATGCCACCATTGATATTATTGTTAATCGCATGGAACCGGGAGACTATCTGCTGATTCCCGATGGTGATGATATCTACTTCGCAGTTGTAGATAGTAACTATGTGTATGACAAAACCGTCGACAATGATACAGAAGGATATCCTCACCAGCGAAAAGTCAGGAACTTCACAGGCAGTCATTTAAGAAGTGAACTGTCAAAGGCTCTCCGATCCTCACTTAGGATGCATCGTACCACAGCAAATTTGTCCAAGCATTACGACGAGATCAAAGTGCTTGCCGACGGCGGAACATACAGTACCGGCATTGAAGAGGTTTCTGTTTCTTACAGGCTGCGTCCCAATTATTCCATCGAATTTTCTGTACCCGCAGATATTACAAAAAGTGAAGCAAAACGCCTCAGTATGTACCTGGAGTCTATGTATTTTGAAGAATAACATACTTGAAGCTGTCACCGAGATCATGGTGCAGCTTCGTGTGGAATAAACGGCAGCGGCAAATTGACATCAGATTTGAACGGTCGTGCGTACCGCTGCGAAAAACAATCCGCAGCGGTCTGAAATACAGCTATATGCCTTGAAAACCTTAATTTTCAAGGGCTTTAACACGCCGTGAGCAAGAAAAACCCGTCCCGGAAAACACTCCAGGGCGGGTTGCTTTATACCTTGAATGGCTGAAAACCCCCTGAAATCAAGGCATTTTGGCAAAGAAAAAAGGTAGTAGACTTTCTATCAAAATCTACTACCTTATTTGGTGGAGACGAGGGGGATCGAACCCCTGACCTTCTGAATGCCATTCAGACGCGCTCCCAGCTGCGCCACGCCCCCATGACCTTTCTGTCACTCACAATAACGATTATACATGAAGCATCCTGAGGTGTCAAGAGTTTATTTAAAAAATATTTTAAATTTCTGTTGGTTTATCTTTTTTAAATAAAAACTTGCATTGCCGGAAAAATTATGTTAAAATTAAACTGCTGGACGGGAGCATAGCTCAGCGGGAGAGCACTTGACTCACATTCAAGAGGTCGCTGGTTCGAAACCAGTTGCTCCCACCAAAGTCAAAAAAACCGAGCCTTGAGCTCGGTTTTTGCTTTCTTTTTTTAATGTTGGTGCGAGGAAACTCGGTTTTTCAAAGCCGAAATGAACGCACCTATTTTTTTGTTTCTGTTTTGCACAAGACATCAAAATATGATACACTCAAATAAATGGCAGGCTGGGAACCAGCCGAACCTAACGCTTGTGGACATTGTGTAAGACTTGAGCTAACGGCTTTATGTTAGCCAAGCAGTAGCGGCTGAAGCAAGAAGCTCGGTAATTTATTGCCGAGTAGTTCACCTCTGCTGATTACGAAAACTTAGGCGGATTGGTTTGGGTTTCCTCAAAGCTCTGGCCGGGAGAAGGAGTGGAAAGATCGAAGTAGATCCGGGAATCCGGGGTTACGCCAAAGTCCCGGTTGGAGCCGGTTTCCTGTACCTCGTTAAAAGCTTTCCGGAACAGGGCATTATGAGCTTCTTCCCGATTCAAAAGAAAATCAATGGTTTCCCGAACCTTGCGATCCTCAATTTGCCGGTATAAATATTCATAGACTACCTTGGCTCTTTGTTCGGAAGCAATATTGGACAGCAGGTCGGCACAAAGATCTCCAGTAACTGTAACATAATCTCCAGTCCAGGAATAACCGGAAGCATTGATCAGGCCGGGACTAAGTCCGAGCAAAACCTGACTTTGGATTTCTCCAGCTTGAACGGCCTGGCTTTCCAGCTCTTGACCATTAAGCAGGTTGATGGTTTGGGCTACCATTTCCATATGGCTTAATTCTTCGGCTGCAATATCCAAAAACAGATCCTTGATTTGGGGATCCTGGATGCGAAAGCTTTGAGCCAGATATTGCAAAGCGGCTTTTAGTTCCCCGTTGCCGCCGCCGAGCTGTTCCTGCAAAAGTACCGCATATTGAGGATTGGGTCGTTCCACCCCTACGGGATGGAATAATTGCTTTTCGTGTTTGAACATTTTGGACTGCACCTCTTTTGAATTCAGTATTAGTTTATAGAAAAATAAATATGCGTGATTTGGACGAAAAATAAAAACTGGTCAGCCTAATAAAGGTTTGGCTCTCCTCAAGGGAGAGCCAATAAAGCAGCTAATAGGCAAAGCTTTCGAGGTTTTAAGCTTTTGGAAGCAGCTTGATTGGTTTTGATAAAATGGCCTTTAGGCTCCAAAGGCTACCTGAGCAAAATAACGCTTGCTGGGGTCAGCCTGATCCAAAAAGGGATTGCCTTCTTCTTCGCCAAAATCAAAGAGTACCTGTACCACATCCAGGTATTGCTCCCCTTCAAATTGGCAAATCAAATAAAAATCATGTTCATCCTGGCGGTTGTGCTTTTGATAAGCCAGCCAAACCTCTCTTTCGGTGTAATTTGCCCCTAAATCCTGCAAAATTTCACCTTGAGCGGCTATTACTGTATTGCCTTCTGCAAACTTAATATTGCTGATTCGGACTAATTTATAGGTTATCGCCATTTGAGTTCAACTCCTTTGGCCTTAGTTTGTCCCGTCTGAAAAATTTTATTGTAAAAAAGGGAAAAATTTTTTCCAAGCTGCCGGGCATGAGATATAATGAAAGAAAGGAGGTTGAGACTTAATGTTCAAAAAGAAATTGTTCGGCTTGGTGCTGGCCTTGAGTTTGATTTGGGGCGGCGGTGCGGCTTGGGCTGCTCCCGCTGTTTATCTGAATGGGCAAAAGTTGGGTCTGGATGCCATTTTGCAGGAAGGCCGGGTTTTGGTGGGCGTGCGGGAGATTGCCGAGGCTTTGGACTTTCAGGTGGACTGGAAGGCAGCCAGTAAAACTGTTGCCATTAATAAGGGAAACAATTCAATTCTGCTGGTGATTGGTTCCCCAACTGCCTGGATCAATGGCCAAAGCCGGGATTTGGAGGTTCCGGCTCAAATTGAACAGGGGCGAACCATGGTTCCGGTTCGTCTGGTCGCTGAGGCTTTGGGGCTGGAGGTTAATTGGGATGGCACAAGGCAGGCAGTGGAATTGACCGCCAGCCCGGATTATTTGGGCATCTGGCATTTGACAGCCTGGCAAATGGACGGGGAAAACTATCCGCTGCTCAATATCACTTTGGTTTTGCAGGAGCAGGGGCAGGCTTATCTTAATTTGCCAAGTGGGCAGGAAAAAGGAACCTGGACAGTCACTACGGAAGGCATCAGTTTGACCGATTCGCTGGGGATCACTAAGGACTTGCTGGCTCAGGAGGGAAATTTGGTGCTGGATTATCCGATGGAAAACTATATGGCAACTTTAACTTTTGCTAAATAGGAAAATTTTACAGGCTTTATTTTATTGGGAGAGAGTGGTTTTGGGCTTCTTTTGGCTTTTTCTGGCTAATCAATCCAATAAACAGCAGAATATTATCAAAAAATAAGTGAGAGTTTATTTTCTCGTCTGGCTCTTAAGTTTTCCTTGGAAAAAATAGCCTTTTCTTCAATCCCAGCCGAAAAAAACAAAAAATCGGCAGGGATTCTTTTTTTGGCCTATCCAAAGCCTGGTCTTTAAGTTATAATAAAGAAAGTGAAAAAAGGAAGAAAGGATCGAAATACAAATGATCAACTCCCCCTATCGGAAATACGAACCTTTTTTCGGTAACTGGTATTTGAAAGAATATTTGGGCAGCGGCAGTTTTGGCCAGGTTTTTTTAATAGAAAAAAAAGTGCAGCACCGCAAAAGCGGCCCTCAGTCTGCCTTAAAAATTATCAGTCTGCCTCAAAATCAGGCTGAGGTGGAAGAACTGCGTCAAAATTATGAAGTGGATGACCAGACTATTTTTCAGCATTATGAAAACATTGTTTTCAGAATCAGCCGGGAAATTGAGCTGATGTCCAAGCTGCGGGGAAATCCGCATATTGTGGACTATGAAGACCATCAGGTCATTCGCCGCAAAGGAGAAATCGGCTGGGATATTTTGATTCGGATGGAGTATCTGACCCCGCTGCCCAAAAAGCTCAAGGAACAAAAGGTTTTGAGCTGGCAGGAAATCGGTAAAATTGGCCGGGATATTTGTCAGGCTTTGGAAATCTGTCAGGAGCATCAAATTTTGCACCGGGATATTAAGCCGGCTAATATTATGGTAAATGCGGCCGGGGAATATAAACTGGGTGATTTTGGTATTTCCCGCAGCATCGAAACCAAGGCCGAAGCTGATTTTCAGTTGACCTATCGAGTCGGAACTCTTTCTTATATGGCACCGGAGGTTTATAATCTGACTGGTAATTTAAGCTATGGGATTACCGCCGATCTTTATTCGTTGGGGCTGGTTTTGTACCGGCTTTTGAATAATAACCGCCTGCCCTTTATGCGGCAGGGTACGGAATATAAGCTGGATAATAATGAGGAGCGGGAATCCTTTGTTCGGCGGATGAAGGGTGAGGAGCTGCCTCCACCCTGTCAGGCTCCCCCGGCTTTGGCGGCCATTATTTTGCGGGCTTGTGCCTTTGACATTGCCCAGCGTTATCAAACCCCCCGGCAGATGTGCAATGATTTGGAACGCCTGCTGGCCGAAGAAAACTGGAGCGAATTGCCGGAGCTGCCTGCTCCCGAAACAGTTGTTCCCAATTATGCGGAAGAAGAAACCATAGAAATACCGTCCGGCTCGCTTTATCAGACCAATAACCCTGTTTATCACTGGGAACGGCGAAGCAAAAAGAAAACCTGGCTTAAAAATACTTTGGTTTCTCTATTGGGTGTTGCTGCCGTTTTGGTTTCTGTTTGGCTAATCTGTATGGTTCTAAACCAAAGAAATCTGCAATATGTGGAGGCACAGGAAATAGCCTTAAATGGAAGTGAGGTTACCTTGGGTCCCGGCGAACAGGAGCAGCTTGATTACAGCATCTATCCTCATAATGCGGTGGAGCAGGAGGTTAAATGGTCGTCTTCCAATCCCGGAGTGGTTTCGGTTTCCAATCGAGGGAAACTGACTGCTTTGGCAGCCGGAGAAAGCATTATTGTGGTCAGCAATGGGGAAGTCAGCGGAGCTTGTCGGGTCACCGTGACCGAAGATATTATTGCCACCAGCAAAATAGCTTTGCTTACCCAAAATCTGCCTCAGGAAATAACTGCTGGAGCCAAATTGCAGTTTAAGGCTCGGGTTTTGCCGGTTAATGCCAGCAATAAGCTGGTTAATTGGCAGGTTAGCGATTCTGCAATAGCTGATATTACCGCAGATGGCTGCTTGACCGCCTTAAAGCCGGGGTCGGTGCGAGTGACCGCTCAGGCGGGAGAATTTTCGGCCTCTTGGGATTTGCAGATTGTTGAGGGTTTGAATTTTTGGCAGGATCAGTTAAATTTGGCGGTGGGTGAAAGTGAAGTTTTACTGCCGCTGCCGAAGAACAGTCAGCTTAATTATTTCAGTCAAGATGAAAGCATTGCCACGGTTGATCAGCGGGGCAAGGTTACCGCAGTAGGCATGGGACAAACGGAGATTGTAGCGGCTAACAGCGATTTCAGTGCAAGCTGTCCGGTTGTGGTAACTGCCAACCAGGTTGAAAACCTGACCCTCAATTTGAGCAGTCTTAATCTGGTGGTAGGGGAAAAAAGAAACCTGACCGCTGAGGTTAAACCGGCTAATACTCGGGTTCGCTGGAGCAGCAACAACCTTTTGGTGGCTATGGTTAATCAGCAGGGGCAGGTGACGGCCAATTCCAGAGGAACCGCCTTGATTACGGCCCAAGCCGAAGATTTGGAGGTTGGCTGTCAGGTGACGGTTGAGGCGGCTCAAATAGCGGTGGAAGAAGTAATTTTAACTCCGGAGGTCTTGAACCTGGAAACCGGTAATCAGTCAAATCTGACCCTGGAAATTCTGCCGGAAAATGCAGATGATAAAACCGTAATCTGGAGCAGCAAAAACGCCAATATTGCCGTGGTCAGCAATGGCAAGGTGACAGCACGCGATCCGGGAGTTACTTCCATTACTGCTACGGTGGCCGGTAAATCTGCCAACTGTCTGGTAACGGTTCTTCCGACTAATTTGGCCTTTAATGTGGAATCCACCGTCAGCGGGGAAATCAGCGATCTGACCGGTGGTTCCCAAATCAGACTGAAAGATCGAAGCGTTGCTTACCCCATTTCTGAAAATGTGGTGCTGATGTCGATAGACAGCAGCCAAAGTTTTAATTTGAGTGATTTATATGTTGGAATGCAGGTTATTTTGGGGCTGGATGATGAAAAGCAGGTAGTGCAGATTATTGTAAACTAAAGCGGGGATTGGAATGCTTTCTATTATATATAGTACAGCCTTACAGGGCTTGGAAGGTTATACCATTCGGGTGGAAACCTACATTGCCAACGGTCTGCCCTGCTTTGAAGTAGTCGGCCTGGGCGATACAGCGGTTAAAGAATCCCGGGAACGGGTTAAGGCGGCCATAAAAAATTCGGGCTATCAGTTTCCGGGCAAAAGAGTTATTGTAAATTTGGCTCCCGGAGATTTGCGAAAAGAAGGGGTTGTTTATGATTTGGCCATTGCAGTGGGAATTTTGGCTGCTACTGCTCAGCTTAATCAAGAGCAAGCCCAGCAATATTCCTTTTTGGGCGAATTGTCCTTAAATGGAGAGGTTCGACCGGTTCCTGGAGTTTTGCCCCAGGTGCTGACGGCCAGGGAGCAGGGCTTTGAACGAATTATTGTACCGAAGGAAAACGCAGATGAAGCGGCTTTGGTGGCTGGAATGCAGGTTTATCCGGTGACTGCTTTGAAACAGGTCGGGAATTTTTTCAACGGTCTGCTGGAGCTGGAGAGCTATGCTCACCCGGTTTGGAGTCGGGGAACTGACCAGGCTGGGATGGACTTTGCCGAAGTCAAGGGACAATTTGCAGCTCGGCGGGCTATGGAAATTGCGGCTGCCGGTCGGCATAATCTGTTAATGGTGGGCAGTCCTGGTTCTGGCAAAACCCTGCTTGCCCGTTGTCTGCCGGGGATTATGCCTCCGCTTACCTGGCCGGAAGCCTTGGAAACCGCCAAAATCTATTCTTTGGCTGGCAAATTTGGAGATCGGCAGCAGAATTTGCTGAGAACTCCTTTCCGTGCTCCTCATCATACTGCTTCAACTGCTTCCTTGATCGGTGGGGGCAAATATCCCCGCCCGGGAGAAATCAGTCTGGCTCACAATGGGGTTTTGTTTTTGGATGAAATGCTGGAATTTCCAAGGGATGTTTTGGAGGCTCTCCGGCAGCCTTTGGAGGATGGCCAGGTTAATATTTCCCGGATCAATGCTTCCTCCAGTTTTCCGGCTCGGCTGATGCTCTTGGGAGCCTGCAATCCCTGCCCCTGTGGTTATTATGGGGATCAGTCGCGGGAATGCCGTTGTTCGGAAAATCAGGTTCGCCGCTATTTGGATCGGATTTCCGGCCCGCTGTTGGATCGAATTGATTTAATGGTTTATGTTCCTCGGGTGGATTTTGCGGAATTAAATGATCCCCAGCCGGGGGAAAGCAGTGCGGCCATTCGGGAAAGGGTGATTAAAGCACGGCAAATTCAGCTTGAACGGGCTGGCTGCTGCAACTCGGTTTTGTTTGGCCGTCAAATGCGGCAGTTTTGTCAACTGGATGCCCAATCCTCGGCTTTGTTGGAATCTTTCTTCAAAAGCTTTAAACTGACCGCTCGCAGTCACGATAAAATTTTAAGGATAGCTCGTACCATTGCTGATTTGGCTGGCAGCCCGCAAATTACAGCGGTGCATTTGGCCGAAGCGGTGAAGTATCGTTCGGAAAATAAGCTGATTTAGAGGTTTTGCGGCTCTCTTTGGGAGATAGCTGTTTGGAGAGGGGCAAAGCAAGCCGCAGCAGATATTTTTGTGACCATCAGAGGAAATTTTTTCGTAAAAAAATTAGGCTTTTTTTTTAGAAATTAAAATGTTATAATTAAATAAAAATTTCCTTAATGTTGGAAAGATGCTGGAAAAACACTGGAGGTCGAAATTATGCGGTTTTTTCCCATAATATTGGGAATCCTGCTGCTCCTGGGCGGAGTTTTTTGTCTGTTCAATGGAGATAGAGTTTTTGAAGCGTGCAGTTGGTTTTTGGGACTGGTGGTTTTTTTGTCCGGAGTGGGTTGGCTGGCTGTCTATAGTGAAGCCAATAAGCACCGCCAGAGTTTTCGACAGTTTAACGGTTGGGCTTTGGCCGGAGGCATTTTGGCCATTATCATTGGTTTGGGGATTGTTTTAATTGATCGAATTGGTCAGTCTTGGGAACTTTTCCTGGCCGTTTTCCTGGGAGTTTGGGCTTTTTTATTCGGAATAATCTTGATTTTGCTGGCTTTTAAGATTAAAAAAATTTTTTATTTTACTTATTATCACCGCAAAAACGGCTTCTGGTTGTTTATTTTAATTTTAGGAATTTTATCGGTTTTGGTGGGAGCTTATGGCGGAATGCACCCTGAATTAGTGAAAGAAGTTACCGGTATGGTAATTGGCATTTTAATGCTGATTGCCGGCTTTTATACCTTATTTATCAGTTTGGTACTGTCCTGGCTGCGGAAGTAAATTTCAGATGGGGCGGAAAGCTGAAAACCTTTGCGTCCTTTGAGGCGTTTTAGGATAAATAAATAAACGGAGGGAAAAAATATGAAATTAGCCATCATTCGTTGTATGCAGACCGAGGAAATTTGTCCGGGAACCAAAGATTTTCAGATTATCCGGGAGAAAAAAGGTGCTTTTGAAGGAGTAACCGAAGATATTGAACTGATCGGTTTTAATTCCTGCGGCGGCTGCCCTGGTAAAAAGGCAGTTGGCCGGGCTAAGGAAATGGTAAAAAGAGGAGCCGATACCATTGCTTTTGCTTCCTGCCTGGGCAAAGGTGCCCCCATTGGTTTCCCCTGTCCCTATTTTGAACAAATTAAGGAAGCAGTCAGCAAGGGTGTAGGCGAAAATATTAAAATCTTAGATCATACTCATTAACCTATAGACTATTAAATAGCACTGGAATCTATTTTTCCGGTGCTATTTTTCTGATAGTCCAGATAATTCAGGTTGAGCTGGAGTATGCTCTATAAATTGTAAACTATAAGTTTTTTTGCCGGGTACTTTTTCGGTTTTTTTGTTTGAAAGGGCAGGGATTTTGACCCTTAATGCCGAAAAAACTACTGTTTAACTGTTTTTGGAGGATGCAGGTGGATAGCTCTGATTTTACCCTCTCCAGCTTGCAGCGTTTTCTGGCTGATTATCCGGATTTGCCGACTGAATTTTGGTCTGCTGCCGATACCCGTCGGGGAGCTGCAAAGCTGCGGCAGGAATTTGAACAAAAAAAACAGCATTTGGAACAGGAAAAGCAACGCCTGCAAGGTTTGCTGCAGGAGGAAAACCGGTGGCGGAAACAGGGCTATTTTTTGGTAGCTGGAGTGGATGAAGCTGGCCGGGGGCCTTTGGCTGGTTCGGTGGTGGCCGCAGCGGTGATTCTGCCGCCTCAGGTTTTTTTGCCTGGTCTGAATGACAGCAAAAAGCTTAGTATCGCTCAAAGAGAGGCTTTGGCATTATCCATCAAAAAAACAGCCCTGGCCTGGAGTATTCAGGAGGCCAGCGTAGCCGAAATTGACCGTCTGAATATTTTGGAAGCTTCCTTGCTGGCCATGCGGCGAGCGGTGGAAAGCCTGGAGCCTGCTCCGGAAATAATCCTGACGGATGGCAATTTTCCCTGTTTAAAGGGGTTCGGTCAAGAAAAAACCGTGATTGGCGGAGATCAAAAATGTGCCTGCATTGCGGCTGCTTCCATTTTGGCCAAGGTTGCCAGAGATCATTTGATGCTGGAAATGGATCAACTTTATCCCCAATATGGCTTTGCCCGGCACAAGGGTTACGGCACTCCGGATCATTTGGCCGCTTTAAGCCGATATGGAGCTTGTCCGCTGCACCGGCAAAGCTTTGGGCCAATTAAGGATTTAGGCAAACAATAATAAAAACGGAAGTTTAAAGCTGGAAGATCCTCTCTGGCAAGTGCAAAGCACTTGCCATCTCTTCCTTTGGAAGAATCAAATTTCCCCCAATCTGCTGTTTTAAGCTGCTCTCCTGACAAGAGAGCTGGAGGCCTCAAGACCCTGAGAAGGCTCTGGCAACAGCTTTGCTCCGGCGGGAATTACTCTATAGTTTTACTGTTTTTGAAGTATAATATAACCTGAATTATTTGAATATAAATCAATAGGCTTGCAGCCTGTTGTTTTTATAGATCATCTTTTAAGGGCGTATTTTTTTAATACAACCCTCCAGCTTCTTTCAGTTTAAAACCAAAAGGTTAATTTTACCTGAAATTTTAGACTTTTAGCAGGGGGTAAATTTTAAAGAAAGGAGGGAAATCTTTTGAGTGCTATGAGTCCTTGGGCGGCAGTTCTGCTTTTTTTAATCGTAGGAATTTTATTTACTGCGGGCGGCATTGGAACTGCCAGGCTGATTCAGCCCCGCAAAGCCAGCGATGAAAAGCTGGAAGTTTATGAATGTGGGGTAGATACCATTGGCCCTACCTGGGTACAATTTAGAACCAGCTATTTTCTGTATGCGTTGCTGTTTTTGATTTTTGATGTGGAAGCAGTTTTCCTGCTTCCCTGGGCAGTAAAATTTCAGGCTATGCTGGGTTCGGCAGCGTTTGGATTTTTTGCCTTTGGTGAAATGATTGTTTTCATTGGCATTTTAGTTATTGGCTTATGGTACGCCTGGAAGGAAGGAGCATTAGAATGGGATTAGAAAATGATACCCATCCGGTTGAGCAACTGACAGATGATCCGGCAGTAGTCAATGAAGTGAAGCGTCTGGTACATATCGGACCGCTGGAAAAGGTATTTAACCTGGCTCGGGCTCACTCTATTTGGCCGCTGGGATTTGGCTTGGCCTGCTGTGCCATTGAAAGCCTGATGGCAGCTAATATGGCCAGGTTTGATTTATCTCGTTTTGGTTATGAAGTTATGCGGGGAACTCCCCGGCAGGCGGATGTTATGTTGGTAGCCGGAACTGTTACCCACAAATCGGCTCCCTTTGTTGTGCGGCTTTATGAACAGATGGCTGAACCCAAATGGGTTATTGCCATTGGAAGCTGTGCCACCTCTGGAGGTCCCTTTGTGGACAGCTATCATGTAGTACCTGGAGTGGATAAGTTAATTCCGGTGGATGTATATGTTCCCGGCTGTCCTCCTCGTCCGGAAGCCGTAATTGAAGGCTTTATGATGTTGCGGGACAAGATTCTGGATCCCAAGGTGGTGAATAAGCCTCGTGAGTAATTTACCTCAGGAATTGTGGCAGAATTTGCAGGATAAGTTTCCTGGTCTGGAAATTTCAGAAAAACAGGTTTTGACCGTTCCAGCGGACATTTTGTTGGATTTTATGCGGGAGGTCAAGGAAAACCCGGATTATTCCCTGGACTATTTAACCAATCTGACGGCGGCTCATTATGACGGGGAACGCTATGAAGCCATCTATAATCTGTATTCCCTGGAAAAAGGCTTTGATCTGATGGTCAGAGTGATTTTGGATGCAGATAAACCGGAAGTGGCTTCTCTGGCTCCGCTTTGGAAAGGAGCCATCTGGCAGGAACGGGAAACCTATGATTTAATGGGGATTAATTATACCGGCTATCCGGAGCATCCCACCCGGATTCTGCTTTTGGATACTTTTGATGGACATCCTCTGCGTAAAGACTTTAAATATGTCGGCGGCAGATAAATGAGGTGCTAAGCTAAATGAGTAAAACAGAAACTTATATATTGAACCTCGGCCCTCAGCACCCCAGTACCCACGGGGTTTTCCGGATTATGCTGGAGCTTGACGGGGAAACAGTGGTCAAGTCCACTTCCGTACCCGGTTATTTGCATAGGGGGATAGAAAAACTGGCGGAAGCCAGAACCTATACCCAGGTTATACCCTATACCGACCGGATGGACTATATGGCTGCCATGCTGATGAACTGGGGCTATGTGGCGGCTGTGGAAAAATTAATGGAAGTAGAGGTTCCAGAACGGGCTGAATATATTCGGGTAATCGTGGGCGAGCTTTCCCGGATTGCCAGTCACCTGATCGCTATTGGTTCCTATACTGGGGACCTGGGGGCTTTGACCGGATTTATCTTTACCTTCCGGGAAAGAGAAACGGTTATGGATTTGCTGGAAATGGTTTCCGGTTCCCGCATGACCCACAGCTATATGAGAATTGGCGGGGTGGCTGATGATCTGCCGGAAGAATTTTTCCCGGCGGTTCGCAAATTCCTGGACGAATTCCCGGCCTGCATTGATGAATATAACCGCTTGCTGATCGGCAATGAAATTCTGATTGCCCGTACCCGCCATGTCGGAGTTATCACTCCGGAAATGGCCATTAACTACAGCTTGAGCGGCCCCAATCTGAGAGGCAGCGGGGTTAATTTTGACTTACGCAAAAACCGCCCCTACAGTATTTATGATCGCTTTGATTTTGAAGTTCCGCTGGGTAAACTTGGGGATTGCTATGACCGCCTTTTGGTCAGAATGGAAGAAATGGTTCAATCCATGCGGATTATCAATCAGGCTTTGGAACAAATTCCGGAAGGCCCTTATCAGGCCAAGATGCCCAAAGTAATCAAACCTCCGGTGGGAGATGCTTATGCGGAAATTGAAAGTTCCAAAGGTTTGTTTGGAGCCTATGTAGTCAGTGATGGTTCCCCCAAGCCTTATCGGGTTCATTTCAAACGGTCTTCCTTTGTCAACCTGGGAATTTTGGACGATATTTTGGTGGGCTGGAAGATTGCCGATGTAATTTCGATTTTTGGGAGTATTGATGTGGTAATGGGCGATGTGGACTGTTAATAAGTAAGGGGAGTAGAATCAATGGTTGAAAGATTTTTTGTCAACATAGGGGAGGGGTTCTGGAACTGGGTTTCCGGCCTGGGAGCCTCTGACCTGTGGTCTGATTTTTGGCTGGTGGTTCTGAAAATGGTGGGAATCCTGCTCTTCATCCTGGTTAATGCCCTCTGGCTGGTATATATGGAACGGAAAGTTGCCGGTTATATGCAGTGCCGGATTGGACCCAACCGGGTTGGTCCCAGGGGTCTGTTGCAGACAGCCTGTGATATTGGAAAATTGATTAGCAAGGAATTTACCTGGAACCGCTATACCGATAAAATAGTTTATATGATTGCCGCCATTTTGGTATTTGTACCGCCTTTTATGATTTATGCGGTTTTGCCCTTTGGGGACGGAATGACTGCTATTCCGCACATGAACATTGGTCTTATGTATATCGTAGCGATTTCCTCTTTAAGCACCATTGTTTTGTTTGCAGCCGGCTGGTCCTCCAATAACAAATACTCTTTGGTCGGCGGGATGCGGGCGGTTGCCCAGATGGTCAGTTATGAGCTGCCCTTCCTGCTCTGTCTTCTGGGCGTAGTCATCATTACCGGCAGCCTGGATCTGGGAGAAGTAATTGCCGCTCAGGAGAATGTCTGGTTTATCTGTGTGCAGCCTTTGGCGGCCATTATGTTCTTTATTGCGGCCTTGGCCGAAACCAACCGGACTCCGTTCTGTCTGGTGGAAGGGGAATCGGAAATTATTTCCGGGCCTTATACGGAATACAGTGGAATGCCTTTTGCCATGTTCTTCCTTACTGAATATGCCGGCATGATGGTAATGTCTTCTTTGTTTACCGTCCTGTTTTTGGGCGGCTGGTCTCCCATTTGGGGCTTGGATTTCATTCCTTCCTGGCTGTGGTTTTTCCTCAAGATGTATCTGATGATTTTTATCTTCATGTGGGTACGGTGGACTTTCCCCCGGGTCAGAGTCGATCAGCTGATGGGCTTTGGCTGGAAGGTTTTACTGCCGCTGTCGCTGGCAAATATTTTTGTAACCGGTCTTGGCGTGTACATTTATCGGTTAATTGCTTAGGGTGGTGATTATGTGTTTGGTAAAGGATTGGTAAAGGGCTTGGGGGTTACTCTGGGCTGGTTTTTCCGGAAGAAAGTTACAGTGCAGTATCCGGATGAAACGCTGGAAATGTGTCCTCGTTATCATGGCCGTTTTCAGTTTGATTCCAACAAATGTATTGCCTGTAGCCTGTGTGCCAATGCCTGTCCCAACAAAGTGATTAAAATTGGCAAAGCTAAATTGGGCAAAAAACAAATCATGATTAGTTATACCATGAATATTGAATATTGCCTGTTCTGCGGCTTGTGCGTGGAAAGCTGTCCCAAAGGGGCTTTGAGCTTTAGCAATGTCATTAATATGAATCAATATTTCCGGGATAGAGTGGCTTTGCATTTGTTTGAGCGTCCGGCTCCTACTCCGGAAGAAATTGCTGCGGCAGAAGCAGCCGAAGCGGAAGCAGCAGCCAAAAAAGCGGCTGAAGCCGAAAAAGCGGCTCAAGCTGACGGTAAGGAGGGTTAAGAGTGTCGCCAGATTTTAGTTGGGTATCCGCCTTCTTTTATCTTTTGGCTACGGTGGCTATCCTTTCAGGCTTACTTGTGGTGCTGTGCAGAAATATTATGCACTCGGTTTTGTGGCTGGCGGTCTGCTTTATTTCCATTGGGGGAATTTTCCTGACTTTGGATGCAGAGTTTTTGGCGGCGGTTCAGGTCATGGTTTATGCCGGAGCGGTCTGTATTATGATGGTCTTTGGGATCATGCTGATCAAAAGAACCGATATGGCCAAAACCAATTTGTTTAACCGTCAGACCGGGGTGGCTGCTGCGGTAGTCGCTGTGATGATTGCTTTGTGCGGGATTTTGTCCGCCCAAACCCATTGGGATACTTATGCTTTGGCTGCGGCCAATGATAAGGCTGTTGGAGTCAATAATATTGATGTATTGTCCAACTTGTTATTCAGTAAATATGTTATTCCCTTTGAAGTAGCAGCGGTTTTGTTGACTGCCGCTCTGATCGGAGCCATTGTTTTGGCTCGAGATCCCCGCAAAGAGGATGAAGGAGTTGAAGAATAGTGGAAGTTGCTGAAGTAAGCATTAATCATTATATCATTCTTTCCGCTATTTTATTCGGAATTGGCTTGTTTGGAGCCTTGTCCAAAAAGAACGCCGTTTCGGTTTTGATCTGCATAGAAATTATGCTGAACGCCGTTAATATTAATCTGGTGGCTTTTAGCAAATTTTTGGTGGGAGCCGATTTGGCCGGACAAATCTTCTCTATATTTGTAATTACTGTCGCAGCCGCCGAAGTTGGAGTGGGCCTGGCCATTATTATTGCGATTTATCGCAATCGGCTGTCGGTCAACCTGGATGACTTTGATTGGCTGAAGTGGTAAAGACATGAAGGTAGGTGCTGAACCGAAATGATAGACTTTGCGATTAATCATGTGTGGTTGGTTCCCCTGCTGCCGGCTCTGGCCTTTGCGATTATCGTTTTATTGGCTCGGCCTTGGGAGAAATTAAGTGCTTTTGTAGCGATTTTCTGCATGGCCTGTTCCTTTGCAGTCGCTGCTCTGGCCGCTTACGGTGTATTTTTTGCCAACTATGCAACGATTGATAATCCCCTCTTTTATCACTTCTGTGATAATTGGCTGAATGTAGGTTCTTCCGAAATCGGGGGGAGTATTGTCCAGAATGTAGTGGTCAATTTGGGGGTTTATCTGGATCCCACTTCGGCCATGATGATCTTTATGGTAAGTATGGTAGCCCTGTTAATCCAGATTTATTCGCTGGGTTATATGCGGGGTGAAGCCGGTTTTTCCGTCTTCTTCAGTTACTTATCCTTGTTTGCAGCCTCCATGCTCTTGCTGGTTATTTCCAGCAGTCTGCTGCAAATGTTTATTGCCTGGGAGTTGGTAGGCTTATGCTCCTACCTGTTAATTGGCTTCTATACCCACAAAGTATCCGCTCGGGAAGCAGCCAAAAAAGCTTTTGTGACCTGCCGGATTGCCGACTTTGGTTTATTGCTGGGTTTGTTGGCCATGCAAATTGTTTTTGGAACTCTGGATCTGGAATATTTGCCGGAAGCCATTTCGACCAGCGGAGTTGGTCTGGCAACCCTGACCATTATTGCTTTACTGGTCTTTATAGGGCCGATTGCCAAATCCGGTCAGTTCCCCTTGCACGTCTGGCTGCCGGATGCCATGGAAGGCCCTACCCCGGTTAGTGCTTTAATCCACGCTGCAACTATGGTTGTAGCCGGGGTTTATTTGATAGGTCGAACCATGTTCCTGTTTAGTGAAGTTCCCTCCATTATGCAGGTAGTAGCCTTTACGGGAGCCTTTACCGCTTTGTTTGCGGCCTTAATTGCCATTACTCAGCGGGAAATCAAAAAGATTTTGGCCTATTCCACAGTCAGTCAGTTGGGTTATATGATGCTGGCTTTGGGAGTGGGCAGCGTTTCTGCTTCCATGTTCCATTTGTGGACTCACGCTTTCTTCAAGGCTTTGATGTTCCTGGGAGCTGGTTCAGTTCTGGTGGCTTTGCATCACAAAGCCGATGTTTGGGAAATGGGCGGCTTACGCAAAAAAATGCCCATTACAGCCTGGACCTTTGTTATTGGCGGTTTGTCCATTGCCGGGATTTTCCCCTTGGCCGGTTTCTGGTCGAAGGATGAAATTTTGGCTATGAGCTATGATACTGGCCATTATATTCTTTTTGCAATGGCTGCGATCACCGCTTTTCTGACTGCTTTTTATATGTGGCGGCTGATTTTCCTGGCTTTCTTTGGTGATGAAAAGCCGCAGAACAGTTTTGTTAAGGAATCACCCAAAACCATGACCGTTCCGCTGATTATTCTGGCCGTTTTTGCGGTTATCGGTGGTTGGATTGGCACTCCCTGGACTCCTGAAGGAGCCAACTGGTTTAACTGGATTTACTTTGGACACGCTCATGTGCCGGAAGCCAATTGGGTTATTATGATTGGTTCCACTATTCTGGCCATAGCCGGGATCTTCCTGGCCTATCGCCTTTATTGTGCAGACAAATCCAAAGCTACAGCTCACAGTCTGGCCAATAAATTCCGGGCTTTGCATACTCTTTCCTACAATAAATTCTTCATTGATGAAATTTATCTCTGGCTGAACCATAAGGTTATGGACGGAGCGGCTAAGTTGTTCTTCCTGTTCGATATTTATATTGTCGATGGAATTATCGTCAATGGGCTGGCTGCTTTGTTCCGGCTCTTTGGGGAAGGCGGCCGGGTGGCTCACACTGGACGGCTGCAAAATTATGCTCTGGTAATTGTCGTAGGTATTTTGGCAGTTATGGTTATTTTGGCCTTTACCAATCCCACCTATGCTCAATTCCTGTTAGGAGGTGGCAGTAACTAATGAGTGAATTTTTAACCGGACTTTCCAGCGTTCACTTAGCTGATTTTCACCTTCTGACCATTGTTTTGCTGGCTCCGATTGTTGCCGCTTTGTTTATGGTCTTTATTCCTCGGGAAGAAGGCAAGCTGATTAAATGCGTTGCCGCCATTGGCACCTTTATTTCGCTGGCCATTACCTTGTTCCTCTACTTTAGCTATGACAAAGCCCTGGGCGGTTATCAATTTGCCGAATGTTATGACTGGATTAAGGATTTGGGGGTTACCTATTTCCTGGCCGTGGACGGCATCAGCCTGCCCATGCTGCTTTTGACCAGCGTAATTGGTTTTTGTGCCGTCTTTGCCTCCTGGAATGTTAAAGAACGGGTTAAAGAATTCTTTATTCTGTTTAACTTCCTGCTGGCCGGGGTTATCGGTACTTTTATTGCTCATGACTTATTTATCTTCCTGCTGTTCTATGAAGTAGTAGTTATCCCCATTTATATTATGGTAGTCATTTGGGGTAGTACCAAACGGGTTACCAAGGAATATGCCGGGATGAAGCTGACTATTTATCTGTTAATTGGATCGGCCTTCCTTCTGGTTGGAGTTTTGGCTTTGTTTATGAAAGCCAAAGGATATTGGGGTTTCCCCACTATGAACTTTGTGCAGTTGGCGGAAGCCGGACAAAATCTGGATCCCTTTACCCAGAAATGGCTGTTTGCTCTGATGCTGGTGGGCTTTGGTTCTTTGATTTCCATGTGGCCTTTCCACTCCTGGTCGCCGGATGGTTATGCCGGGGCTCCGACGGCGGTTTCCATGATTCACGCCGGGGTTCTGAAAAAAATCGGGGGCTATGGGTTAATCAAGATTGCTCTGGTCTGCCTGCCTTTGGGAGCTAAATTCTGGGCTCCATATATTGCTATTCTGGGAATTATCGGGGTGGTTTATGCCGCCTTTGGAGCCTTGGCCGTCAAGGACTTGAAATATGTTATCGGTTATTCCTCCGTCAGCCATATGGGTTATGTTATGTTGTCCATTGCCTGTCTGAATGTTCTGGGCGTTGATGGGGCAATAGCCAATATGTTTGGACATGGAGTTATGGCCTCTTTGTTCTTCTCAACCATTGGTTTTATTTACGAAAAAACCCACACTCGTTGGATTCCCGATTTGGGCGGTCTGGCTCGGCAGACGCCTCGTTTGGCGGTAGCCTTTATGCTGGCAGCTATGGCTTCTCTGGGCTTGCCGGGGCTGGTTACCTTTATGCCGGAATTTGTAATCTTTGTTAACTCCTTCTCCATTTATGGCGGATTGGCAGTGGCTGGGATTGCCGGGATTATCCTGGGGGCTTTGTATGTTCTGCGGGCTGGAGCCAATACTCTGTTTGGGCCGCCTCGTCCGGAATTTGATGATTTGCAGGATATTAAAGGGCCGGAACTGGTGCCTTTGGCCGTGCTGGGAATAGTTATGCTGGCCGGCGGTTTCTTCCCTTCCCTGTTATTCGATATGATTAACAGTGCAGCCGAACCTTTGATTGAAGGCATTAATATTTATCTGCAGGGAGGAGGGGCTTTATAATGCAAATTGATTTTTATTTGATTTTACCGGAAATTGCTTTGGCGGTTTTGGGCTTAATGCTGCTGGTTTTCGGATTAATTGTTCCCAAAAGCTCCCGGCAGGGATTTGGCTGGTTTACCGCTCTTTATTTGATGGTGGTATTGGGCATGGAAATCAGCGGCTGGAAAACTCCGGCGGATACTGCCAACGGGATTTTCCTGTGCGATAATTTTGCCATGTTCTTCAAAATTACCTGCCTGACTGCGGCCATTCTGGTGGTCTTGGGTTCCATGCGTTTTGTGGATCAGCAAATTGGCAAGCAAAGTGAATATTACAGCATTTTGACCTTTGCTACTTTGGGTATGTGTGTTATGGCTTCGGCCGGGGACTTTATTACCTTATATCTGGGTTTGGAATTAATGAGTATTTCCTTTATTATTCTGGTTTGTTTCCGGCGTTCGGAAGCCAAATCAGTAGAATCCGGAGTTAAGTATCTGCTCCTGGCTTCAATATCTTCAGCCATTTTGCTGTATGGTATCAGCTTGATTTATGGGGTTTGCGGCAGTTTCCTGTTTACGGATATTCTGGTTAAGGTAACCGAGCTGGGCGGCCTGACCGGTTCGCCGGTATTGATTTTGGGGCTGGCCATGCTGCTTGCCGGTTTTGGCTTCAAGGTTTCCCTGGTTCCCTTCCATATGTGGACTCCTGATGTTTATGAAGGAGCCCCCACGCCGATTACTTCATTCTTGGCGGTGGGTTCCAAGGCCGCTTCTTTGGCCATTGTGATTCGGGTTTTCCTGGAAGCCTTTGGCGGCATGACTGAAACCTGGACCTTGTTAATTGCTATTCTGGCTGCCATCACTATGGTAGTGGGTAATTTGGTGGCTATTCCTCAAACCAATATCAAAAGAATGCTGGCTTTCTCCAGTATTGCTCAGGCCGGTTATATGCTGGTTGGTTTGGTGGCCGCTTCGGAAGCCGGGATTAAAGGCATGATGTTTTATGCCTTCTTATATGTTTTTGCTACAGTGGGAGCCTTTACAGTAGCTGCTATGGTTTATAATAAAATCGGCAGCGATGAAATCAAGGATTATGCTGGTTTAGCTCAACGCTCGCCTTTGATGGCGGCCACCATGTTGATTATGCTGCTTTCCATGGCCGGGATTCCGCCTTTGGCTGGTTTTGCCGGTAAGTTCTATCTGTTCAGCAGTATTATTGACAACTATCTGTGGCTGGCCTTTGTAGGTATGATTATCAGCATGATCTCGGTTTACTACTATCTGCGGGTAGTTCTGGTGATGTATAGAGATAATCCGCCGGAAGGCAGCGAAAACATTAAACTGCCCTCGGCTGTGGCCTTGACCCTGGTTATTGTTATTGTGGCTACCGTCTTTATGGGAGTTTATCCGGGACCGATTGCAGAAGTAGTTAACACAGCAGCTCATTCCTTCTTTTTCTTCTAATTTTTAAAAGTATAAAGGGGCGATTTCCTGATAACTGGAAATCGCCCCTTGGCTTTTTTGAGCAGCCTGATTTAAAAAGATTAAAGAAGTAAATCGAAAAAATTCCCTTTTGTCTGATTGTTTTAGCTTGCATAGGCTTGCTGGATCAACTATAATTTAGGAAAATTAAATGGGCGAATCACTCCCCCTGAATCAAAGAAAGGATTTAAAATGGAAGAGCTGAGTTTGGCTAAATTTGAAGAAGCTTCGGAAATTGTTCAAAAGGTTACCTTGCAGACTAAATTAATCTATAGTGATTATTTGAGTGAACAATGCGGCAATAAGGTCTATTTAAAGCCGGAAAATATGCAGCTTACTGGGGCTTATAAGGTACGGGGTGCTTATTATAAAATCAGCACTTTGTCGGAGGACTTGCGGAAAAAAGGACTGATTACGGCTTCGGCCGGCAATCATGCTCAGGGGGTGGCTTATGCTGCTCAATTATATGGGGTGAAGGCAGTCATTGTTATGCCTACGGTTACTCCTTTAATGAAGGTTAATCGCACCAAAAGCTATGGAGCTGAAGTGGTTCTGCATGGGGATGTTTATGATGATGCCTATGAAGAAGCCAAACGCCTGGCCGCAGAACAAGGCTATACCTTCGTTCATCCTTTTGACGATTTGGATATTGCCGCCGGTCAAGGCTCCATTACCATGGAAATTATTAAGGAATTACCGACGGTGGATTATATCCTAGTACCCATTGGGGGCGGTGGTTTGGCGGCTGGGGTCAGCACTTTGGCCAAATCTTTAAACCCCAATATTAAGATAATCGGAGTGGAGCCGGTTGGAGCCAATTGTATGCAGGAGTCCTTAAAGGCGGGTCAGGTGATTACCCTGCCAGCAGCTACCACCATTGCTGACGGGACGGCGGTTAAAACGCCAGGCAGCAAAATTTTCCCCTATATCCAAAAGAATTTGGATGATATTATTACGGTGCAGGACGACGAATTGATCGGGGCTTTTTTGGATATGGTGGAAAATCACAAAATGGTGGCTGAAAATTCCGGCCTGCTGACCGTGGCTGCCTTAAAGCAGCTCAAGTTTAAAAGCAAAAAGGTGGTTGCGATTATCAGCGGAGGCAATATGGATATTATTACTATGTCCTCCATGCTTCAGCATGGCCTGATTCAGCGGGGACGGATCTTTACGGTTTCGGTTCTCCTGCCGGATAAACCAGGGGAATTGGTCAAGGTATCGGAAGTAATTGCCGGTCAGCAGGGTAATGTGGTTAAATTGGAGCATAACCAGTTTGTCAGCATCAACCGCAATGCCGAGGTGGAATTGAAAATTACTTTGGAAGCCTTTGGACATGAGCATAAACGGCGGATTGTCCAGGCCTTGCAGAATACTGGCTATAAACCGCAGGTGGTGCAGACTAACATTTAGAAATATTTAAGCCGTTGCTTAAACAGGCAACGGCTAATTTTGGTGCGAGGAAACTCGGTTTTTCAAAGCCGAGATAAACGCCTATTTTTTTGTCTGTCTTGCACAAGGCATCAAAATATGATACACTCAAATAAATGGTAGGCTGGGGATCAACCGAACCTAACGCTTGCGGACATTGTGTAAGACTTGAGCTAACGATTATGTTAGCCAAGCAGTAGTGGCTGAAGCAAGAAGCTCGGTAATTTCTTGCCGAGTAGTTCACCTAAATTTCCGGGTAACGGACCCGTGATTACCATACTGCATAGCCTCAAGCACAATCAATGCTGCTGCAAAAAAGTAGGATCTGCCTCCGTTACTGTGTGATGAATCTATGTAACACATCAATTGTAAACCTGCACATAAGTCTGCATTTTTTTTGAAAGTTTTCTTGACTTAGAGCCAAATTTCTGCTACAATAATTTTTGTCCTGAAAAATTGTGCCTGTGGCTCAGCTGGATAGAGCGTCTGACTACGGATCAGAAGGTCGGGGGTTCGAATCCCTTCAGGCACGCCAAAAATAGAGAGCATAAAGCTCTCTATTTTTTTATTTGCTGAAATCAACCCTCCCTGCTAACTTTTTTTGGCAGGTATAAAGGGACATTTACCCGGCAATAATTAAAACGACCTGATTAAACCTTTTGAAGGAGGTCGTAGAATGGCCTTAAACAAGGTAGAAATTTGCGGGGTAAATACCTCCAAGCTTCCGGTTTTAAAAGCGGAAGAAATGCACCAGCTTTTTTTGGCCATGCAAAGCCAAAAAGATCCGCAGGCTCGGCAAAAGCTGATTAACGGTAATTTACGCTTGGTTTTAAGCGTGATTCAACGCTTCAGCAACCGGGGCGAATCGGTGGATGATCTTTTTCAGGTTGGCTGCATTGGACTGATTAAATCCATTGATAATTTTGATTTAGGCCAGAATGTACGGTTTTCCACCTATGCCGTACCCATGATTATTGGAGAAATCCGGCGTTATCTGCGAGACAACAACCCAATTCGAGTTAGCCGTTCCTTGAGAGATGTAGCTTACAAAGCCCTGCAAATGCGGGATCGGCTGGCCAGTCGCTTTTCTCGGGAACCTACAGTGGCCGAGATTGCCACCGAATTAAAGCTGCCCCGGGAGGAGGTGGTTTTTGCTCTGGATGCCATTTCAGATCCGATATCCTTGTTCGAGCCAATTTTTAATGACGGCGGAGATCCGGTTTATGTAGTAGATCAAATTAAAGATGAAAAGAACCTGGATAAATATTGGCTGGAGGACATTGCCATTAAAGATGCGTTGGATAAATTAAACGAACGGGAAAAGCATATTTTGTCCCTGCGTTTTTTTGAAGGCCGAACTCAAATGGAGGTTTCCGAAGAAATCGGCATTTCTCAGGCTCAGGTTTCCCGCCTGGAAAAAGCTGCCCTGGGGCAAATGCGAAAATATTTATAATTGGAGCTGGACGAAGCTTGACCTTTGTCCAGTTAAAAAAACTTGTTTTTTAGTTAGCTGCTTCAAACTCAAAGCATTCGGCCGACTAAGGCCGACAAATGTTAATCCTGCCCTTCCACCGAATCCAGACCATAATGCTCAAAATGCTCCCGCAGGCTTTGTATTGCCAGAAGAGAACATTGCAGCTTTTCGGCTAACTGTTCGTCGCTTTGATTTTTTCCCAGGCCAGCCAGCAATTGTTCATAATTAACCCCCCACTCTTCCGCCTGACTTTTCAGGCTGGGCTGACTGCTCCAGGGAACATGATTGTTTATTTCCATGTTCAACCCCTCCTCCTTTTTTTCTTTAGTCTGCTCTTTTCCCACCCAGCTTATGCAAAATCGTTTCAACTACAATTTTCCCTTTTTGGCCGCAAAAAAAGATTGTAATTAAGCCCAGATAAAGCTAAAATAAAAAAAACGGTATTTGTCAGGTTAAGGAGAGTGTCTTACCTTTGTCAGAACTAAAAATAGGACTATTGGGACTGGGTACGGTTGGCCAAGGAGTTTATAAAATTCTGCAAAAAAACAAGCTGACCCTAAAAGCAGGAGCTTCCCTGCAAGTAGCTCGCATTTTGGTTAAGGATCCTCAAAGAAACAGAGGAATTGATGTGCCTGCCAAGCTGCTGACCAGTCAGGCCGAAGATATTTTGGCCAATCCAGAAATTGATTTAATTGTAGAAGTTTTGGGCGGACTTTCTCCTGCCCGGGAATATGTTTTGCAGGCTTTGCAAAACGGTAAAAGCGTGGTTACAGCCAACAAGGACTTAATTGCCGAACATGGGGAAGAACTCTTTGCCCAGGCCAAAGCCAGCCATTGTGATTTATTTTTTGAGGCCAGCGTGGGGGGAGGAATCCCCATTATTAATTCACTCAAAAATTCCCTGCTGGCCAATGAAATAGAAAGTATTATGGGAATTATTAACGGCACCACTAATTATATGCTCAGTAAAATGGCCGCTGAAGGCTCTGATTTTGCCGCAGTGCTGGCCGAAGCTCAGGCAAAAGGTTATGCCGAATCCGATCCGGCAGCTGATGTGGAAGGTTGGGACGCAGCCCGCAAATTGGCCATTTTGGCCTCAATTGCTTTTAACAGCCGGGTTAAGTTTTCCGATGTTTATGTCGAAGGTATTACCCAAATTTCCGCCAGGGATATGGCCTATGCCCAGGAATTTAATTATACCGTCAAGCTTTTGGCCATTGCCAAAGAAAGCGAAGAAGGCATTGAAGTACGGGTTCATCCCTGTTTCATTCCTCAAAATCACCCTTTGGCTGCTGTCAATGGAGTGAACAATGCCATTTATGTGCAGGGTGATGCCGTAGGCGAAACCATGTTTTATGGCCAGGGAGCCGGAGAATTACCCACCGCCAGTGCTGTGGTCGGAGATTTAATTCAGGCTGCCCGAAACCGTCTGGCCGGAATTAATACCAGCTTTTGCAGCTGCTATGACCATAAGCCGCTTAAATCCATTGGCCAAATTGAAAGCCAGTATTTTATTCGCCTGCTGGCGGTGGATAAACCCGGAGTTTTGGCTTCCATTGCCTATGTGCTGGGCGACAAGGAAGTCAGTCTGGCCTCGGTTCTGCAAAAGGATCGGGAGGATGGACAGGCTGAAATTGTCATGATTACCCACCGGGTCAAGGAAGAAAATCTGCAAAATGCTTTGAAGATGCTGGAACAGCTCTCAACAGTAGCTGCCATTGGGAATATTATTCGAGTAGAAGAAAGCTGATTTTGATAAAGAAGGAGAAACGCAATGTTAGTAGTCAAAAAATTTGGAGGAACTTCCGTCGGCTCTCCCGACCGAATTCGCCGGGTAGCCGAAAGAATCGTGAACACCAAACGGCAAGGCAACGATGTAGTTGTAGTAGTTTCTGCCATGGGCAAGACCACCGACGAATTAATTACTCTGATGGGAGAGATTACGGAAAATCCTTCCTTGCGGGAAATGGATATGCTTTTATCCACCGGAGAACAGGTTTCCATTGCCATGGTAGCTATGGCCATTCAAGAAATGGGTGAAAAAGCCATTTCCTTGACCGGACCCCAGGCCGGAGTCCGAACCAATCCAGTTTATTCCAAGGCTCGGGTCATTGATGTGGATCAAACCCGGATCAGAAAAGAACTGGACGAAGGAAAAGTAGTCGTGGTAGCCGGTTTCCAGGGTTTGACCCCCAATGGAGACATCAGCACTTTGGGTCGGGGCGGCTCTGATACTTCAGCAGTAGTTTTGGCCGCAGCTTTACAGGCTGATGTCTGCGAAATTTATACCGATGTAGACGGAGTTTATACCACCGATCCCCGTTTGGTGCCGGAAGCCAGCAAGCTTTCCACCGTAACCTATGACGAAATGCTGGAAATGGCCAATCTGGGAGCCGGGGTTCTGCATCCCCGTTCGGTCGAATGTGCCAAGGTTTATGGCATTCCAATTCATGTAAGAAGCAGCTTCAATCAAAACGAAGGAACCATTGTTAAGGAGGAAACCGACATGGAAAAGGATTTAATTATTACCGGAGTAGCTTTGGATAAAGATGTAGCCAAAATTGGACTGTTTGATGTGGAAGATGTCCCCGGAATCGCAGCTACTATTTTTGGAATGCTGGCCGAAGATAATATTAATGTGGACATGATTATTCAAAGTGCTGTCCAAAACGGACATAATGATATTTCCTTTACCGTCAGCAACACTGAATTAAAAAGAACTTTAAACTGCATTGAAAATAAAATCCAAAAAGAAATTAAAATGAGCGGCTTTAGCTATGCCGACAATGTGAGCAAAATTTCCATTATTGGAGCCGGCATGGTCAGCAATCCGGGCATTGCCGCCGGAATGTTTAAATGTATGGCACAGGAAGGCATTAATATTGAAATGATCAGCACCTCAGAAATCAAGGTTTCCTGCATCATCAATAAGGAATTTGGCTCCCAGGCCGTCAAAACTCTGCATTCTTATTTTGGCCTGGATAAAATTAATTAATTAAAAATAATAGCTGGCAGACCTTTTTTCGGCTGTCAGCTTTGCCATTTTAAACCTTGACTCCATTTTTAACACGCCGTGAGCAAGAAATCCCTCACTCCTATAAGTGGCGGGATGAATTGCGATAAACACCACGGAAATCAATTTTTGTGATTTAGGTAATTTGTAGTGATAAATTCACCCTACTTTTTGATATTTTAGACTTGATTTTTGATGATTTTTATCTCTTGGATAAGTTTTTTGTGGA
>JAZRVI010000036.1:0-6834 GCA_045599035.1 Desulfocucumaceae bacterium | reverse complement strand
AATGCCCTGGAAGTTTTGATGAAAGTGGGAGGATTAGAAATTGCTGGAATTGCTGGTTTGATCTTGGGAGCAGCCTATCATAAAATCCCGGTGGTTGTAGATGGTTTTATTTCAACTGCTGGAGCTTTAATTGCCAAAGGTCTGGCTCCGGCTTCGGTTGATTATATGATTGCTTCTCATAAATCGGTGGAAGTTGGCCATGCTTTTATGTGGGAAGCTTTGGGTCTGAAACCGCTTTTGAGCTTAAATCTGCGGGTGGGTGAAGGTACTGGAGCTGCTATTGCCATGAATATAGTAGAATCGGCGGCTCAGATTTTGGCCAAGGTTCGTACCTTTGACGAAGCTGGAGTTAGCAATAAGGAATAGCTTTGGAATTTTTTGCTCAAATTTAAGAGATCTCAAGAAATTCGGAAAATCCATCAATGGATTTTCCGAATTTCTGGTTTCTGGTGTAATTTATCAGCTAAAATTTTTGAACTTTTTTAGCTCTGAAAAAATATTTCTAATAATTTGACAAGTTCTTTACTTAAATGATATAATAATCTAAAATTTTCTTGATGAAAGGAGCATTAAGGGCATGAAAATTAAGTTTATCGGATGCGAGGTTTTTAAGAATGAGTTTTTGCATCTGGGAATTGACAAAATTGCAGACTGTGAGTTTTTTAAGATTGCTCTGGATGAAGAACCGGAAAAGCTGCATGAGACCTTGCAGGAAGCTATTTTGGAAAATCAGGACTATGATCGGATTGTTTTAGGTTATTGCCGCTGCAGCTCGGCTTTGTTGGGCTTATATTCTCCTAATACAGAGCTGCTTTTCCCTACTGCTCATGATTGTGTAGGGCTTTTTCTGGGTTCCACCCGAACTCACCTTGATTACATTTATTCCAATCCGGGAACTTTGTACATCACCCAGGGCTTTATTGATTACGGCTTAAAGATTTATGAAGAGTCAAGAGGCTTTTTTGAAACCTATGGGGAAAAGAAAGCCAAAAAACTGATTAAAGCCATTTATGGCGGATATAACCGGGGCTTATTTATTAAGACCGTGGGGATTAAGGACGAATCCGCCTATGCAGAATATTTGAAAAAGGCTCAGGAAATTACCGAATTTTTTAACTGGAATTTGGATACAGTCGAGGGGAACTCGGTTTTAATGGAAGCTTTGGTCAAAGGGGAATCCAGGGAAGAAGTTGTTTTGCTGGAAAAAGGACAACAAATTACGGCTGATTGCTTTTTGGAATTTCCACTTAATTACAAGCGTTAGCTAAAAAATAAAACCTTGTTTTTTAACAAAAATCAGCTTTTTTCCATGTCCTGAACAGGATATAGCTGGCTTGTTGGCGAAACTCTGGCCAGGTTAAAAGCAGGTGAAACAAATGCTTAAATTATCTCGGCGGCAGCAAGGTACTCTTTTAGTGCTGGCGGCTATTTTGCTGTTTGGCAGCGGTTATTATTATGCAAGCTGGAAACATTCTTTTGTCGAAGACAATAATTGGAAGTCAGAAGATCAGATTTGTGTTTATTTAACTGGTGCGGTTCAAAGCTCTGGGGTTTATGAGCTAAATTATGGCACTCGGTTAAATGAATTGCTGGAGCTGGCTGGCTTGCAGGAATCGGCGGATCTTAGTCAATTTAATTTGGCAGAAATCCTGGAGGATGAAGCCAAAATTATTATTCCGGAAGTCGGTTGGAAAACGGCAGATCCAAAAGCAGCTCCAACTGGTTTAATTAATATTAATACCGCCAGTCAGGAGGAGCTGGAAAGCTTAACCGGTATTGGGGAAGCTTTGGCTTCCCGCATTATTAATTATCGGCAAACCAATGGAAATTTTCTGGCCAAAGAAGAACTCAAGAATGTTTCCGGAATAGGAGACAAAAAATATGAAGCCCTGGCTGACTCGATTACCGTTAACTGAGTTGATTTTCTTTTTTAAAGAACGCCCGCTGCTTGCTTTGACCGTAGCTTATGCCTTGGGCATTGTTCTGGCTTCTTTTTATTTGCCTTCTCTGGAATTAATCGGGCTGGCTTTAATTCTGGTTTTTCTGGTAATGGTGTTTTTGGCCTTATTTTCCAAAGTAAAAGGGGCAGTTTTATACCTGCTCTTTTTTCTTTTGTTGGGAGTTTTTTGGGCTGGGCTTCATTTGGAAAAGCCTCAGGAAATTTATCAGCCATATTATAATCATTATGTTACCATAGAAGGTTTTATTGCTCAGGAACCTGAGATCAGAACCGAAAACACTCGTTATTATTTGCAAATAGAACAGCTTATCTTGGCCAATCAGATTAGCTCTTGGCAAGGACGAGTTATTTTGTTGACGGAACCGGATCAAAAGATTCTGGCTTATGGACAAAAAGTTCGGGTGAGGGGCTTTTTAACTTTTCCGCAGCAGGCCGGGAATCCGGGTGAATTTGATTATGCCCAATATCTGGAGCGGCAAGGTCTTGGCGGAATTATGTACCATCCGGAAATTAAGCTGCTCAAAGATAAGCAGGGGTATTTTTGGCTCGAAGGGGCTTTGGCCTGCAAAGCCCGATTGGTTGAAGTTATCGATCAAACCTTACCTGCGGATTTGGCCATTTTATTCAAGAGCATGGCTTTGGGAATGGACGGAGAATTGGATCCAGAATGGCGGGAAGTTTTTAGTCAGGTTGGGGTTTGCCATTTGCTTTGTGTCAGTGGCTTACATGTAGGTTTTATTTTGCTGCTGGCTATGGCTTTTGCCAATTTATTGCAGCTTGAGGGCAAGGCCAAAAATGGTCTGATAATTTTGATTTTGGTATTTTATGCTCTGATGACTGGTTTGAATCCCCCGGTAATTCGGGCAACCTTGATGGCCTTTGTTTTTTTATGGGGAAAATCTCAGGGACGACTGGTGGATTGGCCGACCTCCTGGGCTTTGGCGGCTTTAATTATTTTGCTTTTTTCGCCTTTGGAGCTTTTTTCGGTGGGCTTTCAGCTATCCTTTGTTTCAACTTGGGGGCTTTTATATTTAACTCAACCTCTAAAACATCTCTTTTCCCGCTTGAAGCGGCGTTCGGTCTGGGTTGCAGCTCCTTTGGCCGCTCAACTGGCTTCCTTGCCCTTGATTGCCATTTATTTTCACATTCTAACCTTGGGAGCTTTGGTCAGCAATATGCTGGCGGTTCCTTTGGCTGGAATTATCATTCCTTTGGGTTTTATCGCTTCTTTAATTGGGTTGGTTTGCTTGCCTTTGGCTCAATTAATTCAGGTTTCCACCGCTTTTTTGCTGGACATTTTGCAATTCCTGGTGCTTACCTTGAACAATCTGCCCGGCTTTTATGTTTTTGTCGCAGCTCCTGGCCTGCTTTGGCTGGGGTCGTGGTATCTCTTTCTGGGGATTTTGGGTAAAATTTTGCCCCATCGTCCTTTAAGTTTGGCTCATCCCACCTTTATTGCAAAGAATAAACGCTGCTTTATTGGGATGGTTCCGCTGTTTTTGGGGATTCTGCTGTTTTTGCCGACTCTTTGGCCTTCTGGTCAATTAGTTGTTCATTGTCTGGATGTGGGGCAGGGGGACAGCCTGTTTCTGGAATTACCTGATGGAAAAAAACTGCTGGTGGATTGTGGCGGCAGCAATGGGGATTTGGCTCAGGCTTCCTCTTATGCAGGGCGGCAAGTAAGCGATTATTTAAAAGGTCAGGGGGTTAACAAAATTGATTATCTGATTTTAAGTCACAGCCATGAGGATCATGCAGCGGGTTTACTGGAAGTCATCCAGGATTTTAAGATTGGAAAAGTCTGGACTTGTCCTTCAGAGCTGGATGATCCGGAAACTCCGTTTGAATATTATCAGCTTTTGGAGCAGTTAAAGCAAAAGGGTGTCCAGATTCAGGAGCTTTGGGCAGGCGAAAGACTTAATTTGTCAGATCAAGTTGAATTAAAAGTTTTGAATCCGGCTAAGTCAGTTATTTATTCAGATGCCAATGAAGCTTCTTTGGCTTTACTGTTGAGCTATGGTCAGCAAAGTTTACTGTTAAGTGGAGATATAGGAAGCGAAAGCCAAAGGCGACTGGCAGCCGAATTGACCGCAAGAGTTACAGTCTATAAGGTGGCTCATCATGGCAGTGCCAATTTTGATCCGGAATTCTTGCAGCAAATTAACCCGCAAGTTGCTCTGATTTCCTGTGGCTTGAATAATCATTATGGTCATCCCAGTCCTGAAGTGCTGGAAATCTTGGAGCAAATGAAAACGGCTGTTTATCGAACTGATCAGCAGGGAGAAATTACGCTTATTTTGGATGGAGAAAATTCTGTAGAAGCAGTTAAAACCAAGACCCCTGAGATCTCTCAGGGGTCAAGTGGTCAGTTTTAGTTAATTTCGATAATATGTTCCAGGTTGACCTGGTGCGGTTCCTTGTCCATAGCTTTGTAGCCAATAGCAATGCCTACTCCATATTCATAACCCGGTAAAAATCCGGTTTGTTCTTTTATGGATTGTTGGGCAAAAGCAGCGGCGGGCAGACCCAAAATTACCGAATCCAATCCCAGAGACTTGGCAGCCAAGGCCAGGTTTTGCACTGCAATTCCAGCATCAATTTTGCCATAGGGGTTTTGCTGTTCAACTGCAATGACAATAAATAAAGGGGCATCATATAAGACTTTGTTTTGGCGGGAAGCCAAATGCTGGCTCATATTTTTGTCCTGAGCAAAAGCCTGAACCGTGGCCTGTTCAATTGTCTGTTTTAAGTCGGGTGAGGTAATAAAATAATATCGCTGGCTTTGTTTGTTCATGGCCGTAGGAGAGGCCAAAGCTGCTTCTTTGAGAGCCGCAATTTGAGCTTCAGTCAGTTTTTCCTGGGTATAAGCCCGAATACTGGAGCGGCTTTTAATGGTGTTAAGAACTTGATTAGACATAAAGTCAACCTCCTTTTAATAGTTTTAGCGGGTAATTTGAGCTTCTACCAGACGCTGACCGCAATATTTTTTTCGCAAAAGCGGTTTTTCGATTTTACCGGTGGGGTTGCGGGGAACTTCCGCAAAAATAATTTTGCGAGGCCGTTTATAGCGGGGCAAATCCAGGCAGAAAGTATTAATTTCTTCTTCGGTACAGCTAAAGCCGGGCTTTACTTCAATAATCGCCGCCGAAATTTCTCCCAAACGGTCATCGGGCAAGCCGATTACGGCCACATCTTCAATGGCGTTGTGGTTGCGTAAGAAATTTTCAATTTGTACCGGATAGAGATTTTCTCCGCCGCTGATAATTACATCTTTTTTGCGATCTACCAGAAAAATAAAACCATCTTCATCTTTTAGAGCCATATCTCCGGTATAAAGCCAGCCGTCCTTTAAGATTTGCTGGGTAGCTTCCGGATTGTTGTAATAGCAAACCATGACTCCGGGGCCTTTGACAATTAATTCTCCGACTTCGCCCTGAGCTACTCTCCGACCTTGTTCATCTACTATGTCACATTCCCATTGATAACCAGACTGACCAATGGATCCAACCTTGTGAATATTTTCTACTCCCAAATGCAGGCAGCCTGGCCCCAAAGATTCGCTTAAACCATAGTTAGTGTCGTATAAGTGATGGGGGAAGCGAGCTTTCCAGCGTTTAATCAGGCTGGGCGGAACCGGTTGGGCTCCAATGTGCATCAGCCGCCATTGTTCCAGATGATAATCTTCCAGCCTGATTTCTCCCCGTTCAATGGTATCCAGGATATCCTGAACCCAGGGAACCAGCAGCCAAACAATGGTTGCTTTTTCCCGAGAAACGGTTTTAATAATCCATTCCGGCTTTACTCCTCTTAAGAGAACAGCTTTGCTACCGGAAAGCAGGCTGCCAAACCAGTGCATTTTGGCTCCGGTGTGATAAAGCGGAGGAATGCAGACAAAAACATCGTCTCTTTGTTGACCGTGGTGCTTTTGCTCGGTTTTGCAGGAAGCCATCAAAGCCCGATGTTTATGTAAAATAGCTTTGGGAAAACCGGTGGTTCCGGAAGAAAAGTAAATGGCAGCTTCGTCATCTTCTTCCAGATGAATCTTGGGAGCCTGTTCCGAGCAATAGGAAACCAGATGATCGTAACTTCCGGCAAAAGAAGGACGATTGTCTCCTACATAAAAGAAGTTCTTAACCTGAGGCAGTTGTTCAAAAATCTGTTCAATTCTGCCAATAAATTCCGGACCAAAAATCAATGTTGAAGAATCAGACAGTTCCAAACAGTATTTGATTTCTTCTGAGGTATAACGATAATTCATGGGAACAGCCAAGGCTCCGGTTTTTAAAATCCCAAAATAGATGGGCAGCCATTCCAGGCAGTTCATTAACAAAATAGCAACCTTATCGCCTTTTTTGATGCCCCGGGTCAAAAGCAGGTTGGCAAAGCGATTGGCTTTTTCATCAAATTCCTGCCAGGTCATTTCCCGGCGATAGCTTTCTTCCGGATTGGCTTCGATTAATTCGTACTCCCGCCAGGTTACGGCTCGATCCGGGGGGATGGAGGGGTTAACCTCCACCAAACTGACTTCATTGCCATATAAAAGAGCATTATGAGCTAAAATTTCAGTAATAGTCATCGTGATCCTCCAAATTGAAAATCCGTCCTCTTTTGGGCGAGGACGGAAATAACGAAAAAGCAGCCTGATTATCTGCTGATACTTCAAAGTTCCTACGCTAATCTTTATTTAAGTTAGCATTTTTTTTGTAATTTGTCAAGTTAGGCCAATTTAATGGCACGGAAATCAATTTTCAAAATTCGAGGTGGTTTGGCACGAAAATTTTAGTTGTTTTTTCCACAAAAAACTTATCCAAGAGATAAAAATCATCAAAAATCAAGTCTAAAATATCAAAAAGTAGGGTGAATTTATCACTACA
>JAZRVI010000035.1:0-23423 GCA_045599035.1 Desulfocucumaceae bacterium | reverse complement strand
GGCAGAAATTAGACGCTAATGTAATCAACGGATTGCTTGTCTATAAAGTTTCTTTGCTCTAAGCATAAACTTGTATTCCAAAGTCTGAAAATGATGTACGATTACAAGCAACGCTTAACAATTGGAACCCCGCAGGCTTGCCTGTGGGTAATCAGGATAAAACAAGAAAAGGAAAGGAGTCGGGGCTTGTGGAAGAATTTTTGCTGATTTTGGCCAGGCTTTATCCCCATCCTAAAACTGAGTTAAATTACCGAACTCCTTTTGAATTGCTGGTAGCGGTGATCCTTTCGGCTCAATGCACGGATAAGCAGGTTAACAAGGTTACGGCCAAATTATTTGCCAAATACAATCGACCGGAACAAATAGCTGCTTTAACTCCAGAGGAATTGGCCGGGGAAATTAAGGAATGCGGGCTTTTTCGCAGTAAAAGCAAAAACATTGTGGCGGCTAGTCGGATGCTGATGCAGGAATATCAGGGCAGAGTCCCCGAAGACCGGGAAGAATTGGAAAAATTGCCGGGAGTGGGACGCAAAACGGCTAATGTTATGGCGATTGTAGCCTTTGGTCAGCCAGCCATGCCGGTGGATACTCATGTTTTTCGTTTGGCACACCGTTTTGGCTGGTCGCAGGGCAAAACCCCTTTGGCGGTGGAAAAAGATTTATTGGCCTTGTTTCCTCCGGAAATTTTGGCTGATCTGCATCATCAACTAATTTTGCATGGCCGACGAGTTTGCAAAGCCCGGCATCCTCTGTGCGGGGAATGTGCTTTGCAGCAAATTTGTCCGTCGGCTTTTAAGGAGTAAATTTATGAACATTGTTTTGGTAGAGCCGGAGATTCCGGCCAATACAGGCAATATTTCCCGCACCTGTGCGGTAACCGGAAGCCATTTGCATTTGGTGGAGCCTTTGGGGTTTTCCACTGATGACCGACATTTAAAACGGGCTGGCTTGGATTATTGGGATAAGCTGGACTTAACCTATTATGCCAATTATCAACAATTTGCCGAACAAAATCATGCAAAAGGACGCTTTTGGTTTTTGAGCAAAAAAGCCAAACGACTTTATACAGAGGTGCAGTTTCAGGAAGAAGACTTTTTAATTTTCGGCAAGGAAACCGCCGGTTTGCCGGAAAGCCTGCTGCAGGCTTATCCGGAACAATGCCTGAGAATCCCCATGCGGGCTAATTTGCGTTCTTTAAATCTGTCCAATTCGGTGGCCTTGGTTTTATATGAAGCCTTGCGGCAAAGGGGATTTGAAGGGTTGATTTAAAAATAAAAAGGAGGAAACTAGATGCGGAAAAGCAGGCTTTGGCTGGTTTTGCTGCTGACCCTTGCTTTAATGCTGCCCAGCCCCGCTTGGGCCAGTTATTATGATCTTTATGGGCCGGGAGCAGTAAGAAATGACAAGGTGGTCAGGTTGGGAACTCTGGAAATGTATTTGGACAATGGCCGTTTAAAGGCGGGGGACAGTGCCATTTTCAGCTTTCCAGCCAATTTTGAATTTCGGAATCAGCGCAACGAGTTAATGACCGATGGAGATTGGGAATTTTATCAAAAGGGTAATTCGGTTTATGTTGGGGACAGTGCCAATTATTTCGTCTTTCCCTCCCAGTTAAATGGAGAGAACAACGGTCTGTATGATGAAAATGACCCTCCTTTTACGGTGGAACAGCTTGGGGATAATGAAATTCTCTTTACAGTTAATATGGAATTGGATGAAAATTTAGCCTGCTATTTTAAGCTGAATCTGGGGCAGATTTATGTTCCCAAGGATTATTGGGGTGAAATTGAAGTCAACCTGGAGGTGGACGGCGATGGAGGCTTTATTGCCATTACCGATAAGGGGAATCAAGCTTACCAAACCCATCCAACCCTTACCCTCCCGGAAAGTCAGACTGTTCAGCCGGAAGTAACTCCAGAAGTGAATCCAGTTGAATCCAGCCCGCCTTTGCCTGAAACAATACCTGAAACAATAAGTGAAGAAGCAGCAACAGCAAGTGGTCTTTGGAGCCAGTTGCAGCAGTTAATTGAAAGTGTTTATCAGCAAAAAAGCTAGGAGGCGGACATTGTACAAACAAAAATTTTTATTTTAGCTTTGGGTTTGTTGTTAAGTCTGGGAGCTTTGATCGCTCAGGCTGGTGATTATAACGGGCATTGGGCGGAAAGCCAGATTGAGCAGGTTAAAGATTTGGGCATTGTAGTGGGTTATGAAAACGGAGATATTAAACCTGACAGTTCGATTACCCGGGCAGAGTTTGTAACTGTGGTGAATAAAACTTTTGGTTTTACGGTAGAAGGAAGTACTGGTTTTAGAGATATTGCTGAGAATAGCTGGTATGCCAGCCAATTTAAAATTGCTAAGGAAGCCGGTTATGTAAAAGGCGACGATCAAGGACAAGCCAATCCGGATGACCTGATTACCCGGGCAGAAGCCAGCGTTATGCTCTATCAAGCTGCCGAACTGACCGGGGAAACTGGTTTGGCTCCTGGATTTGCTGACAATATGAATATTCCGTCTTGGGCTTTGACTGCGGTTGGGGTTATGAATGAAAAGAAAATTATTGCCGGTTATCCGGACGGCAGTTTCCGGCCTAATTCATCCATCACTCGAGCCGAAGCCTTTACTATTATTTGTAATATCTTAAACAGCCAGGAACAGCAGCTTGTTGCTCCGACTGTTCCCATTGCTGATACGGTAAATTCTGACAGTTCGGGTATGCTTGAAAGTCCTGTCAAGCCAATTGAAGCTTCCGGTGGGAGCGGAAGTGGTGAAGTCAGCGTTTTTCCTGATAATCCGGATGAAATTATGATGCCGGAAGGAGAAAATGTTTTGCCAGTAATTCCGCTGGCAGGTTAGAAAATCAGATTGATTCAAGCTCACCTCTGGGTGAGCTTCTTTTTGAAACTTTTCGGGGAAAAATGCCGAAAAAAAACTAAATCAGACCATAAAAAAGAGTTTGGAAGGCGAAAAATTGATTTTTTTTCGAGAAAAAAGCAGATCTAACAGGAATTTCTATAGCTTTGCGGCTTGAAGTTGTGATAAAATAAAGAAGGTTTGGTTGACTGATTATTTATTAAAGGAGGTGTGCAGCTATGGAGAATCAGATTTTACCATTGCTGCCATTAAGGGGTCTTTTGGTGTTCCCCCATATGGTTTTACATTTAGATGTGGGGCGGCAGAAATCAGTGGAAGCGGTTGATTTCAGCATGGCTGCTGAGCACCAGGTATTTTTGGCTACCCAAAAACAGGCTCAAACTGACGAGCCGGAAGAAGATGATATTTATCCGATTGGAACTGTGGCTGAAATTAAACAGTTGGTCAAACTTCCCGGAGGAGCCATTCGGATTTTGGTGGAAGGTAAGGCTCGAGGTAAAATTGTTCAATATCATGAACAAGAGCCTTTTTTTAAAATTGAAGTAGAACAAATCGAAGAATCCGGTTTTGCGATTACTCCGGAAACGGATGCTTTAATGCGGAGCCTGATTAAACAATTTGAACAATATGTTAAATCTTCCAAAAAGGTTTCGCCGGAAGTTATGGTTTCGGTTATGAATTTGCAGGATCCCAGCCATTTGGCGGATGTTATTGCTTCCCATTTATCCTTGCGGATTGAAGAAAAGCAGGAGGTTTTAGAAACCTTTGATGTGATTGAGCGGATAGAAAAGCTTTTTGATTTGGTTACCAAAGAGCTGGAAATTCTGGAGCTGGAACGCCAAATTGGAATCCGGGTTCGCAAGCAAATGGAAAAGACCCAGCGGGAATATTATTTGCGGGAACAAATTAAAGCTATCAATCATGAATTGGGTGATAGTGATGATAAAGCCGCTGAAGTGGAAGAATATAAGGAAAAGATTGCTGAAGCTGATCTGCCGGAATATGTGGAAGAAAAAATGCGGAAAGAAGTGGATCGGCTGGCAAAAATGCCGCCCATGGCTGCCGAATCTTCAGTAGTTCGCAGCTATTTGGATTGGGTTTTGGATTTACCCTGGAGTAAAGCGACCAAGGATCGCATTGATATTAATTTGGCAGAAAAAATTCTGGATGAAGATCATTATGGTCTGAAAAAGGTTAAAGAACGGATTTTGGAATATTTGGCCATTCGCAAGTTAACCAAAAAAATAAAAGGTCCCATTATTTGCTTTGTGGGGCCGCCTGGAGTGGGAAAAACTTCTTTGGGGCGTTCGATTGCCCGAGCCTTAGAAAGAAAGTTTGTCCGGATTTCCCTTGGAGGAGTCAAGGATGAAGCGGAAATTCGAGGCCATCGGCGTACCTATGTGGGAGCCATGCCGGGACGGATTATTCAGGGCATAAAAACCGCTGGTTCCAAAAATCCGGTTTTCCTGCTGGACGAAATCGACAAAATGAATAATGATTTCCGGGGAGATCCTTCTTCGGCCTTGCTGGAGGTTTTGGATCCTGAGCAAAATAATACTTTCAGCGATCATTATATTGAGCTGCCCTATGATTTGTCCAATGTTTTGTTTATTACTACGGCCAATGTGCAGCATAATATTCCCCGGCCTTTGCAGGATCGAATGGAAATTATTGAAATCTCCGGCTATACGGAAGAAGAAAAGCTGCAAATTGCTTTGCGGCATTTGATTCCCAAACAAATTGGGGAACATGGACTGACCGAAGATCAAATTCAATTTTCAGAAAAAGCAATTTTGCGGATTATTCAAGAATATACTCGGGAAAGCGGGGTTCGCAGTCTGGAGCGTAATTTGGCTTCTTTGTGCCGCAAGGCTGCCAAAAAAATTGTTTCCGGCGAAACCAAAAAGGCCAAAATTACAGCCAGCAATTTGGAAAGTTATTTGGGAATGCCCCGTTATCGTTATGGTCTGGCGGAAGCTGAGGCTCAAATTGGTTTGGCCACCGGCATGGCCTGGACTGAGGTTGGCGGCGATACTCTGGTCATTGAAGTAACCATCTACCAGGGCAGCGGCAAGCTGACTTTGACCGGCAAGCTGGGTGATGTTATGAAGGAATCAGCTCAAACCGCTTATTCATTTGTTCGCAGTCGGGCGGAAGCTTTGCAGATTAAACCGGAAATGTTTGAAAAGCATGATTTTCATATCCATGTTCCGGAAGGAGCCATTCCCAAGGACGGTCCTTCCGCTGGGATTACTATGGCTACGGCTATTGCTTCAGCCTTGACGGAACGCCGGGTTCGGCATGATTTTTCTATGACCGGAGAAATTACCTTGAGAGGTCGGGTTTTGCCGGTGGGGGGCATTAAAGAAAAAGTCCTGGCTGCTCATCGAGCCGGAATCAAGGAAATTATTCTGCCCCAGGAAAACGAAAAGGATCTGGAAGAAATCCCGAATAATGTTAAGAAACAATTAACCTTCCATCTGGTAGAAAATATGGATCAGGTGCTGGGTTTGGCCTTGCTGGACGGGACGACTGATAATGAAAATTAAAACCGCAGAATTTTTTACCAGTGCCGTCAGCTTGAAAACCTGTCCAACTGAGGAGCGGTGGGAAGTGGCTTTGGCCGGGCGTTCCAATGTAGGTAAATCATCACTTTTGAATAAACTGGTCAACCGTAAAGGGTTGGCCAGAACCAGCAATACTCCCGGCCGAACTCAAAGCATTAATTATTTCTTAATTAATAATGAGTTCTTTCTGGTGGATTTGCCTGGCTATGGCTATGCCAGGGTTCCGGCGGAAATCCGGGCTAAATGGGGGCCGATGATGGAAAGCTATTTAAGCCAACGCTCCCGGCTGAAAGGGGTTATTCAACTGGTGGATGTTCGGCATTCTCCTTCGGCTTTAGATTTGCAGTTAAACGAATGGCTTAGGTATTACCAGCTTCCCTTTGCGGTGGTTGCTACCAAAAGTGATAAGCTTTCCAAAAACCAGTTGATCAAGCAGGGCAGCCTGATCCGGAGTGCCATGGGACTGGAGCTGAACCAATTAAGTTTCTTTTCGGCTTTAACCGGGCAGGGCAGGGAAAACCTGTTGGGACTGGTTGAACAGCTTTTGGAGCAGCCGGAAAGAAGAGTGAGAAAGAAGGATTAATTTGTTATATCCGGCAGATACGCACACGCACAGTAATTTTTCCATTGATGCCAAAAACAGCATTGGTCAAATGGCTTTGTCGGCTTTGGCCAAAGGGGTTAAGTATCTGACTTGTACCGATCATTTGGAACATAATCCAGCCGATGAAGGCTATGGCTTTTTTAATCTGGAAAAATATAATTTTGAAATTAAGCGGGTATCCAAACTTTTTGGCAAACAGGTGCGGATTTTGAAAGGCATTGAATTCAGCGAACCTCATTGCTATCCGGAGGAATTTAAAAATCTGGCTGAAGCCGAATTTGATGTAATTATTGGCGGCATTCACTATATCGGCGATTTGGGCTGTCATTATTTTGATCCGAGCTATCCGGAGTTTAAGCCTTTAATTCAGGGCTATGATGCCCTTCGTTGCTTTGAGGAATATTATCAGGGCGTTTTGCAAAGCGTTCAAATGGGCGGTTTTCAGGTTTTGGCTCATTTTGATAACCCCAAACGCTATTTAAGGGAAAGCTTTCCGGATTTGCCCATTGTGGATCAGATTGTGGCGGAAATGGTTAAAAACGATATTGCTTTGGAAATTAATACCTCTCCCTACCGCAAGGGCTTTGATGAACCAGCTCCAGGTCTGGCTGTAATTCAAAAATATTTGCAGGCTGGCGGGCAAAAGATCACCTTGGGTTCGGATGCTCACAGCCAGGAAGAAATTGCGGCCGATTTTGATCGAGCCGGAGAATTATTAAATTCCCTGGGTGTGGTTCCCGGTTTATTTATTAAGAAAAAGTTTTATCCTATAGATCAACTATATATAGGATAGGGAAGTGATTTAAGCTTGGAAAAGACCTTGGAAACGCAGGAAATTTATAATGGCAAAATTATTTCCTTACAAAAAGATCGGGTTGAACTGCCGGATGGCTGCATGAGCTGGCGGGAAGTAATCAAGCATGGCGGTGGTGCTGGCATTGTGGCCTTGACTTCCCAAAAGGAAATTTTATTGATTCGCCAATATCGCTATCCAACCGGGCAGGATTTGTGGGAAATTCCGGCAGGCAAGCTGGATCCTGGGGAAAATCCCCTGCAAACAGCTCAAAGGGAGTTGAAAGAAGAAACCGGCTGTCAGGCAGCCAACTGGCAATTATTATCAGAGTTTTATTCCAGCCCTGGCTTTTGCAATGAAAAACTAAGCATTTATCTGGCTCAGGATTTGCAGATGGGCGAAGCCTGTCCGGATGAAGGAGAATTTTTGCAGGTTAAAAAGATTCCTCTGGCTGAAGTCTTGTTAATGCTTAAGGATGGCCGGATTAAAGATGCCAAAAGTATTGCCGGGATTTTGTTGGCGGTTCAATTTTATAAATTGGGAGTGTAAACTTTGGGAGTGTAAACTTGGTTAGTGGAGACTTAAATACCAAACTCCTAAACAGGGCTTTAGCCCTTAAAAGCCGCCTGCTTTCAGGTGGGTGGTTGTTCACTTGTAAACGGAAATACGGAAATTTTGTTTTTCCTGCCGAAAAAAAGTCTTTTTTTCGGCAGGAAAATTAAGAGATAGAGCGAATATAATCTAGGAAGCACAGGACTGTATGTTTCAATTTTTAAGACGATCTGTGGAAATGTTCAGCGTTTAGCAAAGTGCAGTGTTTTTGGCTGTGCTTAAATTTTTGAACAAGACAGCGGACATTTTTCAAAGATAACAATTTTTTGGTATTGCAAAAAAGTTGAAAAACCTTTATTGTAATACCGCAGAACTATAATAAGGAGGTATTGCTTGTGGCTTTTGAACCTGTACGCGAAATGAAAAAGCTTAATTACGAAGAGCTGCGTATTTTTTCCGATGCGGAGTTGAATAATTACACCGAAGAGGAACTGAAAAATTTTAAATGCAAACACGAAATTCCCCAGCTGGAAGAATTAGAAAGTGGTCCTTGGCCCAGTTTTGTTTCTGATGCCAAACGGGAAGCCTTGTTCAGAAAAAAATTAGCTGATGACAAAATGTTAATTGACCGGGATGCCGTTGAAGATCTGCTGGGTCAGGTTGAACTGTCTTTCAATGACGGGGAAACTCACTGGAAACACGGCGGTATTGTTGGGGTATTTGGTTATGGCGGCGGCGTTATTGGCCGTTATTCTGACTTGGCCGAAAAATTCCCCTCGATTGCCATGTTCCACACCATCCGGGTAAATCAGCCGGCCAGTAAATTCTATTCTACTGACTATCTGAAAACCATCTGTGATATGTGGGAATTCCGGGGCAGCGGCCTGTTGAACCTGCATGGTTCCACCGGTGATATGATTCTGCTGGGAACTACTACTGAACAGCTGGAACCCGTTTTCTATGAACTGACCCATGTTCTGGATACTGACATCGGCGGTTCCGGCTCCAACCTGCGTACTCCGGCTGCCTGCATTGGTAAAGCTCGCTGCGAATTCTCCTGCTATGATACTCAGGATCTTTGTTATGAACTGACCAATTATTATCAGGACGAATTGCACCGTCCGGCTTTCCCGTATAAATTTAAATTTAAATTTGACGGCTGCCCCAATGGTTGCGTAGCTTCCATCGCTCGTTCCGATATGTCCTTCATCGGTACCTGGAGAGATGACATTCGCATCGATCAGGACAAGGTTAAAGCTTACATGAATGGCGAAATCGTTCCCAATGCTGGTTCTCACAAAGGCAGAGACTGGGGTCCGTTCGATATTCAGGCTGAAGTTATTGACCTTTGCCCGAGCCAATGTATGTCTTTGGAAAATGGCGAACTGAAAATCGACAATCCGGAATGTGTTCGTTGTATGCACTGCATCAATGTTATGCCTCAGGCTTTGAAACCTGGTCTGGATACCGGTGTCAGCATTTTGTTGGGTGCCAAGGCTCCTATTCTGGATGGGGCTCAAATGGCTACCTTGATCGTTCCGTTTATGAAATTGGAACCCCCGTATGACAATATCAAAGAATTGATCGAAAAAATTTGGGAATTCTGGATGGAAGAAGGCAAAAACCGGGAACGTCTGGGTGAATTAATGCAGCGTTTGACTCTGCCTAAATTCCTGGATGCAGTTGGACTGCCGCCTTGTCCGCAGATGGTTAAAGCTCCTCGTTCCAACCCGTACATCCTCTGGAAAGAAAAAGATGTAACCGGCGGCTGGGACAGAAACATCGACGACTATAGAGCTAAACATAAAAGATAGGGATAGGAGGTAAAGTTAATGGCATTATCAAAAGAAAGACTTGGCATTTATGATCCTAAAGAGCCTTTGAAAGATAGGTTAACTGACTTAGGTCCCCGGCATTTCTGGGAATTCTTCCCGCCGGTAATTCAGGAAAACTATGGTACCTGGCAGTATCACGAAGTTTTGGAACCCGGTATTCTGGTTCATGTAGCTGAATCCGGAGCCAAGGTTTATACCGTCAGATGCGGTGCTGCTCGTTTCGTAACCGTTCAGCATGTTCGGGAAATCTGCGAAATCGCTGACAAGTATTGCAAAGGCTTTGTTCGGTTTACCACTCGGAATAACATCGAATTTATGGTAGACAATGCAGAAGATTTGGAAGCTTTGAAAAAAGACCTGGAAAGCCGCAAGCATCCCGGCGGCAGCTATAAATTCCCCATCGGTGGTACTGGTTCTTCTATTTCCAGTATTGTACACACCCAGGGTTATATTCACTGCCATACTCCGGCCACTGATGCTTCTTCCATGGTTAAAGCAGTTTCTGATGAATTGTTTGATTACTTCAAAGGCATGGTTCTGCCTGCCAAATTGAGAGTATCCATGGCCTGCTGCCTGAATATGTGCGGTGCTGTTCACTGTTCTGATATTGCTTTGTTGGGTTTCCACCGCAAGCCTCCTATCGTAGACAGCGAATATATCAGCAAACTGTGCGAAATTCCTCTGGCTATTGCTGCCTGCCCGGTTGGTGCTATCAGCCCGGCTCAGACTGAAAGCGGTCTGAAGAGTGTTAAAATTAAACAGGAACGCTGCATGTTCTGCGGTAACTGCTACACCATGTGCCAGGCTCTGCCTCTGGCTGACAAAGACGGCGACGGCGTAACCATCCTGGCTGGCGGTAAAATCTCCAACCGGATTAGTATGCCTAAATTCTCCAAGGTTGTAGTTCCCTGGCTGCCGAACACCTTCCCCCGGTTCCCCGAAGTGGTTGATCATGTTAAGAGAATCGTTGAAGCTTATGCCAAAGGTGCTCGCAAATACGAAAGAGTTGGCGATTGGGCTGAAAGAATTGGTTGGGAACGCTTCTTTGAAGCTTGCAACTTTGAATTCACCGAACACCTGATTGACGACTATCGTTTGGCTTATGATACCTGGAGAACCAGCACTCAATTCAAATTTACCGATGCTGCCTGGAATGTTTCCAAAGTAGCCGGTGGTATTGACGAATAAGATTAAAGCGTAAAGTAAATAATGAAAAAGTATTTTCTTATCATTCCGGCCTTCAACAGTCGGAATGATAAGAGATGCTTTCGATTTTTATAAATTGGGAGCGTACAACCCACCTTGGGCTGTGGGATATAAGCAGCCCAATGTTATTATTTTGCGTTAAACGAAAACATCGTTGTGGATTTAATAATCCTATACGGTAGAGGCGATGTGAACACGCCTGTAAGAATAAGGGTTGCTTAAATATTCAGGTGAAGACTTGAATAACAGACTTCTTAAACAGGGCGTTAGCCCTTAGAAGCCGTCTGCCTTCAGGTGGGTGGCAGTTCACCCTGTAAAAGGTCGTTTTGAAGATTTTGCAGGAAATATTTTGATATGGGCATTGGTTTGCTCATATAGTAAAGGAGCAGAGATTACTGTGGCCACAATAGAAGAAATGAAAGCCGCCATTATGGAATTTGCTGAAGGTAGCAAAAAGAGTAAGTTTTACTTTAAAGATATGGAAGCTGCGGTTGAAAAAAAGATTCCTGGTGTTAAAATGCGGGATGTAAAAAAAGCTGCAACTGCTCTGGTGAATGAAGGAACCATGATTTATTTCTCCACCGGCAGCAGCACCATGTATGGTCTGGCCGGCAGAGGCATGACCGAAGATCCCACCGAAGGTACAGAATAAACAATAAGGTTGTTAGGGGCTGCGGCTTTTATGGGCGGCAGCTCTTTTTACAATAATTGGGCGAAAAGCCCATTTTTTAAATGGCGGGGTAGGTTATCCAAGGAAACAATTGTCTTTTTTAAGAAGTAAGGGAAGCTATTTAGGACCTTGGAAATCCCTTCTTTGAGGGGTTTGACTGGAAGTTAAAGAGGAATTTTTATGAAAACCAGACTTACCAAATCGGAGATCCAAAAAATCCTGAATTTTGAAAAGAAGAAAGCTGAACAGCTGATGGATAAACCGGATCGGTTGGAAGAATTCTTAAAAAAGCTGGAGAAAAAATTGGCTACAGTTCCGGCTGTAGGGGGAGTTTTAGCCGATATGCCAGTTTTAATTTCTTTAGTGCGGGCTTATTTGAAAAAAGAATATCGTAAAATTCCTTTGGGCAGTATAATCAGTATTATTTGTGCTTTACTGTATTTCTTTAGCCCGGTGGATCTTCTGCCTGATTTTTTGCCGGTTATTGGTTATTTGGATGATGTAGCGGTTGTTGCTTTTGTAATCAATATGATTCACGATGATCTGAATGATTATCGGGAATGGAAGGATAAAACCATAAACCTGAAAAAAGCTGATTTTGAAGTAAAGGACTGATTTTGTGAGCGAAGCCAAACAACCCAAAACCTATGGCCGCTTTATTGCCGAACAAAAGCAGGCTATTGAGGAAAATCCCGAATGTGCCACAGCCCAAAGTAATTTGGGAATCTATTATATGGAGCAGGGGAATTTTGACAAGGCCATTGAGTGTTTTGAGGAAGCCATTGAAAACAGTGGAAGAATGTTTGAAGCCTGTGTTAATTTGGGCTATATTTACTATAAGCAAGGTGATTTGGAACGAGTAGTTCTGGCTAATCAAAGAGCTGTGGAAATTGAGCCCCGCTATGCCCGGGGTTATGCCAATATTGGCTTTGCTTATTTGCAGATGTCCGAGCCGGAAAAAGCCATTGCCGCTCTGGAAAAGGCTATTGAGTTAAATCCGGAAATGGCTCAGGCCTGGAGCAATTTAATCAATGCTTATTTGCAAAAGGACGAGGTGGACAAAGCCATTGAAATTGGTGAAAAGCTGGTAGCCTTTGCTCCGGAATTTGGTTTGGGACAAAATAATTTAGCCTATGCTTACTATGTTAAGGAAAATTATCCCAAAGCTATTGAACACGCAGATCAGGCAATAGCTTTGGGTTTTCAAATCCACCCACTATTTTTAGAATATCTGGAGCAATATAGAAATGATCAATAAAGAGTTGTTGGAAAATTACGAAACCCTGGTTCAGGAAGCGGAATTTGCTTTTCGAGATATTGCCGAAAGATGCAAGGAACAGGTAACCTGCAAAGTTCAATGTGCGGACTGTTGTCATTCCTTTTTTGGTCTTTTTCCCATTGAAGCTGCTTATATCAGTCACCAGTTTCCAAAGTTGGATCGCAGGGTTCGTAAGGAAGTGCTGGAACGGGCTGCTCAGGCGGAACAAAAGCTGATTGATTTGGACAAAGAGCTGCAGGAAAAGTTCGGCGACGATGAGGAGAAAAAACTCAAAGAAGCTGCCAAATTGCGGGTACGCTGTCCTTTGCTTAGTGATGAAGATAAATGTTTGTTATACCAATATCGCCCCATTACCTGTCGGGTTTATGGAATGCCGGCTATTACTGGCGGAAAGCTGCATGTTTGCTGGAAGGCCAAGTTTGTTAAAGGGGATCAATTTCCAAGCTTTAATTTGGACTTGATGTACCGGGAATTATATGGTCTTTCCAAACAGTTTCTGGTTTCTCTGGGGAGAAGCGGAGAGGAAGCCGCCGAAGGCGGCGGTTTGTTGATTTCTTTGGCCAAAGCCATTTCTACCCCGCCGGAGGAATTGTTCTAAAAGCTTTAAGCCAGCTTTAAGCCGGCTTAAAGCTTTAGCTTAAGGGCTTTAGCCCTTAAACTTCATCCACGCTGCTGAAGCAGCGTGGGAGCGTTAATGAGCCGGAATTATATCTGTTCCCATGAAATGACGCAGGGCTTCCGGAATGGTGATGCTTCCGTCCGGATTTTGATAATTTTCCAAAATAGCTGCTACAGTTCGACCTACGGCCAGGCCGGAACCATTCAGGGTATGCACAAATTGAGCCTTGCCCTTGCCTTCTTTGAATTTAATATTGGCTCGGCGGGCTTGGAAATCCTCAAAGTTGCTGCAAGAAGAAATTTCTTTATAAGCGTTATAGCTGGGCAGCCAAACTTCCAAATCATAGGTTTTAGCCGAGCTAAAGCCTAAATCCCCACTGCACAGGCAAACCGTCCGATAGGGCAGACCCAAAAGCTGCAAGGCTTTTTCAGCATTCAGGGTCAGACTTTCCAGTTCAGCATAGGAATTGGAAGGATGAACGAATTTGACCAGTTCCACTTTGTTAAATTGATGCTGACGAATTAATCCCCGCGTATCTCGTCCTGCGGAACCGGCTTCTGCCCGGAAACAGGCACTGTAGGCACAATGCTTAATAGGCAGCTTTGCTCCATCCAGAATTTCTTCTCGGTAAAGATTGGTAACCGGAACTTCTGCTGTGGGAATCAAGTAATAATTGGTTCCTTCCAGCCGGAACATATCTTCAGCAAACTTGGGTAATTGGCCGGTTCCGGTCATGCTGTAGGAATTGGCAATAAAGGGCGGAAAGATTTCCACATAACCATGCTCACTGGTGTGCAGGTTGAGGAAAAAGCTGATAACCGCTCTTTCCAGTTTGGCTCCCAAACCTTTGTAAAAAGTAAATCTGGCTCCGGTAACCTTGCTGCCCCGTTCAAAATCCAGAATATCCAGAGCTTCGCCCAGATCCCAGTGGGGCTTGGGGGAAAAGTCAAATTTCCGGGGAGTACCCCAGCGTCGGATTTCCAGATTGTTTGAATCATCCTGGCCAATGGGAACGCTTTCATGGGGAATATTGGGGATGGCCAGCAAAGACTGCTGCATTTCTTCATCCATTTGCCGCAATTTTTCATCTACTGCCTTGATTTCATTGGAAAGCTGCCGCATTTCCAAAACCAGATCCTCGGCTTCCTCCCCGCTTTTTTTCAGACGACCAATTTCTTCAGAAACCGTATTGCGGCGGTTTTTCATTTGTTCCACCTGAGCCAGCTCTTCCCGGCGTTTTTTGTCCAGTAGCAAAAAAGGTTCCAGGATTGAATCATCCATATTGCGGTTGCGTAAGCTGGCTTTTACCAGATCTGGATTGGAACGAACATATTTTAAGTCAAGCATTATAATCCTCCTTCAAAAAACCCCTGTTTTTATTGGATCTGTTTTGTTCATTATAGGTTATTAACCAAAAAATTGCAAGGCATTAGCCTGGGGCTTTGCCAATTTTCTGCTGACCGGCCAAATTTGCGGAAGATGATTTCTTGACATCTGATAAAAATGGAGTTAAAATAAATTCTAATTACTATAAACGAGGTGATAATAGTGTCCGATAATGAAAAAAATAAATGTCATTGCAATGAACATGGCGAAGGTTGCGATTGTGAAGGCGGAGAAGATGAAATTTTAACCCTGATTGATGAAGATGGACAGGAACGAGATTTTATCATTATTGAAGTTTTGGGTGTGGAAGATAAGGAATATGCTATTTTGTTGCCTTTGGAACAGGCTGAAGCAAGTGATAATGAAGACGAAGAAGATGATGAAGCCATTATTTTACGCTTTGATCTGGACGAAGAAGGCAATGAATTTTTGGTAGATATTGAAGATGACGAAGAATGGCAAAGGGTTGCTGATGCTTGGGAAAGCACAGTGGAATAATAAAATATTTGTCTGGCATGGTTGGTTGAACTGTACCCAAACAAACAATGGGCTATGGTTCAGCCGATTTTTTTATTCAAAAAAACAGATTCTCTTATATATTATAATTGCCGGATGAAGAAAGATGTATTATAATGGATGAAATAAGATTATAAAGGAGGCTGCTGCTTGAAAAAACCTCTAATAAATAAGAATAATGAAGGATTATATCCTTAACGGGTTAATATTTTGAGCAGCAAATTACATGAACCTGCAACCAATAGTGATAAGAAAAAACAAAAAGCCAATCATAATTGGTTCGATAAGCCTGATTGTGATTGTTTTAATTGGGTTGGGATTTTATTTTATTCCCGGACTTTTGTGTACGGAACCCGGAATTGTAACCAAAGGGGTTTATTTTGGTCAACAGGATTTATCCGGGCTGAATCGACAACAAGCAACCGAAAAAGTTCAGCTGCAAATTAATGAATATTTATCTTCCGGAGTGCAGGTAAATTGTCAGGATCAACAATGGCATTTGACCTTGCAGGAAATGGGAGTTAGTTTTAAGACGGAGGAAATTGTTGATCAGGCCATTAATATGGGCAAGCAAGGTTCGGATTTATCTAATTTACGGGAACAAAGATTTATTGCCAGGGATGGAGCCGGGGTACTTGTTCCAGCCGATTGGGATCAGGAAGCAGGGCAGCAAAAATTGGCGGAGGCAACGGATGTTTTAATTATTAATCCGATTAATGCGAAATTTGTGCTTTCGGCTTCCGGAGAACCAAGCATTACAACAAACAGCCAAAGTGGAAGCAAACCGGATTTGGGAACAGCCTGTTCGGATTTTAAAGATCTGTTGGCTCAAACGGATTATTCTAAAGATTTAATATTAAATATTAACATGGTCGAAGTCGTTCCGGATGTTACTGAACAAACAATTGCGGATTATGGCCTAAATTGTCTGTTGAGTTCCTTCTCTACCAATTTCAGTACTTCCTCAGCGGCTAGAGCCTCCAATGTTCGGACAGCAGCAGCAGCGTTAAATAATACTCTGGTAGCTCCAGGAGAAGAATTATCTTATAATGAAGTTGTTGGACCTCGTACACCGGGAAATGGTTATCAAAAAGCTACAGTTATTATTAATGATGAGTTTGTTCCGGATTGGGGCGGCGGGGTTTGTCAAGTTAGTACTACCCTTTATGATGCGGTTTTATATGCTGACTTGGAAATTGTAACTAGAAGTAACCACACTCTGCCGGTCAGTTATGCCAGAGCCGGCTTGGATGCTACTGTTTCCTATGGCAGTGTCGATTTTGTCTTTAAAAATAATACCGATAAACATATTTATGTGACTACAAGTGCTTATGCCGGTATTTTGACCGTGAATATTTATGGTAATTCAGCCTATAAAAAGAATGTTCAAATTGTTACGAATAAATCAGGAAACCGAGTAACTGGTAAAAAAATTATTACCGATTCGGAAGGAAATGTAACAGAAAAGGCCATTCCCAGCAGTACTTACAATAATCCTTCTTAAAAGCCGTTAATTTAAAAATCAGGTGCATATTGGAGAGGAGTGCATTTATTTAATGAAAAGATACCAATTCTTAATTTATACTTTGATTGCCCTGCTGGTTTTTGGCTTAACTGCCTGTAATCCTTTGGAGCCTGATGAATGTTTAGTTCAAGTTTCAACTCTGAAGGCTTTGCAGCAAGGTGATTATCATGGTGTAATGTCAGTTAAGGATTTGCTGAACTATGGGGATTTTGGAGTGGGTACCTTTGACGGTCTGGATGGAGAAATGATTGTTCTGGACGGAATTTGTTATCAGGCATTGGCTGATGGTTCGGTAGTTCAGGCCAATCAGCAGGAAACTACTCCTTTTGCTTCTCTCAGCTCCTTTAAAGTTGATTTTTCAGTTGCCTTAAAGGATTCGCCCAATTTAAGCAACCTGGAAAAACAATTAACTCTTTTAATTTCGCCGAAAAGCGTCAACTGTTTTTATCTGGCAAAAATTACCGGAACCTTTCAAAAAGTAAAAGTGCGTGCTCCCCATGCTCAAAGCGAACCTTATCCAAGTTTGGAGCAGGTCTTGGCAAAAGATCAGGAGGAATTTACTTATATGAATCAGAAAGGTACTTTAGTTGCTCTATATTGTCCGGCCTATTTTGACGGTCTTAATGAACCTGGCTGGCATATGCACTTTATTTCTGAGGATAAAACCAGGGGCGGCCATGTTCTGGATGTGTCTTTTGTGGAAGCTTATGCGGAATTTGACCGTACGGATAAATTTTATTTGATACTGCCTGAAACGCAGGATTTTGCCAAATTGGATTTGGGTAGTGTTTTGACCAAAACTCTCTTGAAAAAATAAAGGAAAACCTTGTATTTTGTGCTTGCTCATATTAAAATAAAACCAGTAAAAATTTTAAGGGGGACGAAAAATTGCATATTCAAACTATCAGCAAAGGTACCTTGAAGGCTACTTTGCAAAACCGGGGCTGCGGAGAATGTCAAACCTCTTGCCAATCGGCCTGCAAAACTTCCTGCACGGTAGGTAATCAGGCTTGTGTCAATGAAAACAAATAAGAATCTAAAACCCTGATCCTTCTTTTAGGATTGGGTTTTTATTTTGGAGGAAAAATGATTCATAAATTTAAAATTGGTGATTACCGATTGGTTCTGGATGTTTATAGCGGATCCTTGCATCGGGTAGATGAGTTGGCCTGGGAAATGCTGGATGATTATCCTCTTTTAAGCCTGGAAGATATTCAGCAAAAATATCAAGGGAAATATGAGAACAAGGACATTCTGGAGGTTTGGGCAGCTTTGGACGGCCTGAAAGCGGAAGAACAGCTTTTTAGTGAAGATCCTTTGCAAGGGGAATATCATCCAGTGAATGGTAAAATTATCAAGGCTTTATGTCTGCATTTGGCTCATGATTGCAATTTGGCCTGCAAATATTGCTTTGCCGGCCAAGGCAAATTTGGTGGGCCTTCCGGCCTGATGAGCGAAGAAGTGGGCAAACAGGCTTTGGAACTGCTTTTGGAGCAAAGCGGCAAGCGTAAACGGGTGGAGGTTGACTTTTTCGGCGGAGAACCTTTATTAAATACAGAAGTAATGTTTTCTTTGGTAGAATACGGAGAAAGACGAGCCCAGGAATTGGATAAGATTATTCAATTTACCCTGACCACCAACACCTTGTTATTAGATCGCAAAACTATGGATTTTATTAATGCCTATAAAATGCCAGTAGTTTTAAGTCTGGATGGGCGGCCAGAGGTACATAATCGAATGCGGCCTTTGGCTGGGGGAGGGGATTCTTATGCCCTGGTAGTTTCCCGGATTAAGGAGCTTTTGGCCTTGCGGGGTCATTCTCAATATTATGTGCGGGGAACTTATACCCACTATAATTTGGATTTCAGCCAGGATGTTCGGCAAATGGTGGCGGAAGGCTTTAAGGAAATCTCTCTGGAACCGGTTATTGCGGCACCAGAGGAAGAATATGCCTTGAGGCCGGAGGACTTGCCCCAAATTGAAGCAGAATATGAACGCCTGGCTGAATTTTGGCTGGAAAAGCAGGGGACAGAGCAGGAATTTCGTTTTTTCCATTTTAATATTGGCGGGGAAACTTGTTTGCCCAAGCGTTTGACCGGCTGCAATGCTGGGGTGGAATATTTTGCGGTTGCTCCGGACGGAGATCTATTCCCCTGTCATCAATTTGTGGGACAGGAAAACTTTAAGATTGGTGATGTTTGGCAAGGGATTCAAAAGGAAGATCTGCGGGAAAAATTTTTGGCGGCTCATGTTTATGCCAAGCCGGAATGTCGGAAGTGTTGGGCCAAATTTTATTGCAGCGGGGGATGCCATGCGGCGGCCTTTGCCCGTAATGGGAATTTGAGTCAGCCGGATACTTTTGCCTGTCATTTGATGCGAAAAAGAATAGAATGTTCACTTTACTTACAGGCGGTTCAAGAGAGCAAAAACTCTTAAAAAACCTATCTAAAAACAGGAAAATTAATTTTGGATTGGGGCGAATTCTGGAGCTATCAGGAGTAAATGCAAAAAATCCCGCTTTGTAAAAAAGTAGAAAAAAGGTCAGGCAGGAATTTTCAAAGCACACCCCCTTTGGATGATTTGCATAAATTCGTTCCTTATGCTATACTTTGGCCAGAACAGTCAAGCTTAGAACTGTTTTCCCCCAAATTTGAATGAAGAGGTGATGTCTCCTTTAAGCAAGGGAAAATTTATGGATCAGGACAACAAAACGACTCTAAACGAAAAAAATGTTTCTGGCATGAAACGCTGGCTGAATAAGGTGCAAAATATCAAAATAGGCTATATCTTGAGTTTGGTCATTGCAACTTTGATGGTAATGAGCTTTGCGGCTTTCAGCAACAGTTATACCATAATCGGAGCCGTGGAATTGAATGGTGAAATAGTCTGCCAGGTTTCCAACCAGACAGAAGCCAAGGAAATTATCGAAGAATTATTGATTGATAAAGCTAAAACCTGGGGGTTGCAAAATGGTCTAAGCACCAATTTGCAGGTTACCCAGGTTACGGCTAAACAATCCAATGTTTTAACTGGTGAAACTTTAAAGCAAGCTTTGGCTCAGGATCGTTATTTTGATTTGAGCAATGCTCTTTCGGTTAAATTAAATGGTGAGATTTTGCTATATATGCTGAACCAAGTCGAAGTTGAAGCTGTTTTGAATGAGTTGATGCAGCCTTACCAGGAAGAAGGTGCAGAGGTTTATTTGGCTCAAAACCTGGAAACCTTAACTGCCAAGGTAAGTCTGGATCAAATTTCCAACCGCTCTCAGGCTTTAAAAATTTTAACTCAGGGTAAAAAAATACCCATAGATTATACGATTAAAGCTGGGGATACCTCTTACAGTCTGGCTCGTTCCTGCGAGCTTTCTTTGAGCGAATTTGCTTCTTTAAATCCAGGACTTAATCTCGACCGAATTAATGTGGGGCAAAAGATTAAATTAGTTTGTCCGGGTGCTTGGGTTGATGTTCTGTCAGTTAAAACAGTGGAAGAAACGCAGCCAATTAATTTTGAAATTGAAGAAGTGGAGGATGAAAACCTGAATTATGGTCAGGAAAAAATCGTCCAGGAAGGCAAAAACGGCGAAAAACAGATAGTAAATAAAGTTACCAAACGCAATGGCGTGTTGGAAAGCACAGAGGTTGTACAGGAAACAGTTACTCTGGAGCCGCAGAATCAAATTGTAGCAGTTGGTTCGTTCAATAGCAGCGGGCATTTATATCGTCCTTGCAGCGGAGTTATTACCTCCAATTTTGGCACGAGATGGGGTCGTCTGCACGCCGGAACTGACTTTGGCGGCAGTACCGGCGATCCAATTTATGCAGCGGCTCCCGGAGTGGTGATTAAAGCTGGCAATTTTAATGATGGTTACGGCAATCAGATTTTGCTTGATCATGGCAACGGACTGGTAACCCGCTATGCTCACCTTTCGGCCTATGATGTGCAGGTTAGCCAAAAGGTCAAAGCTGGTGAAGCAATCGGCAAATTGGGTTCAACCGGCAACAGCACCGGTCCGCATTTGCACTTTGAAACCATTGTAAACGGATCACCTCAAAATCCGTTGATTCTTTTGGAACAATAATAATTTGATAACCTCAAAATCTGGCTGGAAGATTTTGAGGTTATTTTTTGGAAAAAGTAGTTGCTTCAAATTGGCTGAAGTGGTATAATCAAAATGTTATGAATGAGCCCTGCTCTGTAAAGAGCCGCTTTAAGTCCGTAGGGAGGTGAAAAAATGCGTAAATACGAAACCGTTTTTGTGATTCGTCCGGATCTGGAAGAAGAACAAACTGCTGGAGTAATTGAAAAATTTACTGGAATTATTACCAATAATGGCGGAGAAATCACCAATATTGATAAGTGGGGCAAAAAACGGTTGGCTTACGAAATTAATCATGTCAAAGAAGGCTATTATGTTTTGGTTAATTTCGATGGGGAACCGGCAACCATCAAAGAACTGGATCGGGTTTATAAGATCAGTGATGATATTATTCGCCACATTATTGTCCGGTTGGAAGAAAAATAATTTGCACTTGAGGTGATAAAATGCTCAACAGGATAGTTTTGATCGGGAGATTGACCCATGACCCTGAAATTCGATATACTCCCAGCGGAACTCCGGTTACCAAATTTACCATAGCTGTGGATCGGCGTTTTGGTAAGGATGGCCAAAAGGAAACTGACTTTATTGATATTGTGGTTTGGAGTAAGGCTGCGGAAAATTGTGCCAACTATCTTGGAAAAGGGCGTTTGGTTGCCGTGGATGGCAGGTTGCAGATTAGAAGCTATGATGACAGTCAGGGGATTCGCCGCAAAGCAGCCGAAGTAATTGCTGAAAATGTTCGTTTTCTGGATCGGGCGAAAGAAGATCAGGGGACTGTGTCCCGACCGACTGCTCCGAATAAGGAAGAAAGCTTTGCCAGCGAAGTTAGCTTTGTGGATGATGATATGCCCTTTTAGTAAGGAGGAGAATCCAAGTGAAACGTGATCGTGGACGCAGAGGTAAAAAGCGGGTATGTGCTTTTTGCGTAGACAAGGTGGAAGAAATTGATTATAAAGATGTCCATTGCCTGAAGAAGTATGTCACCGAAAGAGGCAAAATCCTGCCTCGTCGGATTTCCGGTAATTGTGCCAAGCATCAAAGAATGCTGACCACTTCCATCAAAAGAGCTCGCAATATCGCCCTTTTGCCTTTTACAGCCGAATAGAAAAAATTACTCCTGTTAAGCTTTAGCAGGAGTTTTTTAATAATTAGGCCAGAAGATTGGGCTTGGTTCGGCTTGGAGTTATTCCAGATGGTTTTCGGATGAAGGATGGGTATTTTGAAGATATGCCCTTATTATAATGTGTCATAAAGACCATCCTTATTTGAAGGATGGTCTTTCAGTCAGAGGAAAGCTGGTCAGCAAAAAGGAAATAAACTTTTTCCGGCGAATAAGAAAATAATCCAGACTTAAAGAGGTTAAATATGAATTTTAAAGAAATTGGGCTTTGGATAATTTTGGCTGGACTGGCTTTGTTGTTTTGCTGGCTGGGCGGATTAATTTTTCTTTTTTTGCTGCCGCTTCCTTTGGCTTTTTTGCTGAATCGGCAGGGGGGCAAAAGTGTCGGAGTGGCGGCTGCTGGCTTGGCTGGGCTTTTGCTGCTCTTATATGGGTTAAAGTGGATTAGTTTGATCGAAGCTGTTTTCCTGGCCGGACAGATTATTTTTTTGGGCTGGCTGTTGGGATGGCTGCTTAAACAGCAAAAAAACTATTTGAGGGGCTTAGGAAGCTTTTTGGCGGCAGCAGCCGGTTTAAACCTGTTGTTTTTTTTGCTGGCCTTTTGGTGGATCATGCCCCAGGAATTTGCGGCCTGGAATCAGGAAATGGCTGTTTATTTACAGCAGTCCTTAAAGGGCTATGCCGAGTTGACTCAGGGACAAATTTCTGACCAGGCCATTGGAGAGCTGGTACAATGGTGTTTGCATTTAATACCTTCTATGCTGTTAATTTATTCTTTGTTTTTGGGACTTATTACCTGGAATCTGGCCTATAGAGGTTTAAAGAACTGGAAACTCCCGGTTTGTGAATCGATCAGGTTTTCCCGTTGGCACTTGCCCTGGCCGAGCATTTGGGTGGTCATTCCGGGCTTGGCAATTTATCTTCTGGGCTGGCAATTTGGACAATCCAGTCTACACTTGATTGGAGCCAATTGGTTGTATGTATGTGGTTTTATCTTTGGTTTGGCCGGTTTATCCCTGGTAATTTATCTAAATCAAAAATGGCGGGTAGCTGGATTTTTTAAATTTTTGCTGGTTGTTTTTTTAATTATAAATGGTCTATTTATGATTCTGCTGCCAATTTTGGGCATTTTGGATGCCTTGTTAGATTGGCGGCGTAAACTTGAAAGAAAAGGGGAATGAAAAATGAAAGTTGTTTTATTGCAGGATGTAAAAGGTAAAGGAAAAAAAGGGCAGGTTGTGAATGTTTCTGATGGCTATGCCAATAATTTTCTCTTTCCCCGTGGTTTGGCTGCCCTGGCTACCGAAGGAAAATTAAGAGAATTATCCAATCAAAAGGCTTTGGAAGATTACCGCAAAGCCGAAGAAAAAAAGAATGCCCAGGAATTGGCAGCAAAAATGGCCGACTTGCAAATTAAAATTGTGGGTAAAGTAGGAGAAGGCGGAAAACTTTTTGGGGCGATTAACAATAAGGATATTGGAGAAGAACTGGAAAAACAATTTGGTTATGTTGTGGACAAAAGAAAAATTGTGTTGAAAGAACCCCTCAAAACCGTGGGAGAGTTTCCGATTATCATTAAGCTGCACCCAACCATTCAGGTGGAAATAAAAGTAGAAATTGTTTCGGCGGAATAAGCTGGGACTGTAAAGTAAACATGAAAGAAGCTCGTTCAAAATAATCCAAAACGATTTAAGCTACCAGCAAGAATGTCCGTTTTCGTTTTTTTGAAAGCTTCAAACCGGCACATTGAGCTGGGGTAAGACCATTTAAAGCAGAAT
>JAZRVI010000034.1:0-5998 GCA_045599035.1 Desulfocucumaceae bacterium | reverse complement strand
GGATATATCCGGTAACGGCAGCCTCTGTGTTTAACCATACTTTGTACCCCATATGATATGGTAATTGAGCTTATATACGCAAGTTCTACCATGTGTATACTTAGAATCATGTCTATTCATGTAATAAGTGTATCATATTTTAATGCCTTGTGCAAACAAAAAAATAGGTGCGTTCATCTCGGCTTTAAAAAGCCGAGTTTCTTCGCACCAACATTAAAAAAAGCTTAAAGGTGGCCTGATGATGTTTGAATATGACGCCGGTCAATATGAAGTAATCGTAGTGGGAGCCGGACACGCCGGCTGTGAAGCTGCTTTGATTGCGGCTCGCATGGGCTGTAAAACCTTGTGCATAACCTTGAATTTGGGCAATATTGGTCTGATGCCCTGCAATCCTTCGGTAGGCGGCCCAGCCAAAGGGCTTTTGGTTCGGGAGCTGGATGCTTTGGGTGGAGAAATGGGTTTTAATACCGACCGCTGTGCCATTCAAATGCGAATGCTGAATCGAGCCAAAGGGCCGGCAGTTCGAGCTTTGCGGGCTCAAACCGACAAAATGGTTTATCAGCTTACAATGAAGGAAACTTTGGAAAATACTCCTAATTTGGAGGTTAAGCAGGTTTTGGCCGAACGGCTGTTGGTGGAAAATGGCCGGATTGCCGGAATTGTTGGCTCCGGGGGAGCGGTTTTTCGTTCTCGGGCGGTGGTTTTGACCACCGGAACTTATTTGAATGGCAAAATTATTATTGGAGAAGTGGACTATCCGGGCGGACCTCAGGGTAATCCCAATGCTGTCAGACTGTCGGAAAATCTGGCCGACTTGGGCTTTAGGCTGATGCGGTTTAAAACCGGGACTCCCTGTCGGGTGGATCGCCGCAGTTTGGATTTTAGCAAAATGGAAATTCAGGCCGGAGATCCTCAGTGGCAGAATTTTTCCTATCGAAGCCGGATTAAGTCTAAGGAACAGCAGCTTTGCTGGCTGACCTATACCAACGAAGAAACCCATAAAATTATCCGGGATAATCTGGATCGTTCCCCTTTATTCAGCGGCAAAATTCAGGCCATTGGCCCTCGCTATTGTCCTTCCATTGAAACCAAAGTAATTCGTTTTTATGAAAAAACAGCTCATCAGGTCTTTATTGAGCCGGAAGGCTTAAATACCAATGAAATGTATGTGCAGGGCATGAGTACCAGCTTGCCGGAGGATGTCCAGATTGCCATGCTCCGCACTATGCCGGGATTGGAAAAGGCCGAGATTATGCGGATGGGCTATGCTATTGAATATGATGCCTTTGATCCCACTCAGCTAAAGCTTTCTCTGGAAACCAAAATGCTGCCGGGGTTGTTTTCGGCCGGGCAGATCAACGGAACCTCCGGTTATGAAGAAGCTGCTGCTCAGGGAACTTTGGCGGGAATTAATGCTGCTCAATATGCCAAAGGGGAAGCTCCCTTAATTTTGAGCCGTTCGGAAGCTTATATTGGGGTTTTGGTGGATGACCTGGTAACCAAAGGTGTGGATGAACCTTATCGAATTATGACCTCCAGAGCTGAACACCGGCTTTTGCTGCGGCATGATAATGCTGAATTGCGGCTGACTGAAAAAGCCTTTAAGGTGGGTTCAGTTAATCAGGAGCGATTGGAAGGCTATTGGGAGCGGAAAAAACTGTTTGAATCGGAAGTGGAACGGCTGCATAAAACCCTGGTGCCGGTTAACGAAAATACGGCAGCTCTTTTCCAAAAGAAAAATTCTGCTCCGCCCAAACAAAGCACACCTATGGCCGTTTTATTGAAAAGGCCGGAAATCACTTATCCGGATTTATTGGAGCTGGGTCTGGAAGCAAGGGAAGATCTAAATCAGGATTTAACCGAAATGGCGGAAATTGCGGTTAAATATGAAGGCTATATTAAAAAACAGCAGGAAGCAGTGGAAAAATTCAATCGGCTGGAGAACAAAAAGATTCCGCCGGAAATTGTTTATGCCAAAATTAAAGGGATTTCTTTGGAAGCAGCCCAGCAATTGGAGCAGATTCGCCCGACTTCTTTGGGGCAGGCTTCTCGTATTTCCGGAGTGTATCCCAGTGATTTGGCAGTTTTGATGGTTTATTTGGAACAATATAGACGAGCAGCGGAGGATTAGGGATGGAGCTGGAAAAATATTTGCTGGCCGGAGCAGAAGAGCTTAAACTGGAGCTGCCCGAACCGGCGGTAGCCGCTTTTCGGCAATACTATAACTTTTTGCAGGAAGAAAATCAGAAATATAATTTAACTGCCATTACCTCTGAAAAGGAGGCGGCCAGCAAGCATTTTTTGGACAGTCTGGTCTTAAAAAAATATTTGCCCCGAGAAGAACAAAAAATGATTGATTTGGGGAGCGGAGCCGGTTTTCCCGGCCTGCCCCTGGCAATTTGCTGTCCTCAGCTTCGGATGGTGCTGGCTGATTCTGTGGGCAAAAAAACCGGCTTTTTGCAGCAGGTAACTGAATTGCTGAAACTGCAAAGCCGGGTGGAAGTAGTGCAGGCACGGGCGGAGGATTTGGGACGAAACAGCTTATATCGGGAAAAATTTGATCTGGCGGTGGCCAGAGCTTTGGCTCCTCTGCCGGTTTTGTTGGAATATGCTCTGCCTCTCTTGAAGGTGGGGGGGATCTTTTGGGCTTTAAAAGGAGCGGCGGCTCAGGAGGAAAGCGAAGGGGCAGTTAAAGCCTATCAAAAGCTGGGCGGAATCTTGGAAGGTTGTCTGGAATTTGCTTTGCCGGAAGGGAAAGAAAGCCGCTGTCTTTTGAAGATTCGCAAAGTTGAGCCTACTCCTAAAAAGTATCCGAGAAAGCCGGGGATTCCGGCCAAAAGACCGCTGTAAAGCGGCAATTCGGCTGAAAATTTAAAAATGTTGGTTTTTCAATGATATATTACAAAATCATTGAAAAACCAACAGGCATCCGTCTTTTGCTACATCAAAGGAGCAAAGATCCGCAGCAGAGAATAATAAACCCGTCGCCACAAGGGAATCTCCAAACAGCTTTGCAGGGAAATAGACCGACATACAGCAAAAATTTGTTCAAAATCCTGACGGATGGCCTGCAAACAAGTCATCCGATAAATCCAGACTGCACATTCAAAATGCAGATAGAGACTGCGATAGTCCAGGTTGATGCTTCCAACAATGCCAATTTTATCATCAACCAAAAAAACCTTGGAATGAATAAAACCAGGGGTATATTCATAAATTTTAACCCCACTTTGAATCAGGCGGCTATAATTTGAGCGGGTCAGGGCATGAACATAGGATTTATCGGCAATATAAGGGGTTATAATCCGCACATCAACCCCGCTCTTGGCCGCATTGCCCAAAGCCGTCAGCATTTCATTATCCAAAATTAAATAAGGAGTGGTAATCCAGACAAAATTATCCGCCCGGTTAATAGCATTCAAATAAACAGTTTCCGAAACCAGTTCCTCATCAACCGGGGTATCGGCATAGGGCAGCAGATAACCGCTGTCCGGCTCTATTTCCGGCCAGACCTGAGGATAAAAAAGCTTATAATCCTCCGGTATTTTGCTTAAATCCTCCCAAGTGGACAAAAACATCAAAGTAAAGCTCCAGGCTGCACTGCCCTGCACCCGGATTCCGCTGTCCTTCCAATGCCCATATTTGACATAAGCGTTAATATATTCATCGGCTAAATTAATCCCGCCGGTATAAGCAGTATGTCCGTCAATTACCGCAATTTTGCGGTGATCCCGATAATTTATTTTCAGCGAAACAAAGGGGAGCAGGGGATTAAAAACCTGACATTCAATGCCCAAAGCCCGCAATTTGCGTTCATAGCGAAACGGCAGAGTTAAGATAGAACCCAAATCATCATAAATAACCCGAACTTTAACTCCTTCTTTAACCTTCTGGACTAAAACCTCCAAAATGCTGTCCCAGAACAGCCCTTCTTCCACAATAAAAAATTCCAGAAAAATATAATGCCGGGCTTTTTTTAAATCATCCAGCAAAGCAGGAAATAAATGATCTCCCAAGGAATAATATTGAGCCGAACAGTTTTGACAAAGCGGAAAGACCGAGTTATCCCACAAATAACGCACCTGTCGGGCAGCCGTCAAATCAACGCTTGCCAGCTTCTCCAGCAAATCTGCTGAGCTGTCAAAAAAGGAAATCAGCTTGCTGTAAGCCAAATTAAACTTATAGCGGCGTTGCCGATGCACCTTTTTTTTGGAAAAAATCAAAAAAAACAGTCCGCCAAAGATTGGAAACAGAAGAATCGGAATAATCCAGGCTAACTTATAGGCCGGGTTGCTGTTGTTGTTTAGAATTATCAGAACAGCCAAAAGGCTTAAGCAGGCACAAAAGGTATAAAAATAAATAAAATAATTACTGAAATTCCAGATAACAACAACCAGCAGCAAAACCTGAAGCAGAATAGCCGCAGACAGCACAAAAACCCGGCTGATCAACAGATTAAAAATCTTTTTCAACTTTTTCCCTCCCTGCAAACAATAACTCATTATCAATTATACACCAAAAATTAAATCTTCCTAGCTTAGATTTTTTCCCAAGGCGACTTCTTTTACTTAAAATCATCGCATAAATTAATTCCGGGGCTTAAAATGGTAAGATTTATCAACTTACTGAAAAAGCTTTTTGGGCTGGAGGCCAAGCCGGTTTTCTTGGAAACCAACTGGCTTTTGGAACAAATCGAGCTGAGAAAGAAGGAATGGCAGGAAGCCTGGTTGGGCTTTCACCAGTGCGAAACTGCCGACAATGATTATTGGATTTTTAAGCTAAAAACCGCTGAACGCAGCTATATGTTATGGTTGGACAAGGCTCGGCAAAGCGGACTTAGATCCTGGTCAGAGGAAAAGCTTTTATAGGGCTAAAATGCTTCTTTGGCGGCTCTCCTCCAGAGGGGAGAGCCGCCAAAGCCAGCCTTTTCAGCCAACAATCTATGGATGTGTTACATGGATTTATCACACAGTAACGACAGCAGATCTGTTTTGCTTGAGGCTATGCAGTATGGTAATCAGGAGACTGCCGCCCGGAAATTTACAAAAAAAGATGACGAATGGGAAAACCTGTGTTACAGTCTTGTTCTTGTTAACGACACAAAAAGCAGGGAGACTGCCCATCCATTATGAATAAAGTAACACAGGATATGCAATTTCGCAAGTTTTTATTATGCTGAAAAACATGGTGTAATACAGGCGGCAATCAAATACAAAGTCAATCGTCAATATGTTTACCGTTGGAAACGGCGTTATGACGGAACCTGGGATTCTTTGAAAGATCGTTCCCGCAGACCGCACAGCCATGCCAGTCAGCATACGCCGGAAGAAGTCAGTTTGAAGAACTCAGTTTCATCAGGAATATGGGTAAGAGAAACCCCAATGCAGGTCTTGTTGTCTTTGCTTCCCACAAATTTTATTCTTTTGAGGATTTAAAAAAACAAGTGGCTGTACACATCAGAAAATACTTAAATAATTACCTTACCACTAACCAGGTTCTTTCTCAATGATTTTGTAACGCATTATTGATAAACCAACAAAAAATTTTGCTAAAATTTAAAAAAAAGGCTTGTCAAAACTCTAAAAAGATGCTACACTAAACGAGTCACTTTTGTAAGCGGATTTTTATTTTGGGTAATCGGGAGATTAAAAAGAAAATAAAAAATCGCAGAAAAAGAGTTGACAAGGGAAAATAGATGTGATAAGATATTAAATGTTCGGCGGAGAAAGCCGAGAAGGTCCTTGAAAACTAAACAGAAGAAGTAAGGAAACATGAAATTACTCTCGTCAAGAGAAAACGCTTGAAGAAAGCAAAGCTAGTAAAAGAATGAGCTAAAGAAGAGAAATCTTCATATAAATTTTATGGAGAGTTTGATCCTGGCTCAGGACGAACGCTGGCGGCGTGCCTAACACATGCAAGTCGAACGGAGTTTAGAAGAAGTTTACTTTTTCGAAGACTTAGTGGCGGACGGGTGAGTAACGCGTGGATAATCTGCCCT
>JAZRVI010000033.1:0-11014 GCA_045599035.1 Desulfocucumaceae bacterium | reverse complement strand
TGCTGTATGGCAGAAATTAGACGCTAATGTGATCAATGGATTGCTTGTCTATAAAGTTTCTTTGCTCTAAGCATAAACTTGTATTCCAAAGTCTGAAAATGATGTACGATTACAATCAACGCTTAACAATTGGAACCCCGCAGGCTTGCCTGAGGGTAAGTCAGTCATATAATTTCCCATGTTCATCACTAAAATCAAGGCGGGCGATCTTCCGCTCCCTGAGATGCGGAAGATCGCCCAAATTGACAGCTTATCAAATCAATTTAAATTCACTCACCCGCACCAAACCTTGAGTCGTCAGCTTTAGTTCCGGAATTACCGGCAGAGCCAAAAAGGATAAGGCCATAAACGGCTCCAATTCCGGCCGGACTCCCCAACTCCAGGCCAAAGCCTTCAACCTTTGCCAGGAAGCTATAACCTCCGCTACTGGAGCTTCACTCATCAATCCCCCCAAAGGCAAAGCCAATTCCTCCTGCACCTGTCCTTCCAGAACCATAACTACTCCGCCCTGCAATTCCTGCAAACGCTCAAAGGCCATTTGTAAATCCCGAACATTGGTTCCCACCCCAATTAAATTATGGGAATCGTGACTGATACTCTGAGCAATCGCTCCCCTTTGCAGGCCATAGCCCTGTAAATAGGCTCCGCAACGATGTCCCGTTCTCCGATATCTTTCCCAAACCTCCACTTGCAGCACATCCCGCTCCAAGTCTATTTCAGCAGCCCAACCGCCCTCCTGAGTCAACAGTTGGCCAGCGGTCATTTGAATAATTGGACGAGTTCCCAGTTTCAAACTTGCCGGCGGCTTAATTTGCACCGTATGCTTAATTTTTTCCTGCCAAGGATTAATTCCGCATTGGGGAGCAATAGGCTGACCATTTTTATAAACCATTTCCAGGACAAAACCAGGCAAATCGCTCAAAACCAGCAGATCCGCCCGATAACCAGGAGCCAAAGCCCCCCTTTGGGTCAAATTAAAATATTGTGCCGGATTGAAGGAAGCCATCTTAATGGTTTTAATGGGATCCATTCCCAAAGCTAAAGCCTGTCGAATAATTCGATCCAAATGTCCGGACTGAACCAAGGTTTCCGCCGCCAAATCATCACTGACCAGCATACAGCGTTGAGCATAGGGAGATTCCCATAAGGGCAGCAAATCCTGCAAATTACGAGCCGCCGAGCCTTCCCGGATCATAATCCATTGTCCCAGCTCCAGCTTTTCCCTAGCTTCTGGATAGGAAATGCATTCATGGTCAGAATAAATACCCGCAGCCACATAAGCATTTAAATCCCGGCCGCTTAAACCGGGGGCATGACCATCAATTAATTTGCCCTTTCCAGCCGCCGCCTGAATTTTGCCCAAAACCTCCGGCTCCCCGGCCAACACACCGGGAAAGTTCATCATTTCAGCCAAGCCCAAAATGCGGGGATGCTCCCAATAGGGCTGCAAATCCTCCGCCTTCAAATTGGCTCCGTTTTCCTCAAAAGGGCTGGCCGGAACACAGGAAGAAAGGGTGAAAAACAAATCCAAAGGCAAATTTTCGGCTTCCTGCAACATAAATTCCAAACCGGTCAAGCCGCAAACATTTAATATCTCATGAGGATCGGCCACAATAGCCGAAGTTCCATGCCGAGCCGCTTCCCAAGCCAAATGACGGGGCAGCAACTGACTGCTTTCCAAATGCAGATGCCCTTCAATCAAGCCTGGAACAATAAACTTGTCCTGACAATTTATTTCCTGTTTCCCCTGATAGCAGCCAATTCCGGCAATTTTGCCCTGATAAACAGCCAAATCCGCCTGTACCCAGCTTTCCGTAAAGACATTGAGCAAGCTTCCTCCCTTAAAAACCACATCCGCCGGAATTAATCCTCTGGCTACTTTTATTAAATTTTCCACCGCCAAACCTCCCCTATTGCTAATAAGAAGATCAGAAAAAGAAACCAGGCAGCCTGCTTTTTCTGGCTATTTTGTTCGTGAACTACTCTGACTTATAGAAGTCGGAGCTTCTTACTTCAACCACTATTGCCTGGCTAACATAATCGTTAGCTCAAGTCTTACACAATGTCCACAAGCATATGAGTTTGGGCTATTCCATCCCTACTGTATATTTAGTTTTAGGCTGCTTCAGCAAGTAACCGCAGTCTTTCGAGTATATTGGCAGCAGCATTCGTGTCACGATTTATTGTAAGACTACAATCACATTTTATTGTACGGATACGCAAATCCTTCATTGCGGGATGCAGAGTATCGCAACAATGGCATATTTGTGATGTAGCGTTACAATTGATGAAAAATTTCACGATTCGGATTTTAGAAGATACTTCACCAAGGGAGGAAGCATATACTAGCGATTTACCTGATCAGGGCTGAAAACGCTTTTTATATTCCAAGCAGGCCAAAATATACAAAGCGTGTGACCAGGCCAGGGGCAACACCCAATAAGGCCGTCCCGCAATTTGATCAATTTGTTCCGGCAAAAGTCCGGTGGGAGAAGCGTGTTTTTCGCTCCAGCGGATTAATTCGGCGGCTTGCTCCCGATTGCCTTGCCGGATATGCACCAAAGCCAGCCACAAGGTACTGACCACCCAGGGATTGCCGCCGGCATATTGATCCCATTGATAGCGGTGCAGTCCGCCGGTTTGAGCATTCAGCAAATGTTCCTCCAAAGCCTGCCGGGTTTTCAGGGCTAAAGGGTGTTGGGGTTCCAGAACAGCAAAGGGATAAACCAATCCCAAAACTGCCGAGTCCAAAATCAGATTCCCTTTCGCCCGGGTGAAAACCCCCTGTTCATTGGGCAAATACTGCAAAATAGACTGTTTGAGCTGTTCAGCCGCCATTTGCCATCGCCTGGCCTGGTTTGCTTCGCCCAAAGCATTGGCCAACCCCGCCGCTCCCTGCAAGCCGCCCCAAACCGCCGCCGCTGTATAGGTATTTTGTTCCAGAGAATCCTCCCACAAATCAATGGCCGCCTGGGGTAAATGATTTTCCGGGCTTAACTGCCGCAGCAGAAATTCGGCTCCCTTCCGGGCTGAAGGCCAGCTTTTTTTTAAAAACTCCTGATCCTGAGTAAGCTGATAATGGCGGTAATACCCCCATAAAACCGCTCCGGTCTGGTCGGTCTGTCGTCCCCAATGGGAAGCCCAGCTTCCGTCCAGCCAATACCGCTGCTGCCAATCTCCATCCGGACATTGCACCCGGCGGGCAAATTCATAAAAAGCAGCAGCTTCCTGGGCATAGCCCGCTTCATCAAAAGCCAAAGCTACAAAAAAGCCATCCCGAGGCCAGCAATAGCCATAGCCCCCGGAATATTCATAAGCAGGATCAAATTCGGGAGCAGCCAGACTGCCTCCTCCTTCGGCATCGGTCAACAGCTTGAGGGTCAGCAAAGAACGACGATAAAGCGGCCAGGTCGGTTCCGGCTTCGCCCAGCCCTGCCAAAAGGCCTGACTGTGGGACTGAATTTCCCTGCCCTCGGCTGCCAGAAACAAAGAGTCAAGCTGAATGGGATCGGAAGCCGCCGCCACCAGCAGCTCCAGTTTCAGGCTTTGTCCGGCCGGACAAAGTCCCAAATCCCAGCTTAAAGCAGCTGCTCCGCCTTTAATGTTATCTCTGGAACCACAAATTTTCCCTTTCTGCAAGGCCAGCCAGGGATCAGAAGGAGTACCCTGCCGCCCGCAGCCCCAAGCTGCCAGCGGATAATCAGTCAGTTTCAAGCCCAAATAAGTTTTTCTTTTGTGCTGAACCAGATAATTTTGCTCAACATACATTCCGTCGGCCAAATCAGACTGATCAATCTGCCAGGCTGCATAAGCCACCAATCGCCAGGACTGATCTGTTAAAGTCTGGTTTTTGATGTGCAGCGAACGCAGCCAAAGATCCGATTGGGTATCCAGGGTATCCTGCCAACAGGCGGCATATTGGTCTTTAAATTGCAAATGAGTAATCAGGGTGTTATCCTGATAGCACTGCTGACTTGACCACTCCGGATCTTGCAGCCAAAGCGGAAGCTCCTGACCAATTTGCAGGCCAAATTTTAACTGCCCCAAGTGCTGCCCCCAATCAATATGCGGCCAGAACAATTTTTGCGGCTGTCCGTCCGAACCAAGCACCACCAGCATTTTTCCGTTGCCAATGATGCCGCCGGGAAGCTGAGTTTTCAGCATAAATCACCCTCCTTGCTTTTTTTATTATAGCCCCAAAGCCTTCCGGCTACAAATTAATTTTACCTTAAATATGACAAAAGCTCCCGGTCGGGAGCTCCTAAAGGATTTCTGTTTCAGTCAGGGTGAGCTGCATTAAATGAAAGTCAGTCCAGCCCTGCTTTGCGGCCAACTCCTGTAAAGCCCTGGCTCCAGCCAAATCAGGATAAACCGAAGCTTTATCCATTTTGACCTGTTCCACCCGACCATCCGCCATTTTTTTCAAATAACTTGCTCCGGATTTTAAAGCATAAAGAAACAAAAAATCACCTCCCGACTCCTAGGCAATTACAGCCAGAGAAACCAAATTAACTCCAATCACAATAAGATTAATTCCGATAATCAATCCAATGGCCAGCATCAGGCCAAAGGGATTGATCAGGCTTAAAACTCCGCAGGCCACCAGCAAAAGTCCCATGATCAAAACCCAGCCCCAGTTTCTTCCCAAAACCAGGGAGGCCAGAGATTTGTGAAAACGATATAGTCTAATCGCCATCATAATCCGAATAATTCCCATAATCAGCAACCAGGCAGCCGCCATATAAAGGATAAACAAATCGACCATAATTTGCATAACTCCATTGGCTGCAAGAGCCAGACCCAGCAGCAGGGAAATAATTGCTCCGACCAGAGTCCAGCCGTCGGCTGCTCCGAATTTTTTGCGTTCAGAATAGGTAAAAAAGCTGCCAATGGCATTGACCACCATGCAGGCTCCAATTACCCAGCCCAAGGTCAGATATGTCAAGGCTGGAGTACAAATGCAGTAAACCCCGGATGCGACCATCAGCAGCCCCAGGATTACAGACAAAACTTTTTTCAGGTTCATGCTTTCTAACTCCTTTGTTGATATGTATAACCGGTTTTAATTTGCTTCCAGGAGAAAAACATCCAACTATGCCGAATTTTTTTCGATTATCCGGCAAAAAGTATTTTAGCATACAATCGACAATTTTACAATGCCCAACTTATTCAACCTGAGTCGGGAAGCTTAAGAAACATTTGGGCTGAAAATTTCCTCTTAGACAGCCTCCCTTTCTTCCCAGGGAGAGTGAAAAAAACAAATTCCTTTGAGCAACTTTTATCTGGTATTTTCTAATTTAAATTACAATAAATAGGTGAAAAGCCCAATATGTTTTAATCCTCTTGTGTTACATTGATATTGACTACAAATATTAAATGTTTTATAATAAAGATATAGAAAACAATTATAGAATCACTAAAACTGCCGTATCTATGGTTAGTTATCATTTTGTATTTTATCCTCGATATAAGAAATATATAGAAAGTCAGAAAAAGCGATACTAATGAAAGCAGGTGATTCTCCTGGCTAACTATGTTATCCAGTTTTCTTTGAATCCAGAGCAATTTCAAATTGATATTTTAACTAAACGCTTTGAAATTGGCCGACAAATTTATAATGCTTTGGTGAATGTAACCCAAAAGAGATACCGGGAAATGATCCAAACCAAAGCTTATCGTCAGCTTTAGTCTGCTTTAACACGCCGTGAGCAAGAAATCCCCCACCTCTATAGGCGGCGGGATGAATTGCGATAAACACGGCGTTTTCTTGACTTTGGTTATTTATAGTGTTATAATCATAATATAATTGGTCGTAATCATCATAAAGGTTATAAACAATACCTACAATCACAAGGTGAGAAAGATGGCAAACAAAGCAATTAAGTATCGAATATATCCTGCAACTGAACAAAGTGTTATGTTTGCTACAACCTTCGGCTGCTGCCGGAAGGTTTACAATCTTATGCTTGCCGATAAGATTGAAAGTTATAAAGCTGCTGGTAAGTTTGCTGCTGTAACTCCTGCTAAGTATAAGAAGGACTACCCATATCTAAAGGAAGTAGACAGTCTTGCTCTTGCTAATAAACAAATGGATTTACAAGCAGCTTTTCGTAATACATTTAGTAAATCTCGTAAAAAGAAAATATGTAAACAAAAATACCTTTACAGTCTTTTTAGATGGAAAGTTTGAGGATAAACATGATTGAATTAATCAAAAAAATCTTTGACGATAGTAAAAAGACCTTAAAAAAGCTGAATCTGGTGGTTGACCAGATCAACCAGCTTGAACCCCAAATAAAAACCTTGTCCGATTCGGATTTGCAGGGCAAAACCTTGGAGTTCCGAGCAAAACTGGCACAGGGAGCATCTTTGAATGACTTGCTGCCCGAAGCCTTTGCAGTAGTCCGGGAAGCCGGCTGGCGGGTTTTGGGAATGAGGCACTTTGATGTTCAGCTTATCGGCGGCTTAATTTTGCATAATGGCGGCATTGCCGAAATGAAAACCGGGGAAGGTAAAACCCTGGTGGCTACTTTGCCGGTTTATTTGAATGCCTTGACCGGAAAAGGGGTACATGTGGTAACCGTCAACGATTACCTGGCCACCCGGGACAGTCAGTGGATGGGTCAGCTTTACCGCTGGCTGGGGCTTTCAGTGGGACTGGTGGTGCATAACCTGAATTGGAGTCAACGGCGGGAAGCCTATGCCAGCGACATTACCTATGGAACCAACAATGAATACGGCTTTGACTATTTGCGGGATAATATGGCCTCCAGAGTGGATCAACTGGTGCAAAGAGAACTTAATTACGCCATTGTGGACGAAGTGGACAGCATTTTAATTGATGAAGCCCGCACTCCCTTGATTATTTCCGGTCAGGCCAGCAAAGCTACTGATTTATATGATAAATTTGCCAAATTAATTCCCCAACTGAAATTTGAAACCGATTATACGGTCGATGAAAAAGCCAAAGCCGCCATGCTGACCGAAGAAGGCGTGGCTCGCATGGAAAAAATGTTGGGTATTGAAAATTTATATGATGATGCTAATATTGAGCTGACTCATCATATGACCCAGGCTCTCAAGGCTCATGCCCTGATGAAACGGGATCGGGATTATGTGGTCAAGGACGATCAGGTTATTATTGTAGATGAATTTACCGGGCGTTTAATGTTTGGCCGACGCTACAGCGACGGTTTGCACCAGGCCATTGAAGCCAAGGAAGGAGTTATGGTAGAAAAAGAATCCCAAACTCTGGCTACCATTACCTTCCAAAATTATTTCCGGATGTATGATAAATTGGCCGGCATGACTGGAACAGCCAAAACCGAAGAAGATGAATTTAGCAATATTTACCATCTATCCGTCTCCGAGGTTCCAACTCACAAGCCCATGCTGCGGCAGGATCTCAGCGATCTGATTTATAAAAACGAAAAAGCCAAATTTAACGCAGTTATTGAAGAAATCGTTCGGCGGCATGAAACCGGCCAGCCCATTCTTGTAGGAACCATCTCCATTGAAAAATCGGAAATTTTAAGCGGAATGCTCAAACGCCGAGGCATTAAGCACCAGGTTCTAAACGCCAAGTTTCATGAAAAAGAAGCTGAAATTATTGCTCAGGCCGGACAATGGGGAGCAGTCACCATTGCCACCAATATGGCTGGTCGGGGTACGGATATTCTGCTGGGCGGAAACTGGGAATTTTTAGCTCGTATGGAGCGGGAAAAAGCTCAGGCCGAAGCAGAAGCTAATGGAACAGAAGTTGATGAAGCGGCTCTGGAAAGCAAGCTTCAGGCTTATTTGACCAAAGCCAAAGAAGAATATCAACGAGTAGCCGCTGTGGGCGGTCTGCATATCATTGGCACGGAAAGACACGAAAGCCGCCGGATTGACAATCAGCTTCGAGGCCGTTCCGGACGGCAGGGCGATCCCGGCTCCAGTCAGTTTTACAGCTCACTGGAAGATGATTTGATGCGGCTGTTTGGTTCAGACAATATCAAAGGAATTATGGAACGATTGGGCTTGGGCGAAGATGTACCGATTGAGCATAAACTCATTAACAAAAGCCTGGAATCAGCTCAAAAGAAAGTGGAAAACCGCAATTTCAGCATTCGGAAAAATGTGCTGCAATATGATGATGTTATGAATCAGCAAAGAGAATTGATTTATAAACAACGCAAGCAGGTTTTGCGGGGAGAAAATATCCAGGAAATTATTAAACCGATGTTTGAAGCGGTGGCTCAAAAATATGTAGAAACCTATTGCCCCCAGGGAGTTCATCCAGAAGAATGGGATTTGGAAGGACTGCTTAAAAAAACGGAAGACCTGATTCCCAACCCCAATCTTACCGAAGACAGCCTGGCCGGTCTTAATCAGGAGGAAATGGAAAAGGTTTTGCAGCAAAGCTTTAAGCAGGCCTATCAACTGCGGGAAACTGAGTTGGGTTCGGAAGAAATGCGGGAATTGGAACGGCTGCTGCTCCTCAAAATGGTGGACGAAAAATGGATGGAGCATTTGGATATTATGGATCAGCTCCGGGAAGGCATTGGTTTGAGGGCTTATGGCCAACGAGATCCTTTGATTGAATATAGCTTTGAAAGCCATGATATTTTCCAAAATATGATCGAAGCCATTCAGGAAGACACCATTAAATATCTGTTCCGGGTTCGGGTAGTCAAGCCCAGCGAGACTCCCCGCCACATGAATGAAAACCGGGGCAATAATGCAGCAGCACCAGCACCCAAAAAAACCATTCGCCGGGAAAATAAAACTGGCCGCAACGACCCCTGTCCTTGCGGCAGCGGCAAAAAATATAAACACTGCTGTGGAAAATAAACCCAAACACCTCCAGACTTGGAGGTGTTTTTTTGCCTACTGACAATCACAACAGTAAAAGGTGAACTACCACTACTGCTTGGCTAACATAATCATTAGCTCAAGTATTACACAATGTCCACCGGCGTATGAGTTTGGGCTATTCCATCCCTACTGTATATTTAGCTTTAGGCTGCTTCAGCAAGTAACCGCAGTCCTTCGTTCAGTATATTGATAATGCAGCATGAATACTGAATGATGATTATTATCCAATTTCATAGTATTTATAACCTTTATGATGACTACGACCGATTATATTATGATTACAACACTATAAATAACAAAAGTCAAGAAAACGCCGTGTTTATCGCAATTCATCCCCGCCTATAGAGGCGGGGGATTTCTTGCTCACGGCGGATTAAAACCTCCTGAGAGGGTTTTTGCCGTCCCCAAATTTAACGGGTAATATCGGTATTTTTTAAAGCCCGCAGAGGTTTGCGATCTCGGATTTTGGTATCAAAAATGCACAGTTCTTTTAATTGGGTCAAACCGGCCAGAGGGCTGGCATCAGAAACCGGATTCTTGCTGATGTCCAAATTAGTCAGGTTGGTAAAGTTGGCTATAACCCCCAAATCGGTAATCTGGTTGCCGTTAATGTATAATTCCTGAAGCTGGGTTAGCGGAGCCAAAGCTTCCAGGTTTTCCACCTGGTTGTTTTCCAGACTCAGCCAGGTAAGCCGGCTTAATTGAGCTAAAGGGGCAAGATTGCTGATCTTGTTGGCTCGCAAGGTAAGCCGCTCCAGATTCTGCATTCCGGCCAAAACAGAAATATCCTCAATGCGATTGGAAAACAGCTCCAGGTTTTTGAGATGGGGTAAATTGGCCAAAGGACTGATATCACTAATTTCGTTTAAGCCCAAATGCAGTTCTGTAAGCTGGGTTAATTCGGCAATGGGAGCAATATTAGAAATTCTGTTGTAAGCCAGATCCAGATATTGCAGATTAGGAGTATATTTCAAAAATTCCACATCGGACAAGCCTGCCGAATTAATTTGTAAATAGGTCAGTAAAATTAAATCGCTGTAATAGATATTGCCTTCCGGTTTCTGCAAAGCTGAACGCAGAGCTTTTTCGACCGTAGAATTTACTTTAATTTTATGATCCTCAAAGTCCGGAGGAAGACTGGCTTCGGAAAGCGGAGCTGGTTTTTCTTTAACCGGTCGAGGTGTGGGGGCAGCTCTTTTAGAAATGTCTACTTTGGGAATTTGGGCGACCGTTTCGTCAACTTCTTTCATTAAACTGCGAAAAGCGGCTCGTCTTGCTTCAAGGGTCATGGGCTTTTCTGGCTCAGTCTGGGGAGCTACTTTGAGATCAGCTTTTTCAAAGTCCTCCAAAGCCTGCAGGGCTTCCTGCTGCAAAGCCTTTTGCCGAGCCAAATGCTCTGGATCTGCTTTGACAGCGGGTTTTGGTTTTTCTCCTTCATAAATTAAACCGGCTTCCCGCAGGTCAATACTGGCCAGGGAATTATCTTCAAAATCCAGCACCTTCAGCTTGGGCATTAAAGCCAAAGAACTGATATCCTCAATAACCGCATCTAAAATGGGCAGCCGGACAATTTCCTGCACTTCACAAAGACCAATGACTCCTTCCGGTTTGCCCAAAACATTGCGAACCGCTCTTTCAATGGCCGGATCAGACCAAACAATGGGACGGCCGTTTTTATTGATATTCAGTTTTTTCAATTTAGGCATCAAAGCCAAAGAAGAAATATCCCAGATTTTTAGACCATATAAATTCAAGCTGGTAATCTCTGCTACTTCTTCCGGAAAAATATCCCCCTGCGGTTTGGCCAGGGCTTCCCGCACAGCGTCTTCAATGATTGGATCTGACCAGTTAATAGCGTCACTCATAACTTTTTCTCCTTTTTCATAGTGAACTACTCCGACTTATAGAAGTCGGAGCTTCCTGCTTCAACCACTACTGCCTGGCTAACATAATCGTTAGCTCAAGTCTTACACAATGTCCGCAAGCGTTAGGTTCGGCTGATCCCCAGCCTACCATTTATTTGAAGATTTACGCAGATTTCAGTATACGCAGACCTTCGTTTTTGATATTGATTGCTGCATTTTGATTTCTGCTGATTGTTAATCCGCAATCACACTTCATTGTACGAATGGATAAGTCTTTCATTCTCTTGTGGATA
>JAZRVI010000032.1:0-108417 GCA_045599035.1 Desulfocucumaceae bacterium | reverse complement strand
ACATAGATTTAATATACCCTGAATATCAGGGAGCTTGACTTTACTTCCCTGCTGTATGGCAGAAATTAGATGCCAATGTAATCAACGGATTGCTTGTCTATAAAGTTTCTTTGCTCTAAGCATAAACTTGTATTCCAAAGTCTGAAAATGATGTACGATTACAAGCAACGCTTAACAATTGGAACCCCGCAGGCTTGCCTGTGGGTAAGTCAGTGATTTTGAATAGCTGCTCTGACAAATTCAGCAAACAAAGGATGCGGCCGGTTGGGGCGGGACTTAAATTCCGGATGAAATTGAGTACCCACAAACCAGGGATGATCTGGCAGTTCTACCACTTCAACCAGATTCTTTTCAGTATAGGTTCCGCTGAAAACCAGCCCGGCTGCTTCCAGCTCGTTGCGGAAATCATTGTTTAATTCATAGCGGTGCCGGTGGCGTTCCTGAACCAGCTCTTGCTGATAGGCTTCTTTGACTTTGGTGTTTTCTTTCAGGTGGCAAGGATAGGCTCCCAAACGCATGGTTCCGCCCATTTTGCCCAAATCCTGATCCGGCAGCAGATCAATAACCGGATAAGCGGTTCCGGGGTTAAATTCAGTGCTGTTGGCTTCCTGCCAGCCCAAAACCTGGCGGGCATATTCGACCACGGCTAACTGCATCCCCAGACAAATGCCCAAATAAGGTATTTTGTTAATTCGGGCAAAATTAATAGCTTTAATTTTGCCTTCAATGCCCCGATCTCCAAAGCCCCCCGGTACCAAAATGCCGTCGGCCTCCTGCAATAATTGTTCAGCCGGCTGTTCTTCCAGATCCTCAGCATTAATCCAATCAATCCGCATGGTTTTGCCGTGCTTCAGGGCGGCGTGCCGCAGGGATTCGGCTACGCTGAAATAAGCGTCCGGCAGGGTTACATACTTGCCGACCAGGGCAATTCGGACTTCTCCATCCGGGTGCTGCATTTTTTCGATCATGGCTGCCCATTCTTTTAAATCCGGTTCGGCACATTGCAATTTGAGCTGAGAAATCACCTTGGCAGCCAGCCCTTCTTTTTCCATGGCCAAAGGCAGCTCATAGATGGACTTGGCATCCAAAGCCTGAATAACTGCATCCTTATCCACATTGCAGAACAAGGCGATTTTTTCCACAATATCCGGGGAAATCTCTTTTTCGGTGCGGCAGACAATAATGTCCGGCTGAATCCCAATACTTCTTAATTCCTTAACACTGTGCTGGGTGGGTTTGGTTTTCAGTTCATTAGCCATTCGCATATAAGGAATCAGGGTTACATGAATATAAATTACATTTTCCCGGCCTTCTTCCCGGCCAAATTGCCGAATAGCTTCCAAAAAGGGCAGACTTTCAATGTCCCCGACCGTACCGCCTATTTCAGTAATAACCACATCAGCCTGTTGATCCGATTTAACCTGCCGGATATGTTCTTTTATTTCGTTGGTTATATGAGGAATAACCTGAACGGTTCCGCCCAGATAATCCCCCCGGCGTTCCTTGGTGATGACCGAATAATAAATTCCTCCAGTAGTAATATTGCTGGAGCGGGTCAGGTTAACATCAATAAAGCGTTCATAATGCCCCAGATCCAGATCAGTTTCGGCTCCGTCTTCGGTGACAAAAACTTCGCCGTGCTGATAGGGACTCATGGTGCCTGGGTCAACATTAATATAGGGATCCAGTTTTTGCAATGCTACCTTTAACCCCCGGCTTTTCAGCAGCCGTCCCAGGGATGAGGCCGTAATCCCCTTGCCCAAAGAAGAAGCTACACCGCCGGTTACAAATATATATTTAGCCATTTTCTCTCCCAACCTTATTTAATAAAGATAATCTTAGTATTTTTCAAGCTTTCTTGCTAAAGTATGGCCTTATCAGCTCTCCCTTGGGAAGAGCTAGCAAGTGCGAATCACTTGGCTGACAGGGTCCAGGCTTTTCTGATTAAAATAAATCAATAGAAAGCCTTTGGTCTGGATTTCCTTTCAAACAGTCAGAGTTCACCTGAGAGGAAATCCAGGCCGTTACATATATTATTTGAAGAAGACCCAAAAGTATTGTTCGGTTGATTTTGTTACATACTTTCCGGAGCCAGGACTCCAATTAAGCCCAGGCCGTTGGCCAAAACTGTTCTGGTGGCGGCAATCAAAATCAGGCGAGCCTGCCTTACTTCCGGAGCTTCGCCTTTAATCCGGTGAGCATTATAGAAGCTGTGGAACAGACCGGCTACTTCGTGCAGATAGCGGGTTAGCCGATGGGGAGCCAAATCCTTGGCAGCCAGAGTTATTTCTTCCGGGAAATCAGCCAGCTTGCGAACCAGTTCCAGTTCAGCCGGAGCCTGCAAAGAAGTCAGTTCCTCCAAAGCGGCCGTCTGGGGAGCTTGAGCTTCCAATTGGCGGAAAATGCTGCAAATTCGGGCGTGGGCATATTGGACATAATAAACCGGATTGTCGTTGGTGTGGCTTTTGGCCAAATCCAAATCAAAGTCCAAATGGCTGTCCGAGCTTCGCATGACAAAGAAATAGCGGGCGGCATCCCTGCCCACTTCTTCTACCAGCTCATCCAGAGTAACAAACTGGCCGGTTCGTTTGCTCATCCGCACCAGTTCTCCGTTTTGATAGAGCCGAACCAACTGCATTAAAATAACCTGCAAAGCTTCCGGTTTAAGTCCCAAAGCCTGGAGTGAGCTTTTCATCCGAGCCACATGTCCGTGGTGATCCGCTCCCCAGATATTAATAACCCGATCAAAGCCTCGTTCAAATTTATTCAAATGATAGGCAATATCCGCCGCATAATAGGTGGGCAAGCCGTTACTGCGAACCAAAACTTCATCCTTTTCCAGTCCCAGCTCGGTTCCTTTGAACCATTTGGCTCCTTCTTTTTCGTAAATATAGCCATTTTGTTCCAATTTTTGCAAAGTGGCCATGACTGCTCCAGAATCATGCAGGGATTTTTCCGAAAACCAAACATCATATTCTACTCCAAACTTGGCCAGGGAATTTTTAATATTGGTCAGCTTTTCTTTTAGGGCATAGTCTACCATGATTTTGCGGCGAACTGCTGGTTCTTCTTGCAGATATTTATCCCCAAACTGAGCAATAAAGCCTTGCATGGTGGTAATAATGTCCTGTCCGTGATAGCCTTCCTCCGGAAATTCCACCTTTTGTCCCAAAAGCTCCAAATAGCGGGCTTCCAGGGACAAGCCAAAGTTTTCGATTTGGTTTCCGGCATCATTAATATAAAATTCCCGGCTTACATTATAGCCGGCAAAGTCCAAAACAGAAGCCAGACTGTCTCCCAAAGCGGCTCCTCTGGCATTGCCCATGTGCAAAAGCCCGGTGGGATTGGCACTGACAAATTCAACCTGCACCCTTTGCCCCTGTCCCAGGTTGGAGCGGCCATAATTGGAACCAGCAGCCAAAATTCGAGGCAAAATTTCCAAAATCCATTGAGGCTGCAAATAGAAATTAATAAAACCGGGACCGGCAATTTCGATTTTGGCCAAAGGTAATTCGCCCAGCTCGGCTGCCAGGATTTCCGCAATTTTGCGGGGGGCTGTTTTGGCTGGTTTGGCGGAAAGCATGGCCAGGTTGGTGGCGAAGTCTCCGTTTTCCTTTTCTCTGGGTATCTCTACCATAAAATCCGGGGCGGCAAAGGAGGGCAGAAGCTCTTTGCTTTGAGCCTCTTGCAAAGCTTGGTTCAGGCTGTTTTTAATCTTTTGCCGGATTTCTTCGATCAGGCTGCTCAATTGATCAATCTCTCCTTTTTTAGGCATTTTTCCAAAAAATTAGCTTTTCGGCACAAACTCCGAAAGCCAATTAGATTTGTCTATGTAGAATTTCAGCTTTATTATACCATAAGAAAAATCAATTTACAAGGAAGGAAGCACAGGGCAACAGCATTTAAAATAAAATACAGGGTATAATCGCTCAAATACTTGCTTGAATGTATCACTATATGGTATTCCGTTGGGCAATTCGAGAAACTGTTTGAACCACTCTTCTTGTTCTTTTCCAAGGTAATCCATATCTTTAAAAAAATTTCTTTTCATTCCATAATATTCATGACTTTATTCTATCACATATTTTCTAAATTTTAAATGCTGTTGCCCTGAAACAAGTTGCTTACCCCTTGACGAAAGCGGGTCTTTTGTGTTAAATTATTAGCAAATTAAAAATTTTCAATTCGTTTCGGGTGGCGATGAAGAAAAGAGTAGTCCAAAGAAAGCTTGCAGAGAGTCGGGAACCGGTGCAAGCCTGACAGCTAACTTTGAACGAAGGGAGTTTTGGAGCTGGAAACCTGAAGCCTTTGGCCGGATTGGAAAAAGTGTCAAAGCTGATTGAGCTTTGGAAACGGGGTGGAACCGCGGGAACTAACGCTTCTCGTCCCCGGCCTTGCATAAAGCCGGAGACAGGAGGGTTTTTTTGTCTTTTGGAGCCAAAAAGCCAAAAAATTTTTTTTAGTATAGGAGGACGAAAAATTTGAATTTTCAGGAGATCATTATGACCCTGGACAATTTCTGGAGCAAGCAGCATTGTATTTTGCAGCAGCCCTATGATGTTGAAAAGGGAGCTGGAACCATGAACCCAGCCACCTTCCTGCGGGCTATTGGCCCGGAACCCTGGCGGGTGGCTTATGTCGAACCTTCTCGCCGTCCGACTGACGGTCGTTATGGAGAAAACCCCAACCGCTTGCAGCATTACTATCAATATCAGGTTATCCTGAAACCTTCTCCGGATGATGTTTTGGAGGTTTACCTGCAAAGCCTGAAGGCCATTGGAATTGATCCGGATCTGCATGATATTCGTTTCGTAGAAGACAACTGGGAATCCCCTACTCTGGGAGCCTGGGGGCTGGGCTGGGAAGTCTGGCTGGACGGCATGGAAGTAACCCAGTTTACCTATTTCCAGCAATGCGGCGGCATTGACTGCAAGCCGGTTTGTGCGGAAATTACCTATGGAATTGAGCGTTTGGCCATGTTTATTCAGGAAGTGGACAGTGTATTTGACATTGAATGGGTTAATGGCATTACCTATGGAGATGTTCACCATTTAAGTGAAGTAGAGCATTCCACCTATAATTTTGAAGTATCCAATGCCGAAATGCTTTTCAAAATGTTTGATATGTTTGAAGCGGAAGCCTTGCGGATTGCCGAAAGCGGTTTGGTGCTGCCGGCCTATGATTATGTTTTAAAATGCTCCCACACCTTCAATTTGCTGGATGCCCGGGGAGCCATCAGCGTAACCGAAAGAACCGGCTATATTCACCGGGTCAGAAACCTGGCTCGCACCTGTGCTTTTGCCTATGCCGAGCAAAGAGAAAAAATGGGTTATCCCTTAATTAAGGAGGATCAAAAATAATGAGCAGCTTTTTACTGGAAATTGGAGTAGAAGAATTACCGGCTCGTTTTATTGATCCGGCTTTGCAGCAGTTGGAAGAAATGAGCCAGAAAATGCTGACTGAATTACGAATTGCCTTTGGCCAAATCAAGGCTTACGGTACTCCCCGGCGTTTGGCTTTATTAATTGAAGGCTTGGGGGATGAGCAGCAATCCCTGACCAAAGAGGTTAAAGGCCCGGCGGTCAAGGTGGCCTATGATGCAGACGGCAATTTGACCAAAGCGGCTTTAGGTTTTGCCAAAAGCCAGAAAGTTGCAGCTCAGGATTTAATCCGCAAGGATCTGAACGGAGTAGATTATGTTTTTGCCGTCATTCGGCAGGAAGGCCGACCGGTCAGGGAAGTTCTGCCTCAATTTTGCCTGGATTTAATTACCGGCCTGCATTTCCCCAAGCCCATGCGGTGGGGCGATTTGGCAATACGCTTTGCCCGCCCGATTCGCTGGCTGGTGGGCTTGTATAATCAGGAAATTATTCCCTTTAACTTTGCCAATTTGGATTCCGGCCGGATTACCCATGGCCATCGTTTTCTGGCCAAGGAACCGCTGACCCTGAATCAGCCGGAAGAGTATCTGGAAACCCTGCATAAGGCTTATGTTATGGCTGATACCGCTCAACGCAAAGCCTTAATTTGGCAGCAGGTCTGTCAGGTAGCCCAGGAAGCCGGGGGGCAGGCCGAAGAAAATGCCGAATTATTGGATGAAGTGAATAATTTGCTGGAATGGCCGACCGCCTTTGTTGGCAGCTTTGACGCTGAATTTTTGCGGCTGCCCAAGGAAGCTCTGGTCACTCCCATGCGGGAACACCAGCGTTATTTCCCGGTAGTCGGAGCAGACGGCCGGCTTTTGAATAAATTTGTCGGAGTCAAAAACGGTACTCCGGAGCATTTGGATATTGTCCGGGCTGGCAATGAAAAGGTTTTGCGAGCCAGATTGTATGATGCGGCTTTCTTCTGGGATGAAGATTTAAAAACCCCGCTGATTGACCGGATCGATGAATTGAAAAAAATCGTTTGGCAGGAAAGCCTGGGTTCCATTTATGGCAAGGTGGAAAGAATTGCCGCTTTGACCAAATGGCTGGGCGGCAAGTTGGCCGCTTCTGCGGAAGAACAAAAAACTGCTGACCGTTCTGCCCTGCTTTGCAAAGCTGATTTGGTTACTTCTATGGTTTATGAATTTACGGAATTACAGGGAGTTATGGGTCGGGAATATGCGGTGCAAAACGGCGAAGGTCAGGCTGTAGCCCAGGCTATCTTTGAACACTATCTGCCTCGTTTTGCCGGGGATGAGCTGCCCGCCAGTCTGCCCGGTCAGATTCTGGCTTTGGCAGACAAGATGGATAGTCTGGTGGGCTGCTTTGGCATTGGTATTCTGCCTACCGGCTCTCAGGATCCCTATGCCTTGCGGCGGCAGGCTTTGGGAATTGCCAACATCATCTTAAACGGAGGATTGGTTTTATCTCTGGAAGAGCTGATTTCCGTTGCTTATGATGCTTATAATGATCCTCAATATCCTTTAACCAAATCCAAAAAAGAGGTTACTTCTTTATTATTGGACTTCTTTGGCCAACGCCTGAAAGGGCTGCTGGAATTTGCTTATGATACTCTGGAAGCTGTTTTGGCCACTGGCAATGATGATTTGCTGGCTGTTCGCCAAAAGGCGGAAGCTCTGACCAGCTTCCGGGCAGAAGCTGGTTTTGAAGCTCTGCTGGTAGCCTTTAATCGTGCCAATAATTTAAGCAAAAATTATAGCGGGGATGTAAGCCTTGATTCAGCTTTGTTTGATTCCCAGGCGGAAACCGATCTTCTGGCCGCTCTGGAAAAAGCCGAAGGTCAGGCTCAGGCGGATTTGGCTGCCCGCAATTATATTGGCGTTTTAGAAGCTTTGGGTTCCCTGCGGTCTCCGGTGGATGCCTTCTTTGAAGCGGTTATGGTTATGGTTGAGGATGAAAAGGTTAAAAATAATCGACTGGCCTTGCTGAAAAGGGTTGCTTCTTTGGCCAGCCAGGTGGCTGATTTGCAAAAGGTTTTGGCCGACTAGGTCAAGGTGAAAATTATGTCTGAAAAAAATAAAATCATGCTCCTTTATCCTCCGGGAAAACTCTATCAAAGAGGAGAAGATCGTTGTCAGGGCAATATCAAGGATTCTACGGCTACCAGTATGCGAGCCTGCAATGATTTGGGCTATAGTGCAGCAGTCTTACTCAGGCAGGGTTATGAAATCTTTTTAAAGGATTATCAAACCGAAGGCAAGCTGGAACAGGATGTGCTGGAAGATCTGCACACTTATCAGCCGGATTTGATTATGTTAAGCACCACCAACGCTACAATTTTTTCAGATATTGAATTTGCCGCCCGGCTTAAAAATTTGAGCCAGGCTCTGGTGGTTTTGAAAGGAGCAATTTTTTATGATGCTTCCCCAAATTTGCTGGAGCTGTTGAACCTCAGCCGGATTGACTATCTGATTGGAGGCGAAGCTGAAACCTGCATTGGAGGGATTGCTGATTATGCCCTCCGCAATCAGGGTGAGATTGCCGAGGTTAATAATATCTTTTATAAGGATGAGCAGGGACAATGGCAGAAAACCCGCTTTCACTGCTGGGAGGAGGATCTGGACTCCCTGCCCTTTCCGGCTCGGCAATATATGAACAATAATTTGTATCAAAGGCCGGATACCAAAGAGCCGATGGCTACCATCCAAACCTCCCGGGGCTGCTCGGCAGCCTGCATTTACTGCCTGTCGCCCCAGATTTCCGGCAAAAAAATCCGGCTGCGTTCACCGGCCAATATTTTTGCGGAAATTGAGGAATGTTATCAGCAATACCAGATTCGTAATTTCTTTTTTAAAGCCGATACCTTTACCATGAATGCCCAATGGACCAGAGAGCTGTGCCAGTTAATTATTAATTCGCCTTTGCATGGGAAAATTAATTTTACAGCCAATTCCCGAACCAACCCTCTGCAAAAGGAAACCTTGCAGCTTATGAAGGAAGCCGGCTGTTTTGCAGTAGCCTTTGGCTTTGAATCCGGCAGTGATGAAACCTTAAAGCGGATTCAAAAAGGCAGCACTGTTGCCCTGAATTTGCAGGCGGCTAAATGGGCTCATGAGGTGGGACTGCCCATCTACGGCTTTTTTATGGCTGGTTTCCCCTGGGAGACTGAGCAGGATCTGGAGCTTTTGCGGCAGCATATTTTTGCCATTGATGCCGACTTTATTGAAATTCATCTGGCCTTACCCTACTATGGTACCCGGCTTTATCAAATGTGTGAGGAAGCCGGTACCTTGCAGGCCAATGTGCTGGGCATGGATTATTTTCACACCAGCACTAAAGGCACTCAATCTTTAAGTCAGGAGCGGCTGGCGGAGTTTCGCCGCCAAACCATTAAAAGCTTTTATTGGAGGCCGGCCTACATTGGCAAAAGGCTCAGGGAATGCCTTAAGGCTCCCCAAAAATTTTTAAGCTATGCTAAATACGGCCTGAAAATAGGCTCAAAATAAAATGTCCGGTGAGCCTGCCGAAAAATTAGCTGGTCTTAATTGAAAATTTTGCTGGACTATGAGGTTAAAAAAGGTTATAATTATAGTCATTAGCATAGCATATTTTATTATCGGCGAGGCGATTCGGGTGGATTTGACGGACAGACAGGAAAAAATTTTGGAAATGGTTAAATTGGAAGGGCCTCTGACCGGAGAAGCAATAGCCAAAAAGCTCTCGGTGGCCAGAACTACCCTGCGGCTGGATCTGGCTTTTTTGACCAAATTTGGCCTTTTGAATGCCAAAACCCGGGTGGGTTATAGTTACACCGGCAAAAAGCAGCCGCATATTCTGCTGGATTGGCTGAGTTCCATTCAGGCCGGCAGCATTCAGTCCAGGGTGAATACCATCAAAGAGGACTGCCCGGTCAGGGAAGCTATTGTCCGAATGGTAATGGATGATGCCGGAACCCTCTTTATCGTAGATGAGGAAAATTATCTGGAAGGAGTGGTTTCCCGCAAGGATCTGCTCCGGGCGGCTATTTCCAACTCACTGGACTTGCCCATTGCTTTATATATGACCAGAATGCCCAATATTATTACTGTCACCGCCAAGGAAAGTGTTTTGTCAGCAGCTCGAAAAATTATTGACCACCAGGTGGATGCTCTGCCGGTGGTTCGGGAAGTTGGAGAAAAAAAATACGAGGTAATTGGACGCTTGAGCAAAACCAGCATTGTTAAGCTGTTTATAAATGCAGAGCTGGAAGCCTGAGCTTCATAACATAAAATATAAAAATAAGGCTTGCTCAAACAATCAAGCTTGATCTTCGCTGCTTCGGCAGCGGGAGAGCATTAATAAAATATTGTTCTTAGAGGATAAAATTTATTAGGGGGTAGTCTTGAAAATGACTAAATATGTCTATCTTTTCAAAGAAGGCAAAGCAGATATGAAAGATCTGCTGGGAGGTAAAGGAGCTAACCTGGCAGAAATGACCAATATCGGTCTGCCGGTTCCGCAGGGATTTACTATTACCACCGAAGCCTGCAAGGATTTCTATGTAGCCGGACGCAAATTCCCGGAAGGCATGGAAGAACAGGTTATGGAAAAAGTTGCCATTATCCAGGAACTTTCCGGTAAAAAATTCGGCGACAAGGTTAATCCCATGCTGGTCAGCGTTCGTTCCGGAGCTCCCATTTCCATGCCTGGGATGATGGACACTGTTTTGAATCTTGGTTTAAATGATGATACTGTGGAAGCCTTAGCCAAGGCCACCAATAACCCGCGTTTTGCTTACGACTGCTATCGTCGTTTTCTGAATATGTTTGGGGATGTAGTTCTGAACATTGAACACGCCAAATTTGAAGCTATTCTGGAAGCTCAGAAAAATCAGGCCGGCGTTGAATATGACAAGGATTTAAGTGCGGATGACTGGAAAATCGTTATCAAAGGCTATAAAGCTTTAATTGAAAAAGAAACCGGTTCTCCTTTCCCGCAGGATCCCATCGAACAAATGTATAAAGCCATTTATGCCGTTTTCAATTCCTGGAATAATGATCGGGCTATTGTTTATCGGAAAATCAACAAAATTTCCGACGATCTGGGAACCGCTGTTAATGTTCAGCTGATGGTTTACGGCAATATGGGTGATGACTGCGGTACTGGCGTTGCCTTTACCCGTAACCCTTCCACCGGGGAAAACACTCTGTACGGCGAATATCTGATGAATGCTCAGGGCGAAGATGTTGTAGCCGGGATTCGGACTCCTCAGCCGATTGCCGCTCTGCAAAGCGACCTGCCGGATGTTTATCGTCAGTTTAAAGAAACCTGCGAACTGCTGGAAAAACATTACCGCAATATGCAGGACATTGAATTTACTGTAGAACGGGGCAAATTGTATATGCTGCAAACCCGGAACGGCAAACGGACTACTCCGGCTGCGGTTCGGATAGCGGTAGAAATGGTGCATGAAGGCTTAATCACCAAAGAAGAAGCTATTGTTCGGATTGAACCCGCTCAACTGGATCAGCTGCTGCACCGCCGGATTGATCCCAATGCCAAGCTGGAAGTTTTGGCCAAAGGTCTGTCCGCTTCTCCGGGAGCAGCCAGCGGTAAGGTAACCTTTAGTGCTGACGAAGCCGAAGACATGAAAAAAGCCGGGGAAAAAGTTATTCTGGTTCGCACCGAAACCACTCCGGATGATATTCACGGTATTGTAGCAGCTCAGGGTATTCTGACCTCCAGAGGCGGCATGACCAGTCACGCTGCCGTTGTAGCCCGCGGCATGGGTAAACCCTGCGTTTGCGGCTGCGAAGTTTTGAAAATCAGCTATGAAGCCCAGCAGTTTACAGTAGGCGATACTGTTATTAAAAAAGGCGATGTAATTTCCATTGATGGTTCTACCGGTCAGGTTATTGTCGGCAGCGTTCCGATGATTGACCCCGAACTGTCCAATGAATTTAAAGAATTGCTGGAATGGGCTGACAGCATTCGCACCATGAGCGTTAAAGCCAATGCCGACAACCCGGTAGACGCTGCCAAAGCTCGTGATTTCGGAGCCGAAGGTATTGGTTTGACCCGTACCGAACATATGTTCATGGCTCAGGATCGTCTGCCTTTCGTTCAGCAGATGATTTTGGCTGAAACCCTGGAAGATCGGGAAAAAGCTCTGGCTAATTTGCTGCCCATGCAGCAGGGCGATTTCTATGGCATTTTGAAAGCTATGGAAGGTCTGCCGGTTTGCATTCGTCTGCTGGATCCTCCGCTGCACGAATTCCTGCCCAATGCTGAAGAACTGGTAGTAGATATTACCACTTTGAAATTGACCAATGGCGATCCGGCAGAAATTGCAGCCAAAGAAGCCATGCTGGTCAAGGTTCGCTCTCTGTCTGAATTTAACCCCATGCTGGGTCACCGGGGCTGCCGTTTGGGTATCAGCTATCCGGAAGTTTATGCCATGCAGGCCAGAGCCATTTTCCAGGCTGCCGCTCAACTGACCAAAGAAGGCGTTAATGTTATTCCGGAAGTAGAAATTCCGCTGGTTATCGAACCCAAAGAATTAAAATTCCTGCGGGAAGTTGTAGATAAAGTTGGGGCAGAAGTTAAAGCCGAAACCGGAGTTGACTTCCATTATACTGTGGGAACCATGATTGAAATTCCCAGAGCTTCCCTGCTGGCTGATGAAGTTGCCGAATATGCTGATTTCTTCACCTTCGGCACCAACGACCTGACCCAAACCACCCTGGGCTTCAGCCGGGATGATGCAGAAGGTAAATTTATGAACGATTATCTGGACAAAAAAGTTTTGAAAGATAACCCGTTTGTTGTTCTGGATCGCAAAGGCGTTGGCAAACTCATGAAAATTACCGTTGAAATGGGTCGTCAGGCCAAACCGGATCTGGAAATCGGGATTTGCGGCGAACATGGCGGCGAACCCAATTCCATTGAATTCTGTCATATGATCAATCTGGACTTTGTAAGCTGTTCTCCGTTCCGGATTCCGATTGCTCGTTTGGCAGCAGCTCAGGCCAAGGTTATTAACGGCTAACAGGCTAATCTGAAACGGCCGGGTGTGTCCTCTCAAGGATGCTCCCGGCCTCTTTTATTTGGAGCGGCATAAGAAGCTTGCGGCGTGGAGCGGATCTTTTCCTCTTTCCAAAAAAATCTTTTTTGTTGTTGGTGCAAGGAAACTCGGCTTTTTAAAGCCGAGATGAACGCACCTATTTTTTTGCTTGCACAGGGCATCAAAATATGATACACTCAAATACATGGTAGGCTGGGAACCAGCCAAACCTAACGCTTGTGGACATTGTGTAAGACTTGTACTAACGATTATGTTAGCCAAGCAGTAGTGGTTGAAGCAAGAAGCTCGGCAATTTATTGCCGAGTAGTTCACCCGGGAACCTTTTCAAAAAACCATTGTCTAACGGGGAAGTATCTAAGAGGTGATATGGCCAAAATGAGAGTCACCCCTTAAATTGGCACCAAAAAAAATTTATAAAGAAGTGGTTGTGTTGTTTAGACGCACAAAAAAAGGTTTTGCAATAGTCTTAACCTTGGCAATGCTGGCCTGCATGATTCCCAGCGTTGCTCTTGCATCCAATACCCTCGGTGACGATGAAGCAGCAGCCTTGAGTACTGTATCTATGGAGTTAAATTCCGGTCGTTTGCATGACAGCAATGAAGCTGTGTCTCTCCCCGTTCCTCCCCCAGACTGGTTCAAGGTCAGCGAAATCTGTAACTATGAACTTCAGCCAGCGGTAAAGTAACCTTTAGGCTGTTTAACAGGCTAATCTGAAATGGCCGGGTGTGTCCTCTCAAGGATGCTCCCGGCCTCTTTTATTTCTAGCGGCATAAGAAGCTTGCGGCGTGGAGCAGATCTTCTTTTCTTTGCCAAAAAAATCTTTTTTACCGGGAACCTTTTCAAAAAAACCATTGTCTAACAGGGCAGGAAGTTGGGAAAGCCTGACTGCGGCTGCTTTTCTTTGGAAGTTCGGGGAAAGGCTGTTGGCGGTTTTCCTGCTCAGATGAGGCTGTCGCCTTAAAAGACGGTCAGAATCATTGCATGATGATGGCCAAAATGGGAGCCATCCCTTAAATTGGCACCAAAAAAATTTATAAAGGAGTGGTTGTGTTGTTTAAACGCACAAAAAAAGGTTTTGCAATAGTCTTAACCTTGGCAATGCTGGCCTGCATGATTCCCAGCGTTGCTCTTGCATCCAATACCTTGGATGTCTTCAGTACCCCCACCGTCGGTGACGATGAAGTAGCAACCCTGGGTACTGTGTCTATGGAATTAAATTCCGGTCGTTTGAATGGCAGCGATGAAGCTACTTTATCTCTGCCCAACGGTTTTCAGTTTGTCACCGAGCATAATACCGGCGATGAATCTGACGCAGACGATTATTATGTGATGAACGATGACGAATGGGCGGCTGTTCAGGCTAATGCCAGCAATTACATCATTGGGGATAAAGATGGCAACTATATCAGAATCCCGGAAACTTATGATGGCAACTATAATGCTCTGTTTGACTACATGGCTGCTGAAGAAGATTCTCCGTTTGCAATCAGCCAAATCAGTGATTATGAAATTCAGTTAGTTGTAGAAGATGATTTTGATGAGTATACTGATGAATACGGTGCTTACTTCGAGCTGCATTTCGGTGCAATTTATGTTGAAAGCGGTTATGAAGGTAATGTACCTCTGGAAATCGAAGAATCTGGCGGCGGCTTCATGGCCACCGGCGGCAAAACCATTGCTGTAGTAAAATCCGGCATGGTAACCACCAAATCTACCAATAAACCGACCATCACTGAAGATGGAACCAGCTACAGCAATTTGGTAGAATTTAGAGTAAGTGAAACTGTTGAAGGATCCATTGATACTGTTAAAAGATCCCTGGCTTACAAATTGCCTTCCGGCTTGCTTTGGAACGGCGATGCCGAAGCCAAAATCGTTTCCGGTAAAATCATGGATACAAGCATCCCCGGACACCAATACGGTGCAGGTGATGTTCTGACTGATTATCCTGCTTTAAACTTTATTGAATATTCCTCCAATATGCGGGAAATGTATTTGAACTTTGATAAATTCCAGGACAGTACTTCTGCTCTGAGAATCGACATCAAAGACGGTGTAACTGTTGACGATTCCAGCAAAGTATCTGAAGGCGATGTAACTATTGATGCTACTGCCAAAGGCGATACCGATTTGGACAACAACAACTTTGTTGGTTTGACCTATGGTGATTACGGCCTGAATGCCAAAGTAACCAAAACTACCACCATCATTGCTGGTCAGTTGGATCAGGATTTCGGCGAATTTGATTTGGATGAATCCGTAGCTAACAGCTTGAATAACAATCGTACCTTAAACCTGACTCTGCCTCAGGGCTGCTACTGGACTGAACTGCCGACCACCATCAGCAGCAAAGGTCACAAATTTGAATTCAATGGCTTCAGTGACAGCGGCAGAACTGCCAAGTTTAAAGTTATTTCTGGTAGCGACAGCAAAAAAGAAGCTTCCTTCTCCTTTGATGGAATGCAAATCGTAGCTTCTCCTAACTTTACTGGTGATGTTGTTGTAACTCTGGGCGGCAGCGAAGGCGTGAACGGAGAAGTTACTCTGGCTGAAGTAGTTGCTCCGGTTACCCTGACTGTAAGCAAAGCCGTTACCGTTGGTATTGGTAAATATGCTCAGGAAATTGGCAGCATTACTGTAGCTGAAAATGCTAAAGAAGTATTTATCGACAATAAAGATGTTGTTCTGCATCTGCCCGACGGCGTAAGCTTCAGCTCCACCCCGACTGTTAAAGTAACTGCCGGTGATTTGGATTTGGACGAAGTTAACACCAAAACTGTCAATGACGATCAGGATCTGAACATTGCTATTGATGGTCAGAGTGCCAAAGCTTCTACCCTTACCATCAGCGATGTATTCATTACTGTAAACCGGACCGTAGCCGAAGGCAATATCAAATTGCAGGTTAAAGGTGACGGCGTTCTGCAGTGTAATGATGTAGACGAAGTAGAAAGTTATCTGGAAGACCTCGGTTATATTGATAGCAATTACTATTACTTCAATGGCAAAAAAGGTCTGAAATTGAGCGAAGGCAAAATCTTCAATTCCGTAACTACTGCTGCTGAAGATGTAATCGCAGTCTGCACCACTCCTGCTGATGATTCTTCTGAAACAAAATCTACTATCAGCACTTTCGTTATCGGAAGCACTACCTACACCGTGAATGACGAAAGCCTCACCATGGATGCTGCTCCGTACATCAGCAATGGCCGGACCATGCTGCCCGTCCGTTATGTTGCTGACGCTCTCGGAATCACCGGACCTAACATCATTTGGGATGTAAACCTGAAAACCGTAACCCTGTCCAAAAATGGTGTTGTATTACAGATTGCTGTCAACAGCGACTACATGACCGTTAATGGCGTAAAAGTTATTCTGGACGAAGACAATCCGGGTACCGTTGCTGAAAACAAAGACGGTCGGGTTTATCTGCCGGTAAGAGAAATGTGCGAACAATTCGGTTATGATATTAGCTGGAATGCTGGTTCTCAGACTGTAACCATCTGTCCGCAGGGTACTGATACCGATGCTCTGACCGTTGCAGCACCTGCTCCTGCCGTTGACGAAACTGTTGACGAAACTGTTGAAGCAACTGATGCTGCTACCAGCAGTGGCACTGTTGCCGAATAAGCTTGGTTGATTCTAAAGCTTGAAATTAATTAAGGCCGAGCCGGGTTGCAAAACCCGGATCGGTCTTTCTAATTGGGAGGCATTTATGATAAAAAATATAAAAAGCAAAATCCTCTCCTTTGTAATGGCAATCTGCCTTTTGATGACCTCAACAGCAGCTTTGGCAGATGATGAAATAAGCTTGACCATGAGCGAAGCTTATACCATGGCTGTGGAAAGCAGCAAAAGCCTGCAGGCCGGCCAGGTTAATGTGGATCGTTATAAAAACTCCATGGACAGCACTATGGATAAATATCAGCACGATGAAACTACTGAATTTGGTTATATAAACAGTCAATACGAGTATGATAATTCCAAAAAAACCTATAGTGATGCGATTTTGCAAATGCAGTCTTCAGTTTATGGGGCTTATATAAATGTTATGCTGGCCGAAAAAAAACTGGAGCTGGCCAAAGCCTATGAAAAGCTGGCCTATTCCAATTTGAACCTTGCCAGTCAGAAAAATCTCTGCGGAATGTTGTCCCAGAGCGATTATAACACTCAAAAAAACACTTATCAGACAGCTCAAACGGCAGTTGATACCGCCGAAACCAATTTGGAATCAGCTTATTTAACTTTTAATTCTCTGGTAGGCTTAAAACCGGACGCTCGCCCCATTTTAACTGATGAAATTACCTTTACAGAATTTAAGACCGACAGCATAGCCGCCGATATGGATCGAGCCAAAGATACCAGTCTGGTACTCTGGCAGACTGTTGAATCAATTGCCTTAATTCAAGAACAGATGAACGACAGCCAAAATCGGTATGACTATGATGATTTACTTTACCAGAAACATGCAGCTCAAATTAAGGTGAATGCTACTGAAACCAATGTTGAGGATAGTGTGCGGAGTCTGTATAACACCATTAAGACGGATGAACAAAATTATTATTCTGCTTTGGAAAGCTTGACTTCAGCTCAACAAAATTTTACGGTGGGTTCCATTAATTACAAGGCTGGAATGTGTACCCAAAATACTTTGGATAACCTGAATTATGCTCAATTAGGTGCAGAACTTACGGTTTACAGCACCATTTTAAACCATGCTTTGGATGTTGCCAAATATCAGGTTTTACAGGGTGATCAGATTTTTTAATTGATTTGGAAAATTCAGTATTTACTTTTCACAAAAGAGGAGTTCCCGGCCGAACAGGTCGGGACAGCTTCTCTTTTTTAATTGGGTATGCGGTTTGCTTGTGATAATGGCTTGCATAGTGTATAATTAGGTATATCCAAGGAATCAGGTAAAGAAGGGAAATTAAGTGCCGATTAAAACGGTTAGCAATCTGGATACAGATCAAATTGGAAAAATATTGCTTAGATTGGCTGTTCCCAGCATTTTAGCTCAATTAGTTAGTATTTTATATAATGTAGTTGACCGAATTTTTATTGGCCATATTTCCAGGGTGGGAACTGATGCCTTGACCGGGGTAGGAATTAGCCTGCCCATTATTGTGTTTATTCTGGCTTTTGCTGAACTGATTGGCAGCGGAGGGGCTCCTTTGGCTTCCATGGCTATGGGACGGCAGAATAATCAGGAAGCCGAACGGATTATGGGTTCCTGTTTGCTGGCTTTGATAATTTTATCCTTCGCTTTAAGTGCGGGCTTTTATTGGTTTTGCGAGCCTTTGCTCCGGCTGTTGGGAGCCAGCTCCATAACCTTGCCTTATGCGGCGGATTATTTGAAAATCTATTTGCTGGGAACCGTCTTTACTCTGGTTACCTTGGGCATGAATAATTTTATCAATGCTCAGGGCTTTGCTAAAATTGGAATGTACACAGTAGTTATCGGGGCGCTTCTTAATTGTCTTTTGGATCCCTGGTTTATTTTTGGTTTGGGCTGGGGAGTTAAGGGAGCAGCTTGGGCAACCGTAATTTCTCAGGCGGTTTCAGCATTTTGGGTAATTGCTTTTTTGCGTGGCAAAAGAACCAATTGGAAGCTGCAAAAGGCTTATTTGCGGCCAGTCAAGAGCATTTTAAAGCCGGTTCTTGCTTTGGGAGCCGCTCCCTTTGTCATGCGAAGCACCGAAGCCCTTTTAAGCCTTAGCTTTAATACCTCTTTGCAGCATTACGGTGGGGATTTGGCGGTGGGAGCCATGACCATTTTAAGCACCGTCCGTCAAATGGTCTTTCTGCCTTTGGGCGGTTTGACCAAAGCTTCTCAGCCCATTATCAGTTTTAATTATGGAGCCAAAAATTATCAGCGGGTTCAGCGGGCTTTTCGGCTGGTGCTGCAAATTTCCATTTTGGTATCGGTTATCTGCTGGCTGGTAATCATGTTAAGCCCTGGCTTCCTGATTAAGATTTTTACCAGCGATCCGGTTTTGCAGGCCAAATCAATTTGGGCGATTCGGATTTATCTGGCCGGTCTGTTTATTTTGGGCATTCAAATGGCCTGTCAGCAAACCTTTATTTCCCTGGGTCAAGCCAAGCAGGGATTAATTATGGCAATTTGGCGGAAATTGGTTTTGCTGATTCCCTTGATTTATATTTTGCCTTATTTTATGGAAGATAAGGTCTTTGCTGTTTTGGTGGCCGAACCCATTGCTGATATAATTGCCACCTGCACTACCTTTACCTTGTTCTGCCTGACGACTCGCAAGCTTTATCGCCAATAGTTCTTTTCCCCAAAAAGCAAGCATAATCTGAACCAGATCTAAAAGTGGGGATGAGGGTTATGCTAGGTATATTTTTGGAAATTGTTTTGGTTAATTTGATTTTGAGCGGAGATAATGCGGTGCTGATTGCTTTGGTCAGCAAAAACCTGCCGGATGAGCTGAAAAAAAAGGCGGTTTTTTGGGGAACGATGGGAGCAGTAGCTTTGCGGATTTTTTTGGTGGCCGTGCTTTCTTTGGTGTTGAATTGGCCCTGGCTGCACGCTTTGGGCGGTCTGCTGCTTTTGTATATTGCCTGTAAGCTGCTGCGGAATGACGAGTCAACCCAATCCCTCAAGCAGGCTGAAGGACTGGGGCAGGCCATCAGAATAATTCTGGTGACCGATTTGATTATGAGCCTGGATAATGTTTTGGCGGTGGCGGCTTTGGCCGACGGGCATTGGATTTTGTTAATCCTGGGACTGGCCATTTCCATTCCCATTATGCTTTTTTGCAGCTCTCTGCTGTTGCGGTTGATGGAAAAATTTAAGTTTCTGACTTATTTGGGAGCCGGGATTTTGGGCTGGACAGGGGGCGACATGATTATTCACGATCCCCAGGTTTGGCAGTTGTGTCAAAATTATCTTCCGGCTTTAAGCGGGCTTTTGCTTTGGTCCTGGCCTATGTTAATGGCTGTTTTGGTTGTTATGGGGGGAAAACGAGCCGGTCAGAATAAATCTTTTTGACAGTCTGAAAGGAGGTTTATATGTATCCCAAAACCCATCTTTATTTTGCCCAAAAGCTTTTTGAGTTGGATTCACCTGCTTTTATTTTGGGCTGTATTTTTCCGGATGTGGCCGGAGTAGCCGGGATTAGCCGGGAATTTTCCCATGCCTGCGGACGGCGGCTTCTGCGGGAATGGAAAAAGCCGCTTCAAGCTGAATTTGCTTTAGGAGTGGCCACCCATGGTAATGATCCCCAGGGGCTGGATTATTACGGTGATGAAAAATACCTGGATTTTGAAAAGGGCTATTGTTTTGCCAAATCCCGTTTGATTGAAAAGGAAACCATTGCCTTGGGGATTCCGCCTGAAATGGCCTGGTGGAAAGGTCATAATATAGTTGAAATGGCCATTGAAATTTGGGTGAGTCAGCAAGGGGCTTATGGCCAAAAGATTTTCCAGGCTTTGGCCGATTCTGAAGTAAAACAGCAGCTTATTCCGGCTTTGGCCGAATTTTTTGTTTGTCCCTGGGAAAATATTGCTCGTTCTCTGGAAATTTTTCAAGGCTTTATTGATGAAGGGGTCAGTACACCTCAATCTATGGCCGCAATTTTTGTCCGCCAAATGGCTATGCGGCATCAAATCAACCTGGATTTGACGGCTACTGCTCAATTAATCGCCCAAGCCGGGGATCTGACGGATCTGGATGAATTTTGGCTGAATATTGCCCAGCCGGTTAAAAAGGCAATTTTGCTGGAAAGGAAAGCTGATCTTGAAAATTGATTATCCGTGGCTATATAAAATTAGTGCCGAGGTAACTCCGCTGGCTCAGGATTGCGGCGAATTGTGTCAAAGTATTTGCTGCCAGGCTCAGGAAGGCAAAACCTTGGGTATGTATTTATTTCCGGGGGAAGAAGTGATGTTCAGCGGGCAGGAAGATTGGCTGGTGATGGAAAAGCATGATTGCCGCCTGTTTGACTTTCCGGCTGAATGGCAGGGTTCGGTTTATTTTATGATTTGCACTCGCCCCTGTCCCCGGAATAAGCGGCCTTTAAGCTGCCGTCTGTTTCCTGTGACTCCTCATTTGCTGCTGGATGGAAGCTGGATTTTGATTTATGAAACCATGAACCTGCCTTATAAATGCCCTTTGATTGAAGAAAGACGGCCTTTGCAAAAGGAATTTATTGAAATGGCCGCTTTGGTCTGGCAAGAGCTGCTCAAAGATGAAAGAATTAAAATTTTGGTGGCAGAGGATTCACGGGAGCGGGAACAGGAGGATTGGGAAAACATTGAGGTTTTATGGCCGTTTTAACCCTTTTTTAACCCTTTTTGAACAAGAGTTTTTCCATATTTATGATGAATTTAGTTCTACTTGACAGCAGTTTGACAGCGTGATATATTTTATAAGGAAGGTAGGCAGAATTTCGACTGCAAAAAACGGACTTTTGGCGAGTCCTCGAATGAGAAGAATTGCTTAAACAATCAAGCTTATTCGGAATCCCGTTGCTTTAACAGCGTGGGAGCGTCAAAATTGGGCAATATCAATACCGCTCGAAAAAGGTTGAAAAAAGGTTTTAACCTGCCTGTTTTCGGCGAGTCCTTTTATTTGGAGGTTTATAATGTACGCAATTATTAAAACCGGCGGCAAACAGTACAAGGTTTCGGAAGGGGATACCCTTTTTGTAGAAAAGTTAGCTGCCGAACCGGGGGAAACTGTGAAGATCGATCAGGTTTTGGCAGTCAGCCAGGATGGAAACCTGAAAATCGGTAATCCTCTGATCAGCGGTGCTTCGGTAGATTTGACAGTTGTCCGGCATGGCCGAGCCAAAAAGGTTATTATTTTCCGCTACAAAGCTAAAAAGAATTATCGGCGGAAAAAAGGCCATCGGCAATATTTTACTCAGGTTACTGTGGAAAAAATTAATGCTTAAAACCGCACCTTCGCTGGTGGGTAAAAAAAAGAGATGGAGGTGCTTAATTAATGGCTCATAAGAAGGGTGTTGGGAGTTCTCGAAACGGTCGTGATTCCAAACCGAAAATGCTGGGAGTTAAAAGAGCGGATGGCCAATTTGTAACGGCTGGTTCGATCCTGGTTCGGCAAAGAGGTACCAGAATTTATCCTGGTTCTAATGTTGGTATTGGTGGTGACGACACTTTGTTTGCCAAAATAGACGGCAAAGTTGATTTCCATACTAATGGCAGAAATAAAAAAGAAGTTTCGATTAGACCAATTGAAAATCAAGCCGCTTTATAAAAAAACGAATAAGCCGACTTTTACAGGTCGGCTTATTTTCTTAAGGGAATCTGGAGGGTGAAAGTATGGAAATAATTTCAGATTTATTGGAACTATTGGCTCACCAACGCCATGATTTTTTAAATTGCCTGCAAATTATTCAAGGTTATTGGCAATTGCAGCAGCCGGATAAAGCCAAAGCCTACAGCAAAAAATTTGCCCAGGATATGCAGGCTTTTTCTCATTTACATAACTTGAAGGAACCGGAGCTGTTGACTGTATTATTAATTGGAATACAGGAAAGCCTAAAGCTGGAGATGAAAATTCAGCCCTTGAAGCCAGCTTTGAAGCTGAGTGAAACCGCAGCTCAGGCTTTGCTGGAGTTTTGGCGGAGCTTGAAAAATTGTGAACTGATTTTTAAAGCTCAGGTGGAGGGACGGTTTATTCGCTTGACCTGGATTAGACGGCAGGGACAAATGACCAAATCCGAAGCCTGGGAAAAGCTGGAAGACTGCCTGCGGCCAGTCGGGGGACAGGTTGGCCAGCAAGCCGGAGAGGCTTGGGTTCTTTGGCCGTTGCGGAGTGAAAGGAGCGACTAAATGTTTTTTGATCGGGCTAAAATTTTTGTTAAAGCTGGAAGCGGCGGCAATGGCTGTTCAGCTTTCAGGCGGGAAAAATATGTTCCGGACGGCGGCCCCTGGGGGGGCGATGGCGGCCGGGGCGGCAATATTGTTTTGGTGGCCGATGAAGGCTTGCGGACTTTGGTAGATTTTCGTTATCATAATCACTATAAAGCCCAGCGGGGACAGCACGGCATGGGCAAAAACCGGCATGGGCATTATGGTGACAGCTTATATCTCAAGGTTCCGGTTGGCACCATTATTATGGATGATGAAACCGGCCGCAAAATTGCTGATTTGACCCGGCATGGGCAGGAATTGGTGGTTGCCCATGGCGGACGGGGCGGACGGGGAAATGCCCGTTTTGCTACTTTGGCCAATCCAGCTCCTTCTCTGGCCGAAAATGGAGAACCGGGGGAAGAAAGATGGCTGCGGATGGAATTGAAATTGCTGGCGGATGCCGGTTTAATTGGGATGCCCAATGCCGGAAAATCCACCATTATTGCTCATGTTTCTTCGGCTCGTCCTAAAATAGCGGATTATCCCTTTACTACTTTGGTGCCTAATTTGGGCATGGTGCGGGTGGATGAGGAAGACAGCTTTGTTTTGGCTGATATTCCGGGCTTAATCGAAGGAGCCAGTCAGGGACAGGGACTGGGGCATGACTTTTTGCGGCATACCGAAAGAACCCGGGTCTTGGTTCATGTGGTGGATATGGCTGCTTTGGACGGCAGTGATCCGGCTGCCAATTTTGCCATTATTCAAAAGGAATTGGCCTTGTATGATCCCAAGCTGGCAGTTCGGCCTTTGCTGATTGCGGCCAATAAAATGGATCTGCCGGGAGCTGAAGAAAATTTGCAAATTTTCCGGGAGGAAATCACAGCCTATCCTATTTATCCGATTTCAGCGGTCAGCGGTTTGGGCTTGAAGGAATTGGTTTATAAAATTCGGGATTTGTTGGCTGAGATTAAGATTGAAGCTCCGGAAGAAGCAGAACCGGAGGAAGAAGAAATAATTTATCAGGCGGAACCCCGTTTTACCATTAGCCGGGAAGGTTCTTATTTTGTGGTGAGCGGTAAGGAAATCGAACGCCATTTGGCCATGACCAACTTAAATAATGAAGAAGGCGTGGAGCGGCTGCAATGGATTATGAAGAAAATGGGGATTGACCGGGCTTTGGCCAATCGAGGAGCCAAACATGGTGACGAAGTGCGGATTAAGGACTTTATTTTTGAATATGTAGATGATTTTTAGCTGGAATTTGATAAATAGCGGCTGGTTTTTTAGTTCTCCCTGTGGGAGAGCTAAAACTGGCTTTGCATGGGTGTTTTAAAACCACTATATTTTGAATCAGGAAGCGATCATTAAGATGGAAAGAATTAAACGGGATTTTAGTGATGTTAAATGTTTGGTAGTCAAAATTGGTTCCAGCTCTTTGCTTTTATCCAACGGGGATCCCAATGAAGAACAAATGCGTTCCCTGGTGGTACAGCTGGCCAATTTGAAAAGGCAAGGGCTGGAGATTGTGCTGGTCACTTCCGGTTCGGTGGGTATTGGCTTTCATCAACTGGGCTTTAAGCAAAAGCCCAAAAATATGCCGGAAAAACAGGCGGCAGCAGCTGTCGGCCAGGGCATTTTGATGGATAAATATGAAAATCTTTTTTCTATGTATGGAGTTAAGGTTGGTCAAATATTGGTTACCAGGGAAGACTTTGCAAATCGTCAGCGTTTCTTAAATATTCGCAATACTTTTCACGCTCTGTTGAATTTCGGAGTAATTCCCATTGTTAATGAAAATGATACGGTGGCTACGGAGGAAATCCGTTTTGGAGATAATGATACTTTGGCCGCTCGGGTGGCCGGATTGGTGGGAGCCGATTTATTGCTGATGCTCTCGGATATTGATGGGCTTTATGATCAAGATCCTCGTAAGACCAGCAAAGCCAAATTGCTGGATCGGGTTACGGAAATTACTCAAGAGCTGGAGCAGGTTGCTGGAGGAGCCGGCACCAAGGTGGGTACTGGAGGTATGGCGACCAAATTGGCTGCGGCTAAGATGGCCATGCACTTTGGTCTGCCCATGGTTTTGGCCAGAGCTTCTGCCAATGAGGTGATCCTGCGGATTATGCTGGGTGAAGCTTTGGGAACCGTTTTTTGGCCGATTACCCGCATGGATAACCGCAAAAGCTGGATTGCCTATTCAGCCAAAATAGAAGGCACTTTGGTGATTGATGCCGGAGCGGAACGAGCTTTGGTAAGTAAAGGCAAAAGCCTGCTTCCTTCCGGAATCAAAGAAGTAACCGGCAATTTTTTGCCAGGCAGCATTGTGGTTATTTTTAATGAAAAACGCCAGGAGGTTGGCCGGGGTATCGTCAGTTATTCGGCCGAGGAAATTGCCCAAATTAAAGGGCTTCAAACCAAGGATGTTTTGGCAGTTTTGGGGCATTGTGATTATGAAGAAGTAATTCATCGCAATAATTTGGCTTTGAATAAATAGGAGACGGCAAACAGTAAGAAATATATATAAATATGCATAAAAAACTAGTGAACTAAGTCAGATAAGCCTGGGTATTAATGTAGGGAACAAGGATTTAGCTGTTTGCAGCAATGAAATGATCTTTAAAAATATCAATAAAACTGCGGTTATACATATATGGCAAAAACCCCATAGCTTGCTATGGGGATAAAAGCCATTCTCTTTTTATTATTTTGTTTTATTGAGCTGTTGTTCAATCAGATAGCTGGTTATTGGGTGGAAAAGGATAAAATTACAATAAATGGGCGAGAAGTACAATATTTTCAATTCATTTGTGTATGCTATCATTGACTACAAATATTAAATATTTTATAATAAAGATATGGAGAACAATTATAGCAAGACTTCGCACGATGATATTAATACTGATCATCAATGAGTCGTGCTTTTGCTGGGTAATACTGCTGGGGAATAGAGGAAAGATCATGTTTGTTAGAAAAGATGATATAGAACCATTTGAAAAGAAGGTCTGGTTGGCTTCGCCCACCATGCATGGGGAAGAATTGAAATACATAACAGAAGCATACGAAACCAACTGGATGAGTACGGTTGGTGCGAATATCAATGAGGTGGAGCGTATTGCAGCGGAACAGGCAGGTGTAAAGTATGCTGTTGCTTTGTCTTGCTGCACGGCGGCTCTCCATCTTTGCTGTAAGGTTGCGGGAGAAAAGCTATACGGAAAACCGGCAATCAGTCACGGAGCCTTGGAAGGCAAGAGGGTCTTCTGCTCTGATATGACTTTCGATGCTACGCTGAATCCAGTAGTTTATGAGGGTGGTATTCCGGTATTCATAGACACGGAAGAATCATCCTGGAATATGGATCCGATTGCTCTTGAGAAGGCATTTGAATTGTATCCGGATGTTAAGCTCGTGGTATATGCAGAGCTGTATGGATTTCCGGGTAGAATTGATGAGATTAAAAGAATTTGTGAAAAGCATGGTGCTTTGCTGATCGAAGATGCTGCGGAAGCTATGGGAGCAACGGTGGACGGTAAGCAATGTGGTTCATTCGGTGACTATTCCGCTGTCAGCTATAACGGAAATAAAATCATCACAGGCTCGTCCGGCGGGTGTCTTCTTACCAATGAACTTGAGGTCGCAAACAAAACAAGAAAATGGAGTACTCAGGCAAGGGAAAATGCTGCATGGTATCAGCACGAGGAAGTCGGCTATAACTACCGCATGAGCAATGTCATTGCCGGTGTTGTCAGAGGACAATATCCGTATCTTGAAACGCATATCGCACAGAAAAAAGCAATTTACGAAAGATACAAAGCAGGTCTGAAAGATGTGCCGATTCAGATGAATCCGATTACAAGCGGCACGGAGCCAAACTATTGGCTGTCTGCACTGGTAATAGATAAGGATTATATGTGCAAGCAGATCAGAAGTGACTGTGAAGCAATGTATATAAAAGAGCCTGACAAGACCTGTCCGACAGAAATTCTGGAAGCAATCGCAAGCATAAATGCTGAAGGACGCCCAATCTGGAAACCGATGCATATGCAGCCGATGTACAGAATGCATGAAGTCATCGGAAGAGAAGGCACTCTCCGTTGCAGGACTAATGCTTACATAGCAGGCGGCGTGACCGATGTCGGTGCTGATATCTTCCAGCGTGGTGTGTGTCTGCCTTCTGACAACAAGATGACAGCAGAACAGCAGGATAGAATTAGTGAAGTAATTAAGAGATGTTTTGAGTAAAAATGAGTAAAAAACGGATTTTATATATTGATATAGCTAGAGGATTAGGAATGCTGTCAGTAATATGGGGGCATATCATGCATTCTGGTTGGTCATATAACTTGGTTTATTCTTTCGATATTCCGCTCTTTTTTCTTTTGTCGGGAATGGTGTTTAGAAAAGAAAAATACAATACACTAAAGGATTTCCTAAAACATAGGGCAAAAACGATATTACTGCCATATGTAATATTTTCAGTTATTACGTGGATAATTTGGGTTGCCTACAATTATGTGATGCATGAAAATGTTGACAGCTATATCAATCCGCTTTTGCAAACCTTTATTTCTCAGGGGTCATCTGGATATTTACAGCATAATTTCCCGTTATGGTTTGTTGGTTGCTTAATGGTTGTTCAAATTGGGTATTTTTATCTTTCTAAAGCCAAGGATTCAGTTAATATCCTTATTTGTATTGTTCTGGCTATTATCGGAAGATTAATGCTTATTCCAAATGGCTTTTTTGATTTCACAAAACTTCCCTGGAGTATTGAGGCTGCGATGTCAGCAATGTTGTTTTATGCAGTAGGTAATCTTTTCGTTAAGCATTTTAAGCTTTCTTACTTACAGGATTTTGTACAAAAGAACAAGGGTGTGTCAGTCATCACCGTCATTGCATTTACAGCGTTGCTTGTCGTATTAGGAAATCTGAATGGTGATGTTTCACTTGGTTCAAATCGTCTTGGAAACAGTACATTGCTTTATTATGTAGTAGGTTTTATCGGAATAGTATCATCGCTTTTCTTTGCTACATTGTTGGGTATAATAAATACCCCCCCCAAAAAAAATAAGGTAGTTGGGGGGGTATCATTCATAGGAATGAATAGTCTCTATTTTATGTTCGTGCATGAGCCGATTACAAGAGTCAGCACTATTGTGTTATCTAGAATTGTTCACATCCCTGTGGATGTAATAAGAAATACAATTGGCTATTCTTTTATTGCGTTTATAATAACAATTATCTCATCTGCTTTATGTGTAATTGTGATTAATATCATTCGAAAGAAGGTATCACAAAGAGTACAGATTGAAGAAGCAACAATAAATAACTAATATCTGTTTTGTGGAGATTGAATATGTATAAACAGTTTATTAAAAGAGGTTTGGATATTCTGTGTTCATTTCTTGCTTTAGTAGTGTTTTCGCCTCTTTTTCTTGTGCTGATAATTGTTGGTGCAATCAAAATGAAGGGGAATCCTTTCTTTGTTCAGAAACGTCCTGGATATAAAGAGAAGATCTTCAAGCTAATCAAATTTAGGACAATGACGAATGAGAAAGACGAGAATGGCAACCTGCTTCCGGATGAAGTAAGATTAACTAAGTATGGCAGGTTTCTCAGATCAACATCTTTGGACGAATTACCGGAAGCAATCAATATATTAATTGGTGATATGTCGGTAGTAGGTCCGAGACCGCTACTGGTTCGGTATCTGCCCCGCTATTCGGCGGAGCAGCATCGCAGACATGAGGTCCGTCCTGGTCTTTCGGGTTATTCACAAACGCATGGAAGAAATGCCTTAACGTGGGAAGAAAAATTCGATTTGGATGTATGGTATGTAGATCATGTCAGTTTTGTACTGGATGTTAAGATTGTCTTTGAGACAGTAGCGGTTGCACTAAAACGCGACGGAATCAGCAGTGCAACCAGTGCAACGATGGAAGAATTTTGGGGCTCAGCAGAGGTTGAAATGAAATGAAGATTCTGTTTACAAGTGTTGGCCGAAGAGTCGAACTGATGCAAGCATTTAGGTCAGCTGCAGAAAAGACAAATACGAATTTGGAACTGTATGGAGCAGACATTTCTGACAGTGCTCCTGCCCTGTCATTTTGTGATCATACTGTAATTGTGCCAAAAATCAAAGACGAAAACTATATTCCTTATCTGCAAAGAGTATGTCAGGAAGAGTCAATTGACGCATTAATACCTACCATAGATACCGATCTTCTTGTGTTGGCATAGAACAAGGATAACTTTGGCAGGACAAAAGTAATTATTAGTGATCCCGATAAAATCGCACTATGCAGAGACAAACGATGCACAGCAGACTATTTCAATTCAGTCGGCTTGAAGAGTCCTCATCCGGTAGATGATACAGACAAATATCAAGATGGATTTCCGGCATTTATTAAGCCGAAAGATGGAAGCTCCAGTATCTTTGCATACAAGGTAAACAACGAGCAGGACCTGCAGGCATACGCACAACAAGTTCCGGATTATATCATTCAGCCATTTATTGATGGAACAGAATATACGGTTGATGTGTTTTGCGATTTTTCAGGAAATCCGATACTAATTACGCCTAGAATTCGCTTGGCGGTCAGATCCGGCGAAGTGTTGAAGACAGAAATAGCTCAGGATGATCAAATCATCAGGGAGATAAAAGCATTGGTTGCAGACTATAAGCCTTGCGGTCAAATTACTGTGCAGCTGATTCGGGAAAAGAACACCTGTGATGATTATTATATCGAAATCAATTCTCGTTTCGGTGGTGGTGCCCCGCTCAGCATAAAAGCCGGAGCTGATTCCGCCGAAGCATTGATTCGGCTGCTGAATGGTGAAAAGATTTCCTATATTGAAAAGGCAGCGGAAAATGGAGCTGTGTTTAGCCAATTCGACCAGAGTATAAGAGTGAAATGATTGAAATGATTGAAATTAACAACATTTTAGATATCGAAAAGCATCTCGACGGAATAGACGCAGTCATCTTCGATTTGGACGATACGCTCTATTCCGAAAAAGATTATGTGCGTAGCGGGTTTTTAGCGGCGGCACCAAACCATTTCAATGAACTTTGGCAGGCGTTTCTGGAGGGAAAGCCTGCATTTGACACGGTGATGCCGAATCAAAAAGAGCAGGTGCTTGCAGCATATAGAAACCATAAGCCGAATATCAGCATGTATCCCGGCGTATATGAGATGCTTGCCAGAATAAGAGAAAGCGGTCGCAAACTTGGCCTGATTACAGATGGACGCCCTAAAGGGCAAAGAGCGAAAATCAAGGCACTTGGCATAGAAAGCCTGTTTGACAAAATCATTATAACAGACGAACTTGGTGGTGTGGAATTTCGAAAGCCGAATGATACTGCGTTTCGATTGATGCAGGAAAAGTTGGGAGTTCCTTTTGATCAGATGGTGTATGTCGGAGACAATGTGCAGAAAGATTTTCAGGCACCACAGCAATTGGGAATGAAGAGTTGCTTTTTTCATAATATCGAAGGGTTATATTTCAATAAAGCTGAAAAAATATTTTGATATGACAATTGAAAATATATCAGAGCTTTTAACTATTCTTAATTAATGGAGGAAAACAGTATGGATGTTGAAAATAAATATGGCACCCTTGAAATGCAACAATACTATATCCCTATTATGGAATATATTGATGGGCTTTGCATAAAACATGGAATAAAATACACAATAAGTGATGGCTCGTTGATTGGAGCAATAAGGCATAAGGGCTTTGTACCATGGGATGACGATATAGATATCTCATTTGATAGACATAACTATAATAAATTCTTGTGTGTAGTTGAAAAAGAATTGGATCCGACTATGCGTGCTGTGAGCGGGCATTGGACAAAATGCTGATGTATCACTGGTTGAAAGAACATGGTTATCGCTGTGCCAAAAGCTACGACAACAAAGCGGATTTTTACTGTGATCTGGATGCCGGAACAGCGACATTCCCTGTGTTCGTCAAGCCAATTCGTGGCAGTGCCTCTATCGCCATCAATAAGGTGGATGACTGCGAGACGGTCGACTTGCTGTTTGCCCACAGTGATGGACTGATGATTCAGGAGTACTTAAAAGGGCAGGAAATCGGTGCAGATGTCTATATTGACTTGATTTCGCATGAAGTGGTTTCAATTTTCACGAAGCAAAAGCTTCTTATGCGTGCCGGTGAGACAGACAAGGCGGTCAGTTTTAAGGATCCGAAACTCTTTTCCTTGATTGAGAAGTTTGTAACGGAATGCGGCTGGAACGGTCAGATCGACATCGATATTTTTGAAATTGGTGGCGAATACTACATTTCCGAGGTCAATCCTCGTTTTGGCGGCGGTTATCCTCACGCTTACGAGTGTGGCGTTGACCACATGAAACTGATCGAGAACAACCTTAACGGCGTGGCGAACGAAAAACGTATCGGTGCCTATGAGGAAGGCATTGTGATGATGAAGTACAACGAAGTTATGGTGAGGAAGGGATAAAGGCATGCTTACTGATTGGATCAGACGCACCGGCTTTTGGATGCTGGATGCTCTACGCAGCGGAGAGATCAAGCGGCACTATATAGATGTAAAGACGCGAAACACATTGGGGAACCCCAATGTGGAGCAGTTGGAGCAACTGCTCCAATGGAGCGTTGAACAAACGGAATTTTATAAAGGCTGCAACGCAGCCGATTTTGGCAGCTTCCCGATCATCAACAAAAACGACATCAAATCCCGTTGGGATGATATGCACGCAAAAGCACTGCTTGGAAAACCTGTCCATTATATGTCAACAAGCGGTTCCACCGGAACGCCGTTTACCATGGAATGGGATATGAATAAGTGCAAGCGTCAGTTGGCGGAGCTTGTCTATTTCAACGAGCTTGCGGATCAGAAGCTGGGACAGCCATACATCTACTTCCGTGTATGGACGGAGAAAAACCGCAAATCCAAGCGTGACTTTGGATGCAGAATCTCACACCGATTAACATTCTGCATCTTGATGATGCAACATTGGAGGAAATCCGTCAGCGCCTGAAAAAGCGTCCTTATATCAACTCCTGCCTTGCTTATGCCTCAACCTATGAGTATCTCGCTCGCTATTTGCGGCAAAAGGGAGATACACCTGATATGTTCCATACCAGAACATTCATCAGTGGCTCCGAGGTGCTTGGGATGGAAATGAAGCAGATGATTAAGGAAACGGTTGGCTGTAAGGTGATTGACCGTTACAGCAATGAAGAAAACGGCTTCTTAGGGCAGTCTGAGGATTGCTCCGACAGCTTTAAAGTCAATATTGCAAGCTTCAAGATCGAAATCCTGAAACAGGACTGTGACGAGCCTGCCGAGATCGGCGAGGTCGGCAGAATTATTGTAACCGACCTCTACAGCTTTGCCGTACCGCTGATTCGCTATGATACCGGCGATCTTGCCATCAAGGCTGCGGAGAAGGACGGCTGGGTAACAGAGTTAAAGACTATTCAGGGGCGTAGAGTGGATGCGATCTATGATACGCAGGGGCGGAGACTTACCTCTCATACCTGGAGTGTATATATGTGGAAATTTGAGAAACTCAAGCAGTATCAGTTTATTCAGGAAGGTGCCAAGGAATATGTCCTCAAAGTAAACGGTGCAAAGGGCGTTTATACGGACGATGAGCTGGTCAACCATTTGAAGAGCATCCTCGGCGGTGATGCGAATATTACGATTGAGCATGTGAACGGCATTCCGGCACTTGCGTCGGGAAAGTTTAAGAAAACGGTTTGTAACTATATACCGAATTAAAAATGATTAGGGGACGAAAACTTTGACGGTATTGATTTTGACAAATGCGACAGGTGGATTATATTCATTCCGAAGAGAATTACTGCAGTGCCTGCTCACGGAAAGGAATCGGGTTATTATATCCTCTCCGCACGGTTCCCGTGACGAAAAAATAATTGAAATGGGTTGCGAACTTATTCCTGCTCCCTTTAACCGTCGCGGAATGAATCCCATCAAAGACGTTTCCCTTTTCCGTACTTATAGAAAGCTGCTGCGGGACATCAAGCCCGATGTGGTACTGACGTATACGGTGAAGCCAAACGTGTACGGTGGTTTAGCCTGCCGACTGGCGCATGTGCCGTACATATCGACAATCACGGGGCTTGGTACTTCGCTGGAGAATCCAGGTTTGCTGCAAAAGCTCGTGGTATTCCTGTATCGCCTCGGTCTGAAAAAAGCCTCTGCGGTCATGTTTCAGAATTCCACAAACAAAGAATTGTTTGAAAGATTACACATCGGGCGAAATCACCGGCTTGTTTCAGGCTCCGGCGTGAATCTGGAACAGCATTGCTTTGAGTCGTATCCCCCGGAAGATACACCTGTTCGCCTGACCTTTGTTGGGCGAATCATGCGTGACAAGGGAATTATGGAATTGCTGGAAGCAGCTAAGACAGTCAAATCGATCCATCCGGATGTGCAGTTCGATCTGATCGGCGGATTTGATGAAGATCTTCAGCCTATCGTGAAAGAATTTGAAGCAAACGGACTTATCCATTACCTCGGTGTTCAAAGTGAAATGCATGGATTCTACAGAGATTGTTGGGCTGTCGTTATGCCTTCTTATCATGAGGGAATCTGTAATGTATGTTTGGAAGGTGCTTCCACAGGCCGTCCGATTCTTGCTTCCAATGTTCCGGGGTGCATGGAAACCTTTGATGACGGTATGAGCGGCATCGGTTTTGAGGCGAAAAGCGCCTCTGCGCTCACCGAAGCTATCGAGAAGTTTCTTGCCCTACCATATGCACAAAAGGTTGCTATGGGTGCCGCCGGACGCAAAAAGATGGAGCAGGAGTTTGATAGGAAGCAAGTGGTACAAGCTTATCTATATCAAATCAACGAAGCAGGAAAGGAAACTAAAAAATGAGCCTTTACGAAAGAATTGTAAACAGACAGGACAAAATTGCCCTTGTCGGTCTTGGCTATGTCGGTATGCCGATTGCCGTCGAGTTTTCCAAGCATGTCGAAGTTATCGGATTTGACATCAACAGAGCAAAAATCGAAGCCTACAAAAATGGCATTGATCCGACACAGGAAGTCGGCGACGAGGCGATAAAAAACTGCTCCGTTGAATGGACAAGCGATGAAACTAAGCTCAGAGAAGCAAAATTCATCATTGTTGCCGTTCCGACACCTGTCAATGATGATACCACGCCCGACCTTACCCCTGTAATCGGTTCTTCTGAAATCGTCGGACGAAATCTGACAAAAGGTTCTATCGTAGTCTATGAATCCACGGTATATCCCGGCGTGACCGAGGAAATCTGCATCCCGGTTCTTGAAAAAGAATCCGGGCTCAAATGCGGCGTTGACTTCAAAGTGGGCTATTCGCCGGAGCGCATCAATCCCGGCGACAAAGTGCATCGCCTTACGACAATCAAGAAGATCGTCTCCGGCATGGATGCGGAATCTCTTGAAGAGATTGCAAATGTTTACAGCATTGTCGTGGAAGCAGGCGTACATAAAGCATCCTGCATCAAAGTGGCAGAAGCTGCCAAGGTTATTGAAAACAGCCAGCGCGATATCAATATTGCGTTTATGAATGAGCTTTCCATCATCTTTAATAAAATGGGCATTGATACATTGGAAGTACTGGAAGCTGCCGGAACAAAGTGGAACTTTCTTCCCTTCCGTCCGGGGCTTGTTGGTGGACACTGCATTGGTATTGATCCCTATTATTTGACCTATCGTGCGGAGCAGTTTGGATACCACAGCCAGATCATTCTCAGCGGCAGACGTATAAACGATGATATGGGCAAATATATCGCAGAGCAGACGGTAAAGCAGCTCATTGCGGCTGACAAGAGCATCAAGAATGCGAAAGTTGGCGTTCTCGGTATTACCTTCAAAGAGGATTGTTCCGATGCCAGAAACTCCAAGGTAAACGATATTCTCAAAGAACTCAGAGAGTTCGGTATTGAACCTGTCGTCTGCGATCCTGTTGCCGATGCACCGGATGCCAAGCGTTTCTATGGCGTTGATCTGGTTCCTTTGAACGAGTTCCATGACCTCGATTGCCTGATTATCGCTGTGGCGCACAAGGAGTTCAAGGCACTTACCAATGAGGACATCGCAAAGATGTTTGCAGAAAAAGAGAACAGTAAGAATGTTATCATTGATGTCAAGGGCGTTCGCAGTAAAGACGAGCTGAAAGCCCTCGGCTATCGTTATTGGAGGCTGTAATCATGAGTTATCAAAATTTAATTTTTCCGAAAGAATCCTTGTTCCTCGTCACCGGTGGTGCGGGCTTCATCGGTTCCAACCTTTGCGAGGCAATTTTGAAAATGGGTTATCGTGTTCGCTGCCTGGATGACCTGTCTGCGGGAAAGCAGGCAAATGTTGATCTGTTTGTCGGCAATCCGAATTATGAATTCATCAAAGGTGATATCAAAGACCTGGAAACCTGCATGAAGGCTTGCAAGGGCGTAGACTATGTTCTCAATGAGGCAGCGTGGGGCAGCGTCCCTCGCAGCATTGAAATGCCACTCTACTATTGTGCTAACAACATCCAAGGTACGCTGAATATGATGGAGGCGGCACGGCAGAACGGCGTTAAAACTTTTGTCTATGCTTCCTCCAGTTCCGTCTACGGCGATGAGCCTATCCTTCCCAAAACGGAAGGCAGAGAAGGCAACTTGCTCTCCCCTTATGCATTGACAAAAAGAGCTGACGAGGAATGGGCGAAGCAGTACACACGGCATTATGGACTGAAAACCGTCGGTCTTCGCTATTTTAATGTGTTTGGACGCAGGCAGGATCCCAACGGTGCTTATGCTGCGGTGATCCCGAAGTTTATCAAGCAGCTGTTGGACGGTGAGCGTCCGACGATCAATGGTGACGGCAAGCAGAGCCGGGACTTCACCTACATAGAGGACGTCATCGAAGCGAACCTGAAAGCCTGCCTTGCACCGAAAGAGGCGGACGGCGAGGCGTTCAACATCGCCTATGGCGGGCGTGAATATCTGATCGATATTTACTATGCATTGACCCGTGCACTCGGCGTGGACATCGAGCCAATTTTCGGCCCTGACCGTGCCGGTGACATCAAGCACAGCAATGCGGATATTTCTAAAGCGAAACGTCTGCTGGGCTATGAGCCGGAGTATGATTTTGAACGGGGGTTGAACGAGGCCATTGCGTGGTATAGGGAGAACTTGTAATGCCAAATCGAGTTACGCATCTGACCGTTGGCCTCGGCAAAGGCGGTGCAGAGACCATGCTCTATCAGGTGCTCAAATACAGAACAAATTCTGATTTGCATTATAAAGTAATCAGCCTTGGTGAGTCACATTATTACGAAGATTTAATCCGGCAGATGGGAATTCCTGTTGTGGAGGTCTCTTTGCACAAAAAACCTGTTCCGTCATTAGTTCGTATTTTCAGAGAAATCAAAGGCTCGGATACACTGTGCTGCTGGATGTACCACGCAAATCTGATCGGGTATTATCTTGGTAAGTTGGCGGGAGTCAAACGCATTGTGTGGAATATTCGGCACAGCAATCTTGACCCTGCTGTGAATAGTGCTACAACGCTGAAAATCAATCGCTGGTGTGCAAAGCGGAGTACAAAGGTCTCAGTAATTGCTTACAACGGGCAACAGGCTCGCAAAGTACATGAAGAAATTGGCTACTGCTCAGAAAAAGGAATCACACTTGATAACGGCGTAGATTGTGCAGAATTCAGACCTATGCCGGACGCTGGAGTATCGCTTCGTGCAGAGCTTGGCATCAGCGACAATCAGCAAGTCCTTCTCGCCGTCACAAAAAATCATCCTATCAAGGACATTCCGACCTTTATCCAAGCGTTTGCTCTGCTACACAAAGAAAAGTCCAATACAGTGGCGGTCATGTGCGGTGGCGGTGTGGAAAGAAACGATAAAAAAATCTCTGACTTATGCCTAAAAAATGGATTAACGATTGGGGAAGATATCTTCCTGCTCGGTATGCGGCATGATGTGCCGCGTCTCATGGCTGGATGTGATCTATATGTGCTTCACTCAGCAGGCGAGGCATTTCCCAATACGCTGATTCAGGCAATGGCCTGTGGCTGCCTGTGCGTAGCAACGGATGTGGGAGATGTGCGGCGAATACTATCAGATGACAGAAAGATTGTGCCTGCACAAGACAGCGAGAAGCTTTGCACTATTATGGAGAGCAACCTTGCTGTTTTGCCAGATGTAAGGAATGCGATTTCAAACAGAAACAAAGACATTGTTATGCAGAATTTTAGTATAGAAAAAACTGTCATGGAATATGAGAAGCTGTTCTGATTTTTTGTAGGAGAAAGAATATGAATCATAATCTCAAAATGAAGCTTAGAGCATTATCAAAGGACAATGCTCTCTTTTCAAGACTTTATCATACTGTAGCAAGGATAAAAACAGATCGTTTGCGGGAAATGAGCGATGAAGAATTTCTAAAACGGAAGTTTAAAGAGAATGTGGGCTATGAATTGAATCTCGACAACCCTCAGACCTTTAACGAAAAGCTACAATGGCTGAAGCTGCATGACCGAAAGCCGCTATACACCATAATGGCGGACAAGTATCGGGCAAGAGAATATATCCGTGAACGAGTTGGAGAAACATATGTTGTTCCCCTTTATGGTGTCTGGAATTCGCCAGATGATGTTGATTTTAATTGCTTGCCGGAGCAATTTGTTATTAAGTGCAATCACGATTGCGGCGGATTATCAATCTGCCGAAAAAAAGAACATTTTGATATAGATGCGGCAAAAAAGAAGCTTGCAAAATCCCTTAGTACAAATTACTACAGCGTTGGACGCGAGTGGCAGTATAAAAATATTAAGCCAGTTATTTTGGCTGAAAAACTTTTGGAAAATAGCGATGGTTCACCTTTAGTCGAGTATGATTTCTTCTGCTTTAATGGCGTACCAAGAATTATTTCCTGTGCATGGGGAGACAGAGACAAAGGGGAACCGCATTATAACGACTTCTACGATGCAGATTTCAACCGCATTCCATTATCTTGTATTTATCCGGCCTCGTCAGTAGTGTTTAATAAACCAGATGCATTTGAAGAAATGAAATCTATCGCAGAAAAACTCTGCGGAGATAGAGCTTTTTTGAGGGTCGATATATATGTGTGTGATGGGAAACCATTTGTCGGCGAATTGACTTTCCATCATTGGGGCGGTATGGGAATATTCGATCCACCAGAGTGGGATAGTATACTTGGTAGTTGGATTGAACTGCCAAAGATTGATGGATAGCAACACGGCAACAAACGCACCAAGTAAATTGCGCTGTACTGATGTCATCAGCCTCACATTATCAGAGTAAAGGCAGATACTATGACATATATTATTTATATCTTCAAAATTTTATATTACTTTGCGTTTGTCTTTCTGATGTATTGGCTTACAAAAAATTCCAGTTACCAGCAACGTATTGTTTTCTGTGCAGGAAGGCTCGTCTCAGGGCAAAGAAGTGACGAGAACCGGAAGAAGGTATGATATGGTAGCATTATATAATTATATCGCAGTTGCTGCACTGATTTTTGCGGGTCTATCTTTATCTGCGAAGGATCGCGAAAAATCACAGAAGGCTTTTTTACGAGGTCTTTTTATTGTTTTATGCTTTTTTACAATTTTCAGATACGAAAATCCCGGTACTGATTATGCAAACTATATTGTTAGCTTTTACAAAAGCAAGCATTTCAGCTTTATGGATGCATTGCTTATGTATGAACCTGGTTATCATCTTTTTCAAAAAGTACTGAGTACACTATTTGATAATGGTCAAATTTTTCATATTGTAACAGGGATTTTCATTAATTTCTCTTTTTTTCGATTTATTAAAAAGCATTCATTAATGCCTGTGCTAAGTGCATTACTGTTCGTCTTCTTTGGCACTTACTTTGCTGCCCATAATGCGACTCGGCAGTTTATTGCTGTTGCTATATGTCTGTTTGCTTATGATTATTTGCTGGAAAAACGCTTTGTTCCTTTTGCGGCTCTTGTTCTGCTGGCTTCAACGTTTCATCTATCTGCGATAGCAGTTCTTCCGTTATACTTTTTATGCAAGACAAATTATAACGCTAATACGCTATCGGTTTATATAATTTTCACCCAAGTTTGTTGTGTTTTATGTACAACGATTCTTGGAGTAATTCAAAAATTCTTTTATTCGAAATACGGTGCGGACTCCTATGGGATGTATGGTTCATCCGAACTAAATCTTATAAAGCCGATTATATATTTTTTGTTGCTAATCATTTGTATATATGTGTGTGAAAGAAAAACCTCTTCATATATTAGACCCCCTGAAGAAAATATGACCTTGCATTTGGTGTCCTTGTACTCGTTATTGGCTATAAGTGCTGTGCTTTATTCTGTTAACCTTGGTCGTATAAATTGGTATTTTAGTGTTGGCCAAATACTTTTCTTGCCTCAATTCGTAACAAACTATTTTAAAAAGGAAGAACGAGCAGTTGCAGTTTGTTTAGTCCTATTTTTTGCTTTTGCATTCTTTCTTGTAAACAATTATGTTGGCAACTTGAGTCCAACACCATATGACTTTTTTTGGAACCACTCACAATATACAGGAGGATATTGATGAAGACACTTACAATCTACACCCCTACATACAACAGAGCCACCTTGCTTCCTCGTGTTTATGAATCTCTTTGCCGTCAGACCTGTAAGGATTTTCTATGGCTTGTAATTGACGACGGCTCTACGGATAACACAAGGAAACTTGTGCAGAGCTGGATCGATGAAAAAAAGCTCGAGATACAGTACGTCTATAAAGAAAACGGCGGTGTTCACACGGCAAGAGACCTGGCATATCACTTATGTGAAACGGAACTGATTTCTGGCTGTGATTCGGATGATTGGCTAACTGATAATGCGGTGGAGTTGTGGCTTAAGTGCTGGGAAACAAGAAAGCCTGGAGAATACGCAGGTATTTTTTCGGTGACGGTTAACGAGCGTGGCGTTAGAGTAACTGGAAAATTTCCAAAAGTGGAAGCGATCTCTTATCAAGACTTTACCTATAAATACGGTTGTTCGGGAGAAAAGGATTCTGTCTTTTGTAAAAAAGTAGTTGCTATGTTACCAGATTATCCGGTTTATCCCGGCGAGAAATTAGTTGGTGAGGGCTATAAATGGATTCAATACCCGGATGATATTCCTTTTTTACTATTGGATAGGGAAACAAGAGTATATGAACAACAAAGCGATGGATATATCAAAGGAGTGGCGGCAAGTCGCTTCAAAAATCCCAATGGATTCCGCGCAGTGGCTAAGCAACATATTATCAGTAGCAAGTATCTAAAGCCAAGGCTTAAGGGGCATCTGAGCTACATTGCATTTAGCATTATCCTCAAAGACAAGCAATATATTAAAGATTCGCCTAAGCCTCTTATTACGCTTTTACTCACCCCATTCGGGTTTGCTGTTTATTTGAGATTTTTGTATCAAAAGAAAAGGGCTGACCATGCAGGAAAATAACGGAGAAGATAAATTTCAATCGAAAAGCATCATTTCTAATATCATATGGAAATTTCTTGAGCGGGGCAGCTCGGTAGCGGTAACGCTTTTGGTAAATATTCTATTGGTTCGTCTGCTTGACCCGTCCGTACACGGTCTGTTGGCAATGGTCTCCGTTTTTGTAACGATTTCGGAGATATTCGTAACTGCCGGGTTGGGAAGTGCACTGATCCAGAAGAAAGATGCGGATACTTTAGATTTTTCGACAATCTTTTGGCTGAACCTGATGGTATCCGCAGCACTGTACATACTACTGTTCTTCGCCTCACCGTGGATTTCCGGGTATTTTGGGTACTCTGAGCTTAGTCTAATCCTTCGTGTTCTAAGCGTAAAAATAATTATTTCCGGTATAAATTCGATTCAGTGTGCCTACATCTCCCGCAATATGATGTTTCGACACTACTTTTTCTCTACGCTCTCCGGAAAAATTCTCTCCGGAATCATTGGAATCAGTTTGGCATTTTGCGGAGCCGGAGTTTGGGCTTTGGTCGTGCAGTCCCTGTCCATTTCTTTGGTTGAAACTATCGTATTGTGGTTCCGTGTAAAATGGCGTCCGACCTTGCAGTTCTCCTGGCAGTGCGGCAAATCTTTATATACCTTTGCATATAAGGTCATGTTTACCAGCTTTGTGGAAAGTATTACCGACCAACTGCGAAGCCTTATCATTGGGAAACGCTACTCATCTGTGGATTTGGCTTATTACAACAAAGGAGTACTCTTTCCAAATAGCTTGACAAGCAATGTAACATCCGCATTGAGTGCCGTTATGTATCCAGTTCTTGCGAATAAGCAGGACGATTTGGAACAAGTCAGAGTTGGTTGTCGTCGTTGGATATCTGTGTTTGCTTACTGTATGTTCCCTATTCTTACGGGTTTTGCGGCAACAGCGAAGACATTGATCCCGGTGTTATTAACAGAGAAATGGATCGCATCCGTCCCGTATCTTCAAATTGCCTGCGGAATCTATGCAGCATGGGTGGTTGAAGTGCCTATCAGAGAAGCTATCAAGTCCATCGGGAAATCAGGTGTTTGTCTGCGGATACAGATCATCAAAGCAGCGTTATCTCTGTGTTCTCTGATTGCAGCACAACAGTTTGGTGTGATGGCGATTGCAATTACCGCATTGGGCTGTGCCTTTGTAAATGTTCTGATCAGCACTTTCTTCGGCTGGAAGTATCTTGGCTATTCTCCGAAGATGCTTTTGCGGGATGTTATGCCATCGCTGCTGCTCTGCACAGCTATAGCCATCTGTGTGATATCTTTACAACTGATTATTCCATATAGATTTGCGTGTCTTTGTGTTCAGATAGTTGTTGGCGTGGGTATCTGTTGGCTTGGCTCGGTTTTGACGAAAAACAATGCATATCGTTTTTTGATTTCTCTATTAAAAAGCAAACTTAAGAGGTGAAGCCTATGAAAGACAGTTTTCCAAAATCATCACAGACTTTTCTTACCATCTTAGCGGACTATGTCAATCGCCGAAGCGGTACATACTGATGTTGTATAAAAATAGTTGACACCCTTTCCTCAATGATTTCATATATAATGAGGATAGGAGGATCACAATATGGCAGAGAACAGACAATACGACAAGGACTTTAAAGCACAAGCCGTAAAGCTTGCTCAGGAAATCGGTCAGGCAAAAGCAGCGAGAGAGTTCGGTATTCCAAAGAATACCCTGTATACCTGGGTAAGAGCTAACAGACAGGGTACTCTCGACCTCGGTGCCGACATGCAGACTCCTCAGGGAGCGATGACTCTTAATCAGGAAGTCATGATGCTCCGTGCAAAGCTGAAAGAGCAGGAAAAAGAAGTCCGCAGACTCAAAAAAGAGAACGATTTTCTGGAAGAAGCCAGTGCTTTTTTCGCCGCGAGCCGTCGGAAGTCAGCAAGAACGAAAGTAAGAAATACATAGAAAGTCAGAAAAAGCGGTACTAAGATATACAAAACCATCTATTGTCCAAATATAAGTGATATTAGTACATCATACAGCATTAAAATTAAAGACTTCAAAAAGCTGAGTCGCAAGAAGGAGATAGAGGCAATATGGCAATTCTATTAACCGGAGGAACTGGTTTTATTGGTTCGCACACAGCGGTAGAAATGATAAAGACAGGCTATGAGGTAATTTTGGTGGATAACCTCTACAATAGCGAAGCAAGTGTATTGAATCGAATTGAAACAATTACTGGTGTACACCCAGCGTTCTATCCGTATGATGTGAAAGATAAAATGCGAATGGATGAAGTGTTTGGGAATCATAACATTGAGGCAGTAATTCATTTTGCTGGGTATAAGGCAGTCGGTGAATCTGTCGAAAAACCAGTTGAATACTATCGAAATAATCTGGATACGGCATTAACAGTGCTGGAAAGTATGCGAGAGCATGGATGCAATCGGTTTATATTTAGTTCATCTGCAACGGTGTATGGAACTTCCGACAAGGTTCCTTTTACCGAAGAAGCAAAAGAGTTGGAATGCACAAATCCTTATGGATGGACAAAGTATATGATAGAGCGGATCCTGCAGGATATAGCAAAAGCAAACCAGGATATGAGCGTGGTGTTGTTGAGATATTTTAATCCGGTTGGTGCCCATGAGTCGGGCTTAATTGGAGAAAAGCCGAATGGCATACCGAATAATCTCATGCCGTACATCGCTCAGGTTGCTGCGGGTATTCTTCCTCAATTAAATGTGTTTGGCAATGACTATCCGACCCACGATGGAACAGGTGTACGGGACTATATTCATGTGGTGGATTTGGCAAAAGGACATATCGCTGCATTCAAATACAGCATGGAGCATACCGGATGTGAGATTTTCAATCTTGGAACAGGTGTAGGTTATAGTGTGCTGGATTTGGTAAACGCCTTTGAAGAAGCAAATGGAGTGAAAATTCCCTATCAAATAACGGAACGTCGAGCAGGAGACATTGCTGTTTGTTATGCGGCAACCGAAAAAGCGGAAAGGGAATTATGCTGGAAAGCAGAAAAAACTTTACTGGATATGTGCCGTGATTCGTGGCGTTGGCAGCAGAATGAATGGGCTGACTGACTACTTTCCACGGCAATCCCTTCGATTAGGGCTTTTTCTTTGTTGTACTGTTTTCAAAATTATAAATTGCTTACGGGCGAAAACCCCATGTGCTTCAGCACTGGGGATGAAGCCCGCCATGTTTTCTGACCGTGCCGAAGCACGGTCTATTTTCCTTGGTTCTCAATACTTCGTAAAAGTAAGCAGAATTTCGACTGCGAAAAACTGTGTATTGGGTTTTTGACGAGTCCTCGAAGAATAAGAATTGCTTAAACGATTAAACTTCATCCCCGCTGCTTCAGCAGCGGGGGAGCGTCAACCGGAAAGCTGCTGAAAACCTGAAAATTTTGTCTGAAATTTCTCAAACAGGGTTTGGCAAAAATCAGGCTTTGTGATACAATAAGAGCTAAAGAACAGGAGGATTAGTTATGAAAAGTACCTTAGCCGTATTAGTAGTTAATAAACCAGGAGTTTTGACCAGGATTTCCGGGCTTTTGAGCCGACGGGTTTTTAATATTGAAAGCATTGCAGCCGGGTTGACGGAAGAACCTGAAATTACCAGAATTACCATTGTGGTTAATGATGATGATGATAATTCCAGCTTGGAACAGGTAATTAAGCAATTATCCAAACAGGTGGATGTAATCAAGGTGCAGCGTCTGGAAGCCAAAGATTCCATCGAAAGAGAGTTGGCCTTAATCAAGGTCAGTGCTTCACCAGAAACCCGTTCGGATATTGTAGATATTGTAAATATATTCCGGGCAGGAATTGTGGATGTTAATAATGAAACCATGGTCATTGAATTGACGGGGGATGAAAGCAAAATCAATGCCCTGTGTGCCATTCTGGAACAGCATGGTATTGTGGAAATGGTTCGTACCGGAAAAGTGGCTTTATCCCGTTCTCCCTTTCCAGCTAAAAGCTTAGTAGACTAGTGGAGCTGACAGTTTCCCAGATCTGAGGGCAGTGGTTGATGGCGATTGGAAGAAATATTTCGCAAATTTTGACATATCCGGGATCAAAAAAATATACAATATACCGATAGTTCCCGGCGGGGAGGTAAGATGATGGCTCAGGTTAAAAGAATTATAATTAGCATACCGGATAATCTACTGGAGGAAGCAGACGACATGGCTCAGGCTGAACAGATTAACCGGAGCGAATTTATTCGGGAAGCCATGCGATTATATATTGCCGAAAGAAAAAAACAAATCTTGCGGGAACAATTAAGATTGGGATACCTGGAAATGGCAAAGATCAATTTGGCTCTGGCTTTGGAAGCCTGTTATCTGGATAATGAAATGGCTCTTTTTGAACCTCGAACCAAAGGATGAACTCTTAGAAGAAAGGAATGTCAAAAGCTTTTTGAGCAGCGTTTTGACCACAGCTAAGTAATGATCAAAAGAGGAGATATTTATTTTGCCGATTTAAGTCCGGTGGTAGGCTCGGAGCAGGGAGGAACCAGGCCGGTTTTGATTATTCAAAATAATATCGGCAATCAATATAGCCCCACCACTATTGTGGCTGCTATTACTTCCCAAATTGACAAAGCTAAATTACCTACTCATGTGGAAGTGAATAAAGCTCCCGGGGGACTGGAGAAAAATTCGGTGATTTTGTTAGAGCAAGTGCGTACTATTGATAAAAGTCGTTTGATGGAAAAGGTAACCTCTTTGGATGCGGAAAAAATGCAATTGGTTAATCATGCTGTGGAGATTTCTCTGGGTTTAATTGATATTTGATTGATGTTTATCAGTTTTCCTGTCCCAAGGCCAGTAGTTGACAGTAATTTCTAAAAGATATTTCGGAGAACGAAATATCTTTTTTATTGGAGGTTGGCAATGAAACCTTTAATTGGAATTAGCTGTGGAACAGAAAAAGACAAGATCTTTCTGCATCGGGATTATTTGCGGGCGGTGGCTCAATTGGGAGCTTTGCCGTTGGCTTTGGATAGCAAACTTTTTTGTCCAAAAAAGGACTTACCCGGTTTTGCTGGAATTATTTTAAGTGGGGGAGATGATATTGATCCCTGGTTGTTTGGAGAAGAACCCTTAACCGGCAGCCGAAGCTTTGATCCCCTCCGGGATCGAAGCGAATTAGAGCTGGTCTGCACCTGTCGGGAAATGCAAATTCCCCTTTTGGGCATTTGCCGAGGAATGCAGCTAATAAATATTGCCCTGGGCGGCGATATTTATCAGGACTTACCCAAATCAAGAGAGCCACAAATTTTGCATTGGCAAAAGGCCGAACGCACGGTTCCTACTCATTCGGTTTGGATTCGTCCCCAAAGCAAATTAGCCAAAATCTGGAAAAAGGAAAAGCTGCGGGTTAATAGCTTTCACCATCAGTCTGTCCGAAGATGTGCGGCTGATTTGCAAATAACCGCCTGGGCAGCGGATAATCTGGCTGAAGCTTTGGAAAATCAAAATGGAAGTTGGGTTTTGGGGGTTCAGTGGCATCCGGAGGCTTTGGCGGAATGCCAACCTATATTTGCGGCATTTCTTCAGGCGTGTCAACAAAAAAGCGGAGGTTGAACAATATGCTGGCTATTATTGGAGGAACTATCTATCCCGTAGAGGCTCCAGTTTTAAATCCGGGAGTAATTTTAATTGAAAATGGTCAAATAGTTGATATCTATGCCGGAAACGAAGTTCCAGCTCAAGCAGAGGTTTGGTCGGCCGAAGGCTTATTAATTTTTCCCGGCTTTATAGATGCCCACTGTCATGTGGGAATTGCAGAAGAAATTTATACCAATGAAGGCGACGATAGTAACGAAATGACCGACCCCTGTACTCCTTTGTTAAGAGTAATTGATGGAATCCAGCCGGAGGATTTGGCTTTCGAGGATGCCCTGGCCGGTGGAGTTACCACCTTGGCCATTGCTCCCGGCAGCGGCAATGTTCTGGGGGGGCAAATGGCTGCTTTGAAAACCTGGGGACATACCCTGGAGGAAAGGCTGGTGCAAAGCCCCCTGGGGATTAAAGCAGCTTTGGGGGAAAATCCCAAGGTGGTTTATGGCCGCAATAAAAAATTTCCTTCCACTCGAATGGCTTCGGCGGCGGTCTTGCGTAAGGCTTTGGTGAAAGCAGAGGATTATGGATTACGCAAACAGGAAGCTTTGAGCAAACAAAGCTCCTTTGAGCGAGATTTAAACAGTGAAGCATTAATGCCGGTTTTGGAAGGGCGTTTGCCCTTGCGGGTTCATGCACACCGGGCGGACGATATTTTAACTGCTGTTCGCATTGCTGATGAGTTTAAGCTGAAAATAATAATTGAGCATGGCACGGAAGCTTATAAAGTAGCTTCGATTTTGGCCGAACACCAGATTCCGGTTATTGTGGGGCCGATTATTACCAATCGAGCCAAAGTGGAAATGATGAATATTTGTTTGGAAAATGCCCGGCTTTTGAGTGAGGCCGGGGTGAAAATTGCCTTAATGACCGATCATCCGGTGGTTCCCATTCAATATTTGGCTCTGTCGGCTGGCTTGACGGTTCGAGGCGGGCTGAGTGAAGCCCAGGCTTTGGAAGCTATTACTTTGGGGGCGGCTCGGATTTTGGGCTTGGATCAACAAATTGGTTCTTTGACCAAGGGCAAGGAGGCTGATCTTTCCATTTGGTCGGGGCATCCCTTTGACAGTCGCAGTCGGCTTAAAGCAGTTATGGTAAAAGGAAAGATGTTGGAATATGGAAATTAATTATACCAGCCATTCTCCAGAGCAAACCCGAAATTTGGGGCGGAGTCTGGCTCTAAAATTGTGGCCGGGAGCCTTTATTGGCCTGGGAGGAGATTTGGGAGCCGGGAAAACCTGCTTTGCTCAGGGCTTGGGAGCCGGCTTGGGGATTACTGAGCTTATTAACAGTCCCACCTTTACTTTGATCAAGGAATATCAGGGACGCTTGCCCCTGTATCATATGGATGTTTATCGCCTGGGACATTGGGAAGAAATGTATGATTTAGGTTATGAAGAATATTTTGGCGGCTCCGGGGTAGTTTTGGTGGAATGGTTTGAGCAGATCAGCGAAATCTTGCCGGAAGACCGTTTGGAAATTAACTTTTTGCGGGGCGAAAGCGAAAATATACGGATTTTGCAGTTTAAGCCCCAGGGAAGCAAATGGGAAGCATTATTCAAAGGAGGCGGAGTTTTTGCTGGTATTGGGGATTGAATCCGCCTCGTCTGTGGCGGCGGCAGCTTTGGTACGAGATGGGCAGGTTTTGGTGGAGCGGCTGCTGAATTTTGAGCGTACCCATTCAGTAAGACTGCTGCCCCTGATTCAGGGGGTTTTGGCAGATGCGTCCTGTTCGGGCGAGCAATTGGACGGAATAGCTGTTTGTCAGGGGCCGGGTTCCTTTACTGGCCTGCGAATTGGCTTGAGTACAGCGAAGGCTTTGGCTCAGGTTTGGCAAAAACCTTTGGCTCCGGTCAGCACTTTGGAGGCGTTGGCCTATGCCTGGCAGGGGTTTCCCGGTTTAATTGTTTCCTTGTTGGTCAGCAAAAGGGATGAAGTATATCTGGCTGCTTATCAGGGCGATAATTGGCAGGAAGCTGTAAAACCGGCGGCTCTATCTCTGTCTCAAATGGAACAGACTTTAGCGGCTTTGCCGGGACCTTTGGTGCTACTAGGAGATGGGGTGGAGGCTTGGGCTGAACGCTTAAAAGCTCTTGTGCCTCAAGCCATTTTGGGTAATTCGCTGGCGGCTTTGCCCCGGGCGGCGGGTCTGACCCTTTTGGGGGAAAAGCTTTTGCAGGCTGGGCAGGGAGTGGATGCCCTGGAGCTATTGCCCAATTATGCCCGTTTGTCCGAACCAGAGCTGAAATGGCTGGAAAGAGAAAAAAAGGAAAACCATGAAAATTAGAGCAATGACCCAGGAGGATTTGAAAGCGGTTTGGGAAATTGAAAAACTTAGCTTTGCCCTGCCCTGTTCGTTGGAAGCTTTGGATTATGAGCTAAACCAAAATCAATTTGCTCATTATTTGGTGATGGAGCTGCAAAATGAAGTTATTGCCTATGGAGGGCTGTGGCTGATTTTGGACGAAGCTCATGTGATTAATATTGCGGTTAAACCGGATTTTCGAGGGCAGGGCTGGGGACGGAAGCTGTTGGAGAAAATGCTGGAGCTGTCCCAAAGCTCTGGAGCCGCAATTATCTGGCTGGAGGTGCGGCCTTCCAATCAGCCCGCCCGTCAGCTTTACAGCTCTTTGGGTTTTAAGCAGGTGGGGCTGCGGGTCAAATATTACACCGACAATGGAGAAAATGCCATTGTTATGGCGAAAAAATTTGACAGTCAAACAGAATAGTTCTATAATGAAAGAAAAAATAATCCTTCGGGGATGGGTGTAATTCCCTACCGACGGTGAGACAGTCCCAAGCTGGCTGTCCAGCCCGTGAGCCTTTGTTTAAGGCTGATCCGCCAAAGCCGGAGCCGACAGTGAAAGTCTGGATGGGAGAAGGAATTTGGATCCTCGTCTGAATAATTTTGAGGCAAGCTTAAATTTCTTGGGCTGGTTAAGCTTGATGAGGGTTTAACCAGCAAAATAAAGCCGGAAAGCTGTTTGAGCCTGGCTTAAACTGGAATTAAAAAAGAATCTTTTTGGCTTTGTCTCCTAAAAGACCCCGAAAATTTTTTCGGGGTCTTTGTGATTTCCCGAAGCTTCAGGAGATGGTGTTTTGCCACAAATTTATATGCAAAAAGCCCTGGAATTGGCAGAAAAGGCTAGAGGTCAAACCAGCCCCAATCCGCTGGTAGGAGCGGTTGTGGTGAAAGATGGGCAGATTGTAGGACAGGGCTATCACCAAAAGGCCGGAACCCCTCATGCCGAAATTCATGCCCTGCGGGAAGCCGGAGCCAAGGCCAGGGGTGCTTGCCTGTATGTGACTTTGGAACCCTGCTGCCATTGGGGAAGGACTGGACCTTGCACTCAGGCCATTATTCAGGCCGGGATTGCGGAGGTTTATGCAGCTATGGCTGATCCCAATCCTTTGGTGGCCGGCAAGGGTTTGGCTCAGTTGGAGCAGGCCGGAATTAAAACTCATTGCGGTTTATTGGAAGAACAAAGCCGTCAAATGAACGAAATTTTTTTAACCTATATTACCCAAAATCGACCCTGGATTGTGTTAAAAGCGGCCATGAGTCTGGATGGCAAAATTGCCACCTCCAGCGGGGATTCCAAATGGATTACCGGAGAAGCTGCCCGACAATATGGCCGCCGCCTGCGGGGAGAATTGGATGCTATTTTGGTGGGTATTGGTACGGTTTTGGCTGATAATCCAGCTTTAACCACTCGTCTGCCGGGAGCCAAAAATCCCTTGCGAATTGTGCTGGATAATCAGGCTCGCACTCCCTTGACCGCTCAAATACTTCAGCCGGAAGCTCCCACCTTAATTGTGGTTTCCCGGCAGGCTCCGGCGGCAAGAGTGGCTGCCTTGCAGCAGACTGGGGCGGAAGTTTGGGTTATGGATTCAGAACAAATTGAATTGCCGGATTTGCTGGCCGGATTGAAAAAAAGAGAAATCAGCAGCCTTTTGGTAGAGGGCGGCAGCCAGATTCATGCTGCCTTTTTGCCCTTGGCGGATAAATTTTTGTGGTTTATTGCTCCCAAAATTATTGGCGGCAGTTCGGCTCCCGGCCCCATTGGAGGGGCGGGTATTCAAAAAATGACCGAGGCGGTTAAGTTGGAGCGAATGCAGTTTAAAAAACTGGGTGAAGATTTGCTGATAGAAGCCTGGCAAAAGAGGTGATTTTGGATGTTTACCGGCTTGGTGGAAGAATTGGGACGGGTACGCAAGATCAGCAAAGGAGCTGATTCTGCCCGGATCAGTCTGGATGCTCAGGTCGTGACCAGAGGGATGAAGCTGGGAGACAGTGTGGCAGTCAATGGGGTTTGCCTGACTGTAGTAGAATTTGGCTCCAACTTTTTGACCGCTCAGGTCATGGCCGAAACTCTGGCTCGCAGCAATCTGGGTGAGCTGCAAAGCGGCAGCCGGGTTAACCTGGAACGGGCTTTAGCCCTGGGGGATCGACTGGGCGGACATTTGGTCAGCGGGCATATTGATGGAATTGGATCCATCATTGCTTTGGAAAAAAAGGATATTGCCCTATTGGTCAGCCTGGAAGCTCCGGCTCATATTTTAAAATATGTGGTGGAAAAAGGCTCCATTGCCATTGATGGAATCAGTTTGACAGTGGTAGGCTGTACAGCTACTGGTTTTCAGGTTTCTCTGATTCCGCATACTGCTGCTTTAACCACTTTGGGGTATAAAAAAATTGGCGATACGGTCAATTTGGAAGCTGACTTAATTGGCAAATATGTCGAAAGGCTTTTAGGTCGCTCAGAACAAAATGGCCAAATAAATAAATCAGGTTTAAATTTGAATAAATTAGCGGAAAATGGCTTTCTGGATTACTAAAGGAGGTTGTCAGTATGGGTGAAGGTTTAAACACTATTGCCGAAGCTATTGAAGAAATCAAACAGGGACGCATGGTTATTGTGGTGGATGACGAGGATCGGGAAAATGAAGGCGATCTGTTAATTGCCGCTGAAATGGCTACTCCAGAGGCCATCAATTTTATGGCTAGTCAGGCCAAGGGTTTGATTTGTATGCCCATGGAGGGCAAAAGATTGGATGAGCTGAAAATTCCGGAGATGGTAACCCAAAATACGGATAATCATTGTACAGCTTTTACGGTTTCGGTGGATCATATCTCAACCAGCACCGGAATTTCCGCTTTTGAACGGGCAGCTACTGTCCAGGCCATGCTTGATCCTCAAACCCGTCCGGATGACCTGCGGCGGCCAGGCCATATCTTTCCTCTGCGAGCCAGACAGGGCGGAGTTTTGCGGCGGGCTGGACATACCGAAGCCATGGTGGATTTGGCTCGGCTGGCGGGCTTGTATCCAGCAGGAGTTATTTGCGAAATTATGCAGGAAGATGGGAATATGGCTCGTTTGCCCCAATTAAAAGAATTTGCCCAAAAGCATAATTTGAAGCTGGTTTCGGTGGCGGATTTAATTCAATATCGGCGGAATACCGAAAAGTTGATTGAACGGGTGGATTCGGCCAAATTGCCCACCAAATATGGGGAATTTATGGCTGTGGCCTATCGCAGCCTTTTGGATAATAAGGAACATATTGCTTTGGTCAAGGGGGATTTAAGCCAGGTTGAAGCTCCGCTGGTTCGAGTCCATTCCGAATGTCTGACCGGAGATGTGTTTGGTTCCAAACGCTGTGACTGTGGAGATCAGCTGACCAGCTCCATGGCCATGATCGAAAGGGAAGGCATTGGAGTTTTGCTGTATATGCGGCAGGAAGGCCGGGGGATTGGGCTGTTGAATAAGATCAAAGCTTATCACTTGCAGGATGAAGGCAAGGACACAGTAGAAGCCAATGAAGCTTTGGGTTTCCCGGCGGATTTGCGGGACTATGGAATTGGAGCACAAATTTTAAGCGATTTGGGTTTAACCAAATTGCGGATTATTACCAACAATCCCCGCAAAATTTCCGGTCTGGAAGGGCATGGACTGGAAGTGGTGGAGCGGGTTCCCATTGAAATTCCGCCTCAGGAAGAAAACCAGTTTTATCTTTCGACCAAACAGACTAAATTAGGTCATTTACTGCATATTAATAAAGGAGATAAAAATTATGATTAAAACCTATGAAGGAAAATTAACCGGTGCCGGGTTAAAAATTGGCATTGTGGTAGCTCGGTTTAACGAGTTTATTACCGGTAAATTGCTGGCTGGAGCTTTGGATGCTTTAAAGCGGCATGAAGTGGCGGAAGAAGATTTGGAAATAATGTGGGTGCCAGGAGCCTTTGAAATTCCCCTGGCGGCTCAAAGAATGGCCTTTTCCGAACGCTATGATGCGGTTATTTGTTTGGGAGCGGTTATTCGGGGAGCTACTCCCCATTTTGATTATGTAGCAGCCGAGGTCAGCAAGGGCGTGGCTCAGGTAGGCTTGAATTCCAATTCTCCGGTAATCTTTGGGGTAATTACGGCTGATACCATTGAACAGGCTGTAGAAAGAGCCGGAACCAAAGCTGGAAATAAGGGTTTTGATGCTGCGGTCACAGCCATTGAAATGGCTAATGTTATGCAGGAATTTGAATTTAATGTATATGAAGAAGATGATGAAGAAGAAGATGAAGAAGAAGGATTTTAAGCCTTTTTAGTAAGGAAGCCCTGAATTATTGAAAGCATTTCTAAATATTTATAAATATGGAAAGGATTGAGGATGTTCTGGGACTTGAACCGGGGACAGCCGAGGCAGATTTAATGAAAACTATCCAGAATGGGCAGGAAATTGCAGCTTATTCGGTGGAGGCTTCCGAACGCCTGTTTTCAGCAGATGGACAGGAAATTAGGGAAGGCTGGACAACCGATATTTATTTTGTTAAGACCCGGCAGATTTTGCGGCATTTAAATTTGGATCGCAGTCTGGTGACCGCAGAAATTTTTGCTCGGCGGAACGGAATTTTAGCTGGAGTGGATGAAGTTAAAAATTTGCTTAAGGATTGCGGGGTTGAGGTTTGGGCCTTGCCGGAAGGCAGTGCCTTTGCGGAAAAGGAAGTTTTAATGCGAATTACTGGGGCTTATGATGATTTTGGCCTTTTTGAAACCCCGATTTTGGGAATGCTGGCCAGCTCCAGCGGTTGGGCTACGGCTTCTCGGGAATGTAAGGAGGCGGCTGGAGACAAAGTTATGATTTGCTTTGGAGCCAGGCATGTACACCCGGCAGTGGCTCCAGTTATGGAAAGAGCGGCGATAATTGGCGGAGCTGACGGCTGCTCCTGCATTTTGGGAGCCAAGCTTTTAAAACGGGAACCATCTGGAACTGTTCCGCATACGGTTTTTTTGGTGGTAGGAGATTCGGTAAAAGTGGCTCAAAGCTATCAGGAGCTTATTGGGGAACCGGTCATTGTCCTGGTGGATACCTTTAAGGATGAAATTGAAGAAAGCCTGCGGGTGGCGGAGGCTTTGGGTCAGCATTTAAATGCAGTACGGCTGGATACTCCCAGCGAGCGGGGCGGAGTGACCCCGGCTTTGGTGCGGGAAGCCCGAGCCAGACTGGATCAGGCTGGTTATTCTCATGTGCAGGTTTTGGTCAGTGGGGGATTGACTCCAGACAGAATCCGGATTTTGTCTGAAGCCGGAGCTGCTTCCTTTGGGGTTGGCAGTTATATTTCTGGAGCTTCGGCCATTGATATGACCATGGACTTAAAAGAAGTTAACGGCCTGCCTTTGGCCAAAAGAGGCCGGATTCCGGGGATTACTCCCAATGAGCGTCTGGAAAGGATTTTATAAAGAAGTATAAAGAAGAAGGTTGAAATATTTGACACCCAGACAATTTGTTTTGCTGTTGGCCGCAGGTTTATTTTGGTTTGCTCAATATATTTATATTCCCTATCAAACTGCTTTTTTGCTTTCTCTGGGGGTTAGTTCAGCAGTGGTGGGTTTGGTTACTGGAGCTTATGGTTTTAGTCAAATGGCCTTGCGGATGCCCGTGGGTCTGGCTGCCGACCGACAGGGGCGACACAGAATTTTTATTTTCTGGGGACTGACGGCAGCGGCTTTGGGATCTCTGCTGCGGATTCTTTGTCCGGATGCCCTGGGCTTTACTTTGGCCAGCCTGCTTTCCGGGGTGGCTTCGGCCATGTGGATTTCCTTTATGGTTTTGTTTATCAGCTATTTTAAGCCGGAGGAAATGGCCAAGGCTACTGGACTGATTATCGGAGCCAATAACACCGGGATTTTGCTGGCTTTTGCCTGTGGAATGTTTAGTTATGAAAAAATGGGCATGAGCTTTTTATGTCTGCTATCGGTGCTTTTTGCGGTGGGCGGAATGTTTTTGGTTTTGTTCATTTATGAAAAACCCCGAGCGGCTGATTTTCAGCCTGCTTTGGTTAGAGAACTGATTAAAATTTGTACCAATCGGAGGCTCCTGGTTTTTGCGGGTCTGGCTGTGGTGCAGCAGGGGTTAATGATGGCTACTGCCATGTCCTTTACCATTGCGATTCTCAAAAATCTGGGAGCGGATGGCTTTGATATTGGTCTTAGTTCCTTATTGTTCATTGCGGCGGTAGTGGCTGGAGCTTATTTTTCTTCTTCTCAGGCGGCAGCCAAAATCCAACCTGTCTTTTGGGTTTTATCTTGTTTTGGAGTTTTAGCCGTTTATTGCTTTTTAACGGTCAGAATGTCGAGCATTTTGGCAGTTGACTTGTTGCAGGTAGTGGCTGGAGTTTCGACCGGGTTTTTGAGTTCAATTTTGACGGCAGAAGCTATGCGGGAGGTTCCCGTGGAGAAAAAATCTACGGCTATGGGGTTGTATCAGGCGGTTTATGCAATTGGAATGACGGCTTTGCCTTTGCTGGCCGGTTCCATTGCCCAAAAAATCACTTTGATCAGAGCCTTTGATTTTTTGATGGCTTTGTCAATTTTGGCTTTAACCTTGGCTTTTGTTTACTATCGCAACCAAAGCCGAAATTTGAAAAAGCAAGCTTGAAATCTGGCTTAAAGCTAGGCGAAAAATTCCTTAAGCCAAAAAGTAATTTTTTGCTGCTAGGGAAAAAAAGGAGGTATGGTTATTAATGAAGGGGATTATGATTCAGGGCTGTAGCAGTGATGCCGGCAAAAGCTATTTGGTGACGGCACTTTGCCGGGTTTTTAAAAATCGGGGTTACCGGGTTACTCCATATAAGAGCCAGAATATGTCCAATAATTCCTATGTTACCTGGGACGGAGGAGAAATGGGACGAGCCCAGGGAGTTCAGGCGGAAGCGGCAGGGATTTTGCCGGAAACCTGGATGAATCCTATTTTGCTCAAGCCTCGCCAGGATTGCTGTTCGGAAATAATTTTGTTTGGTCAGGTTTTTGGTTCCCAATCGGGTCGGGAGTATCAGGAAAATTTTATTGAGCAGGAAGGCTGGAAAGCAGTCCGGAAATCCCTGGAGATAGCTCGAAAAAATTATGATTTGGTTATCATTGAAGGAGCTGGAAGTCCGGCTGAAATCAATTTGGCTGACCGGGAAATTGTCAATATGAGTATTGCCCGGGAAGCTCAGGTTCCAGTTATTTTGGTGGCTGATGTTAATCGGGGCGGTTCACTGGCTTCGGTGGTAGGCACTCTGGAATTAGTCGGTGAGGATCGCCAGCGGATTAAGGGGATTATTTTCAATCAATTTCGAGGCAGCATAGAATATTTTCAAAGTGCGGTGGATTGGATTGAAAATTATACCGGCATCAAAGTTTTGGGGGTTTTTCCTTATTTGCATGATGTGAATATTGAAGGGGAGGATTCTCTGAGTATTAATTTTCTCCAGGCTCCTTCTGAAGAAAAACCCTTGCAAATTGGCGTGGTTCGATTACCTTTTATTTCCAATCATACTGATTTGGAGGCTTTTGCTTACGAAGAAGATGTTCAGTTGAGCTGGGTGAATCCATTTAGCGATTTAAGCCAATTTAAGGCTATTATTATACCCGGAACCAAAAGCACCCTGGCCGATTTGGAATATTTAGAAAATAATGGTTTGGCTGCCAAGCTGCAAAATTATTCTGGTTATCTTTTCGGGGTATGCGGCGGCTATCAAATTATGGGGCAGGATTTGCTGGATCCGGAAGGGGTGGACTTTAAGCCCGGTTATCACAAAACCGGTTTGGGGCTTTTGCCTTTGTCCACCCGCTTTGTGGGAGAGAAAAAAGTCAGTCAGACAACAGCGGTGGGAATTCATCCTTTGACTGCCGGTCTGACCGTGCAAGGCTATGAAATTCATTTGGGACGCAGCGAAATTTTGGGAACGGAAGTCCAGCCTCTGTGGCAAATTGGGCAGCGGCTGGAGGGGGCGGCTACTTTGGACTTAAAAAGAGCCGGTACCTATCTGCACAATATTTTTCACAATGATCAATTCCGAACCAAATGGCTGAATTTGATTCGAGCTGCTGCGAACTATCCAACTCGGCCTTTAATCGACACTAGGAGCCTTCGGGAAGAACAATATGATAAGCTGGCGGCTTATGCCGAAAAATATTTGGATATAGATTATCTGGTTCAGTTGGCTGAAAGCGACAAGCAAGGCTAATTTCTCCGAGCCAGGATTTTGTCATTGATCTGCTGCATCAGATAAACATTAGAAAAAACATGGTGCAGGCGAATGGTCAGGGTTTCCAGGCTGGCTTCCAGGTTAAGCCATTGGGGTTCGAGAACCTGTTCCACCTGATATTCCTGTTCCAGCTTGTGCTTAAATTGCTGCAAAATTTGTTCCCGAACGGTTTGCGGTGCTATTTGAAGCCAATTTTCGGTTAGAGCTGGCTGTCGCTGCAAGTTTTCCTGAACAATTTGCAAAAAAAGCTCCTGATAGGTGAAAAAAGTAGGTTTTTCTTTTCGCAAAAAAATTTTCTCCTTTGAAGTTTGAAGATAGGGGATTTTGGCTGTTCAGCCAAAATCCCCCATAAAGGGGCGGCTCCTTTGAACTAACAGTTGCAGGAGGGGCCGGAACCGCCTTTGGCCTGCAATTTGGTTTCTGCATCCTCCAGGGACTGATAACCGTATTGCAAAACAGTATTTTCCAAAATTTGCCGATGGACATTGATTCCAGCGGCTTTTTGTTTTTGCAGGTGTTCCAGCAATAATTTCAGAGTGCGGGCGGAATAGGTTTTCAGTTCACCCCGAAAGTAGGTTTCCAAGGAGGTGGTCAAAGGAGTATCCGCAGAGCTTTCCATCGGACGGCCTGCTTCGGCTACCAGCGGATAATTCTGGCTGATTTCCTGGCTCCATTCCATAATCATGCCTACTATTTCCTTAACCAGAGGATTAACCGCCGGGTTTAATTTGGGCAAAAAGGGTTTAATGTTGTTTTGAAATTCAGCCGGGAAAGTGGATTCCATCATCCAGCCATATTTTTCAGTCATTAAGTTGCGGTTATTGTTTTTGGCTTTAACCAGATCCTTATAATAGCTTTCCAAAACCTCTTCTGACCAGGCCAGCTCTTGACTGGAACGCATAATTTCAAAGGTTTTGGGATCTCTTTGACAGGCGGCCTGTCCTCCGGCATTATGCACACTGCTAAACATTTCCCATTCAATTGGCAAAATTTCGGCAATCCATTCCTGTTTGGTCTTAGACATCAAATCTCCTCCTCGTGAACTACTCGGCAATAAATTACCGAGCTTCTTGCTTCAACCACTATTGCTTGGATAACATAAAGCCGTTAGCTCAAGTCTTACATAGTGTCCACAAGCGTTAGGTTCGGCTAGCTCCTAGCCTACCATTTATTTGAGTGTATCATATTTTGATACCTTGTGCAAGACAGAAACAAAAAAATAGGTGCGTTCATCTCGGCTTTGAAAAATCGAGTTTCCTCGCACCAACATTAAAAATAATTATTCAGCGATCAGGGGCAGTCTTTTCAGGTTGTCCTCTTGAATCCGGCTTTGGACAAAAGCAGCATGATCCAAGATAAAGCTGCTGTTGCTGTCAGTTAAATTTAAGTGCTGCAATAAAGCAATAATGCCTTGACAAATATCTTCTATTAACTGAATATTTTTTTCATAGGGGCTGGGTTTGTTGGTGCATTTGGTCAGATTGCGGAACATTTCATAAAATTGTTCTCCTCCCAAAGGCAGGCTTTTTAAGCCCCGGTGCATCCATTTGTAAAAAGGCTTATAGCGTTTGTTGGCCAGATAAATGGCCGAAACAGCGGCGTTGATAAATTCGCTTAAAGCCTGATGAGCAGCCACCCATTCCTTGCGAGCTACTGAACGGACATAATTGTATTGACCGGCTTGTCCCATAATCATGCAGCGGGCGGCAATTTTTTTCAGGCGTAAATCTTCCGGATAGAACTCCAAAAGCTGATTGCGAAAAGCAGTAAATTCTCCCAGAGGATCGCTGAAAACTTCTCCATTGGTAGCTGCTGCCAAATTGCTTTCCGGCAGGCTCCGCCATTGCTGCCAGGTGGCGGGAGGCTGTTCCAGAGCCAAAAAGTGGTGATAGAAAGTCTGAATTTGCCAAACTCCGCCCCGTTCGCCGTCAAATTCAGTGGAAGTCCGTTTGGGAAAACCAGCAAATTCACTGGGTAAAGCCTGATAAGCGGCTTGCAGTTCGGCTCCAATTTGCTGATAATCTTCCGGGGTCAGCCAAAAGTAAAAACCGGCTCCCCAATCGTGATCCTGGGAAATCTGGTCATCAAAGCCAAAACATTCCGAGCCGTCCCCCACCAAACCTACCGCAATCCGATTTTTCTGAGCGAAGAACTGGTTTTCCAACAAAGGCCGACCATATTGTTCATAATATTGGCGAGCTAATTCCAAACCTTGCATAATTATTCCTCCAGTTTGGCCTGCAAACGCTGTAAGTCCCGCAGGCAGTCTTGATAGAGCTGGTGATCTTCGCCCAACAAATGCTTATAGGCTTCGGTTTCTTTTTGCAGCCAGTCATAAGCTTCAGTCAGGCTTTGCTTTTTTAAAGCCAGCAGGCATAAATTGTGAGAGGTTGCCGCACACTCCCGACAATAGGGGCCGTACAGCTCCTGATAAAATTCCTGTACCTGCCGATAAAGTTTTTCGGCTTCTGCATTGCGATCTAAATCGTAATAAACACCGGCCAGGGTGTTCAGGGTGGAAGCATAAAACGGATGCTTTTGACAATCATTAGCTTCAAAGGTTTGAATGGCATCAGAAAGAGCGTTTAGGGCTTCGTCCAAACGGCCTACTGCCCGATAAGCATTGGCCAGATTATTCAGGCTGGTGGCATAGGGAACAATTTGAAAAAACAGTTGCTTGACAATTTGCAGGGCTTCTTCGTGCAGGGCAATGGCTTCCGAATAGCGTTTTTGATCCTGATATAACAGCCCCAGATTATTCAAACCGCTGGAGTACAGAAAGTGATTTTTGCCCACAGTTTGGGCATAAATTTGCAGGGTTTCCTGGAATAGTTTTTCAGCCTTGGCAAATTGACCAGTTAGACGGTATAAGCCGGCCAAATTATTAATGGTAGTGGCATAATCCGGGCTTTGGTTGTCCCAGGCGGCCAAACCGGTTTTGGCTTTTTTAAAGGCGGCTTCGGCTTCGGCATATTTTCCTTCTGCCCGATACAGCCCGCCCAATTCATTGAGCATGGCCAAATATTCCGGAGCCTGTTCTCCCAGGGCGGCTTTGATTTGAGCGGTTTTTTCCCGCAAAAATCGGCCTACCTGCTGCATATCTCCTTCATTGTATAATTTATCCAATTTGCTGCGAATTTCTTGAAGATCCATAAGCTAACCCTCCTTTGCTGCTTAGATTAATTATACCATAAAATTTCTAAAACGGTTCTTAAATTAGAAATAAAGTTGGCTCAGGCAAAGCCGGAAATTAATAATTCCCCAAAACGACGCTGTAACTCTTTGGCTAAAGCCTGGTTTTCCGGCTGGGTCAAATTGGGATCGGATTGAAGCAGGCTTTTGGCTTCCTGCCGGGCTAATTCCAAGGCTCGCAAATGGACAAAGGGATTGGCGATTTTATAGGCGGGCAAACCGGATTGGCGGGTTCCCCAAAATTCGCCTGGCCCTCTAAATTCCAAATCCTTTTCGGCCAAACTAAAGCCGTCTGAGGCTTGGCACAAAGCCTCCAGCCGACCTTTAACTTCCCGGCTGGAATGATCTGAAACCAGGCAGCAAAAGGCCGGTTGATCGCCTCGTCCCACCCGCCCCCGCAGTTGGTGCAGTTGAGCCAGGCCAAACCGATGAGCGTCCATAATGACCATTAAATTGGCTTTAGTTACATTTATTCCTACTTCTACTACGGTAGTGCCAACCAAAATTTGAATTTGGCCGTTTTGGAAGGCTTCAATAACCGCTTTCTTTTCTTCTGATTTTAAGCGGCCATGCAGCAGGCCAATTTGCAAATCCGGAAAATCAACTTGAGAGCATTGCTGATAAAAAGCCTGGGCGGAATCCAAATCTATTTTTTCTGATTCGGCTACCAGAGGACAGATAAGATAAACCTGCTGGCCAGCCTGGACGATTTGCCGAATTTGTTGGCAAATCTGGGGCCATTGGCTGTGCTTATACCAATAGGTTTGAACTGGCTGGCGGCCTGGGGGCAATTCGGTAATCGAGCTTACCTCTAAATCTCCATATAGGCTTAAAGCCAAAGTGCGGGGAATGGGGGTGGCGGTCATAACTAAAACATCCGGGCGACAGCCTTTTAATTGCAGAAGAGCCCGTTGCCGCACGCCAAAGCGGTGCTGCTCGTCAATAATGACCAGTGCCAGTTTGGGAAAGTTGACCGATTCTTGAATCAGGGCATGAGTGCCAACGACCAGTTGAACCTCCTGTTGGGCAATGGCTTGCAAAAGAGCAGCTTTGGCTTTGGGACTAAGGGAGCCGGTTAACAAAGCAGACTTAACCTCCGGCAGCATTTTTTGTAAAAGCTCAAAGTGCTGTTGAGCTAAAATTTCGGTGGGAACCATTAAAGCTCCCTGCAAGCCGCTGGCGGCGGCCTTTTGCAGAGCTAAAAAGCTGATAATGGTTTTGCCGGAGCCGACATCCCCCTGCAAAAGTCGGTACATGGGGTAATTTTGCCGCAAGTCCTGCTTAATATCTGCCCAAACCTGCTGCTGGGACAAAGTAAGTTCAAAGGGCAGGGAGGCCAAAAAGTCTTCTTCTGTTTTTTCTGTCGCCCCATAGCGATGAGGCTTGACCTGGCTGACCAGGCTTTTTCTTTGCCAAAGCATTAAAAGCTGGTGTAAAAGCAGTTCTTCAAAAACCAACCGCTGGCGGGCTGCCTGCCGTCTGGCGATTTCACTGGGAAAATGCACTTCCCATAAGGCTTCTGCCCAAGTCAGCAATTTATATTTTTGCATTAGTGTTTGAGGTAAAAATTCCGATAAATTTCCAGACCATTTTTGCAGGGATTCCCAAACAGCCTGACGAAATATTTTCTGAGATAAGCCGGAGGTAATTTCATAAACTGGGACTATTCGCCCCAGATGCAAAGTGTTTTGGTTTGGCTCCATTGGTTCGGCTTCGTCCACCTGTAGTTGAATTTGCTGCTGAAAAATTTTAATCTTGCCAACCAACAGCCAAATTTGCCCGGCTTCCAGCTTTAAATAGCTCTGATTAAACCAGACTGCGGTAAAAGTTCCGCTGGGATCGCTTAAGCGAGCCTTGGTCAAAAGGAGCTTGGGACGAATCCGAGCAGTTTCCCAGCTCAAAACCTGACCGGCCAGACAAACTCTTTCGTCCGGTTGGCAATCCTGGCAGTATTTGACCTTCCTGCGATCCTCATAGCGGCGGGGAAAGTGACAAACCAAGTCCCAGGCTGTGTAAATATTTAATTTTTGCAATAAGGCGGCTCGGCGTTCCCCAATTCCTTTGACGAATTTAACAGCGGTGTTCCACATATAAGTACCTCGTGCTTTCAGGCATATTAATTATTATTGGCCAATTTAAGCTTTTTTCCTGTTTTGAATAAAAAATTTCCATCTGAAAGCAAAACTATCCTTGCATTAGTCTGCAATATTTGCTAAAATAAACTCTGTGATCTGTAAAGGAGGTGTTACGATTGGCCAGAAAATGCAGCATTTGCGGTAAAGGAGTACAGGTAGGTATGCAAATCAGTCACTCCCATATTCGCACCAAAAGAACCTGGGCCCCCAACCTGCAAAGGGTTAAGGCCATTGTAAACGGTACGCCTACCAAGATTTTGGTATGTACTCGCTGTCTTCGAAGCGGTAAAGTAAATCGGGCTGTCTGAGAATACAATAGTTTTTTCCGAATAAAAACGGCTTTTAAGCCGTTTTTTTATTTGTTGCTTTTTGCTTCAGGAGTTTATATAATATAAATCAGGCTGCAATTTTGAAGAGGAGGAGACTAATTGAAAAAGTTTATCATAATCTTAAACCTGTTTATGATTTTAACCCTGGTTGGTTGTGAAGAAAACCTGATGCCCAGTCAAAGCCCGGAATTCAACGATAGTTTGGGAGCAGAAGTTGAGGAACAGGTGACATCTTCCGGGCGACTATCTTTTAATATGGATAACAGCTTTGGCAAATTGGGAAACTATGCTGAGAAGGAGAAAGAACCTTGTTTTTCGGTTAATCCACCGGAAGGCTGGTTTTTTGAAGAAGATGGATTTTATCCTCGCCTGAGTTATGCCCCGGATAATAATCTTAGTATTGTTGACGATCCTTATTGGAAACTGAACATTTATGGAATGGTTAATGAGGAATATTATGATAATACTTTTACGAAAGAGGCAGTTCGGGAAAAAATGGAAACTAAGTCCGGTACTGAACCGGAAGCTGTTTACTTTCAAGATTATCTGCTCCGCATGACCAAATACCCTTCCTTTAAAGGAAGCAGTAAGTATAACTATTATTATGCTGGGATTACTGAAACCAAATATCTTGATACGGGTGAGCCTTATGCTTATGTTATAAATATGGAACTGGTTAATTGTCCGGAAGATTTTTACGAGGAAGCCTGGGAAGTGCTGGAATCTAATTTGGAACTGGATTTTGATTATCAAATAAAATAGCAAACTGAAGGCTCATTCCAAATGGATTGCTTTGGAATGAGCCTGATTTTGGGAGAATCAAAGGCTAGCAGGTTTGATTTTTGAAGGTCTGACAGCAGGTTTCACCAATGGTTCCGGCCGGGGTAGCCTGTAAGCTGTCCAGTTGAGCGGAAGGAGCAAAACCGCCGTCCTGATCATTCTGAATTACAATATTTTTGGCATCGCATAAATTTCCCTGTTTCCAATAAGAGCAGGTGTTGACGGTGCAATGTACATCAGGCATAATAAAAGCCTCCTTGTTAATAATTTAACTTTATTTTTTCCCAAATTTCAGGATTTATACCTCAGGTAAAGGAGTAATTATGTATAAAGCAGCAATTATTACTGCCAGCGATCAAGGAGCTGTCGGCAGGAGAGAGGATCAAAGCGGTCAGGTAATCGAGGATTTTTTGGCTCAAATGAAAGGATTTGAATTTTTGGAGCGGAGAGTTTTACCCGATGATTTAAATCTTTTGGCCGAAAATTTGCGGGAGCTGTCCCAAAAAGCCAATTTAATTTTGACTACTGGAGGAACCGGATTTTCACCCCGGGACAATACCCCGGAGGCCACTTTGCAGGTGGTCGAAAGACTGGTACCCGGAATACCGGAAGCCATTCGCCAAAAAAGTCTGGCTATTACAGATCGAGCCATGCTCAGCCGGGCGATAGCGGGCATTCGGGGGCAATGTCTGATTATTAACCTGCCGGGCAGTACCAAGGCTGTTCAGGAAAGCCTGGAGGTTATTCGGCCAGTTTTGCCCCATGCTCTGGAAATTTTAACCGGTCAGGCCAAAGAATGTGGCAGAAGTGGTATAAATTTTGCGGCAACGGGAAAAATAGCCAAAGAGGTAAATATTGATAAACTGAGCAAATAGGAGTTTAAAAGAGAAATAATGAGAACAAAGGAGGTAAGCTGGTAAATTTAATCTGAAAGAGCTTTTTTTAACCGGGAAGGGTATTTGCTTTTCCGGAAGACTTTTTATATTATATATTTATTAGCACTCAATAAAGATGAGTGCTAATAAATATAAATGCAGAGATAAGATTTAAAGGAGGGCTTCCTTGTGATTAGACCATTAGGCGAAAGAGTTATTGTGAAACCTGTACCCAGCGAAGAAAAAACCAAGAGCGGTTTGTATATTCCTGATAATGCCAAAGAAAGACCTCAGCAGGGTGAAGTTATTGCTGTTGGCAGCGGTCGTTTGCTGGATAATGGTACCAGAGTAGCTATTGATCTGAAAGCTGGAGATACTGTTTTATTTTCCAAATTTGCTGGTACTGAAGTAAAATTGGATGGCGAAGAATATTTGATTCTGCGGGAAGCGGATGTAATCGGAGTTCTGTAAACCGTTTCTGCTTAAATAAACTTAATTTTTGATTTTAGGAGGAATAAAAATGCCATTAAATAAAGATATTGTATTTGGTGAAGACGCTCGTAAGAGATTGGAAAGCGGCGTAAACGCTCTGGCCAATGCTGTTAAAGTGACTTTGGGACCCAAAGGCCGGAATGTAGTTCTGGAAAAAAGATATGGCGTTCCCCTTATCACCAATGACGGTGTAACTATTGCCCGGGAAATCGAATTTGCTGATCCGTTCAAAAACATGGGTGCTCAGTTGGTAAAAGAAGTTGCCATTAAAACCAACGATATTGCCGGTGATGGTACTACCACCGCTACTCTGCTGGCTCAGGCCATGATTCGGGAAGGCTTGAAAAACATTGCTGCCGGTGCCAATCCGATGATTGTTAAAAAAGGTATTGAACTGGCTGTTGAAAAAGCTGTAGAAGCTATTAAAGGCATTGCCGTTACAGTAGAAACCAAAGAAGCTATTGCTCAGGTTGCCTCCATTTCTGCCAACGATACCAGTATTGGTGATTTGATTGCTGATGCCATGGAACAGGTTGGTAAAGACGGCGTTATTACTGTTGACGAAAGCAAAGGCTTTAACACTAATCTGGAAGTAGTGGAAGGTTTAAGCATTGAACGGGGTTATATTTCTCCTTATATGATCACTGACAGCGACAAAATGGAAGCTGATATGAGTGAACCTTATATCTTCATTACTGATAAAAAGATTACTGCTATTGCTGACCTTTTGCCGATTATGGAAAAAGTTGTTCAGACCGGCAAACCCATGCTGATTATTGCTGAAGATGTTGAAGGCGAAGCTATGGCTACTCTGGTTCTGAACCGTCTGCGGGGAACCTTCCAATGCGTAGCTATTAAAGCTCCTGGTTTTGGGGATCGCCGCAAAGCCATGCTGGAAGATATGGCCATCTTGACCGGTGCTACCGTTATTTCCGAAGAAATGGGTATCAAAATGGAAAACGCTACTCTGGAAATGCTGGGTACTGCCACCAGAGCCAGAGTTAAAAAAGAAGAAACCGTTATCGTAGGCGGCGGCGGAAATACCGATATGATTACCGCTCGGATCAATCAGATTAAGAGTGAAATCGCTGTTTGCGAATCCGAATTTGATACCGAAAAATTGCAGGAACGCTTGGCTAAATTGGCCGGCGGCGTAGCCGTTATCAAAGTTGGGGCTGTAACCGAAGTTGAAATGAAAGAAAAGAAACTGAGAATCGAAGATGCTTTGAACGCTACCAGAGCTGCTGTTGAAGAAGGTATTGTTCCTGGCGGCGGTGTGGCTTATGTTAAAGCTTTGAAAGAAATCGCTGATCTGACCTCCGATATTGCTGATGAAAGAACCGGGATTGATATCGTTCGCCGGGCTTTGGAAGAACCCCTGCGGCAGATTGCCAGCAACGCTGGTTCCGAAGGTTCCGTTGTAGTAGAAAAAGTTCGGGTTCTGGAAGAAGGCGTTGGTTTCAATGCTGTAAACGGCGATTATGTAAATATGATTCAGGCCGGTATTGTTGACCCGACCAAAGTTACCAGAAGTGCTTTACAAAATGCAGCCAGTGTAGCAGCCATGGTTCTGACCACTGAAACTTTGATTGCTAATGGAGCAGGTTCTGATGAAGGCGTAGCTCCTCCGGCAGCCGGCGGCGGCATGGGTCTGGGTGCTATGGGCTAGGCAAAACTGTCTTCCTTTCTTTATATATATATGGAGAACTCCCTGTCTTCCTCTATTTTTACCAGGGAGTTCTCCCCTTTTTGGGGACTAGATGCCCAAAGAAATTCCCAAGCTTTGACTGACCCTTAATAAGTGATGATCCAAGGGTACTTGTTTTTGAGCGTTGGCTGCTTCAGACAAGGGAGTCACTTTAATTTCGGTGCCGGATAACCCAACCATGTGGCAGTCATAGCCTTCCATTAAGTAAGTTACTGCACTTTCTCCAAAGCGGGTGGCCAAAACCCGGTCATAGGCAGTTGGAGAACCCCCTCTTTGCAAATGTCCCAAAACTGTAACTCTGGTTTCCTGCTCGATTTCCTTTTCAATGGCATTGGCCAGGTACTGCCCGATTCCTCCCAGCCGAACTTGTTCAAAGCTGTCCTTGACCAGCTTCTTAATCACCATTTGTCCTCCTAAAGGTTTGGCTCCTTCTGCTGCCACAATAATGCTGAAATTTTTATTATTGCCGCTGCGTTGCCGGATTTTATCCAGAATCTTGTCCATTTGAAAAGGAATTTCCGGAATTAGAATTACATCGGCACCCCCGGCAATGCCAGCGGAAAGGGCAATCCAGCCGGCATAGCGTCCCATAACCTCCAAAATCATAACCCGATGGTGGCTTTCGGCAGTGGTATGCAATTTATCCAAAGCCTCAGTAGCTGTGGTTAAAGCCGTATCAAAGCCAAAGGTTTGATCGGTGCAACGCAAATCATTGTCAATCGTTTTGGGAACTCCCATTACTCTAATTCCCTTTTTTTGCAGCTCGCTGGCAATGGACAGACTGCCGTCCCCGCCAATGACTAATAAAGCATCCAATTGATGCTGGGCGATATGAGTCATCACCTGATCGGAAAGGTCAATAAAGTCAATTTTTCCGTTGACCTGCTTTTGGGGATAATGAAAAGGATTGTCCCGGTTGGTAGTACCCAAAATGGTTCCGCCCCGGGGCAAAATACCCATAACCTCAGCCAAATTCAGTTTTCGATACTCATTTTTAATTAAGCCGCCAAAGCCGTTTAGAAAACCAATTACCGATAAATTATAACGATTGATGGCTGTCTTGACCGCAGCTCGCAGAACGGCATTGAGGCCGGGAGCATCACCGCCACCGGTCAGGATTCCGATTTTTTGAATAGTCATAATTGCTCCTTTCTTTTGCTGTAAGCTCAAAAATAAAAAAGCCGCCGAAACTGGGGCGGCAGCTTTTCTAATGGTGTTCCTCAGGAACTTTTTTGGGTTTGGGAGGAACATATTTATGCCACATACAAGCAAAGGGGGCGGCAATAACCAGCATAACTACAGTAGTAGCCACGCCGAAAGCAAATCCGCCAAACCAGCTTTCAAAAAGCATAAATTTCACTCCTTTCCAATATTTAATGATTACATGGGCTTAGTGCCTTTTTGACCTTCAGCCGATTCATATCTTACTTTAGACAAACATTTTTGACAAAAGGAAGGGGATTTTCTTTCTACTTCGTCATCATCATAAGGATCTTTAAGTAAATTTTCTTCTTCAATTTCTTTACCACACATCAAACATTTGGCCACAGAATAGCACCTCATTTCCATAATTTTTGCTGCATAGCAAAATCTTATTCAGACAGTTTTTTTCCATTGATAGATTTCTCGATAATTGTTGAAATTCCTGCCGTTGATTTTATTTTTCCAAAGCCAGCAAATAAATTTTTTCGACCAGGTCGTCAAAGGAGATTCCGGCAGCTTTGGCAGCATCCGGAAAAAGGCTGGTTTCGGTCATGCCCGGAATGGTATTGACCTCCAGAATATAAGGCTTTTCTTCCGCAGTCAGCAAAAAGTCCACCCGGGAGGTTCCCCGACAGTCCAAAGCCTGGAAGGTTTTAACGGCCAATTCCTGAATTTGCTTTTGAGCAGCTTCAGAAATCCGAGGCGGAATAATATGGGAGCTTAAACCCACAGTATATTTGGCTTCATAATCATAAACTCCGGTTTCGGAAACAATTTCAATCAGGGGCAGAGCCTGAGGTTGGGCATTGCCCAAAACTCCGGCGGTTAGCTCGATGCCGGTAATAAATTCTTCGATTAAAACGGTGGGGCCAAAGGTTAAAGCCTGACGGATGGCTTCGTCCAATTTCTCCGGCTGATGCACAAAGAAAATACCAATGGTGGAGCCTTGAGTGGGAGCCTTGACTACTACCGGCAGGCTAAAGCGGTTCAAAATCTGTTCCATCAGGCTGGCAGGGTCTTTTTGATATTCCAGGGCATTAAAGGTCAAAAAGTCCGGGGTAGGCAAACCGTGCTCTTTGAGAATTTGCTTGGTATAGATTTTATCAATACATAAGGCACTGGCCAAAACTCCCGGTCCGGTATAGGGAATATCCAGCATTTCCAAAAAGCCCTGTAATTTGCCGTCTTCGCCATAAGGCCCATGCAAGGCCAGGAAAGCCAGGTCAATTTTTTCTTTGGTCAGTTGTTCAATTAAATTGGCAGCGGGATCAATTTTGACCGCTTCCAGATTTTTTCGGAGCAAAGCCTGATAAATGGCTTCCCCAGTTCGCAAAGAAACCTCCCGTTCCGAGGAACGACCGCCCATAAATACGCCTATTTTCAATTTGTTCCACATCCTTATTTTTGGGTTTTGTATGCTTATTCCTCCTGCAAGCGGTTAATTCCTTTTTTTCTGCCAATGGGGAAGCAGGTATTTTTGTCCCAACAGTCCCAAAATTATAACTCCACAAACAATGATAATTATGCTGTCAAAGTAATCCAGCCATTTGAAAAGCAGATACCAGTTTTCACCAAAAGCATAGCCTAATTGTACCAGAATGATCGCCCAAATCAAGGTTCCAATCAAGGTAAAAAAGGCATAACGAAATTGGCTCATTTTGGCGGCTCCGGCTGGAAAGGAAATGACACTTCGCAGGCCGGGAATAAAACGGGTAATAAAAATGGCCAGACTGCCGTAACGCTGAAACCAATATTCAGCCTTTTCCATTCTTTGCGGTGTACAGCCAAAGTATTTGCCATAGCGGTCAATCAAGGGTCGGCCTCCATAATAACTCAGCCAATAAGGGAGCATGGCTCCAAAGGTGGCTCCCAAACTGCAAGCCCAGATGGTCGAAAGAAGGGTTAAGTCTTCGTTGAAAATCAAATAGCCGCATAGGGTAAAAACCAATTCATTGCAAATAAAAGCGGCAATTAAAGCCAAACCTACATAGCAGACCCAATAATTGGTATCAAGCAGATATTGGGTAATTAAAACGCCGACTTCATCTATCATATATTTACCAACTTTCAATTTATAAATTGCTCACGGGCGAAAAAAACATGGGCTTCAGCATTGGGGATGAAGTCCGCCTTGCTTTCTGGCCGTGCCGAAGCACGGTCCATTTTCCTTGGTTCTCAAGATTTTGTTTGATATTTTAATATATTTGCTGTATAAATTAGATATACTGGACAGAAAGGAAATGCCAGCATATTTCGTAAAAGTAAGCAGAATTTCGACTGCGAAAAAACTGTGTATTGGGCTTTTGGCGAGTCCCGGAAGAATAAGAATTGCTTAAACAATTAAACTTCTTCCTAATCCCCGCTGCTTCAGCAGCGTGGGAGCGTCAATTACTCCCTGCTTCTAGCATACCTAAATTATCCGCAGATTGCAAGCAAAATAAAAAGGCTCTGCCTGTTAGCAGAGCCTTGGGAAACTTATTTAGCTTTGCGGAGTATCCAAAGTTACTCCGGCAGTAGCTTTCATGGCAGAATCAGTCTGATTTTTCAGAGCGGCTTCGCCCAAAGCTACCAATCTTTTGGTAATATTGCCTCCGATATAACCATTTTGACGAGAGGTAAGCTGACCTTTATCCATCTGATCGTAGTTGTCCAGACCTAATTCGCTGGCAATTTCAAATTTCATATCATTTAAAGCCTGAGTGGAACCCTTGACTACTTTGTTATTAGTTTGAGTCACGATTGAAAATCCTCCTTTGTTTTGATTGTCTGTATTGTTTGCCGATTGGACGAACAAAATTCCTTGTACTTCCTGTTAAATCTCCCAAAAGGGCGGCTTAACTGATATTTTCCAACAAACTGGTGGAGAAATGATAGAAATGGCAAAAACAGACAACGAAAAAAGAAGGTCAATCCTGCTGGGGACAAGCCTGGGCATATTGTGCAGACTGAATAAACCTGCCCAAAATTCCATTGACAAACTTGCCGGATTCCTCGCCGCCAAAAACTTTGACTAAATCTACTGCTTCATTGATGCTAACGGCCGCCGGAACATCAGGACGGTACAGGAGTTCATACAGGGACAGCCGCAAAACATTGCGATCCACTCTGGGCAGTCTTTCCAAAGTCCAATCCTGACTATAACTTTGAATAATGGGATCAATGACAGCAAGATTTTGCAGAACTCCGTCAAAAACTTCCTGGGTATAATTAATCAGGTCAGGTTCTTCCGGCAAAAAATTATTGTCTAACAAATATTGCAGGGCAAATTGGGGATCTTGTTTGCCTACATCTACTTGAAACAAAGCCTGCAAAATAGTTTCTCGGGACAAGCGTCGGTTTTTCATGCTTCAATCCTCCGTTTTCAGGTCTTAAAAAACCGGCTGAACCAATCTTTTAAATTTACTTTTTGATCCAGCAATTTGCCAAAATGATAGCCAATTACAATGCAGATGGTAACAAAAATCGCTTTAAAAACACCATAGCAAATGGCAAACCAACCGAAAACCAGTCCCAGGATTACGCCGATAATTTTGCCCCGATGTCCATTCAGCCAAAGCAGAATTTCTGGTAAATTCATTATTTTCCTGACCTCCCTTGGACAATTTGCAGAATTGCCTCAGGTGAAATTTTCTGCACCAAAATTTCTACAGTCTGGATTTCCAGGCCAATGGTATGCTGGATTTTGCTTTTAACTTCTTCCTGCAATTCGCTGGAGAAGCCGGGTATGGCTACTTCCGGGGTTACGGTTATTTTAATCTGAAGTTGAATGGCTCCCGATTTTACTTTTAATTTGCTGCTGGCTTCTTTGATGTCCTGGTGGTGCAGTAAAATCTTTTGGGTGAAATCTTCTACGGCTTCGGTCACAATGGTCACTTTGCCGAATTCCTGATTGGAAATCAGCAGATGATTTTCTTCCCAGCCGGAAAAAGCTGCCCAAATAAAATGCAGTCCGCCCAAAACATAGATAATCAACAACACCCAGACCACTTGCCAGAAAAAAGCCTGTTGACTGATTTTAAGGCATAAATCGGAGAACCAGGAGAAATCAGCCAGCCAAAGCATGGCTGAACCAGCCAAAAGAGTGGTAACCAGGGCATAAATTACCAATAAAAACCGGTTTCCTGCATTCACTATTTATTCCTCCGTCACTACTCGGCAATCAAATTTTCTTTTTTCTCTCCGAAAGAAACTCCTTGCACATTAATATTAATTTCATTGACAACCAGGCCGGTCATTTCTCTTACTGCATCCACAACTTTTCTTTGGATGTTGGCTGCGACTTCCGGAATCCTGGCTCCATATCTAACAATAATAAAAACATCAATGATGGCTTCCTGTTCCGTAATTTCCACTTTCACACCCTTGGAAAGATTTTTGCGTCCCAAAAGCTCGGTAATATCTCCCATGACTCCGCCGCTCATGCCGGCTACGCCTTCAACTTCGCTGGCAGCCAGGCCGGTGATAATTCTAACTACATCATCCGCAATGCGAATGGAACCCATAGAAGTTTTTTCTTCTTTTACAAATTCAATGTTGTCAGGTTGATTATTGTCCATTTAATAAGTCCTCCTTTTGGTTTAATCTGAATTAATTGGAACAATGTTTTTGGTTGCTTCCGCAAGTTAAGATCTATTTTAATTTTAGATTAGCCGGAGTTTAAAGTCAAGAAGTTTCGGGCTATTCGGTCTGTCCTTTGAAAGGTTAGTTTTTTGCCGCTTTTTCTGGCATACAATAAGGCTTGGGGGGGGAGGCGGCTTGAAGTGATCTTTGCCGCCGCCAGCTATAAAGTAAGGTAGAAACGGGTAGCCAAATCAAAGCGAAAATTAATCCTCCGTAGATATAGGGCTTAATTTCCAGCCAGGAGGTTCCCTTGACCAGCAAATCTGTAAGCGGAGCGGCGATATAATAAAGCGGCCAAACGGATTTGATGAAGGAAGCAAAATAATCCGGCATCATAAATTCCGGCCAGACATAGCCGCAGGTTAGAATAGTGGGGACGGAAAGCAGCATAACAAACTGGACACAGGCTATTTTTCTTGTAAAGCAGGTAGCCAGAATCAGACAAACCGCTGTCATATTCAAAAGGAAAATCAGCAAAATTCCTACCACCGGTGTTAAACTGCTGCGGATGGGATAGTCAAAGCAATAATTGGCCAATAATATGCAGCTTAAAGAACTTATAGTACTTAAACTCATGCAATACAAAATATATTTTGCGGCTTTGAGCCAAATTTGGCCTTTGGGTAAAAGTTGATTTCGCAAAGTGATCAGCTTGGAAGTTGCCACATTTATATAAGTTTGCTGGACTAAAATAGCCAGCAGAGCGGCGAATAAATAGCGATAATAGCCAAGCTGGGGATTATAAAGGGTTCGCTCGGCCAGGCTTAAGACCCCAATGGTTTCTTCGGCTTGAGCCGAAGTTATGCCGGCTCCCTCCAGATAATTAAGCTCAATGCCGGCACTGACCATGTTGGCGACTTTGGCGGCATAGCTGTAAGCATTGTTGCCAATAACCGTATTGGTATTATCTACATAAATTAAAATTTTGGGTGATTTTTGTTCCCGGATTTCCTGTCCCAAATTATCCGGCAAATAAACTCCTACTACAATTTGTCCTTCCAAAACCATTTGCTGTAGCTCCTGGCTGGAATTGGCATATCCTGTCAACTCCAAATCGGGGCTGGACTGGAACTTGCTGACAATTTCCCGGGAGGTTTCGGAATTGTCACAATCATAAATGGCAAACGGAACATTTTCTACATAAATTTCGCTGTAAATCCAGCCAAAAAGCAAAGTAAACAAGATAGGCACAAAGAGTAAAGCCCCCATGGGCTGAATCAGATCAATTAGTTTGTAATTTGACAGTTTCATAGATTTTGGCTCCCAAGCTGAACAAGGCAAAAATCAAAAGCTCAATCAGCCAGAAAATTAAAATATAATTAAAGTCGTTTTTGACGGCGGAAAAGCCGATTTCCTTTAAGCACAGTTCTCGAATAACTTTCCCATAGTGGGTAAAAGGGATCCAGTTGCCAATGGGCTTGTAAATTTCCGGCATGGCCATTAAAGGAAAGGTATAGCCGCCCAAAATGCTGGTGGGACTGACAACTAAACTGGCAACCTGAACTCCAAGCATACGGGAAGGAATGATTTTGGCTACCAGGTAACCAAACCAGAACATGGAGCAGGAAAAAACCAGAGTGAACCAAAATCCGGCGGTTAAACTGCCCCGGTAAGGCAGGGCAAAAAATTGGTATTGCAGACCCAGGCAGCAAAAAACGGCTACAACTCCCAAAATTGACCATAAAAGCAAAACCAGGCAGTTTTGCAGCCAATGCCGTTTTTTCCAGGCTAGTTGACAGCCAATCGCTACAAAGGAAACCTGCAAAACGGCGGCCAGCAAACCCGGTAAAAGGAAATAACGATAGGAACGAGTGGAATTAAACAGGGTTTTCATTTCTATTTGCAAAGGTAAAATTTTGTTCAAAGCTTCCTGGGGCGGGTTATCCAGCTTACCCTCATAGATGCCTTGCAAATAACCGGCTCGCACTGTCATAAAAATTTCTGACATGGTGGTTTTGGCCGAAGAAACTACTGCCATCATTGAACCATCATAAAAAACCTGAACCTGACAGGCTTTGCCCTGAGTGACTTTTTCGGTCAGTCCCTGAGGAACGATAACTGCCACCAAAGCTTGTCCGGAAGTCAAGGCGGCTTTGGCCTGCTGATCACTTTGGAGATATTGAACGACCTGATAATAGTCATTGTCGGCAATATAATCAGTTAGGGTGCGGCTGAATTCGGTTTGATCATAATCCACAATAACTGTGGGAATGGTTTCGATTCGGTCGCTGCCCATTTCAAAGCCCAAAATCAGGCTAAAAATACCCGGTGCTATAAACAGCAGCACAACTGGCAGAATAAAGGCTTTTAATTTAGTCAGCAGTTTCCACATTGCTGTTGTCCTCCGCTTGGTCGGATGCTGTTACCTGACCGAAATCAATAACCACAGTCATGCCAGGTGATGAGGCCAGTTCACTCAAATCGGAAATTTCTATTTTGACCGCATAAGACAGTATATCAAAATCATCCTTGGCATTGGTGGCTCTGGAAATAGCAAAATCCGGATTTTGACTGATTTTGGTGATAGTTCCAGTAAAAATTTGATCCGGGAAGGAGGGCAGAGTAACTTTCACCTGATCCTGCAATCTGATGGAGCCGAGATCGGTTTCGTCCACATTGACTTCTACCCACATGGAGCTTAAATCCGAAATAGTCAAAAGAGCCATACCAGAAGAAACCAGTTCGCCTTTTTCAATATTTAAAGCGGTAACCGTTCCGGAAGTAGGAGCTTTAATGGTAGCATAGCCCAGATAGACCTGAGCTTCCTGCAAGGCAGCCTCGGCCTGAGACAAAACTGCTTTGGCCTGCTCTACGGCAGCTTGAGCCAATTTTTTGGCAGCCTCAGCTTGAGCCAAACCGGACTCGGCTTCTTTCTTGGCGGCTTCGGCCTGAGCTACCTGGCTGGCCGCTGCTTTAATTCCGGCTTCAGCTTCAGCGACAGAAGCAGAGGCAGCGGCAATATCTTCGGGTCGGCTTCCGTTGAGGGCTTCTTCATATTGTTCCTTGGCCACCAAATAGGAGGACTCCGCCTGATCATAATCGTAAGCGGTACTGGCTCCGGCGGCATAGAGTTCCTTAATCCGATTATAGGTGCTTTCGGCCAAATCACAGGCTATTTTCAGCTGATTGATTTCTTCCGCTCTGGCTCCATTTTGGGCTTTGTCATATTGGGTTTGGGCATAGTCCCGGGTAGCTATGGCCAGCTCGGATTGGCTTTGGGCAGCTCCAATGGCGGCTTCGGCCTGCTTAACCTTGGATTGGGTTTGACTGATGCTGGCTTCGGCTTGTCCCAAATTGGCTTCGGCCTGCCTTACGCCGGCTTTGGCCTGACTGACGGCCGCCTGAGCCTGGCTGACTTTGGCCTGTAATTCTCCGCTATCCAAAGTCAGCAGCACTTGCCCTTCTTCTACCTGATCCCCTTCTTCCACTTGAATATCCTGAATGGTTCCGGCCAGCTTGCTGTTCAAGTCGGTTTCGGTGCTTTTAAGGCTGCCTTGCACCAGCAAATGGCTGTCCTGGGTAATTTGTTTTTGTTCTAAATTTTGAAAAAGATGACTTAAAATTAAGATAATTCCAATAACTAAAGCCAACCCGATAATGGTGCTGATAATGCTCCAGATGATTTTTTTTCTTTTGGATCGGGGTTGTTCAGGTGTTGAAGGAATTGAGAAAGAATCCAAATCATTATTCATAAAACTTCGTCCTCCTGACATAAGCTGCAATTATTACTGATACTTCCACCCCTGAAAGAAAGGGAGCAGGGTACTAAACAACTTCCCTTACTTTCTGAATAAAGCAGGAATTAATTGTTTCCCCCAGACTTGCATTATTAATCATTACCCTTGAATGAATTAGTGACAGCTTCAAGGCTTGTGACTAATCCTTAGTTTTATAAAAGTATTCAGAAGTTTATTTACAAAGGGAAGTATTTTCGATCACCTCTTTAGTTACCTGCATGGCAAAAATATCTTCCATGGGTACTTAACCTTGTTAATATATGCACTATTAAAATAATAGCTTTTCCTGGCTTAACTGTCAATACAAAAATTAATCTTTCCGATTTTATCCTTTTGGGAGCCAAAGACTTTTTCAAAAGCAGATTTTTTGCCAGGCTTGCTTTTGAAAGGTTGTCATTTTCTTCTGTGGGGGAGGAAATTGCAGAGCTGACTGAATGGGTTGAGTACTTTCAGACGACAAAAGAGGGTCTGTGGCCGATAGTTCCAGCCAAAGACCCGCTCTTGCCAGATTTCTCCTGAAGAAAGAAAGGCAATAAAAAACTGTTTTCTGGTTAATTTTCCTGAACCCGCAAATACCTTAGGCCATTGACAACTTGTTCCAGTAAAAATAAGACTCCGTTTGCTCCCAGGATAGTTTTTTCCACAAAATCCAAATAGCCTAAAGTAGGCAGGGCAATTTCAATTCCGCTTACAAACCGTCCCTGCAAACGCAGTTGGGCAATGGTAGTTCCGTCTGCAAAGGCCAGTTGGGTTTCTGTTTGATAAACCGGATTGGCCAAAACTCCTTGATAATGAATCTGACCCAGAAAATTCTCCAACTTGTCCTTAAATTCCGCCACTTCCTGAGAAGTATTAACCGCTGCCGGAATCATGCCCAGATAGGTGCAAAGCCATTTGGTCAATGGATAGGCCAATGAGCTTTCTCCCCGTACTGAAAACAAGCTGCCCTTGGGCAAGCCCAAAAGAGAAGAAAAGCGGGAAAGCAAAAGATAAGCTCTGGCTCTGGTTTTAGCCAGATCCTCCAAAGCCGGTTCGGGGTTTGCTCCCACAGCCTGACAGACCTGTCGGACAAAGCTTTCCGTTGCAGCAAAGCCTACTGGAACGCCTTCTTCTGGCACCAGATAGGGCATTTGGTGGGTAGCCTGGAGCTTTTCTGCCAGTTTAAGGCCGTATTCTGGATAAATTACCACATTATATTCTGCTTCTGTCAGTTGACAAACGGTTGCCACCTTATCCCCGGCTCCCGGAGCAGAAATTACCTCAATGCCGCACAAGGCCAGCAGGCGTTTTAATTCCTGAACATTGCCTTCATAATATTTTTGATATAAGCAAAAGCCCAGCAAATTGACGGTTTTAGGGCGGATTTTGCGGGGAGCAAGGGGGAGAACCGTAAAGGCTTTCAGCCAGGCGTTTTGATAACCATCAGCAAATTGGCCGGAGAAGCCGGTGTTTTCCACCGCAAAGCAGGGGATCTTGATTTCCTGCTGCAAAAATTTTTCCAAATCATCCCCAATTAAAGCTGCTCCAGGTGAATTGACAATAGCCAGCAGCTTATAATTTCCCTTGGCTAGGATTCGCAGTAAGTCGGTCAGCTTGTTCCCGCAGCCATAAACATAATCGTAACCGTCTAAATAGGTGCAGGGAACCCGGCCGGAACCGCCAAGTAATTTGGACTCTAGGGGTAAAGCTTCCTGAGAGGGAGTTCGCCAGGGATATTGTTTGTCCGAGATAGTCGAGTGATAAAATTTGCAGCCGGTAGGCCCGTTTAAAACTACGCAGCTATCCTGGATTCCTTCCAAAGCAAAAATAGCTCCGCTCAAGCTGTCAGCCGAGGTACTTTCTATACAATTTTTCATCATTCCGCCAGCCCTCCTTCAGGTTCATTTGAAAAATTTCTTTCCAGCGTTCCGCCAGCTTTAAGCCGCTGAAAAAACCAATGGGCGGCCCAAAGGGAATGGTATCAGTAAAAGCATTACCTGGAGAACCCTCCCAAATCTGATCCTGCAAAATTAAATCTGCTTCAGCCGGAAAATGCTGGAATCTCTCTTCCAGAGGGCAATTAAGCACCAATTCTCCAATTTGATCTTCAAAACGGGTTTTAAAGCAATTATCCTGCGAGGAATAAAGGGAACAGATTTTGAGGACTTCCATATCTAAATCCAAGGCGGTTTGAATAATCCAGTCTAATTGATAATTGCAGCTCACAATGGCCAGCTTTTTGCCCTGCAAATAAGGCTTCAACTCGGCCAGGCGCTGCTTGTATTGCTGGCTGTAATCGGATAGAATTTCCGCCACCAAATCTTCTTTGCCAAAATAAGCGGCCAAAGCTTCCAGCCATTCTTTGGTTTCGGTAAAGCCTACCGGCAAAGGCTGTTCCATAAAACTGGCTCCATATTCACCGATCAAAAAGTCCTGGATAGTCCGTCCCATATAATCATCCCAGGCCAAAATATTCAGGCGGCCAGCCAAAAGCCGACGGATTTCCGTTCCAGTGGTACGGCAGATAAACCGGCAGTTAACCTTTAAGCCCAAACGCTCGATTAGCTCTTTAAAAGCCTGGAAATTGGCCTCTGTGGTATCCCCTTCTGTTTTTTCTCCAATTAAATTAACCGTATCGGCTTCCGGCTGCACCTGGGGATCAATCAAGGCTCGTCCTATTTCCAGATAAGCCAGCAAAATTCCCTGCAAAAAATCCCCATTAATATTGCCATCGGCCAGGATAGGGATAATTCGGGTTTCCGAATCGCCGAGTTCATCCAGGCTGCTTAAATCATCTCCAATAATTCCGCTGGCACAAGCGGTAATCACCCAGATATAGCGGGGTTTTTGGATTTTAATTTGAGCAATTTTCTGCTTTAGTTCTTCCAAACCGCCGAAAATCATAATGCCTTCGTTCATGTCAGAGGATATAATCCGAGGGGCGATTTGTTCCGGAATAACGCTGCCCCGTTCCAATAAACCCTTGCGGCCGGCCGAGGTAATGGTCTGATAGGCCAGGTGAGCACAACTGGCCGGACCATGAGCCAGGCTAATGCTGTCTGTGACCTGAGTCGTTACTCCCAAAGCTCCATTAAAAGCACAGCCGTATAAAGGTTCCCTAGAAATTAAATTTTTGGAAAAGAACTGTTTTTCCGCTTGATTTTGTTCCAGCTTAATTTTAACTTCTTCGCTGACCGTGACCAACGGTCTTTTTCCCAGAACAATTTCTTCCAGACGCTCATCAGTTAAAGGTCTGGCTTCCTGCAAAGCCTGCTGATTCAAAATGAATTGAGCCAAACCAGCAAACTGAGCTGCAATTTCCGAGTCCGGATATTTTTCTACCAGGCATTGACCGGCTTTTTCGCTTTCGGCAAAAAGGTCACTGCGAGGGATTCTTTCCAAAACCGGAAGCTGTACTGCTTCAGCAAAACGCTTAATGCGTTCGTCTTCTTCGGCCAGACCCCGACTGTTAAAAATCAAACCGCCTGCTCGGTGAACTGTCTGATCATAGTTTTTTAGACCCCGCAAAATATTATTGGCCGCATAAATGGCCATAAATTCCCCGGAAGTTACAATATAAACCTTATTGGCATATTCCCGCCGCAAGGGTACGGCAAAGCCGCCGCATACCACATCACCCAGCACATCATAAACAATGGTATCATATTGATTACTTTTGATGCCCAGGCGATCCAAAAGCTCAAAGGTGGTCAAAATTCCTCGTCCGGCACAGCCGACTCCGGGTTCCGGTCCTCCGGCTTCTACACAATGCACCCCGCCATATCCGGAAAAAACTACCTCCTCCAGTCGGCATTGATCCGGAGTTTTAGTTTTCAGGTAGGATAAAACGGTGGTAATATTGCGTCCTCCCAATAAAAGCCGGGTGGAGTCATGCTTGGGATCACAGCCAATTTGTAGAACCTTTTGTCCCAAATTGGCCAGAGCTGCCGAAACATTGGCCGAAATGGTGGATTTGCCAATACCTCCCTTGCCATAAAAAGCAATTTCACTCAAATTAATTGCTCCTTTCTTCAAAATAAATTTACAAAAAACGATAAATTTAGTTAAATTTATTATACTGTAATTTCAGAAGAATGCCAATTTTTTATCGTGCCAAATTTGCGATTTGGAGCTTGCAAAAACAAATTTCTCTTGTTTTTGCTTAGTTTTCCAGTTTATTTAAAATGATTTCCAGTACGGTATAAAGATTTTGCAGGTTTTCTGTTCCCAGGCTGGTTTCCAAGGCTTTTTGGGCTTCCTGCCAAAGGAACTCGGATTTCTCTTGAATTTTCCGGCCTTCCTCGCTTAGAACCAGTTGCCGCCCCCGCCCGTTGCTGGCCAAGTCCAAAACCAGCTTTCTTTTTTCCAGCGGCTTTAGATTCCGTACCAAGGTGGTGCGAGCCAAACCCAGATTTTCGGCCAGACTGGAGACCGTAATGGGAGCCAGTTTCTTAATATGAGCCAAAATGGAATATTGATTGGCTGTAATTCCGGCAGTCTTAAAAAAACTGTCATAAAATTCTACCAATTTGTTTTCAGCTCTTTTGAAATTAAAACAGTGACATGGGGACAGCTTCATGGCTTTTCAACTCCTGATAGTGTATATACACTATCATAATATTAATCCCGAAAATTGTCAATACTGTAAGCAGCTTGCCGAGGCAGGAGCAATGGAAAATTCAATGATTTTCTGAATAAAAACAATAGTAAATTGACTTGACTTGAAGCTTCTGGTAAACTTCTATTCAGGAAATAAATTCAGAAAAAGGATTTTGTTTATGAAATATGTAATTATTTTAGGAGACGGCATGGCTGACTTGCCTTGTCAGGAATTAAATGGAAAAACTCCCTTGCAGGCGGCTAATTGTCCGGTTTTTGATCAAATTGCCCAAAAAGGCCGGGTTGGTCTGGCCAAAAATGTCCCGGAAGCCTATTTGCCGGGCAGTGATGTAGCGAACCTGTCGGTTATGGGCTATGATCCCTCTCGTTATTATACTGGCCGTTCTCCGCTGGAGGCTGTCAGTATGGGAATTGATATGCAGGAAAACGATATGGCTTTTCGGTGTAATCTGGTAACCTTGTCTGCTCCCATTGGTTCGCCGGATTGCCGCATGGAAGATTATAGTGCCGGAGAAATTTCTTCAGCAGAAGCCAAGGTTTTAATAGAAGCTATTCAGGAAAAGCTGGGAGAAAAACACAAAAACTTCTATCCTGGGGTCAGCTATCGTCATTTGCTGGTTTGGAAAAATGCTCCCAATCAGGTGAAATTTACCCCGCCTCATGATTTTTCCAAGCAATTGGTAACCGAGCAAAATTTGCCCCAGGGCGATGATGCCGAGATTTTTTGGCAGATGCTGAAGCAAAGCTGGGAAATTTTGCACCAGCACCCCATTAACCAAAAAAGAATGGCTCAGGGTTTAAATCCGGCCAACTCCCTGTGGTTCTGGGGAGCCGGACAAAAGCCTTTCCTGCCGAATTTTCAGCAGGAATACGGCTTGCAGGGCGGCATTATTTCTGCTGTTGATTTGCTTAAAGGCATTGGAATTTGTGCCGGAATGCAGGTGCTGGAGGTTCCGGGAATTACCGGCAATATTCATACCAATTTTGCAGGCAAGGCTCAGGCTGCCATTGCCGCTTTGCAGGCTGGTCTGGATCTGGTATATCTGCATGTGGAAGCCCCGGACGAAGCCGGGCATCAGGGCAACCTGGACTTGAAGATTCAGGCCATTGAAGCAATTGACCAGCAAATTGCTGCTCCTATCTTGGAATATCTGGAAAGCCAGGGGGACTATCGCCTGCTGGTTCTGCCGGATCATCCCACTCCGGTTTCTTTGCTGACCCACACCCGAGATCCAATTCCTTTTGCCCTGTGCGGCAGGAATATTCAGCCGGATTTAGCTCAACAATATGATGAAAATACAGCGGCAGCCTCCGGTCTGCTCCTGGAAGAAGGCTTTCGTTTAATGGGTAAATTTGTTCAGAGCTGAAATCAAAAAAAGATTGACTTTTGTCCAAAATTTGATTAAAATAAAGGCAATGAAGGGGAGTAGCTGCTCTTTTAGAGTTGTCTGGTCGTCAATACGGTTTGTTTGTACAAACCCGGCCTGACATTAACCTGATTTTGGTTATTGCGAGACCTTCACGCTTTAGGATAAGGCGTGAAGGTCTTTTTTAATTCCAGCAAGAAAGGAGGTCAATTGTTGCTTACCGCAATTTATTTAGTCGGCGGACTGATTTTGATTTTGGCTGCCGCTGAATTTTTTACCAATGGAGTGGAATGGCTGGGCAAAAAGCTCAACCTCTCCGAAGGAGCCGTAGGCAGTGTTTTGGCTGCTGTGGGTACAGCTCTACCGGAATCTTTAATTCCCATTATTGCCATTTTATTTGGCAGCTCAGAAGCTTCTCATGAAATCGGTATTGGAGCTATTTTGGGAGCCCCTTTTATGCTGGCTACTCTGGCTATGGCTGTAACCGGCATTGCTGCCCTGATTTGTCATATCAATGGCCGCAAAAGATCCCATATGCTGATTAATCCGGAAATTGCTCATCGGGATTTACGCTATTTTCTGGTAGTCTATGCCTTGGCCATTCTCGCTTCCTTCCTGCCCTGGCATTGGCTGAAAATAGTTGTCGCCCTTGCTTTGGTTGCAGCCTATATTATTTATGCTTATCTGACTATTAAATCCGGCAAAAGCCTGGAGGATTCCGAATTAAACCCGCTGTATTTTGCCAAAAAGCAGACCGATCCAGCCTTAAAGCTGGTGGTGTTGCAGGTAATAGCTGCTTTGGCGGCCATTATTATTGGAGCCAAAATCTTTGTTATTGGTTTGGAGGATTTGGCTTCTTATCTGGGAGTTCCTGCTTTTATTCTGGCGGTCTTTATTACCCCTATTGCCACCGAGCTGCCGGAAAAATTCAACAGCGTTATTTGGATTCGGCAAGGCAAGGATACCCTGGCTTTGGGCAATATTACCGGAGCCATGGTTTTTCAAAGCTCCATTTTGCCGGCCATTGGCATTTTGCTAACCCCCTGGACTCTGGAAGGCTATGCTTTAATCAATGCCATTTTAGCTTTGGCGGCCGCCGGAATTTTGTGTATGGTTCTCCGCTTTAAGAAGCTGGTTAAACCAGCCCTTTTAACTTCTATGGGGTTGCTGTACCTGTTATATATCCTTATTGTAGTTGTTTCCTAAGGCTGGATATTAATTTTGGGAGGCGAAATTATGAATACCTTTAAAACTGCCATGCTGATGGCCTTGTTGACTGCTTTTTTAATTGTCATCGGCTGGGCTATCGGCGGTCAAAGAATGGCCATTATTTTCTTTATTATCTCTATGGGCTTAAATCTGTTTAATTATTTCTATAGCGATAAAGTGGCTATTAAAATGACCCGTTCCTATCCAGTTACCCAGGCTGAATCACCAGAATTATATGCCATGGTTGAAAACCTGACCCAAAGAGCCGGTTTGCCCATGCCCCGGCTGTATGTCACCCCGACTGAGCAGCCTAATGCTTTTGCTACCGGACGCAGCCCTGAACACGCTGCCATTGCCGTAACCGAAGGTATTATGAAAATGCTGAACCGCTCTGAAATCGAAGGGGTTTTGGCTCATGAAATTTCCCACATCAAAAACCGGGATATTTTAATCAGCACCATAGCGGCCGCCATTGCCGGAGCGATCAGCATGATTGCCAATATGCTGCAATGGACCTTGCTGCTGGGCGGCGATGACGAAGACAATGGAGCTTTGGGGCTTTTGGCTTCTTTGGCCACTATTATTCTGGCTCCCATTGCGGCCATGCTGATTCAAATGGCCATTTCCCGTTCCCGGGAATATCAGGCTGACGCTGACGGAGCCAGGATTGCCGGCAGCTCGCAGGGGCTGGCCAATGCTTTGCTGAAAATGGAAAGCGTAGCCCGGCAATATCCCATGAACATTAATGATTCAGCCGCTCATATGTTTATTGTCAATCCATTAAAAAGGGTTTCCGTCCAGAAATTATTCAGTACTCATCCCAGCACTCAGGATCGGATAGCCCGTTTGCAGGCCATGCAGTTTTAGGCCAATTCCTTGCAAAAGTCTGTTGGATATTCAGAGGCGGCCAAAAAACCGAAAAAATATAATTTGACTCAGGGTGCTGCCGATCTTTGTCCGAACGGTCAGGCACCCTTTTCTTTGGGATAAAATATTTTTTCAAATTTCCGGCAAAGTCTGGCTTTTTGATTTTGAATATGCTAAAATAAAAAAATTGAGGTGAAATTTATGACTGCCAGAAAAAACCGATCAAAAAGAGCCACCAAAATTATTGCTGTAATTTTAGCTGCCTCTTTGTTGATTTCTTCCATAATAGTTTTGGTCAGCGGAGCTTTTAGTCTGTTTAATGAAGATAATACGGTGGCCGGTTCTGGTTCTGCCGCTGCTCCAACTCTGGAAGAATTGGAACAGCAGGTTCAGGCCAATCCAGAGGATGTGGCTTTAAAGCTGCAGTTGGCTGACGCTTATTATGCCCAGTCCAATCCGGAACAAGCCGTTAGTATTTGTCAGGAAATTTTAGCTCAAGACCCAGCCAACAGTTCAGCCAAAATTTATTTGGCCACTCTGTACAGCTTGCAGGAGCAAAATGAAGAAGCCTGTACTTTATTAAAAGAAGTTATTGCTCAAAATCCCGAACAGTCTGAAGCTTATTATATTTTGGGTCGCATTTTAGCTTATGATCTGGCTGATTATGCCGAAGCCAGCACTTATTTAACCAAATATCTGGAATTAGAACCAGAAGGAATTTATGCCGACAATGCTTCCAGTTTCTTGGAATATTGCCAGGCTAAACAACAATAGATTAGTCTGAATATTTTAAGCAAAGGCAGGATTTGAAGCCCTTGCAGAGAATTAATTTAGGCAGACGGAAACCTTGAAAGGCGGGAATTGGCCGCTATGGACAAAAGCTCTAAAGAAAAAATTATCATTCAGGGCAAAACCTCATTAAACGGCAAAATTAAAATCAGCGGAGCCAAAAATGCAGCTTTGGCTTTGATCTCAGCGTCCATTTTGGCTGATGGGGAGGTTATTCTGGATAATGTTCCCCAAATAACTGATGTCAATGTTTTATTGGAAATTCTTACTTCTTTGGGAGTTCAGGTGCAATGGTTGTCTCCCGAAGTTATTAAAATTGTCTCTCCGGATCATTTAACCGGTTATCCTTCTTATGATCTGGTCAAAAAGCTGAGAGCCTCCAATTTGCTGCTGGGACCCATGCTTTCTCGCTATGGAGAAGCCCAGCTTTCTTTGCCCGGCGGCTGCAATATTGGCAATCGACCCATGGATCTGCATTACAAGGGCTTGCAGGGCTTGGGAGCAGTTTTGGAATTGGACAAAGGGGATATTCGAGGCTGGGTTCCAGGCGGACGCTTGACCGGAGCCAGGATTTATTTGGATTTTCCCAGTGTGGGAGCCACCGAAAATCTGATGATGGCTGCTGCCCTGGCCAAGGGACAAACCATCTTGGAAAATGTTGCCAAAGAGCCGGAAATTGTTGATTTAGCCAATTTCCTTAATCGTTTGGGCAGCAAGGTTCGAGGTGCCGGAACCGATGTCATCAAAATTCAGGGCTGTGAAAAGCTGGAAGGCTGCTCTCGTTATACAGTAATTCCTGATCGAATTGAAGCCGGAACCTTTATGATTGCCGCTGCTGCCACTGGCGGAGAAGTATTAATTGAAAACATTATCTGCACTCATGTGGAGCCTTTATCGGCTAAATTGCGGGAAGCCAATGCTTTTATTGAAGAAGGCGGAGATTATATTCTGGTTAGAGCCGACCGCCCCTTAAAGGCTATTGATATCAAAACCATGCCCTATCCCGGTTTCCCTACAGATCTGCAATCTCAAGTGATGGCCATGCTGGTTACGGTTAACGGCACCAGCGTTATTACCGAAAATATTTTTGAAAATCGTTTTCAGTTAGTTGATGAACTCAAAAGAATGGGTGCCAAAATCAAGGTGGAAGGCCGAATTGCCATTGTGGAGGGGGTAAACAGTTTGCAGGGTACTCAGGTTAGAGCTACTGATCTGAGAGCCGGAGCCGCTTTGGTTATTGCTGCCTTAAAAGCCGGAGGAACTACTGAGATTTTCCATCCGGAATACATATATCGGGGCTATGACCATTTGGAAAACAAATTCCGTGTTCTGGGAGCCAATATTACCAATCAATGATCAATCTGACTATTTTGGCGGTAGGCCGTCTGAAGGAAAAATTTTGGCAGCAGGCTCAAAGTGAATATCAAAAACGCCTGCAAGCCTATCTTAAACTGGAAATTGTTGAAATACCCGACGAATCCGACAGCGGCCATCCGGAAGAAGTTAAGGCCAAAGAAGCCCAGAGAATCTTAAAACGCCTCAACCCGGACAGTTTTTTGATTGCTCTGGAACGCCGGGGACAGCAGTTTAGTTCTGAAAAGCTGGCTGCCTATTTGGATAATTTGGTCTTAAAGGGTAAAAGCCGCCTTACTTTGTTAATTGGCGGCTCCTGGGGGTTGGATCAGGATGTTTTGGCCAAAGCCGATCTGCTGCTTTCCTTTTCCGAGCTAACCTTTCCTCACCAGCTTATGAGGATTATTCTGCTGGAGCAAATTTATCGTTGCTGCAAGATCAATCATAATGAACCTTACCACAAATAAGCCTTTCCGGGCTTTTTTCCTTTTAGAAATGAAACATTCTGGGGAAAATATGCTATAATAAAACCACAAAAATAAAGTTAGGAGAGTTTCCCGTGCATGAGGAATTGGAAAAAAACAATAATTTCTTAAAAGATATAATTAAACAGGATTTGGAAAAAGCTCAACAAGAAGGCCAGCTTAAAAAGGTGTTTACCCGCTTTCCTCCGGAACCCAATGGTTATCTGCACATTGGCCACGCCAAATCCATTTGCCTGAATTTTGGCTTGGCTGAAGAGTTTGCCGGTTTATGTAATTTACGCTTTGATGACACTAATCCCAGTAAAGAGGATCAGGAATATATTGACAGTATAGAAGCTGATGTTCATTGGCTGGGCTTTGACTGGGGTGAAAGGAAATATTTTGCTTCTTCCTATTTCCCTGCTATTTATGACTTTGCCGAACAATTAATTCAAAAAGGTTTAGCTTTTGTTTGTGATCTTAGTCCGGAAGAAATGCGGCAATACCGGGGAACCCTGACCGAACCCGGCCAAAACAGCCCCTATCGGGAACGCAGCATTGACGAAAACCTGGATTTATTCCGCCGAATGCGGGCTGGAGAGTTTGCCGACGGTTCCAGAGTTTTAAGAGCCAAAATTGATATGGCTTCTCCCAATCTTAATTTGCGGGACCCGGTAATTTATCGGATTATGAAGGTTAAACACCATCGTACTGGAGACGAATGGCCAATTTATCCCATGTATGACTTTGCCCATCCGCTGTCTGATTATTTGGAAGGTATTACCTATTCAGTTTGTACTCTGGAATTTGAAGCCCATCGTCCCTTATATGATTGGGTTTTGGAAGCTTTGGAATTAAAAAATCTGCCTCACCAATATGAATTTGCCCGCCTGAACCTGACCAAAACCGTTATGAGCAAACGCAAATTGCGGCAGTTGGTGGAAGAAAAACGGGTTGCCGGCTGGGATGATCCTCGAATGCCTACCATTTCCGGAATTCGCCGTCGGGGTTACACTGCCGCCTCTCTGCGGGATTTTTGCCAACGCATTGGAGTGGCCAAAGCCAACTCTCTGGTGGACTCCGCTTTATTGGAGCATTGTATTCGGGAAGAGCTGAATTATTCTGCTCCCCGGGTTATGGCGGTTTTGCGTCCTTTGAAATTAGTTTTGGACAACTATCCAGAAGAGCAGGTTGAAATGCTGGACAGCGAATACAGCCCGGAAAAACCGGAGCTGGGCAGCCGAAAAATTCCTTTTTCCCGGACTCTATATATTGAACAGGAGGACTTTATGGAAGATCCGCCCAAAAAATTCTTCCGTTTAGCTCCCGGTCGGGAGGTTCGCCTGAAAAATGCTTATATTATTCAATGCCAGTCGGTGGTGAAAGCCGAGGATGGCAGCCTTTTGGAAGTCCATTGCACCTATGATCCGGAAACCAAAAGCGGCATGGCTCAAAGCGACCGCAAGGTTAAAGGAACTTTGCATTGGGTTAGTGCTGCTCATGCCCAACCGGCTGAAGTACGAATTTATGATTATTTATTTAATTCGGATCAACCAGAGGATCGGGATAACTTCCTGGATGATTTAAACCCCAATTCCCTGGAAATCTTGACCGCTCAGGTTGAGCCTTCTTTGGCTCAGGCCGAAATTGGCCAACGCTTTCAATTTTTGCGTATGGGTTATTTTATTTTGGATTCGGACAGTCAGCCGGACAAGCTGGTTTTCAATCGTATTGTTTCTCTGAAAGACACCTGGGGTAAAATTAAGAATAAATAGGAGGACTCTGTCAACTATCCACCCACTAAAGTGAGTGGGCTTGTAACTGCCTGGTCGTAGTAACGGCTTACGCCTCCGACCTTTAAACCCCAATAAATACTGCTGCCTAAAGTGGCGTTACACCATGGGACGGTTGACAACGCCCCTGACATCTCAGACATGCTGAGGTGCTACTGTATCCGGTACCTGGCTATCCTCAAGATAGTTAATTCCCATGCGATACAGATTTATTGCTCTGATACGGTCATCTAAAACAAAAAGTGTATGTTTTGGGTGTTTTCAGCAAGTGCCTTTGATACATTCTGCATCCAACGGTTTTCTCGCTGACCTGAAGGTTATTATATAATCATTATTAGTGAAAGTCAATATTTGAGGCGGATTACGGATAACAGATTTAAAAAGGCTCCTCCCACCCCTCAAGAGGAGTGGGTTTCCGCCTACGACAAACGAAAGGATTTTGTTTATGAAAAGCGATACTATTAAAAAAGGGCTGGAAAAAGCTCCGCACCGCAGCTTAATGAATGCTTTGGGGCTGATTCCGGAAGAAATGGAACGGCCTTTTATCGGCGTAGTTAATGCCTTTAATGAAATAGTTCCCGGCCATCTGCACCTGCGGGAGATCACTGAAGCCGCCAAAGCTGGAGTGCGTCTGGGCGGCGGGGTTCCTATTGAATTTCCTTCCATTGCGGTTTGTGACGGAATTGCCATGAATCACATTGGCATGAAATATTCCCTGGCCAGTCGGGAATTAATTGCCGATTCGGTGGAAACCATGGCTTTGGCTCACAGTCTGGACGGATTGGTTTTGGTAACAGCCTGTGATAAGGTGGTTCCGGGAATGCTGATGGCGGCGGCTCGCCTGAACATTCCTTCCATCATTATCAGCGGCGGTCCCATGTTGGCTGGACGCTTTGAAGGACAAAATGTTTCTTTAAGCACTATTTTTGAAGCGGTAGGCCGGGTTAAAGGCGGCTCCATGACCGAAGCCAAATTAACCGAACTGGAACAAAGCACCTGTCCCACCTGTGGCTCCTGCTCCGGAATGTTTACAGCCAATTCCATGAACTGCCTGACTGAAGCTTTGGGTATGGCCTTACCCGGCAATGGAACCATTCCGGCGGTTACCTCTGCCCGGCGGCGTTTGGCCAAAGCCACCGGTTTCCGAGCGGTGGAGCTGGTAAAACAAAATATACGGCCTTGCGATTTGATGACCATTGATTCCTTTAACAATGGCCTGACCATGGATATGGCTTTGGGCTGCTCCAGCAATACTGTTTTGCACCTGCCAGCCATTGCTGCTGAAGCCGGAGTCGAAATTAATCTGGATAAGGTTAATGAAATCAGCGAAAAAACTCCCAATTTGTGCAAACTAAGTCCTATGGGACCTCACTTTATGCAGGAATTGGATGAAGCCGGGGGGATTCCAGCGGTCATGGCTCAATTAGCTAAACAGGGACTTTTGAATTTGGACTGTCCTACTGTCAGCGGCTTAACCATTGGGGAAATCTGTCAGGACAAGGTTATTTTTAATCCGGAAATTATTCGCCCCATTGAAAATCCTTATAGTTCAAGCGGCGGTATTGCTGTTTTAAGAGGGAATCTGGCTCCGGATGGAGCAGTTGTTAAAAAGGCCGGAGTAGCTCCCGAAATGATGACTCACAGCGGACCGGCTCGGATTTATAATTCGGAAGAGGAAGTTACCGAAGGCATGAACCGGGGTGAAATTCAGAAGGGTGATGTAGTGGTTATTCGCTATGAAGGACCCAAAGGCGGTCCCGGAATGCGGGAAATGCTCAGTCCGACTGCCACCATTATGGGGTTGGGACTGGATAAAGATGTGGCCTTGATTACCGATGGCCGTTTTTCCGGAGCCACGCGGGGAGCCTCCATTGGCCATGTTTCACCAGAAGCGGCAGAAGGTGGACCTATTGCTCTTTTGCAAGATGGTGATATAATCGAAATTGATATTCCCAATAATAAATTGAATGTGCGTTTAAGCGAAACCGAATTGGCTCAAAGAGCAGCCGTCTGGCAGGCTCCGGAACCCAGGGTTAAAAAAGGTTATCTGGCTCGTTATGCCAAAATGGTGACTTCAGCCAGCACCGGGGCTGTTTTGAAATACTAAGGATAGGGAGAAAGGCTTATGCAATACCAACAGGGTCGAACAGGCAGAATCTTTATTGCCAAAATGGAGCATCAGGATGACCTGTTGACCGAATTAAAAAAGCTGGCTGAAGCCGAAGAAATCCAAACTGCCGTTTTTTATCTGATTGGAGCTTTGGAAAAAGCCCAACTGGTTTCCGGTCCCAAAGAATGTGTAATTCCGCCGGAGCAACTCTGGCGGGATTTTCAGGATGGTCGGGAAATTGTAGGTATTGGTACTGTTTTCCGCAATGAACAAAAGGAAGTATTGATCCATTTGCATGGAGCTATGGGCAAGGGGGATCTGGTACAAATGGGCTGTCTGCGTTCCAATACCAAAGTTTATCTGGTTGCTGAAGTTATTATGCTGGAAATTCTAGATACCACCGCCTTAAAAAGCCCGGTGGTCGGCTTTAATCTATTAAATTTTGCTTAATTCTCAAAACCGCCTTGTCCACTGGACAAGGCGGTTTTTTGGTTCTTTCCATAGGAAGGTGATCAAGGACTTTACCCTGGCTTTAAAAGCTATTTTGCAGCCATAAAAAGATAAGGAAGGCTGGGTGTGCCTTCCTTAAAGCATTTTTGGAAATCACTAGTGCATTTTTTCAATCCAAACCGTAATGACTGTTTTACCGTCCTGGGCTTCCCAGTTTTGAATTTGTTGTTTCAATGTTTCACTTTCTACCTGTTGCTCAGTATTGCCGTTATCCGCCAAATTTTGCAATTCCTGATAACGGGAAATAGCTTCCTTGTAACGATAGGTCAGATCGGTGGTTTCGGTGCTGGTGCTGACTACGGTAGCCAGCCCACTCAAGCCAGCTATTAAGGCTGGGCTTTGACTTTGTTCTACTGTCAGGGTTACGGTTTGAACCGCAGCCGAATTGGAGGCGGTGCTTGCCTGAACTCCATAGCCTGCGGCTAAATTGCTTACCTGAGAGGCAGTAGCTCCAATATCTGCAGCTTTCAGCTTTAAGAGAGTATTATCAATTTTAATTTCGCTTTTGTTCAAAAAGACAACCGGTTGACTGACATTTTGAATCGGGGTATCTTCTTGAGCTACTTGAGTCTCGACAATCGAATTATCTGATTCGGTATTTTGATTAACCGAACTATCGTTATTAGGAGTAGAGCCAAGTTCATTGCCGGGGTCAGGACTGGGGTTTTCCTGCTCGTTCGGGGATTCCGCTGAAGGTTTATCTGGTTTATCTGGGGTTGCAGCAATCGGAGTTTCTTGTGGAATTTCTGGCTGAACCACAGGAGGCACTTCCAGGGTGAGAGTTTCTGGAGTTAATTTTGGATTATCCAAAGTAGAAGTAACTTGAGGTTGAGGTTCACCTACTGCAACGGTAGGGGGAACCGAATTTAGATGATCAACCCAGGTTACTGTACCAACTGCCAGAGCCAAAGCAGCGGCAATTCCACCCAGGGCTTTCCAGCGATTTATCCGGTTTTTGGAATGCCTGGGAACTTGCTGGTGGATTTTCTGCATAACCTGCTGACTAAAGTTCGGCGGCGGCAGACAGTCCCATTCCAAATCCTGCAAGCCGACTGAAAGCTCCAGCCAGTCCGACCATTCCCTGCGGCAGACCGGACATTCTTCCAGGTGTTTTTCCAGTTGAGTTTGTTCTTCCGGAGCAATTTCCTGATCCAAAGCGGGCGAAAATAATTCCCGAATTTTTAAGCAATCTTCATTTGTTCTGACCATATCTTCACCTCGCTTTCCCGATAGTTATTTGTTAAGCCTTTGCTTACCTGGTTGGGTTGTGTTTTAGTTGTATCCAGACCGCCTCAAAATTATTTAAGCTAAAGCTTTTGCTTGCTGAGATATTGTTTTAAGGCTGTTCTGGCTCGGTTCATGCGTGACTTAACCGTACCCAAGCTGCTTTCTGTGAGCTGAGCAATCTCTTCATAAGAATAGCCTTCGATTTCCCGCAAAACCAAAACCAGTTTATGTTCCGGTTTGAGATGATTTAAGGCGGTGTGGATTAAACTGCTGGTTTCTTTGCGTGTGACTTCCCGCAGGGGATCTGATTCCGGATCGGCAATTTCTCTTTCCAACTGGCCTTCTTCGGTTTTGAGGGGAGCGTCAATATAACTAAGCTCCATGCGGGAATCTTTTTTTTTCTTATTCAGATATAAGTTAATCGTAATCCGGTGCATCCAGGTGCCAAAATCGGCCTCCTGGCGAAAGGTGTGCAGCTTTTGGTAGGCTTTTATAAAGGCCTCTTGAGCCAAATCCTCTGCGTCGCTGTGATTGCCGGTTAGCTTAAAGCACAATCCGTAAATTTTATTTTGATAAATTTCGACTAATTGCCCAAAGCTATCCGTATTTCCAGCCTGAGCCTGAACAACCAAAGCAGAAACCTGATTGTTTTTACCCAAAGGATCACTCCTCAAGGTGGTGGGATTGCTTTCCCAACACCAATTAGACAATAAAAATTTTTATAAAGTTCCCGACCTTGAAAAAGTGCAAAAAATAAAAAAATGCCTATGATTTATATTCGCTAAGGTGAACTACTCGGCAATAAATTGCCGAGCTTCTTGTTTCAACCACTACTGCCTGGCTAACATAATCGTTAGCTCAAGTCTTACACAATGTCCACAAGCGTTAGGTTCGGCTGATCCCCAGCCTACCATTTATTTGAGTGTATCATATTTTGATGCCTTGTGCAAGCAGGTGCGTTCAACTCGGCTTTAAAAAGCCGAGTTTCCTCGCACCAACATTAAAAAAATAAAATCCTCTAAAACTGAGTTAGCCAAAAAAATTTCCTCCTTTCAAAAAAGCGAGGAATTAACTAAATTTATCAGGGCGATAAACTTTAAGCTGGCTGGTTCTGTTCAGGGCTTTTCTGTCAGGTTTGACTGCTTCTGCCGATGTGAGGAGTGTCGGAAATTCCCAGGCATTTTAAATTAATTTTTTTTGAGGCTGGATCGTTCCAAATACAATTTCTGGCGTTCCAATCCTCTGGCCCTGGCCACCTGTTTAATGGCCTGATTGGTGGGGAGGCCGCTTTTTTCCAGCTCCAGAACCTCGTCCAAAGCAGACATTTCTGTTTGAGGAGCGGCGGAAGGGCTGTTGGTATTGCCGGCCAGCAATAAGGTTATTTCGCCTCGAAAACCTTCTTTTTGGGCAATCTCCGCCAATTGCTGTAAATCACTGCGGTAAAATTGTTCAAACTTTTTGGTTAATTCCCGGCTTAAAACTGCCGGACGATTGCCCAAAACCTCCAACAGCTCTTGTAGGGTTTTGGCAATGCGATGAGGAGATTCATAGAGGATTATGGTACGCTTTTCCTGTTCCAGTTCAGCCAGCCGTACTTTGCGTTCCTTCCCTTTGGGCGGCAAAAAGCCTTCAAAGACAAAACGACCGGTTTTTAAGCCGGAAGCCACCAAAGCGGTGATTCCAGCACAGGGACCAGGCAGAGGAACAACCGGAATTCCGGCGGCCAAAGTCAAAGCCACCAATTCTTCTCCCGGATCAGAAATGCCCGGCATTCCGGCATCAGTTACCAAAGCAATGCTGGCTCCTTCCTGCATTTTGGCTACCAGCTCCGCTCCCCGGCTTTGGGCATTAAATTTGTGATAACTGATTAGAGGGGTGTGCAGGTCGAATTTATGAAATAATTTCAAGGTCTGGCGGGTGTCTTCAGCGGCTACCCAATCGACTTCCTGCAAAATGCGAAGCACCCTTAGGGTAATATCTTCCAAATTGCCAATGGGAGTGGCACACAAATATAAACAGCCTGTTTGCAAAATTAATTCCCTTCCTTAGCCCGATTCAGGAGAGCAGCACAAAAAAGACATTCTTCTTTTCGGGTATTGCCAAATTTGAGAGAACAAATGTGAAAACCCTTTTCATACAGCATTTGGATATTAGCTTCGGGACAGGGGTCCTGGGAATTGGCTTCCCTGGGCTTGGTCAACCAATAGAGAGCCAATTCTTCCTTTAATTTTTGATTTTCCTTTTCCAGCTCCTGAATATATTTTCTAATTTTTATTAGGTCTTTTGTTAGATCTTGTGTCTTCTCTTCGGCCTGTCGCATAATATTCTTCGAGTGCAGGGTCGTCATCGGCAATTTTCCCTCCCAAAAGCTCGACATCAGATAGTTCGTATTCTTTAGCGGCTCGGCTTTCCCGATGTTCAATAGTTACCGTATGCTTAAAAATATTGACATTGATTATGCGTCCTTCACCTTGAGGGGTGCGGGTTAAAGAACCTATTTCCGGCAGATTTTCTTTTTCTTCGATATACATTTCATTTTCATAATTCAAGCAGCACATCAGGCGGCCGCAAATTCCGGAGATTTTGCCCGGATTTAGAGAAATATTCTGTTCCTTGGCCATCCGAATGGAAACCGAGGCGAAGTCAGCCAGCCAGGTATTGCAGCATAATTCCCGGCCGCAACAGCCCATGCCGCCCAGCATTTTGGCTTCATCCCGAACTCCAATTTGTCTGAGTTCAATTCTGGTGCGGAAAATGGCAGCCAGATCCTTGACCAGCTCCCGGAAGTCAATGCGTCCGTCAGCGGTAAAATAAAAAATAATTTTATTGCCGTCAAAGGTTTGTTCCACTCCGGAAAGTTTCATGGGTAGGCCGTGAGCAGCAATTTTATCCAGGCAGATTTGATAGGCATTTTTTTCCCGTTCCTTGTTGCGTTTCAAATGCAGTTCATCTTCCGGAGTGGCCAGCCGGATAATTTTTTTGATGGGGACGGAAAAATCGTCTATTTGCATGGGACCCATGACCACCTTGCCATATTCTATGCCTCGAATGGTTTCTACAATAACCCCACATCCCAAAGGGGTTTCGGTGTTATCCGGATCGAAATAATAAACCCGTCCAGCTTTACTGAAGCGAACTCCAATTACTTTATCTTCCAAATTTATAACTCCGTTGCCAAAACCTTATAAAAATCTATAAAGTTATGTTTAATTCCCCCTGCATCATGTCCCATTTGGCTGAAAAGCTGCTTTGGTTTGGATAACACTTCAGGGGCTTAAATTCCCATACAACGCCTGGTACATATTAACACAATCTTTTGGTGATTTATGCTAATTTATCTGTCTTTTGATTTTTATAATATTGCCAGTTTTGACATACTCCTTTCCCTGTTTATTCATCTCATATTTTCGAGATACTTTGCGTTGCAATCTACGCAGTCCTTTATAGTTTTTTTTATATATTGATATATATTTATCTGATCTTTCAGCCTCCTGAGTTAAGTTTCAGGATAATTGAAAAAACAGGCTTTCCAAAGCCAGTCGAACATTGGCTCCGGCCATTAGATCCTGAATAATTTGCTTGACTTGTCTTAGATTTTGTCTTAAGCTGCTTTCGGTGTAAATTTCCTGAGCCAGAATTTCCAGACAATCCTGGTTAAAAATTAAACGGGGATTGTTGGTTAACTTCCAGACCCATAAGTCCCGATACCAGTCCAGAAGCAAATTGAGTTGCTTGATGGTCGTTTTTCGTTCCGGGTTCTTGCCAAAAAGCTCCAATTCTAATTCCAGGGCTGGAGCGGAGGAATGCAGCCTTTGAGCCAAATTAATGATTTGCTGCCTTTGGGCAAAGCCTTCACCCTGAATAAAATCCAGAGCCTGAGATAAGCTCCCGGCGGCCAGTTCCAGCGGGAAATTAGCAACTAGACCCTGGCGGCTGAGAATTTCCTGCATCTGTTCCGGGTTCAAAAAGCTGAATCTGAACTGCCGACAACGGGAAAGCAAAGTGGGCAAAAGGTTTTGGGGAGTTTGAGCGGTTAAAATAAAGACGGTTTGACTGCCTGGCTCCTCCAGCACCTTGAGCAAAGCATTAGCAGCTTCCGGAGTTAGATTATCGGCTTCCGGGAGCAGCCCAACCCAATAGCGACCCATTTCCGGCCCTTTTAAGGCACGGGAAATCAGCTCCCGCATATTGTCCAGCTTGAGTCCGCCGCAATCAAAAATATCCGGGTGGATTTTGGCGGCGGCCTGACGGCAGGAAAAGCATTGACCGCAGCTTTGCCCTTCCTGGGGATTTTGGCAAACCAAAGCTTCGGCTAAAGCACCAGCCGCCGTTTTTTTGCCGGTTCCAGCCGGACCCAGCAACAGGCAGGCCTGGGCAATTTGATCTCTTTGAACCATCAAGCGTAAATTTTGCACGGCAAGCTTGTTGCCAATTAATTCTGCAAATCGCATGAAGGAATATTCCTTTATTGATTCCGTATTTTTAACAAATTGGTTTGAGGGTTATTTTTTAGGTTCTTCAATACTTAAAACCGCCATAAAGGCTTCCTGGGGAATTTCGACACTGCCTACCTGCTTCATGCGTTTTTTACCCTCTTTCTGCTTTTCCAGCAGCTTGCGTTTGCGGGTGATATCCCCGCCATAGCATTTGGCCAAAACATCCTTGCGGCGAGCCTTAACAGTTTCCCGGGCAATAATCCGGGTGCCAATGGCTGCCTGTACTGGTACATCAAAAAGCTGGCGGGGAATCAGGCTGCGGAGTTTTTCCACTAATTGGCGGCCTCGATAGGCAGCCTTATCCTTGTGGGTGATGCAGGTTAAAGCGTCCAGAACCTCGCCATTAATCATAATATCCAGCTTAACCAGATTGCTGGGCTGATAGTCCGACCATTCGTAATCCAAAGAAGCATAGCCCTTGGTGCGGGATTTGAGCTGATCAAAGAAGTCATAAATAATCTCAGAAAGGGGCAGCTCATAAATCAGCATAACCCTGGTTTTTCCCAGATATTCCATGGTTTTAAAAACGCCTCGCCGCTCCTGAGCCAAATCCATAATGGTGCCGACAAAATCCTTGGGAACCATGATAGTGGCTTTGACAAAGGGTTCTTCCATCAGCTCAATTTCTCCAGCCGAAGGAATTTTGGTGGGATTATCAATTTCCAGTATTTCCCCATTGGTTTTGGTAATGCGATAAACTACACTGGGAGCAGTGGTAATCAAAGCCAGGTCATATTCCCGTTCCAACCGTTCCTGAATAATTTCCATATGCAAAAGCCCCAAAAAGCCGCAGCGAAAACCAAAGCCCAAAGCTTCGGAGGTTTCGGCTTCATAGAGCAGGGAAGCATCATTAAGCTTAAGTTTTTCCAAAGCATCCCGCAAATTTTCATATTCTACCGTGTCTACCGGATAGAGGCCGCAATAAACCATAGGTGTGGCCTGACGATAGCCGGGCAGCGGTGCGGGAGCCGGATTATCCAGGCTGGTTACGGTATCCCCTACCCGACAATCCTTGACATTTTTAATGCTGGCGGCCAAAAAGCCTACCTCGCCGCTTTTCAATTCCTGAATATAGTGCATGTCCGGGCGAAAAACGCCCAAATCGGTGATTTCAAATTCCTTGCCGGTAGCCATCATCCGAATGGTCATGCCGGTTCTAAGCTGGCCTTCGATAACTCGAATATAAGCAATAACCCCTTTGTATGGGTCATAATGCGAATCAAAGATCAAAGCCTTGAGCGGAGCCTGATTTTCTCCCTGCGGAGGTGGAATCCGTTCGATAATAGCTTCCAGTATCTCCTCAATGCCCTGACCGGTTTTGGCAGAAACCAAAATAGCTTCGTTGGCATCCAGGCCAATGACCTCTTCGATTTCTTCTTTTACTCCTTCGGGATTGGCACTGGGCAGGTCAATTTTATTAATAACCGGGATAATTTCCAGATCATTTTCAATGGCTAGATAAACATTGGCCAGGGTTTGAGCTTCAATGCCCTGGGCGGCATCCACCACCAGCAAAGCTCCTTCACAGGCGGCCAGGGAGCGGGAAACCTCATAATTAAAATCCACATGACCAGGAGTGTCAATGAGATTGAGCTGATAATTTTGACCATTGCGAGCCTGATAATCCAGCCGGACTGCCTGCATTTTAATGGTAATGCCCCGTTCTCTTTCCAAGTCCATTTTGTCCAGAACCTGTTCGGTCATTTCCCGGCGGGTCAGAGTGCCGGTGGTTTCCAAAAGTCGGTCGGCCAAAGTGGATTTTCCGTGGTCAATATGAGCGATAATGCAAAAGTTGCGAATATTTTTTTGTTGACTCAATTAAGATCCTCGCTTTATCTTGATTAATGTAAAACCGTTTTTTAGCGAAAAACTCCATAAAACCCCGGTTTAAAAACAGGGGTTTAGAGAGCTTGAAAACTGGTCTCTGTTTAACAGATCTTCAACAGATCTAATGTTATTATATCAAATTTATTAAGCCTTGACAACCAAATTTGAATCTGGAAAGCCCAATTTGGTATTGACGCTCCCCCGCTGCTGAAGCAGCGGGGGTTCGGAAGAAGTTTAATTGTTTAAGCAATTCTTATTCTTCGAGGACTCGCCAAAAGCCCAATACACAGTTTTTCGTAGTCGAAATTCTGCTTACTTTTGCGAAGTATATTGGCACTTCCATTGACATCAGCATTGATGATTGTGCCGTTTTTACTTTTATACAAACCTCTATGGATTCTTTGACCGCTAAACTTTCCCGTGTATGGCTGTTCTGCCCTGTATTCAGGAAGTTTATCTTTATCTAAAAAACTGCTTTTGCTTGTATATGACTCTTCCTGCTCTATGTAATTGATACCATATTTCCAACATAGAAATTCTAATTGTTGTCTTAAATCTCCAAGCGGTATCTGAACAAAGTTCTGATTATTTCTTTTTCCAAGATTAGAATGACGCTTAAAATCCAAATTATATCCAACAACAATAGTCCCTATATCATTTACTATACAGTAGTCTATGATATATCTTGCTGTTTTCTTAATAGCGTCATTAACCCTGTTATTTCTTAAAGCAGTTATTTTCTGAATCCTATTGGTTGTATATACTTTCTGTTTCACAGCAATAGATTGAAGTCTTGCTCTTTCTTTATTCCATTGGTGGTTGATTGATTTTAGTTTACGACCATCCATTATGAACGGTGTCCCAACGGTAGAAACACAAGCTGCTAAATTGTCTATTCCTAAGTCAATAGAAAGTTTATTATCAGGATTAAGGTTCAAATGTTCCGCAGATACCTCAAACACATACTGTACTTTAAACCATTTTCCGCTGTTTACAGGCAGTATTCTAATCTCTTTAATGGTTTTATCTTCAAGTCTTTCAGGAAATGCGATAGAGATTTCCTTTACTTCCGGATGCAATGAGCGAAACGCTCTGCTCATGGGAATATACAAACGGCCGTTTTTAATAGTTATTGCATTTGTTGAAAGTACAAGATTAAAGCAGCCGCCTTTTTTACGGTAATGAGGTATCTTAACATCGTGATAGCGGTAATCTCCAGTCCTGCATTTTTTTATGAGGTTAAAAAATGACTTAAAGCTGCGGTCTACTACTTTCAGTATTTGTTGAGCTACACCTGCCTGTAACAAAGCATAGTTTTCGTTATTTTTACATTCATGGTAATTATTTTCGTAATTCAAAAACTTTTTTTCGGTAAAATAGTGCTGTCTCATACTATACAATGAAACATTGTATAGATTATTGGCATACCGGCACATTTCACGGAGTAAGCTGTATTCTTTTTTTGAAAGTCCACGAATAACATTGCTTTGCACAGCATACGAAGCCATATATTTTCTCCTTTCTGTCTAATATATCTAAATTATATAACAAATATATTAAAATGTCAAACAAATATTTACTGTGCTATCATCTAATATTTATATGTAAATACAGAAAAAGTAGGCTTTCTGCAAATAACATCAGTTCTGATATTAAGAGATTGTCTGTAGATATAGCTGCAAAGCACAAAGTTAATATAGCATATATGGAAACAGACAAAGACCATATCCATTATATGATTGAGACAACGCCAAATATCAATTTAGTGAATTTTGTTAAAACATTAAAATCGTATACCACTTTCCATATATAGGAGAAGTTATGGGAGAAATACGCTCCATATTTGTCTAAATGTATATGGGGAAGGAAAACTTTTTGACCTTTTTACCGGAAAGGTTTCCTCGAAGAAAGTCCAGATTTTTGGTAAAGGCTGATCAGCATATAGTGGAAATCGCATTGGCCGATATCTGCATGGTTTTTCTCTTTATAAATATGACAAATATTTACTGAAAAATTTTTTTGTTTTTTCGTCAATTAGGGCTTGCATTTCGTTTGAAAAACAGTTATACTAAGAAAGCAAACTCAATAGAAACTTGTTTATTTGTCCGGAGAGATGGCCGAGTGGATGAAGGCGCACGCCTGGAGAGCGTGTGGACGGAAGTAACCGTCTCCAGGGTTCGAATCCCTGTCTCTCCGCCATTTTTTTATTTTTTATCTGTCAAATTTTGGTCGTGCTAGATGGGGAGGCAGCGGTGCCCTGTATCTGCAATCCGCTATAGCAGAATTGAATTCCTGCCCCAGGGTGTAGCTTGTGAGGTCCGGCTCCTGTTCGAGGTGTTGACGATTGGGTCCTTACGCAGCAAAGCCTTCTGAACCGTGTCAGGTCTTGACGGAAGCAGCACTAAGGAAGTAACTTTGGGTGCCGTAAGACAGCCTGGTTCGAGCTTTCTTCAGGAGTAACGCTTGGAAGCTATGATTCAAAGGCGGGTGCACGGCCTTCAATAAATAAAAAGTAACGGGAACTGTTGCCCAAACAGTTCCTTTTTCTATTACTCAGGGAATTAAGGAGATGAAAGCATGACCTATAAGGTTTTATATCGGGAATGGCGACCCCAAAATTTTGCCCAGATTACCGGACAGGAACCTATTACCTTGACCTTGCAGAATGCAGTTTTAAGCCAGAGAATTGCTCATGCCTATTTATTTTGCGGCCCTCGGGGAACCGGTAAAACCTCCACCGCCAAGGTTTTTGCCAAAGCTTTAAATTGCCTGAATCGGAAGGGAGCGGAACCTTGCGGTCAATGCTCCAATTGTCAGGAGATTACTTTGGGCAGTTCTATGGATGTTATTGAAATTGATGCTGCTTCCAATCGGGGGATTGATGAAGTACGGGAGATCCGGGAAAATGTCAAGTTTTTGCCGACCAGCGGTTTTAAACGGGTTTATATTATTGATGAGGTGCATATGCTGACTGACCCGGCCTTTAATGCTTTGTTGAAAACCCTGGAAGAACCGCCGGAGCATTTGGTCTTTATTCTGGCTACCACCGAAGCTCACAAGCTGCCCCTGACCATTTTGTCCCGTTGTCAACGCTTTGATTTTCGCCGGATTTCGGAGGAAGTCATGGCTGCTCAACTGCAAAAGGTGGCTCAGTCCGAGGGCATGAAAGTGGAGGAAGCCGCTTTGAATACCATTATTCAGGCAGCAGACGGCGGCCTTCGGGATGCTTTGGGGCTTTTGGATCAGGTGGCGATTTTGGGGCAGGGGCAGGTCAGTTCTGTTTTGGTAAATCAGGTTTTGGGGCTTACCGCTCAGGAAGTTTTGGAACAATTTGTTCAGGCTTTAGGGCAGGGGAATAGTGCTAAATGTTTGGAACTAATTGATCGAGTCTATCGGCAGGGACAGGATCTCCAACGGTTGGTTTTAAGCCTGACCAGCTTCTTACGGCAGAAAATGGTGGACTGGTGGGAAGATCCAACCCTGGACAACAAAAGTCAATGGCTGGAAGCTTTGCATTTGTTAAGCGGCCTGGAACCGGAGATGCGTTGGAACAGTCAGCCCAGAATTATTTTGGAGCTGGCTTTAGTTCAGGCTTGCCATCTGTTAAGCCGAAAGGGTTCGGAAAAGGCTGGGGATTTGGAATTAAAAATTGGGGATCTGGAAAGGGAAATTCAAGCTTTGCTGGCTGGAGCCAATCGGCCGGTAAAGCTTGAAGCAGCGGAAACCCAAATTGTACTTCCAGTTGAGGCAGACGAGCTGTCAGAACCCAAAACGGCCGAAAGCAGTTGGGAAATGGATGTTTGGGAAGAAATAGGAGATTTTTCTCAGTTAAGTTCGGTTAAGCCTGCGATTCAGACATCAATTTCTCCTCCCAAAGGTCACCGGGAAATTAAAGTTGAGCCGAACCCGGTGGAGGAAGCAAACCAAAAGACGAAAAAAAAGGCCAGGGCTGTTGCTGAAACCAATCCGGAAGTTCAGCCGGATTCAGCTGCAATTCAAGCTGAAAATCAGCAGCGGCTCAAAAAAATAATTGCGGATTGGCCGGAAGTTTTAAATTATATTCAGAGTTCTCCGGAATATAATCATTTGGGAGCCTATTTAAACAATGGGCAGGGAGCCTGGCCCTGGCAGCTTTGGGAGCAAAACCTGCTGGTGGCGATCTGGACTGGTGATTCCGGTTCGGAGATTATGTTTAAGCTGTTGGAGGAAGAAGCCAATAGAAAAGCTTTGTCTCAAGCGGTGGAAAAGGTTTGCGGCTGGAAGCCGGAAGTTCGTTTTCAGCTTACCGAACAAAAACCTCCGCTCAAAAAGGCCGCCAGGCCTTCGGTTAAGTCGGAGGTTGAGAATTTATTTGAAGCAGAAGAAGTTCGGAATAATCCCTTGACGGATAATCCCTTTGAGGATGAACCCTTTTAGTGTGGGGAATTAATTTTTTGCAAGGCTTCCAGAGCCAACTGGCCAATCATTTTAGTTTCAAGTCGGCCATTTTGATAGATTCTGATTTCTTCCGGATCACAGGTTAAATCCTGCAAGCCTTCAATGGCTTCCGGGGCTTGCAGATTGCCCATGATCCAGACGGCCAGACCCCGGCATTCCGGGCGGGGTTCCTGAAAATAAGGCAGCACCCGAAAGAGAAATTTGCGGCCTAATTCCGGCTTATGCAGGGCGATTTTGCTTAAAGCCTTCAAAGCATAAGGCCGCCGGGGTTGATCAGCCAAAAATTGATATAAATTGGGCATATAACCGGCAAAAAAGCTGGGAGCCTGACCGATAATTTCTCCAATGCCTTCATAGGCTCCCCAGGTGGAGGCTGCCGTATCATCAATGGCCTGCAAAAGAGCCTGCAAAATAGTGCTGACCGCACGAGGTTCCCAGGTGGAAATTACGGCTGCCGCTGTTCCCATGGCTTCTGCTGCCCGGGATAAAACCAGCGGATCAACCGAATACAGAAGCTTTTGCAGCTGCCGCAAAATTTGCTTATCTGTTTGGGCGGCCTGGGCAATTAAGTCCAGTTGATAGTTTTCCACTGCTTTTTTTAATTCAGTTCGGCTTAACTTAACCGAGCTTTTGTTGGGGGAAAGCAGGGTATAGGGGCGGGCTTTGATCAAATCCTTTTCCACGCCGGGAGCGGTAATTTCTCGAATGTCCTTGTGCATCCGAATAAAATACAAGGCTCCCCGCACCCGCCGTCCTTCCAAAACCCCACCGGGAACAATTTGGTGAGTGATGCCATCGTAATGCTCGACCAGCTCTTCCCGGTAATCCTGATCGGGAAATAAGCTCCAGGCCAAATCCCAATCCATGTTGCTGGCAAAAACCAAAGCTTCAATAAATGCCTGACCCAGATTTTTGCCGCTGATATCATAGGAAAAAACGGCTCCACAGGCACATTTGCCCACCGGCATTTCACCCATGCGATGGGTTTCCAGCTCCTTGGGGCGTTCCAGATAGAGGCCGCAAATGGGACAGGTGGGGGGGAAGGTGGTTTCTTTCGGTTTAAGTTCCATAGTTTTCCTCTTTAATAATCTTTATAGATAGATTGAAAATAAGGGGAAAATCCAAGGATTTTCCCCTTATTCTGAATTAATCTCCGTAGCCGGGAACCTCCAGAGTCATGCAGTTATTGCCGGAGCTGCAAGCTTTGGAAGTAATTTTGGGATTGCGGGAGGAACCGGGAGTTACCCGGGAATTGGCTCGGCTGATCACTCTTTCCAAAGCCTCACCCTGACATTGAGGGCATTCCAGATGGGCATCTTGTTCTCCACCCTTATTTAAGAATAGTTTTTCAAAAACCTTGCCGCAATTCAGACAACGAAATTCAAAAATGGGCATTTTTATCACCTTTACTTGATAATGAAATTTTCAGTTTGGCTGGACAGCCGTTTTTTGAGTGTTTGTGGTTGTCCCTTTTGATTATATCAAATTTCAGCTTCTAAAGCAAGAATTTCTCCTGGTCTGCAAAACAGCTTTGGCTCTTCCCTTGGGGAGAGCTGGCGGCCGCAGGTCTGATGTGGGGTAAAAGCTGGGGGGGAAATCTTCCCCCTGGAAGAACTCAAAATAATCCAACTGTGCACATATGCCGGTTCCAATGTCAAGTCAACCACTCCGACTTATAGAAGTTGGGGCTTCCTGCTTCAACCACTACTGCCTGGCTGACATAATCGTTAAGCTCAAGTCTTACACAATGTCCGCAGGCGTATGAGTTTGGGCTATTCCATCCCTGCTGTATATTTAGTCTTAGGCTGCTTCAGCAAGTAAACGCAGCCCTTCGTTCAGTATATTAATATTGATAATGCAGCATGAATACTGAATGATGATTATTATCCAATAACCCTTATGATGACTACGACCACTACGACCGATTATATTATGATTATAACCCTATAAATAACAAAAGTCAAGAAAACGCCGTGTTGATCGCAATTCATTCCGCCACCCATAGAGGTGGGGGATTTCTTGCTCACGGCGTGTTAAATCTGCTTTTTACAAAAAAAACCGGTTTGATTTTGGCCGGGAAAAGTGTACAATAGAGTTTGGGTCGAGCCTTATTAAGGTCTGCTTAAGAAGGGCTAAGAAATAAATAAAAAAATGCAATTTTGCGGCAGGAATTAAGGGAAAGTTAACGAATAGTATAATCGTTAATTCTGTTTTTTTGCCAAAAGAACCCGGACTGCCTTGGGTCAGGGTTTTAGCATTTTAGATTTTGCAGAGGAGGTGAAAATAAATGGCTAATGTAAACATCAATACCGATAATTGCGTAGGTTGCGGCGAATGTGCTGACAACTGCCCGGCTTCCATCCTGGAAGTAGTGAGCGGAAAAGTTACTGTTACCAATGATGACGATTGTCTGACCTGTGAAACTTGCGTTTCCGTTTGCGAACATGATGCAATCAGCATTAACAGCTAAGAATGTCTTATTAAAACCAAATTATCTTCATTATTAAAATTCCGGTTGACTGACTAACAGGTCAACCGGCAATTTTAATAAGGAAAAAACAGGCAAAGAGGAGGTGCGTCAGTGAATCCTGTAAGCTGGTTTATTCTGCAAGTTCTGCCGTATATTACTGTAGCTGTTTTTGTCATTGGAATTCTTTACCGGCTGGGTCGTTGGGCTAGAGCCAAAATAGTCCATAATATTACTTTGGCTCCTTTCCCCAAAAATAACGGTCAGGTTGTCGCTGTCTTCGCCAAAGAAGTAATCTTTTTCAGAAGTTTGTTTAAATCCGATAAAGCCGTCTGGGCTGGCGGCTGGATTATGCATGTTGCTTTGTTTTCCGTAATTGGCGGTCATATCATGGGAATTGGTACTTTGGGTAAACAGTTTTTTTATATGGGTATGACTACCGAAGCCATGAGCGAAAATTTGTCCTCCCTTTTGGGAACTAGTTTTGGAATTATCGTTTTTGCGGCCTTAATTTATTTATTGGTTCGCCGGATCTCCGTTACCAAGGTTAAATTGGTCAGCTCTCCCAGTGATTATTTGATGCTGGTTTTGTTAATTTTAATCGTGGGTGTTGGCGATTTAATGCGGATGGGTGAACTGGCTGGTTTGCATGGCTGGGGAGTAGATTATGCTACTGCCCTGACTTATGTTCAAAATCTGGCCTTCTTCCAGAGTATTTCCGGAACTGAAATTTTAAACTATCCTCTGTTTGTTCTGCACCTGCTGCTGGTACAAATTCTGTTGATGGTCTTTCCTTTCAGCAAGCTTATGCACGTTCTGGGAATGTTTGGCGAACGCTGGATTATCAATCGCAAATACAAAGAACCGGAACCGGGTCTGCCTAATGTAGATATTGCGGCAGCCAGAAAAGCCGGATTAGGTTTACCTTCTGCCGGAGGTGAAATAGATGCCTAGTTATAGTTATAACGGAGTAGATATGGTACAGGCTCAAAGAGCCAGCGAAAAGGATATGCACAAGGTTCATATCCGGGCGGTGCCAGACGAAGAAAAGTGTGTAAAAGCCTTAGAATATCTGGACTATTTTCGCAAAACTCGCCGTTCCTTTGTAATGGCCATGGAAAGCTGTGTAAAATGCGGAGCCTGTGCGGAAAACTGTCATACTTATTTGGGAACCAAAGATCCCAACAATATTCCCACCAACCGGGCTGAATTGGTTCGGAAGGTTTATAAGCGTTATTTTACGCCGGAAGGAAGAAGATTCGGCAAACTGGTTGGAGCCGAAGATTTGACTTTGGATGTGTTGGAACAGTGGTATTCCTATTTCTATCAATGCAGCGAATGCCGCCGTTGTGCTACTTCCTGTCCTTTCGGGATTGATACCTGTGAAGTAACTATGGTAGCTCGGCAGATTCTGCACTGGATTGGCATGACTCCCAAGCTGCACGCCAATACCGGGGCCGCCATGGAAAATGTGGGCAACCATACCAATATTCCGAAAGCTGCTTTAGTAGATACCCTGGAATTCCTGGCCGAAGATATTATGGACGAATTCGGCGTTGAAATCGAAATTCCAGTAGATAAACCCAACTGTGATATTATTTATATTCCCTCTTCTGCTGACTTTTCTTTGAATGAATACACCTTAAAGGGTGCCGCCATGTTCTTCAGCTATATCGGAGCTAATTGGTGCATTCCCAGTATTGTTACAGAAGCCGGGAACTTTGGCTATCTTTATGACCAGTATTTCACCCAAAGACATAATGTTATGCGTCTTTTGAATGCGGTGGAAGAACTGGGAGCTAAAAAGGTAGTTTGGGGCGAATGTGGTCACGGCTGGCGGGCCGCCAAAATGTATACCCCCAGCATGGCAGATCGTCCGGTACGAGTGCCGATCACTCATATTCACGACGAAGTAGCCTATTATATTCGCACCAATCAGTTAAAGCTGGATCCTACCAAAAACAATCATCCGGCTACCTTGCACGATCCCTGCAACTATGCCCGGGCTTGTGATTTACAGGAAAACTTGCGAACCGTTATTAAAGCGGTGACTACTGATTTCCGGGAAATGAATCCCAATAAAGATCGAACCTTCTGCTGCGGCGGCGGTTCCGGAATTTTGTTTGATGATCCGGAAATGTATCAACGCCGGATTCAGCTTTCCGCCAAAAAAGCCGAATTAGTCAGAGCTACTGGAGTTTGTGGAGATTTTGACGACGAAGACACCTATGGTATCCTTTGTGCCCCTTGCTCCATTTGTAAAGCCCAGCTTTACCCCATGGTCAAGGAACACAAGCTGGCCGTTCATGTTAAAGGCTTGATCGACCTGGTTGGTAAGGCTTTGGTTTGGAAATAAAGTAGTAAGGAGCAGTTTTTTTATCAATCAGGTGTTGCATACTAATACAAATAATTGTATAATTAATAAAACTGCCCCAAAATTTAGACCCCAGAAAAATTGGGTGAAGCTTGCCAGAAACTGCCATTCTTAAGTGGTTTTCTGCTTAATTGGAGAATTTTCAAATTAGAGATTGACGGCGAGTGGTAAAGCGTGATATGCTTATAAGTGTGAACTTTTAGAGTTTACCTTGCCGATTGGATCAGCTGAAAATACTTGGCAATAAAGCTTTGAGGTCGATCAGAAAACAAAGACCTGGGGCAAAGCAGAGTGGGCTTGGTTCCTGGCTGTTTTCAGGCAAGGGCTGTTGAACTTTTCCTCTTATTCCGGGGAAATGGCAATCATCGGCAAAAAATTTATTATTATATGGAGGTGCTTTTTCATGGCAAGTGTAAATATTGAAGGAAAAGACATTGAGCTGGACGAAGACGGCTTTATGGTTGATCCGGAAGCTTGGTTTGAAGGTTGTGCAAAATATTTTGCTGCTGACGAAGGTATTACTGAATTGAATGACGATCATTGGAAAGTTATTTTCTATCTGCGGGATTATTACAAACAATTCCAAATTGCTCCCATGATCCGGAAACTCTGCAAAGAAACCGGTTGCAGCTTGAAGTACATCTATGAATTGTTCCCGTCTGGCCCGGCCAAAGGTTCCTGCAAATTGGCAGGTCTGCCCAAACCGACCGGCTGCGTCTAGGATTTATTAAAAAACAGAAAAGGTCGTCTTTAGTGTTAAAGCGACATATCAGGCACATTAACCGGCTTAATACAAGGCGAAATGTGCCTGTTGTATTTTTTAATGTTGGTGCGAGGCATCAAAATATGATACACTTATTACATGAATAGACATGATTCTAAGTATACATATGGTAGAACTTGCGTTATATAAGCTCAATTACCATATCATATGGGGTACAAAGTATGGTTAAACACAGAGGCTGCCGTTACCGGATATATCCAAATACAGCTCAAAGCGGGCTTATCATTAAAACAATAGGACATTCTCGTTTTGTATATAACCGTATGTTAGATGAAAGCAAAACCGCTTATGAGCAGGGCGAGCGATTTACAAGCAGAAATGCCTTTAATTATCGCCTTACATCGCTCAAAGATGAATACCCATGGCTTCGGGAAGTCGATGCTACAGCCCTCACTTCCGCAAATGATGCTCTTGCCGCAGCGTTTAATCGCTTCTTTAAGAAGCAAAACGCCTTTCCGAGCTTCCATAAAAAGAAGTTCTTCGGTTCTTATATTTCAAAGTGCGTAAACGGCAATATTTGCATTAAAGGAAAGCATATCAAACTTCCGAAAATCGGCAAGGTAAAAGCTGTAATCCACCGGGAACCATCTGCTGATTGGAAAATAAAGTCCGCTGCTGTCTCACAGAATAGTGACGGCAAATTTTATGTTTCCCTGCTCTTTGAGTATGATGAAGCTATTGCTGCAGTACCCGTATCCGATAATATTATCGGC
>JAZRVI010000031.1:0-65326 GCA_045599035.1 Desulfocucumaceae bacterium | reverse complement strand
TGACCGCATCGGAGCAATGAATCTGTATCGCATGGGAATAAACTGTCTTAAGGATAGCCAAGTACCGGATACAGCGGCACCTCAGTATATCTGAGATGTCAGGGGTGCTGTCAACCACCCCATGGTGTAACGCCACTTTAGGCAGCAGTGTCTATTGAGGTTTAAAGGTCGGAGGCGTGAGCCGTTACTACGACTGGGCAGTCACAAGCCCACTCACTTTAGTTAATGGGTAGTTGACAATAAAGTCACCTGAATTCTGCCAGCGTCAGTTTGCGGCTTCTGCCGGGCGGTCAAATTGGCATAGGCAGCCGTAAAATCAGTATAATTAACCGTCGCATTGGGATCGGAACTAGTATATAGGGTAATGCTTAAGCTTTGCAGGCCGTTAATTCTTCCATAAATTTCCGCCAAACACTTTTGGGGATTAATCCGAGAGGCTGGAGGTAGTTTTTGAACATAAGCAATTAAAATATCCTTGATGATCTGGGCATACCCAGCACTCAAATCCTCATCGGCAAATTGTTCCACTTCCACCGAAAACCAGCAATAAATATTCTGGGGAACCGTATAATAAAGCACAATTTCTTCCCCATATTCACCGGTCAAACTCACCGGATTTAAGGTAAGCCCATCACTTTTCAGGCCATAGGTATTAATCCCCCCGGCTTTGGTTTTTAGAATTTCCTGAGCAATTTCCAAAGCTGTTCCCCCCTCGACCACCGCTTCAATACTATGAGGCGGGCGGCCTTCGGCATCAGGGGTACTGCTGCAATTTTCATAAACCCGAACGCTTTTAACCCCGGAACAATTTTCCAGAATATTACTCTCAATGCTTTCAGTCATGCGGGAGGACAGAGCAAAGATCTTATCCAGATAAGACTTTCGTAGTTCCGCATCGCTTTCTTGCAGCCGTCCGGCCAGATAGTTTCCGGAGTTGCTCACTCGATTCAGACCGCTTACAGCAGTTACAATATTGGTAATGGTTCCAGCCGGCAAAATAATTTCTCCATCTTCCTCGCTGGCAAAAGTAAGCAGGCTGGTTACTTCAATCGTGGTTAAATTTTCGGAAAGAGTCAGGACATGACTGCTTTCCGGGTTTACAGCCTGAAGCAGCAAGAAATCGTTATCCGCCAAATCAGCCGTAAAATCCGAGCTGGCCTCAATTAAAGCCTCCAGGCCAGCCAAAATTTCCTGAGCTGAAGCGTCAGCCGAACTGGTATAGCTGAATAAAGTTTGATCCAGAGTTACTTGATAAAGAGCAGAATTTTGCAAGGCAGCCACTCCCAGACTAACCTGGGTAAAACTATTGCGGCTAATGCAGGAATTTTGAGCAGCCAAAAAATAATTAACCGGATTGGTCGCCGAAGCCAATCGAGTACCTGCGGCTATTTCAGTACCATCCACTCCTGTACAATAAATCGGATAACGGGTTTTGGCAGCCGGCTGACGAATAACCCCGGCATATTGAGCCACCCAGTCCAAATTTTGTCCTTCGGCCATGGAAGGATACATAGACTGATATACATTTTCCGCTACTTCCCATAATTCAGCAATTTTATCCCCAAAGTTGGTCAGCAGAACATTTAAATAACTCTGGGGATTCAGCCGGGTATTAAAGCCAAAACCAGCACTCAGATCCTCGTGCAGTTCCTCCAAAATTTCATCCAGACGCTTTCGGACAAAGCCGGTTGCAGTTACTCCATAATCAGCCACTTTTTCACCCCGCAATCAATAATTCTTCCTGCCAAACTTCCCGACCCGCTTTAAGCTGTAAAGTTATTTTGAGCTGCCGGTTTTTCCACTCTTTAATTGCTACGCTTACCTCCTCTATTGCTTCCACCTCCAAAACAGCCTGCCGCACAACAGCTTTGATCCGATTTAAATTGGGCTTCTTTTTGAGAATTTCCCCGTAATAATCCATTCCATAAGCTGGAATCAGCCGCCATTCGGCTTTAAACCAATTTAAGCGAATCTGAACAGCCTGCCGAAGGCTGGGAGTAATTTGCAAATCCCCCTGTGCCGTCAAGGCCAAATCTCCGCTTTCCGTCAAAGCCAAATCCTGCATCTAGGCTTCCCCTCCCAACAAACTGACCCGTTCATCCGGCAAATCATATTTAGCCACAACATCTCCGCTTGATCTGATCTGACCATTAACCGTCAAATCTCCCGTAATCTCCACTCCCTGGCTCGAAATTTTAATTCGCTTGTTGTTGGCTTCCAAAATTAAAGCCTGTTCCGCACAGGCTTCCGCCACCAGAGCGGAAGGAAGCGAAAACAGGCCGGGTATAGCCAGAGCATTAGACAAGTCAAAACGCAGATCCAGCCCGGTTTCTTGCCCATAAAGCCAATAATCCAAGGCTTGTTCGGCCATAATCAAAAGGCAGCCATCTCCAGCCTGCAAAGGAAAGGCCAAACTGACCTTTTGTCCCCAGCCTTGAGGAAAAAGCACTGGTACTCCATAAATGGATGGGTAATCAATGCGATTGTTTCCTTCTCCAGCTTTGGCCAACGGTCTGACAGAAGCCAAACCGGATTGGGGATCAAAGCTTAAAATTTCTCCAGGCAAGGCGGTGTGCAGCCCTTTAATTAAATCCATAACCAGATTTTTGCATTGTTTAACAAATTCCTGTTCCATCCTAAACCTCCACAAGACAAGCTCGGCAAAGCCAATCGGCCTGGCAATTATCTCCTTCTATTTGCAGGGAATAAACCCGGAAGCTTCCCCGAACAGCCTGACTTTCCAAACGCACATAATCAGCTACTTCAATTGCTCCGTTCAGGAAGAATTCCACTTCCCAGCCCGGCAAATCAAATTCCCATTTGTGCTGGGCTGTAATCAAAATTTCTTTGGGACTACCCAGCAAGCCGGTTTGACTGTTCAAAAGATAAATTTTTTCAAACCAGGCTTCAGTTGGCTTTTTAATTTGTAGAACTCCATTGAGGATCGACCAGGACATTCCGCTGCCAGCACAAATTTTGTCCAAGGCTCCGCCAGCCAAACCGCTGTAGCTAAAGCCCCGGTTTAAATCCTGATAAACAGCCTGGGGTGAAAAAATCACCGTCAGACCCATTTGTTTGGCCAGATCCTCTATAATTTGGCGGGTATTAATGGAGCCGCAGTAAGCCAAAGAAAGCCAATTATCTCGCAATACCCAACCTCCATCCACAGCCTCCAGGGTGGTCTTGCGATCCGCTCCGTCCAACTCCGTCCGAATAAAGCTGATATTGCCTTGAAAAATAACCGGCAAATTTGATCCATAGCCAGCCTGCAAAACCAGGGAACAATCCCTTTGCTTTAAAATTCCCAGATGACTGGAGCTTAAATTCCACAAGCAGATTTTGGCCGTATTTTCCGTTTCCAGATCGGCTTTTTGCACAGAAAAGCGAATATGCAAAGCAGCAGTTTGGCCGCAGCTAAATTGTTTTATGCCGCTCCGATAAACTGTCAGCAAATATTGTCGGTCAAAATTTTGCATTTCAATCCTCCTCTGTCAGATAGACCAAAATTGCCTGCTCCTGCTTAAAGCTGTTTCGGGTTAGCCGTTCTTGATCCGTCAGCACCGCCAACACTCCTTTGAGAATGCCGGGACAAAACAAGTTAAGCGGAAAGCGAGGCACCAACCGAATCCCAGTAACCAAAGCTTTTTCTTCCCAGTCATAAATCCCCAAAGACCAACAAGCATAAGTATCGTTATAAGTAAAACGCAAAAGATAAGCCTGACCGGATAAGATAATCCGGGTCAGGCTGTCATTATAATCTGGTACTGCAATTTCCAATCGCTTCATTTATTTGTGCTCCCCCTAAACCCAAAACAGACCGGAAGCTTGACTCAGCAAGTAAAGCTCCGAACCAGGTTTGGCCATTTCTTCGGTAATAACCATACCTTGCAGCCAAACTGAATTAGTTGAAGCTGTTCCTGTATTCAAACGGCTGATCCCACTTTTGAAATAATCCTCCGCAATACCTTGAATCTGAGTTGAGGTTTGCCGAATCTGCCGAAAAATCAGAGGAATTTCCCGCACCCTGGAACGCTTTGAATTTTTTTGCAAGGTCATTTTTACCAAAGCTAAATTATGGTAAATTTTTTCGGAAGTTTCAAGTGTGCATAATTGGCGGGAGAAATACAGTTCTTCTAATTGCTGCCAAATTCTTTCCAAACGCCCTTCTTCAGTAGCAAAATAATTGGCCCAGGTTACCGGAGTATTCGTTAAAAGCAAAGTTACTTCCAATTCCAAAGGCCGCAGAATCAGGCTGTCCTGCACCGAAAAACCTTCTTCTGTCGGATATTCCGGAACCAAAGCTGCATAAGCAGCCTTTTCCTGCAGCAAAGCATCAAATTCCAAACCGTTAAGGCGTACCGGCTGGCCAATATACAACATGATTTTTACCTCCCATAAGCTAAAGCCCTAGCCAATTCTCCTGTGGTCAGTCCGGCTGCTTCCTGCATGGCCTGGGCAAGGCGGCCTTGAGCTGCTTGTTCTCCGTTAAATACATTACTGAATTGCAGGTTCTGGACAATGGAAGAATTGGAGCCAGAATTGCTTAGGAATTTCAATGCGGCAGTCCGGGTGGAAAATTCCGTTCTTCCAGCAATTGGCTGTAAAACAGTCTGCCAGGCTTGCAGTTCTTCCGGCTTCTCCCTGATTTCCCGAAAAAATTCAGTAATGTTTCTCCCCAAACCGGTTTGAGCTTCTTTTTTTACAGCAGAAAACAAATTTACAAGTAAATTTGCCGCCGATGCTTCCTTTGAACTTTGGGCTTGTTGAGATTGTGATTTCAGTTGATTTCCGGCCAAATCTGCTGTTGGGGTTTGAATAAAAGTCAAAAGACTCTCTTCCCAGCTTGTTTTGCTCCAATTTTGTTTAGCCTGGTTCAGACAAGCCCGCAGTTGGCTTTCCATGGCCAAAACCCGTTTGCCAAAACTCTGTTCTCCGGCATTCAGGTCAGCTTTTTTTAAGCCGCTGTTAGCTTCTTCAGTAGGAAGTGAATTGTTCAGTCCGTCCTGGCCTGGCCAGGCAACTTTTTTTTTACCCTGCTCATAATTCCAATAGGCAGCAGTCCGATTCAGCAATTCTGCAATTTGTTTCAGCCAATTTTGCAATTCCTTCAAATTCGTCCCCTCTCCGAAGCTTATGTCGAGGCTGATTCTTTCCTGTACTTAATTTCCTGTTCCATTTGGTACAAAGCATATAATTTTAAAGCTTCTTTCAAATTATAAACGGTTTCCAGCTCACTTTTGGAAGCCCAGCCTGCCTTAATCAAAATATACATTCTAAGCTCCAATTCGGAAAATTGGCTCAAGTCCAATTTTCCGAATTTTTGATAGTCGGCTACCTCGATCAGGCTATTTCCTTGCCAAATAGGTCGCCGACTTTCCCAAAAAAACTCTGATAATTCAGCTTCAAAACCTCTATCACCAATTGCAGCAATCCGGCCAGCTCTCCGCAAAAGGTTTCATTTAAAAAATCCCGGCTCAATTTCTGTGGCTCATTTTCCATTTCTACAGCCAGATTGCCCGGTTTAATTAAAAGCTTGTCCAACAAATTTTCTATTTGTTCTCCAGACAAATGCCGCCAGGCTCCGCTAAATTCCGCCCAATCCCAATTTTCCTTTTGCAGCCAAGGCAACAGGGAAGCTGCCAGCGGGCCAAAGCAGGCAGCCAATTCTCCCAACAAATTAACAGCTCGAAAAGCAGGTAAAGGCCGCAAATAAAAAATCTGTCCCGCAATAGTTTTACTTACTGTTTCCATTTGTTTTAACAAAGCTTCACCTGCTTTCTATTCTAAATCCCAATTGGCCGCTCCGGTTTCAAGTTCCCATTCCAGATTTTCGGCAGTCCTGCCAAAAGTTCGTTTGGCCGGTTTGACCACCCAAACTACGGCTGCTGAAAATTCCGCTTTGCCTCGCAAATCACTGATTAAAACCGGAAAGGTTCCTTGCCCGGAACTCAAGTCTTTGGTATATTTGTTCCATAAAAAGGCATTGGTAGGGGAAGAAGCCAAAAGCTTAAGCTTGAGGGTATAGGTCAAATCCGGATTAATATTCCGCACAATTTCCCCATCACAGCCAACAATTTTGCTGATGCCTTCTCCATTTTTTTCAATGGTTACAAAGCTGTCCTCGGCATAACCGCTGACCGAATGACTGCCCAGGGAAATGCTTATCTTGCGTGGATCGTAGGTACTAATCATTTGCTAACCCCTCCTATTCATATCCCAAAACTCCGGAAATTTCTACAGCCTGGATGGCTCCGGCCAGTCGAGCCTGCCAGCGGCAGCCAGTCAATTGCCGGGAAGCCCGGTCAGTATCTGATAAGTCAGCAGCCAAAGGAACCGTAACTGTATAGCCGGGAAGCAAATTATCCAGTTCATCATATTCATTTTCAGCAATTCCGCCCTTTTCCTGCCCTTTCTGCAAAACAGCCAGCATTCGATTTTTGACCAGACCAATTCCCTGATCAGTATAAGGAATTTTGGGATTAGCCAAAAAGAGGTTATAAATTTCTTTTTGCATTTCATTTTGCAGCCAATCCCGGAAACGCAAAACATCGATCCACTCTCCGGCACGAACCTTACCGCCCAAAGTAATTTTCTGACCGCCACATTCAGCGTAGCAATTTAAATTGGCCTCATTTAAAACTGCTATTTCTGAACTGGCAAGCTCCGCACTTTGCCCTCCGGCCAGGGCTTTAAAAGCCCAGGTTTCCGAGCCTGGTTCATAATTCAAGCATTTGGCTGCATAAGCAATATGCAAATAAAGATTAGAGTCCGGCACTTCCGAATCCGCCTGAGACCAGGAGGTTTTAACTAAAATTCCCAAGCTGCGATAATAATTGTCAGCTACTACTGCATTATCACTGAAAACCGGATAGGCCAATAATTTATATTGGGTTTCTGTCCAGGCAGCCAAATCAGCAAATTGGTTTTCCGGAAGCCCTGCCGGGCAAAGCACATACCAGCCGGGAGTTTGTACCGCCCGATTTAAAGTAGTATTCAGGCTTTCAGTTGCTCCATCTGCAATTTGCTGAACCGCAATATAAATCTGATTCGGTTTGGGGCTTTGAGCAAAAGCCACAGCAGCCGCCCGACCTATTGGATCTTCCCCCCAGCCGGCTGCTTTTACCTCCGACCAGGAGCCATAGCACCCCACCTTTGCTGGTGGAGCCTGATAAGCCCAAAGCACCGTGCCATCACTAACCGAGGCATTTTCCGCCGTAGGAGCCACAGTTCCTGAGGTTCCAGCTCCGATACATAAATAAACTTTACTGCCGGATCGAACATAAGTTCCCACGGTATAACTGCTGGAAGCCGTCCAGGCTGCCGCAGAAGTTCCTACATATTGCCACTTAACGGTTCCATCGACCACACTATCAATGGTCTTGCTAAGAGCTGTGGGAGCTGTTAAGCCTGAGGTTCCGGCAGTAGTACAACGATATAAGAGAGTTTCATTAACTGCATAATCGCCCACATCATAGGCCGTTCCACTTGCCCAGTTATCTCCACTTATAAAGTGAGCAGGAATTGCTCCAATCAGCAAAATAGAATCAAAACTGGCTCCATCCGCCGCCGGAGCTGCCAAATCAATATTCACCCTGACAATTTGATCCAGATAGCTCAATTTTGCATCCTTCCTTTCTAGTTTTCTTCAATCTCCGCCCGGTTAAAATAACCATAATTATCCGGGGTAGCTCTGCCTCCCCCACTGGCCGTTTGTTGCCAGCCATAGTTCCGAATCAGGCCATATTGTCCCATGGATTCTCGAATAAATTCCACCTCAAAAACCGCCCTGGCTCGATATTCCCAACGCAAATCATTAATAATTTGAGAAATATCCTCAACTTTTCCAGTCCAGAATAAGGTCAGGTTGTGTTCCGCACTCCAGTCAAGGGCAAAAGGAGAATTAAGAAAATCCCCAAAATCCAACAAATCATTTAAGGCACAATTATGTGCTGGAACCGTTTGTCCGGAACCCCCAGCTTCCATTTCGCCCGGAGTATGCAAAACAATTTCCCAGGTAGCCTTGGCCGGATAATAGGCTTTGACTGCCCCATCTGTCCAGGTTGTATTGGGAAATTGTCCGCCGGAAACGGCTAATAATCTCAATTCCACCAAGGGCAAATTGGGTTTAATAAAGTTAGTTCCGCCCCAAATTACCTGAGCTTCTCCAAAATAAAACTGTACCAATCCCAAAACCCTTTGTTTGACCTGTTCCAAAATCAAACAGCTTCACCTGCCTTTTACAAAGGAGCGGCCAGGTTTGCCGCTGGTTCTGCTTCTCCCACTATAACCCATTCCGTTCGATAATGCTTCAAAAGGGTGTTGCTCCAATAAACCGCTGATTTACATTCATACCAATTACCTCGATAAAAAAGCCAATCCCCGGCAATTCCATTTTTTTGATCCGCCTGTCTTAATTCGGTTTGACCATAGGCTTTTAAATAACGGATGGAGCGTTGACCAGAAGTATCAATTTTCAACATTCCGGCTCTTTTTTCATAGTAATTAAAGGGCTGAACATTCAATTTAGTTTGAAAATCCTGGTAGCTAAAGCGAGCCAAACCATTAACCACTATCTGACCGGTAAATCGCCGAATAAAGTAGTTTTTTCGGAAAAGCTTCATATCTTCCCACCCTCCTTGAGTATAGGCTTATTTATTAACTGTTTTTTGGGTGAGCTGACGGACGGAAATGTTCTTAACTTTTGCCCTCTCAGACAGCCTTTGTCTGCCAACAAAGCTTTTGGCTTTTAAGATTGACCAGACGAAACGATTGAAAGCCGGTGCATTTTTTCTAAAGCCGCTAATTGCAGGCCATAAGCCGTAGTTGACCAATCATTGGCTAGAGTTGAGGCAAAGCCAAGAGCCAAATCTCCTTCCCGATAGGAAGTAATCATCTGACTTCCCAGTCCCACTGAATCGGAAGTAGCCAATTTCAAACGATGGGCAGTCAACAAAGCCCAAGCTTGTTCATAATCAGCTCCCAGTCGTTCCTGGTTTAACCAGGAACGACTTAATTCCAACCAATTCAAAACTGTGGAATCCGCAAGTTCAGCAAATTCGGGAGCCAGCAGGCGAAAAATTTGCAAAGCTTCCATCAAACTACCTCATAATGAATCAAAAGCTTTTCCCGCAAACTATTAACTGTTTCTCCCTCCAGCAAAGCAAGCCCAGCATCCACAGCCAGCTTTTCCAACTCACTTTTTTTCATTTTTTTTAATCTGCTTTTGCTGATGGTTCTGCCTGCAAGAGAAGCCTGTTCGGTTTCTTCTATCAATTCAATTTTGTTTTGTTCGGATAAAGCTTGAATTACCGAATTGGCTTGAAACTCTGTCGGCAAAATTTCCGTTGCTTCCGGAAAAATATTCAAGCTTCCCACCGAAATAATCTTGCCTGACTTATTTTTAATTAACATAAAACAGCCCCCAATTTAAATTCCCAAAGCAATCAGCAAAGAAAGAGGGTAGTAAATAATTACCCCAGCGGTTCTGGCCTCACAAGGCACTACAATTTCCAAACTGCGGGGCTGGATTGGATATTGATAAAAGGGCAGCGGGTTTTCCAGAGTCAGCTTACGGGGATCTTTTTTAAATAACAAAGCCACCGCCTGTTCCTGACCGGAAGTAACATTACTTCCCCCATAAGGGTTAATATCCGAATCAGCATTTAATTCCGAAGCCGGAACAATTTCCTTTAAGTAAGGGGCATTCTCCAAAACAAAACGCTTAATGCTATAACCAGTTCCTTCCAGTTGGCGGGTGGAAATGTCCATAAACACATCTGAGGGCAAAACCAAAGTATCCGGTCTTTCAACATTTTTGGTATTCCGAGCCACCGCCGCCTGCATTCCATTAATATCTGCCAAAATTTGAGCTGCCGTTTTATGCTGCCATTTGGTGCTGCTGCTTTCTCCATTGGCTGGAATGGTATATAAAGGAATGTCATTATTAGCCGATAAAATTCCCATCAGGCCATTTTCCGCATCCCCTGCCCAGGCAATTTTATTATTCAAATAATCCACGGCATAGCGAGCTGCTTCCGCTTTGGCCAGATCCAAGGATTTGCCAGCCATTCGGGAAGCCCGCATTTCCTGCACTGAATAGCCATAGCTGTTACCAATAGATTTAATATTAGCCGTAAAAGGCTGGCCTTTGGCATCAGCCCGGGGCAGATCAGTAGCATAATTGTCGATGATTTTGGCCATTCCGGTTTTATCATAGCTGTAATAGGTAACACTTTCCGCCCCGGCATTAACCTCACTAGAAATCGGCAGGATCTGCAAGGCGGTAAATTCCGGATATTCCACATTATAGGACTCGGCTTTCACATAATCCAATTCCCGGGCAAAAAAGACCGAGGCATCCTCGGCACTGTCAAAACGCAGTCCCTGGCTTTCCTGCAAAGCAGCTGAAACCGTAGACCCCATTAAAGCCTGATAATCAGCCCGATTAAAGTAAGCCGAAGGCAAAGCAGCATTATAATTTCCCATAAAAATAAAGTTCCCCCTTCCTAAGATTAGCCATTATAAGTTATAGTTTTTTGTAAAACGGTTTGGGTAACTCCTTCTTTGCAAGCACTAAGCGTAATAGTATAGCTGCCGGTAGTTGTGGCAAAATTCAAAGCATTTCTGGTATCTGAAGTAGTAGCACCCAAAACCGCCTGCCAATAAGCTGCATCATCCGCCGTAACTGGTAAAAGCTGACTATAGGTGGTTTCCCCGGATTTTTCAACTACGCAAAGACAGCTGTCACAGGCCTGGCGTTTAAAAGCAATTTGCAGCCAGGGAGCTTCCGGCAGATTTTCTGTATAGGTGGTCAAAGGCAAAGCCTGTTCATAATCAGTCGCTGCCAAGAAAGATACCGTTAAATCCGAAAGCAAAGCCAGTCCTCTTTGGCCAATTTGATTGTATAATTCAATTGGAGCCGTTTGGCTGGAACCTTTGCCGCCCAAATAACGGGCATTAAGCCGAATTTTCCAGGTTTCCGCCGTATCTGAAGCCAAAGTAAAAAGCCCGGCATTAGTGCCGCTGGTAATCAAATAGACATCCTTACCATAAGCGGGACTAATTCCGGACTTTAATCTAACCCAAACCCGACCGCTGCTAATTACTCCAACGGTATCTTTGGCCTGCAAGGTTATATTTCCGTTTAAATCCAGGGAACAGGTGCCATTCCTGGCAGCCACACCTTCAAAGTCAGCCAAACTGGAAGAACTGCTCGGAAGCTTGACTTCAATTCCCGGCAAACTGCCTTTAACCACCCCCATGCCTAATTTTAAACCACTTTCCTGTCCATTAATTCGGCTTTCCCGAACATAGGGACTCAAATCCCACAGACCACCGGCTATCCCCTGTCCAGCGGCATAATTATAACTGCTTTGTACTGCCATTAACGACCACCCTTTCTTCTGGCAATCATATTTTGCCGGGCTTTTTCAGCTCCGGTCAATCTGCTTCTCCAATGCCCATCTCCATTAAAAACCTGCTTCCGCTGGCCATTAACTCCCGATATTTCTTCCAGCACCAAATTAAAGGCCGCCTCAATGAATTCCGGGCTGCGTCCTGTCAAATTAAGCTTAGGCCGAACCTTGGCCAAAACTGCCTTTTGAGCCTCCAGGGGTTCCAGACTTTCCAAGCCCGGCAAATCCAGTTTCTGGGCTAATTTAACCCAATTTTCCTGGCCATCCTGTTTTAAGCTGCGAAAGTTTGCTGTTTCCTCATTTTCAGTTCGGGAATTTTCACTTAATTTAAGAGCCAATCCCACAATAACCCGATCCAGATCCTGCAAAGCTTCTTCCAAAAGCCCAATGGTTTCTTCCTGACTCAAATTGCCCTGCTGCAAACTTTCCAGCTTTTCCAAATAATCAGCATAAATATCCTCCGCCCGTCCCCAATCAGTTCCCACTTTGGCCTTGGTTTCGTTTTTTTCTGGTTCGACCGTTTTACTTTCTGACAGTTTGTCTTTTTTCAGCATCCCCATTCCTCCTTCATATTTTCCAGCAGATTTTCCATCTATATTTAAACGAGCCGCAGAACCTGCTCTGGCCCATCGCACCAAAGCCAAATGATTTATTTCAATATTTCGTTGCACCGCATCATAATGGCACCCCTGCCAAACTCCCGGAGTTTCTTCCAGAGTTAAACTGTACCCCAAAGATAATTCCCTCAGCCCCGAAGTCTGCAAGGCATTGGTATTGTGAATAATAATTTTAGCCCGCACCTTATCACCATCCGGAATCCCTGGCGATAAAACCGTCCCGACGATTTCTTCCGGAATATGATCCTTGTCCACTTCTCCAGCCGCATGGGAAAGCACAATGGGTTTGCCTTCATAGGAAGCCAGGCTGGATTTGGCAAAGACCTCCTCCGGCAAACGCAATTCCCGGCGAATACTGCCATCCGGATTGAGATATTCAAAAATTCCAGTCATGGTAACCACCGGCTGATCCACCAAATAGCCTTCCTCTGTAAAATAAGTTGCTCCCAACGGTAAGTGATCTGTGCGGAACAATTTGGGTTGCTCCAAAAAAAACACCTCCATTCTAAACCCTAATTACGGCCTGAACCTCCAGCCAGGGTTTAACTTCATTCATAACTACCGTATCCCAAGCCCCACTCCCTGCAAATTCCCGAAGCGGCAAAGCTCCCGGCCAGGTTATCTCCTCCTGGGGCAAAACATAGTAAACCTCGGCTCCAGCGGACAATTCCCCACTTGAACAATTATAGGGAGTGGTCAAAACTTCCGAATCATAATTGGCAATAAAACCAACCCGCCGAATCAATTCCCCCCTGACAGCTCTAAATTCATCAGACACCCATTCTCCCCCGTCCAGCTTAACCGCTCTCAAAACCAAGTTATTTTCATAGTCCAAATAGTTGTTATCCAAATATTCAGCTAAATCAAAGCTAAAGGAATTAACTTGAATTTGCTTAACTTTAACCGGCTTAAAAAGCACCGGACTTTCCAAAGTAGCCGCTGCCGGTTCAGCAATGGCAGCAAATTTATTGGCCGCCAAATAAGCACCAATCGGAGAATTTCTTACTTCAAAAGCCAAATTAGTTACCGATCCATTCCAATTGAGCAGCAAGTCATTTTCCAAAATACCGGCAAAAAACGAAATCTGCTGAACATAAGCCTGTCTCCAGCCTGGAGCCGACAAATAAATTCGATCTCCAGCTGTCACTTGAGGTAAGCTAAAACTATAATATTGACCAAAACCACAGCGAAAATAACAGGTTGAATCTTCCGTACCATCACAGGTGTAAACAAAATTATATTCCCGCTCCCCGCTTACTCCGCTTCTGCCCATCAAATTTAGTTGAGGCAACCAGCAATCAACAGTTCCAAGTACTTCCGGGCTAACTCCGGAATAAGTTGCCAGCGAATATTGCTTCAAAAGTTTTGGCCACTGCATTACAGTACCTCTTCAAGAACAGTCCAAACTGCATATAAAGTCAAATTATCCATGATATTCAGACTCTCACCCAAGGCATAAGCAGTTCCACTGCCGTCTGCTGCGGTATTCCAGCCACTTAAATTATGACCTTCATAACTTAGATTGCTTCCGCCAGCTAAAGTCACCAAATCCCCATATAAATAAACCTGCCCATCCGTTTCGCTGCCACTGCCTCCGTTAGCTGAGTAAGTAATCGTAAAAGCATTGGACAAAAGCCTCGCTGCCACAATTCCATCTTTAATATCCACTTCCCAGGCTTCCCCATTACCAAAGCTTGGCATAAGGCTTCCATAATATTGGGACTCTGGAAAACTAATCTGAATATCCCCGGAAGCTGCTGTTGTAAATTGCAAATAAGCCTGAAAAGGTAAGCTCGGATAAGCATTAATGCTAAAACCAGATAAATTTCTTCCCCGATACTCTGTCTGATCTGTCAAAATCAGGTCTTCTCCTGCCGTAATGCTTACTTTTTTTACTTTTTTTTGGTTCAGCACATAAGGAATAAGTCTGCTTTGCATGGATTTTACCTCAATTCCTTCCAATATTTCACCTGGCTTTCAGCATCCCAGGCCAGCCGCCAAATAGAAACATCGGACAAAACCAAAATTTCCGAGCCTAAAGCATCAGTAGTCGGAACCAAAGCTACTTCACTGCGGCTGTCTACTTGATATTCAGTCAAAAATTGCTCCTGGGCATTAGCCTGACTACTCACCCAGATTTTAACTACAGCCATTCTCTTTCCTCCTTCAATTTAATCGAACAGGTTTTCTGCTTCCAGAATAGTCTTATTTTGCAAGCCCCGGCGAATTTCCTCTGAGGTCAAAGCCTGCAATTCCGAATATAGCCGAATGGTTTCTGCTCGAGCCAAAGAAGCAGCGGCTTTTTCTTTTTCCAATTGGGCTTTTTCCAATTCACTCAGACTCCACAGAGGATTAAACTTAAATTTTAAATTAGGCTTCTTCACCACTATCCCAATTAAATCCAGAAGGCGGCGTAAATTTCCTTTCAGCATGGTTTTTTGAATTTGTTCCACATAATTGTAATAATTTTCCAAGTCACTTTCTCCCGTTGCATTTTGACCGGCTGGAGAGCGTCCAAATAAAATAGTTTGGGGAATATGACAAACTGCTGCCAACAGATTACAACTGCTGTTAATAATTTCAGCCACTCCAGAAAAGGAGAAGGACTTAAAATCATAATCTTCCCCTTCACTATCAATAGCCACACTATTTAAAATCCCCCTGGCGGCATCAATGATTTGCAGCCGCTTTAAAACACTTTCTTCCCCAGCTTCCGAAGCCAAAACCCGAGCCAAATCCTTCATTTTATAAACCGGCTGCACCGAGCGTTCCAAAAGCCGAACTCCCAAACTATGGGCAATGGAAACATCTTTAAGTTCATTTTTTATTCGGTCATATTCCGGAATGCCCCAATAACGGAATTGGCTGTTCAGGCTTAATTCCGGCAAAATTCCATTCCGAAAGACCAGACAGCGGCTTTGATGCACCCGAAAGCTGCTGCCATTCCGGTTAATAGTAAAAAGCTCCGAGATTCCTGGCCATTCCAAGTCCATTTGTACGGCTGATCGTTCAAAAATCAGCAATTCTTCCAGGCTTTGCAGATCATGCTCCCGCAATGGTTCTTCCAAACTGCCGCCATCTTCAGCCAGCAACAGGAGCAAAGAACCACCAAAAAGTCTGGCCCACTTTAAAGCCTGACTGAATTTATTTTCCCAGTCCAAATGTTCCAAAATGTCTTCCACTGCTTCTTTTTGAGTACAGGCATCAATCTCAAAACCGTGCCGAACCGCTTCTTCCGCCGGCAAGTCAATAATTTTAGCCAGCAAGCCACCGGTTTCATAATGCTGAGCCAATTGCAAATCTGAAGTAAAGCTTTCGCCCCAATAATTATAGGCAGTAGAATTATCCTGACTTGTGCCAAACCGATTTAAAACATTAACATATCCATCTTCCCGAAACAAGCAAGCATCACTTCCCCAATTAAGAAATCAAATTGGCAAAATCAAATTTCAGTCCTTCATTATAATAAATATTAGCCTGAGTCAAAGCATCCACTTGATCATCATGGCTTCCCTGGGGAAAAACCGCCAATTCTTCAACCAAATCCCCAACCCAGGCAAAGCGGGAAAAATCTGGCAAATAAACATTACCCGCCTCCACCGCAGCCGAAACCGCTTGAGCCCGGGCAGTTTTCCCTCCGGCTGGCTGCACTGGAATAATGCCGCTGATTTCATTTTTCAAAGTATCAATAACCGCACTGCCATTGGCTTTATCCTCCACCAGCTTTCTGGCTGTTTGGGGCCAGCGTGAGCTTAATAAACGCATGGCAGCCAGAGTTTCCGAAAAGCTCATTTTACCCCGCACCTGATCCAGCAAATAGCGATTGGCTCCTACTCTGGCCCAGACCTGACCAACCACAAAATCCGAATTGGCCGTATTTTTAAAAGCACAATCCCAGGATTGAATATAATCCAACAAATCTCCCGGCAAGGTCTGCCAATATTTCCACCAGTTCCGTTTAAACAAGCCGCCGGCCAGGGGCTGAGGCTTTTGCTGATACAAAGCTGACCAGTCATAAGAACCAATAGTTTGCCGAATTGAATCCAGGCGTTTGATATCAAATTTTTTTGGCCACAAAGCTTCACCCGGCTTGCGGCAATCATAAGCGGCTGGCTTCTCCTCACAAATAGCTGGCAAAGAAAGCACAGTCCATTTTTCCTTGTTTTCTGAACTCATTTGTTCCAAAATCCGTCCAGCCAAATCATCCTCATGCCAGCGAGTCAGGGTTAACAAAATAGCTCCTTCCCCTTCCAGCCGAGTATAAAGCGTAGAAGTAAACCATTCCCAAAGCCGATCCCGAAAAGCCACTGAATTGGCCTCATCTCGATTTTTGACCGGATCATCAATAATAATAAAATCGGCTCCCATACCGGTAATTCCGCCCCCAACTCCGGCACAGCGATAAAAGCCTTTGTGCTGAACAATTTCAAAAAAATTATCCTTTTTAACAAAGCTGCCTTTGCCCCGACCAGAAGCCAGATGACATTTCGGAAATAGCTGCTGAAAGCTTTTGCCCTCCAAAATCCGCCGCACATCCCGAGCCAGATAACCGGCCAATTCCGCATTATAGGAGCAGGCAATAATTCCGCTGTCAGGAAATCGTCCCAACAGATAGGCCGGAAGCTTGCGGCTGACCAGTTCAGACTTGCCATGCCGAGGAGCGGTAAAAATCATCAGCCTTCGCAGATCCCGTTCCAACCAATGCTCCAGATAATCACAAATCAAGCGATGATGCCAATTCATCTGATATTTTTCGTCCACATATAAAACAAACTGCCGAAAATAACGCCGAGCCAATTCCTGCTGCAAATAGGGCTGAATAAATTTCTGAATCTGTTTTTTATTCATTTGTTGCCAAAAGCAGGCTTTGCAATTCCTTCCGGGTCATTTGAGCCAAAGTTGCTTCAATCAAAGCTTTAGCCGTATTTTCATGATTTCCCCATTCTTCTGAGGCATGGGTTTCCAGCCAAAATTTTAAGGCCGTAAAACTGGGTCCCACTTCTTTACAAACCCGCTTTTCCTCCACTCCGTCTTTAAAAGTAATTTCTTCTTTTTGATAGCCAAGAGCCAATTTTAAAATAGCTTTTTCTACCAATTCCTTAGCGTCTGTGCCTTGCTCTGTTTTTTCCGGCCTATGTTCAGCCAGCTTAACTAAAACTTTAATCTCCTCCCTTCTTTTAGGCAACAAAAAACCGCTTTCCTCCGAAAGCGGTTTTTTCCACTATAGTTAGCATAACATAAGATCCTGAAAGTGTAAATAGCAGGAAAATCTCGGCAAAATTTCATTTTTACGCTATATTAATAGATCCTTTCCCTGAGGCTTATAATTAAAGAATCGGGCAGCCGAGCGGCCAGCCTGCACCATTTTATTGGTTAAGTCCTTTAATTGAGCATCGCTGGAATGACGAGCCGTATAAACAGCATAACTGGTAATACTATAGGTTACGGTTTCACTAATTACCTGCCCGGAACGATCCCGAATTACCATCCGGAAGACATCATCCATTTGTTCTGCTGATAATTTATCAAAAACTGCCCAGCCCGTAATAAAGTTCTGTTTGGCTCCATCAATTTCCCAAGTTTGCAAAACTCCATTTAAATCATAATATTCAATCTGCAAGAGCAAATCTTCGGGTGAATAACCATCACCATTGACTTGAACATACACCTCCACTTTGTTTTCCAGTCCCAAGCTGAGGTTAAATTCCTTGATTGGTTTGCCGCTGGAAGTAATACTGTAAGCATAATCTGCATTAGTAAAAGAAATAGTTCCAGAAGATAAGGCTTGATAGTCTTTGACCGAATCACTGACCAACTTACTGGTATTATAATTAAAATAAGTTTGAGCTGCTCCTCCATAATTAGCCAAGTCCACCAAAAAGATTTTTAAATTTTTCTCATATTCTGCTGAAGCCAAAACCTTAGCGAAATAATCCGTTAAAGTATAAGTTAAAGACGAGCCAAATTTGAGATCCGGGTTTTCAGCAAATACAACGGCTCGAATAGTGTCCCCCATTTTTTTGGCTGGGATTTTAGCATAATTAAAAACATAATAATCCTGATAATCCCCAGCCAAATCCCAAGTCAACTTGTCTGCATCATTAAACATTACCCCAGATTTTTCCAAAGAATCCAGCAAATATTTTTTGATATAAAAGTTAACTGTCAATTGATTTTGGAAACTAAAAGAAGCTCCACTAAAAATTCCGTTTAAATTCGGATCTTGATAACTATCTATTAAAAAAGGATAGTTATTGTTGATGGTTTGAGCCTGAGACCAGAAAGAATAAGCATTGAAAGCATTAGAAGTAGCCCAGGCATTAAGTGCTGTCAGCATATGATTATTGGCTTCCCCGGCAATAATAAAGCTGCCGGATAATTTCCAATAATCGTCTTCCCATTTAAAGGAAAATAAACCGCTGGTTCCGGGATTACTATTGGCATTCCCCATACCTTTTTTATCCGAATCGGCCAGTTCCTGTCCATTCACAATTTGTTTTCCGTCATACCACCAAAAGCAGGAAGAAACCTTATATCCGGTATAATTGGTACCTACAATCGGTGCCGGAGGAACAGCGGCTCCCGTACTGGAAGAAGTATAGGACAATCCCGAAACATCTCCGGCAAAACAGCAGTTTAAGACCGAACCCGAGTTAGCTCCCACCAAGCCGCCAATAATAATATTACTCCCTTCCACTGTGCCTCGACACCAGGAATTGGCTACTTTGCCAGAGTAATTATAACCAACCAGACCGCCCAAATATTTATAGCCAGAGATTTCGCCTAAATTAAAACAATTTTTAACTGTGGCCTGCTTGTGATAGCCGGAAATCCCTCCTACATAGCTGCTGATTACCTTACCTACCTTACCATAATTAGAGCAGTTAACTAAAATCGAATCCGTATTAGTGCCATAAGTTCGGCCACTAATTCCGCCCACATAGTTTAAGCCCTGAATAGCGGCCTGATTGGAGCAACTTTTCACTTGGGAACAATATAGATAGCCAATTATTCCTCCGACAGCATAAACACCACTAGCCGAACCGGAGAAGCTGCAATCTTCCATATTGCCATAAGCAAAGCATCCAGCTATTCCGCCGCAATCACTATAGGTTATTCCTTCCATATAATAAGAATTAACCGTTCCGTCTGCCTGACAGGAGCTGCAATCGGTTTGATAGGAATAACCAATTAAACCTCCAACTTCCTGATTGCCATAAACAAAACCAGAAAAACTACAGTTCTTGACCGTCCCTTCTTTAACCATTCCCGCCAAGCTGCCGCTATAGCTGCCCGCATTTAGATAAACCTCTTTGACTGCCAGATTTTCAAGAGTACCAGTTTTAACACAACCAAACAGCCCTTTATAATTGCCGGTGCTTTGCAAATAAAGCCCATAAATCGTATGACCTTGTCCATCAAAATCCCCGGCAAAATAAGCACTTTCCTGCTGATAAGCTCCAATCGGAGTCCACCAAACCGGAGTTCCGCTTTCCGACCAGTTGCCCTTTGCATCAAAGGAGCCTGCGTTTAAATAAATATCCTGGGTTAAAACTGCATTAATACCACTGGAACCCAAGTTAACCTGATTTCTAAACCAGGCCAGTTCAGAAGCAGAACTAATCTGATAATAATTATCCTTCAAGGGCGGGGCTTCGTTCAAAGGTTCAAATTGAGCGGAAATCACCACATCCTTGCCGCCCATTCTAAAAGTTAAATCTTCGGTTGCAAGAGCCTGTCCATTGACCGTAACCGAGCCGTAAACCAATTGATAGCCGCTATCCGGGACAGCGGTAATTTTAATGGAGCTGCCCAAAGCAGCTTTATGGACATTAACCTTAAGCGATCCATGAGCAATATGATCAGCCACAGAAATATTATATACCTCTCCGTCCAGCAATTTATCAACAGAAACCAGGCCATAACCATAATAAGGATCCCAGCCGCTGTCACCCAAATCCGTAGCCGTATTGGTCAAAATCTCCAAAACTTCCTCCGAATTAAGTCCCGGCTTAGATTCCAACAAAACAGCAATCGCTGAAGTAATCAAAGGAGCCGCAAAGGAAGTACCATTAGATTTTTGATAACCCTTGTTGGAGCTGCTCAAAGCCCGATACACCCCTTCACCAGGAGCCACAAAATCCACCGACTGATTATGCTGAGAAAAATTGGAAACCACATAATTGGAATTAATCGAACCAACTCCAATAACTCCTGCACAGGATGCCGGATACATTGGTTCTGAGGTTCCTTGATTGCCCACGGCTGCCACCAGAATAATTCCGGCCTTATTAGCTTTTTCAATAATATCATCTAATTCCTGAGAATGATATTTGGCTTCCAGACCAACACTCATATTAACAATTTTACAGCCATAGCTTCCAGACATAGCAATAGCCCTAATCAAACTGGAAACGCTGGCTTCACTCTGATCGTCAAAAATTCGCAAGGGAACCAAACTAACCCCGGAAGCCATAGAAGCCAAACCGCATTCGTTGTTGGTAGAAGCCGCAATCAGGCTGGCCACTGCTGTGCCATGCCCAACTGGATCCGTAACTACAGTAGAATCATTCACAAAATTATAGCCAGTCAAAATATTAGTATTGGCAAAATCTTCATGGTTGGCATTAATCCCGGTATCAATAACCCCAATGATTATATCTTTACCGCTAAGTCCCTTTTGCCAGGCTGTTTCAAAGCCCACCATTGACAAATTCCATTGCTTGCCATCAATATAATATTGATCATTAGGCAAATTTTTTTCGGCTGCATAGGTGTTTACTTCCGGCACAGTCTCCGGCAGACCATCAACGGTTTCGGCTGCTTCCAAGGGTTCCAATTCTTCTGAACCAATCCAGGTTCCCGTTCCAGCGGTCAAATCTTCCTCTGGCAAATCCAATAATTCCAAATGATAATCCGGCTCAATAGAGCTGACCTGCTTCACATCTTCACCCAAATCTGTTAAACTATCCACCCGATATAAGCCTTCTTCCGGTAAAACTACTTCCAGACCAGGCAAATCTTCTGCGGGTTCTTCCTCAAACCGCAATAGATAGCCAGAATAATCAGCTCCTTCGATTGCTTCTTCCAAACCAAAATATTCCAGTAAACTTTCTTCCGAGCAATAGCTCAAATCCAGGCTTTCCTCCTCAACCAGATCTGTTGCTTCCACTTCTTCCAATTCCGCTGAAACTTCCATTGGCAAGTCTATTATTGCTTCTTCCGGCTCTGCAACCAGAATTTCCGGCAATTCTTCTGCCCAGACTCCAGCCGGAAAAAGAAGGAGTAGTAAAACCAGACTTAAACTTATGGCCATGAATTTTCTGCCCAACCGCAAACACCGCCTTTACAAAAGATGATTAGATTGCAATTATTATAGTATTTTTTGCAATTTAAGTCAATCTCTGCTCCATTCAAAAATTTTTTATTGGCAAACAAAATGGCATATTGTATAATTACCAAATAAGCTTGTGTAATATAGCTGATGGAGGTCAAAAGATGCCCAAAGGAAAGAATATAAGTTTATTTTTAATGGATGGAGAAGCAACAGGACGCATTAAATGTACTCTTGCCAACTGGACAGGGGTAGTATATAAAATTCCACGCACCACTTTGGATAAATGCAAAGAACGAGCTGATTTAAAACAAAGTGGAGTCTATTTTCTTTTTGGTACTTCCGAAGTAACTGGAAATAAAATTGTCTATATTGGACAGGCTGGAGCCAGAAAGAATGGTGAGGGATTACTTTACCGAATTATGGAGCATAAACGCAATCTTGATAAAGACTATTGGACAGAAGCAGTTATCTTTACTACTTCCAATAATTCTTTTGGCCCCACCGAAATAAGTTATTTGGAAAATTATTTTTGTTCTCTGGCTTTAGCCGCTCAAAGATATGTAGTCAAGAACAGTAACCAACCCAATCCGGGCAATATTACCGAGGAAAAAGAAAGCGAATTAGAAGAATTTGCTTCTTATGCCCGCATAATTATGGGTACGCTTGGTTATAAAGTATTTGAACCTTTAACAGCAAGTCCTGAACAACATTCTGAATTAGGAACAGAACAAAAGCTTTATTTTAAACGATCTTATATCCAAGCTATCGGTTATCGTACCCATGACGGTTTTGTAGTGTTAAAAGGAAGTCAAATAGCCGCCACTCTAACAAAGAGCTGTCCTCCCAATGTTCTCAAATATCGCCAACAATACGCTTCAAAAATTGATGAGAATTATATTTTAACCGATGACTTATTTTTCAGCAGTCCTTCTGCCACCGCAAGCTTCGTCGGAGGAGCAAGTTTAAGCGGTAATGTTATGTGGCAAACCGCTGCTGGCCTATCTCTCAAGGATCTGGATTAAGCTTTCAGGCTCTCCCTGCAAGCAAGCTGGCATAAGTAAGCCAAATAAAAAAACAGGAGCAGCTCAATTAGCTTGCTGCCCCTGTTCAACTTTCTAGTTCAAGATCCCGCTTTGATCCACAACCTCAATTAATTCCTCAATTACTTCCACCGGCAAAACCAGGGCAAAGCGAACATAGCCTTCTCCTAAGGCTCCAAAAGCTCCGCCTGGGGTACAAATCACCCCGGTTTTATCCATCAATTCCTCACAAAATTCTTTGGAGCTTTGGAATTTCGGCGGAATTTTGGCCCAAACAAACATGGTACCCTTAGCATTAGGCACTTCCCAGCCAATTCTTCTGAAACCGCCGCACAAAGCGTCCCGGCGAGCCTGATAATTGAGCCGTTGAGCCTCAACCCCTTCCTGGGGGCCGCTTAAAGCTGCAATTGCCGCATATTGAATTGGATAAAACATTCCATAATCAATTTGACTTCGCAGCAGATTCAGGGCATTCAGAACCTGCTTATTCCCGATTACAAAAGAAACCCTGGCACCAGTCAAGTTAAAGGTTTTGGATAAGGAGAAAAATTCCACTCCCACTTCTTTGGCTCCCGGCAAGGACAAAAAAGAAATTCCCCTGTGTTCATCATAAATAATTTCCGAATAAGCATTATCATGGATAATAATAAAGTTATATTTTTTGGCATATTCAATCAGTTCAGTATACATGGAAACCGGAGCTACTGCCCCGGTCGGATTGGAAGGATAGGAAACAATAATATATCTGGTTCGTTTTAAGATTTCCTCATCCATTTGATCCAAGTGAGGCAAAAAATTATTTTCTTCCAGCAAAGGATAATAAACAATTTCAGCCTGTCCCAAACGGGAACCCACTTCAAAAATAGGATAACCCGGATCAGGCAGCAAAACTATATCTCCCGGATTGCACAGGCACAAACCAATATGAGCCATTCCTTCCTGCGAGCCATAAATGGACATAACTTCATCTGGTTCAATAATCGTTCCAAAATGCTTTTGGTAATAATCAACCACAGCCTGCTTTAATTCCGGCAAATCCCGCAAGGAATATTTATAATTATCCGGATTTTTAGCCGCTTCAACCAAAGCCTGGATAATATGTTCTTCTGGTTTAAAATCAGGAGTACCCACTGACAAATTATATACTTTTCGGCCAGCCTTGATCAAAGCTTCTTTTTTAAGATCTAGGGAAGCAAAGATTCCAGTTTCATAACGGCTCAAGCGTTCAGCTATTCTAATATCCATACTCAAATCCGCTCACTTTCCTGAAATAATAATACCCCTAATATTCGCCGCAAAACTGCCAAATCCTCCAGACTAAACCGCTTTTGTCCTTGCTTCCACCTGACAGTATTATTTTAAGTTCTAACTTCCCAATAAATATGTACTTGCTAAAAATAAACTGCCCTTTTATAATTAAATCAATTAATTCATAGAAAGGAATTCCACCCGTCAACTACCCACCTACTAAAGTAAGTGGGTTTCCGCCTATGACAAACGAAAGGAGTTTATTTATGAAATTAAAATTTATCGGCTGCGAAGTCTTAAAAAAAGAATGGGAGTATCTGGGTGCTGAACAAATTGGAGACTGCGAATATCTGGACTTTGATTTACATCGTTATCCGGAAAAACTCAAAGAAGAGTTGCAAAAAACCATTCTCAACAACCAAAATTATGATCGCCTGGTTTTGGGTTATTGCCGTTGCAGCAATATGCTTTTTGGCCTCTACTCGCCCCAGACTGAAATGGTTTGTCCCACCACCCATGACTGTATTGGCCTTTTTTTAGGTTCCACCCAACGCCATTTGGAATATATCAACAAAAACCCTGGAACCTTTTACTTAAGCCAGGGTTTTTTGGATTATAAGCTCAATCCCTACCACCTGACCTTGAAAAACTTTGAAGAATACGGAGAAAAAAAAGGCAAAAAGTTAATTAAGCTTTTATATGGGGACTACAATCGTTGTTTATTTATTAGTACCCCCGGCATTAAGAACCAAGAAGAATATCAGGAATATCTTGACCGTTCAGCCGAAGTAACCGCTTATTTTAAATGGGATCTGGAAATAACCGAAGGTGATCCTTCCATTATGCAGGCTTTGGTAAAAGGACAAAAGCATCCGGAAATTTTGCTCATTTCCCCCGGAGTCGTAGTAACCGAAGATATGTTTAAAAATTAGCCGTTTAAAGGTCATTTTGAACAAAATCTTCCTACCTGCTCAAAATGACCTCATTCCCAATCAACCAAGCCGGAACTATCGACTTTAACTAAAACCCCCTGGGAACCAATTTTCAGCCAGGTCTGGCCATCCGAACAAAATTCCATTTCCGCTATTTGAACCTGATGGTCATTTACAACTAAAATTTTACCTGAACTATCGCTTAACACCCGACTATTCCTTGACCCGCCAGCCTTATTAAAACCAAGCAAAAAACCAAAAGTAAGTCCAAAAGCCAAGACAATCAGCACAACAAAAATTAAAAACACCCTTTTCCTCAGCATCTTTTTTCCTCCATTTCCCTTAATTTACAGCTTTTAATTTTCTTGACCAGCAGGAAAGCCGGTTATTTATGTTTAAAAGATAAGATTATTTTAAAACAAGGAGGTTATAATTTGATTCAAAAACGCCATCTGAACAACGGAATAACTTTATTAACTGAAGACATTAAACAAGTTCGTTCCGTTTCTCTGGGAATTTGGGTAAAGGCTGGTTCCCGGGACGAAGATTATCATATAAACGGAGTCTCTCATTTTATTGAACACCTGACCTTTAAAGGCACCGCCAACCGTACTGCCCGGCAAATAGCCGAAGCCTTTGACAATGTAGGCGGAATTGTAAACGCCTTTACTGCCAAAGAATATACCTGCTATTACGCCCGAATTTTGGATGAACATTTTCCTTTGGCTCTGGAGGTTTTGGCCGATATGATTTTTGCCTCCCTTTTTGATCCCCAGGAAATTGATCGGGAACGCAATGTCATTTTGGAAGAAATTAAAATGTACGAAGATACCCCCGACGAAGTAGCCCACGATCTGTTTTGTTCGGCTTTATGGCCCCAGCATCCTCTGGGCAGACCAGTTATCGGACGGGAAGAAGTCATTGCCGCTATTCAACGGGAGCAGATTTTGGCTTATCGGCAAAAATATTATCAAAATTCTCAAATAATAATTTCGGTCAGTGGCAATATTGAACATCAGCGAGTTCAGGAGCTGGTAGAAAAAACCTTTGTAGCTAAAGCGGAACCAGCTCCATCCCGCAATTATCCGCCTGTTAATTCAACACCTCAAATCGTCTGCCGCAGCAAAGATATTGAACAAATTCATCTTTGCCTGGGAACTCAGGGCATTGACCTGAAAAGAGGAGAGAAAAAGCTGCACGCCGTTCAGCTTCTCAACACCATTCTGGGCGGAGGAGTCAGTTCCCGTCTTTTCCAGGAAGTTCGGGAGCAAAAGGGATTGGTATATTCTATCTATTCCTTTCATCAAGCGGGACATGACACCGGAATGTTTTGCATTTATCTGGCTTTATCTCCGACCAATTTGCCGGAAGCCTTGCAAATCACTTTAAACAATCTGGCCAAAATTCGTCATCAAGGGGTTACAAAAGCAGAATTACAAAGAGCCAAAGAGCAAACCAAAGGCTCCCTGCTTCTAAGCCTGGAAAGTGTTAATGCCCGCATGAGCCGCACAGCCAAACAGGAAATCTATTTGGGCAAGCAAATCTCAGTAGAGGAATCCGTAGCCCAAATTGAAAAAATAACCTTGGATGAAATAGCCGAAGCAGCCTGGGATTTATTTGATCACCAACAATTCACAGCAGCTACCGTGGGAAAATGGGATAATCCAGAGCTTTTAACCCAATTAATCCGCAGCTAAAAGCATAAATCAGCGTTTGCCTCACTAAAATTAAGAGGAGGCGATCAAATGCTGACTGAATTTTTTTGCATCATTACCCTGCTGTTAGTTTACTTGGCCTTTTGCCAAAGAAGTCTGGAAAGAAGTTTTCGGCAAGTAGAGAAAAATCTGGAAGTCAAATCCACCCGATTTTCTCTTTTTATAAGCGACCTTTTGGCCAGTGCCGGAGGAATCTATTTAACCCTGATTATGCTTTGTTCCTTCTTAGCCCTGGAAATTCCGGAAACCATTACGATCAAACAGTTTAATTTTAACCCTTTGGCCGCCTTTTCCGTTTTTCTGGCTCTCTTGCAGCCTTTGCTCCTCAGTTTATACCTTAAAATAAAAACAAAATAAAAACATTTTTCTAAACAAAAAAGGTTATTAGGCTTGGGATAAATCCTCAGCATAATAACCTTTCTCTTATTGTAAAGCTTTTAATCTGTTTAAAGCCCTTTTCAGTGCTTGTTCAGCCCGAGCTACATCTAAATCAGAGGTCTTGCTGGCCAATCTTTTTTCTGCTCTTTCTTTAGCAATTTCAGCCCGATGCCGGTCAATATCTTCGGCTCTTTCTGCGGAATCAGCCAGGATAGACACCTTATTATTACGAATTTCGACGAACCCGCCGTTAATCGCCACTTTATAGGTTTTACCATCCTGTTCAAACCGCACAATCCCGATTTTCAAAGCACTCATTAAGGGAGTGTGTTCAGGCAAAATACCCAACTCACCCATTACGCCAGGCACAACTACGAAGCGGACATCTTCACTAAAGAGCTTCTTGGCAGGCGTAACGATTTCCAGACGCTGCAATTTATCTGCCATGACAATCATCCACTTCCCTGCTGTATTTTTTAGGCTAAGCTTTTAGCTTTTTCGACGGCTTCTTCAATAGTTCCCACCATATAAAAAGCGTCTTCCGGCAGGGAATCATGTTTGCCATCCAAAATTTCAGCAAAGCCTCTAATGGTATCCTTCAGGCTTACAATAGCCCCTTTCATACCAGTAAAGTTTTCTGCTACATTGAAAGGCTGGGACAAATATCTCTGCAATTTTCTGGCTCTGGAAACAGTCAGCTTATCATCGTCGCCCAACTCTTCCATCCCCAGAATAGCAATAATATCCTGCAATTCTTTATATCTCTGTAAGATCTTTTGTACCCCACGAGCCACCGCATAATGTTCCGGGCCTACAACATTGGGATCCAAAATCCGGGAGCTGGAGTCCAGGGGGTCAACAGCCGGATAAATTCCCAGGTCAGCAATTTGCCGGGACAGAACAACAGTTCCATCCAGGTGAGCAAAGGTAGTAGCCGGAGCCGGGTCGGTCAAGTCATCAGCCGGAACATATACGGCCTGAATAGAGGTAACCGAACCTTTGGTGGTAGAGGTAATACGTTCCTGCATTTGACCCATTTCAGTTGCCAGGGTAGGCTGATAACCTACAGCGGAGGGCATCCGGCCCAGCAAAGCCGAAACTTCCGAACCGGCCTGGGTAAAGCGGAAAATATTATCTACGAATAACAGAGTATCAGAACCTTTTTCATCCCGGAAATATTCGGCCATGCACAGACCGGTCAAAACTACCCGCAGACGGGCTCCAGGCGGTTCGTTCATCTGACCGAATACCATGGTGATTTTATCCAAAACCCCGGCTTCAGTCATTTCGTTATAAAGGTCATTGCCTTCACGGGTTCTTTCACCAACTCCGGCAAATACGGAGGTACCGCCGTGCTGTTTACCGATATTATTAATCAGCTCCATAATAATAACGGTTTTACCAACTCCGGCTCCACCGAACAGACCAATTTTTCCCCCTTTAAGGAAGGGAACCAAAAGGTCAATAACCTTAATTCCGGTTTCCAGCTGCTCATCTTTGGTGGACTGATCCATCAAAGGAGGAGCCGGGCGGTGAATCGGGTAATAACTATTGCTTTTAATCGGACCAGCCATGTCAATGGGTTCTCCCAAAACATCAACCAGGCGGCCTAAAACATTTTCGCCAACAGGAACCGTGATCGGAGCTCCGGTATCTTCTACTTCCATACCCCGAACCAAACCATCGGTAGAAGTCATAGCAACAGTACGAACACTGTTGTTACCCAGGTGCTGGGCAACCTCCAGGGTCAAGGCTTCCTGTCCTTCTCTTTGCACCTTTAAGGCATTGTAGATTTTCGGCACTTCCCCGGGAGGAAAACGCACGTCTACCACAACGCCAATAACCTGCACGATATGACCAACGCTCATCAGTTTATTCTTACCTCCCTCGCCATTTGTCAAAATCCCGCATCAAATGCGGCAAACAGCAACTAGATATGACGGTGCATTATTCCAAAGCAGCAGCCCCGCCCACAATTTCAGTAATTTCTCGGGTAATCGCATCCTGACGGATACGGTTCATTGTTAAAGTAAACTTATCAATCATTTCCGCCGCATTCTTAGTAGCATTATCCATAGCCGTCATCCGGGAACTATGTTCCCCGGCTTTGGATTCCAACAAGCCTTGAAATACGGTATTGATTACATATTTAGGCAATAAGGCACTCAGAACTTCCTCTGCCGAAGGCTCATAAATATACTCAACCTCCAGAGTGTGTTCCTCCTTAGCTTCCGGGGGTTCTGCCGGCAGCAGCTTTACGGTAACCGGACTCTGGGTTAAGACATTGATAAATTCGCTGTAAACTACATAGACAGCATCGAATTCACCTTCGGAATATTGCCGGATAATATATTCCGCAATTTCTTTGGCTTGAGACGGGTGAATTTCTTCGCCCAGTCCAACATAGTTTTGCACTACATTGTACTTCCGGCGGCGGAAATAATCCAGACTTTTCCGACCAATGCAAATCAACAAAGGATCGCTGAACCCTTCCAGTTCACGGGAAGCCCGACGCAGAATATTAGAATTAAAAGCTCCGCATAAGCCCCGGTCGGCTGTAATTACCACAAAAGCCACTTTTTTCGGTTCCCGTACTTCCAACAGAGGATGCTTAACGCCCTTGGAAGCCGCACCAACCCGTCCCAAAACATCAATCAGGCGTTTGGCATAAGGCCGGGCAGCAACAACGTCATCCTGAGCCCGCCGCATTTTGGCAGCGGAAACCGCTTTCATAGCTTTGGTAATTTGCTGGGTATTTTTAATACTTTTAATCCGGCGACGCAAATCTCGGATACTCGCCATTTATTTTTTCACCACCTTGCCTTTCATTCATTTAAAAGCGGAAATCTTACTTGAAGATTTTCTTAAATTCCTGAATGGCAGCTACCAGTTTTGCTTCCAAATCATCGGAAAGTTTTCCGGTTTCAACAATAGCCTTACCAATATCAGCATGGCTGGATTTCATAAACTGCAAAAATTCTTTTTCAAATCTTTGAACATCTTCAACCGGAATATCATCCAGGTGACCTTTAACAGCCGTGTACAAAGACATGACCTGATCTTCTACATCCATGGGAACATACTGACCCTGTTTCAACAGTTCCATCATGCGTTCCCCGGTTGTAAGCTTGGCCTGAGTAGCTTTATCCAAATCGGAACCGAACTGAGCAAAAGCGGCCAATTCCCGATATTGAGCCAGGTTAATCCGCAAACCGCCGGAAACCTGTTTCATGGCTTTAATCTGAGCTGCCCCGCCAACCCGGGAAACCGAAATCCCAACATTAACAGCAGGACGCTGACCAGCATAGAACAAATCAGGTTCCAGGAAGATCTGACCATCGGTAATGGAAATAACATTGGTCGGGATATAAGCTGATACGTCACCAGCCTGAGTTTCAATAATCGGCAAAGCGGTCATGGAGCCGGCACCTTCATCATCAGAAAGCTTGCAGGCTCTTTCCAGCAGCCGGGAATGCAGGTTGAAAACATCGCCCGGATAAGCTTCCCGTCCGGGAGGCCGTCTCAGCAGCAGGGACAATTCACGATAAGCAGCCGCCTGTTTGGACAGGTCATCATAAACAATCAGAACGTGTTTGCCCTGATGCATAAATTCTTCACCCATAGCAGCTCCGGCGAAAGGAGCAATATAAAGCAAAGGAGCCGGATCGGAAGCAGTAGCGGAAACAACGATGGTATAATCCATAGCTCCGGTTTCAGTCAGCTTCTGAACCACATTAGCAACAGTAGACTGTTTCTGACCAACTGCAACATAAATACAAATTACATCTTTACCTTTTTGGTTAATAATCGAGTCAATACCAATAGCAGTTTTACCAGTTTGGCGGTCACCCAGGATCAATTCCCGCTGGCCCCGGCCAATCGGAATCATCCCGTCAATAGCTTTTAAACCGGTCTGCAAGGGCTGATGAACGGTTTTTCTTTTCATAACCCCAGGAGCAATTCTTTCAACCGGTCTGTATTTATCGCTGACAATGGCACCTTTACCATCAAGAGGACGACCCAGGGGGGTTACAACCCGACCCAACAAAACATCCCCAACCGGAACCGAAATAATCCGGCCAGTTCTTTTGACGGTATCCCCTTCTTTAATGTGGGTGTAGGCACCCAACAAAACGCAACCGATGTTGTCTTCTTCCAAGTTCAAGGCCATGCCCAGAGTAGGTTCTTCCCCTTCACTGGGAGCCGGGAATTCCAACAATTCCGAGGACATACATTTTTCCAGTCCATAGACCCGGGCAATACCGTCCCCAACTTGAATTACGGTGCCCACATCAGCCATTTCGATTTGCGCTTTATATTTATCGATCTGCTGTTTGATAATTGTGCTGATCTCTTCAGGACGCAAATTCATGCTTTTAGGTTCACCCCTATCCACTCTTATTCCAGCTTAAAAGCTGAAACAAAACAACTAATTTTGTCTTAAGTATTCTCTCATTGCTGCAAATCTGGTTTTAAGGCTGCCGTCAATAACCCGATCCCCAATTTTGACTACAACTCCCCCCATCAATTCGGGGTCAACTGCAAATTCGGTCACCATATCTCTGCCGGTAACCTTGGTCAAAACTTTTTTCAAACCAGCTTTTTCCGAATCAGAAAGAGCCACAGCAGATGAAATTTCAGCCGCCAAAATATTGCGGTCTTCATTGGCCTTCAAAACAAAAGCGTCCACAATATCGCAAAGATACTGCTCTCTTTGTTTATCCACCAACAATTGCAGGAAAGAAAAAGTTACTTCTGCAATTTTACCCTGGAAAAGAGTTTGCAGCAGCTCTTTTTTTTCTTCGGCAGTAATGCGGGGATGATAAAGGATTTTCTGCAAATCCCGATCCTTTTCCACAATATCCTTAACCGCCAACAATTCCTGTCCTACATCTTCCGCTTTGTCCAGACCTTTGGCCAGATCATACAAAGCTTCAGCATAGCGTTCTCCAATTGCACCTTTTAGCATGGCAGTTCCCCTGCCTCTTTAATAAATTCCTGCACCATATCATGCTGCAAATCATCAGTAATCTGACGACCAACAACTTTATTGGCTACCAACATAGAAAGGGAAACCACTTGATCCCGAAGTTCGGCCACAGCTTTTTCTTTTTCCCGTTCAATATCGGCCAGACTGGATTCTTTAATCCGGCTGGCTTCTTCCTGAGCAGCGGTCAAAATTTGTTGAGCCTGAATTTCAGCACTTTTGGTAGCTTGTTGAATAATAGCCTGGGCTTCTTCTTTAGTTTTCTGCATTTCTGCCAAATAGCCCTGACGCAAATTCTCTGCTTCTTTTCTTCCCTTTTCAGCCGCTTCAATATTCTCATTAATAGCCTCTTGCCGTTTGTTCAAAATATTGACAACCGGTTTATAGACTACCAGGCGAATAAAAATCAGCAAAATAATAAAGTTGAAAATCTGCACTGCAATGGTAGCATTTAAGTGTAAACCCTCTAAAATAGCTTCCATGAGGTTTCTTTACCCCTCCCTTCCTGTTTTCAGCAGAAAGAAGATCAAACTTACTGCTTCAGAGACTTTTCGGTTTCAAGCAACTCTGAATCAAACTTCATTTTCATTTGCCAAGGCTCGTGTTTATTCCAAAAACTATGATAGTGGGAGTTTTCAGACCCACTATCACATTTTTGCTGATAACTTCAATAAATTGACATAAGCTTTTTTATTGAACCGATCCATGAAAATCAAACCATCAATGATAATCGGCACGACCCTAACCACATCCACCGAAATAAACATATTAGCCATTAACTGACTTTAGCCATCAAAATAAAGGCAATAACTACAGAAATAATCGGCATAGCTTCGATCAGACCTACAGAAATAAACATATTAGCCATCAACTGACTTTTCAGTTCCGGTTGACGAGCCATAGCTTCCATAAATCTACCGGTTACCAGACCGTTACCAATACCAGCACCAAAAGCAGCCAGACCAGCCGCAATACCTGCACCCAATAAGGCGATCTCCATCGTTTTTTCCCTCCCTTCCATAAAATCAACCTAAACTTTAAAATCATCCTGTCTAAGGACGAATTTAAATACCCCGTTAGTTAATTGGGAAACATCTTAGTGATCTTCAGCTGGGATCTGCTGAGCTGTGTAAGCAATAGTCAGCATACTGAAAATAAATGCCTGGATAAAGCCAACAAAGATACTGAACAGCAGCCAGATTACGCAAACGATAAAACCGCCGCATAAGGTTGCCATGCTGCCAAACAGGAACAACAAAACAGCAATCAAAACTTCCCCGGCATAGATGTTCCCATAAATACGAAAAGCCATCGTAATTGGTTTGGAAACCTCCTCAATAATCGTCAGAGGCAGGAAAACCGGATAAGGCTCAACATAATGCTTGAGATAATGTCCTTTTTTATACTTAACCCCGACAACCTGGAATACAAAGAACATGGTTAAGGCCATGCCTAAGGTTGTATTAAGGTTGGCAGTTGGGGACATCATGCTGGGAACCAGACCCCACAAATTGCTTACCAGCAAGAAGGAAAACAAAGTGAAGATCATGCAAACCAGACCGGCACCTTTTTTGGGATCAATACTGTCATAAACCAAGCCTCGCACAAAAGTAAAAAGGCTTTCCATCAAGACTTGTCCCTTACCTGGATTTCTGACCTTCATTTTGCGGGTAAGCAGGAAGGTAATCAAAGCCAAAATAATCATAACTACCCAGGTCATGACTACCACCTTGATATGAATATCCCCAATGGGAGTGGATAAAAGCTCCCCGGTTTCTCCAGCATTGCCGGCCTCCAACAGTCCCCAGATGTCAAGATTATGCTCAACAGCTTCCATACTGTTTGGATCTGCCATATTTTTTTCTCACCCCTTTCTGTCCATTAATAAAAACTACATTCTTCCGCCAGAAGGCAGAAGACTTTGGGCTGTTTGAACATAATTTAATTAATCAGGCAAGAAAGCTGGCAAGCCTGGAGCCGCCCCAGCTCCAGACAGGCCATAGCAGGTAAAATCTGATTTTTAAAGCAAAAACCAGACTGCCAGATTCAGAATCAAATCCGAAGTTTCCAAGCCATCACAAAATAAACATTTTTACAGGTAACGCTTTAAGGTCTGAATAATACCCCAAATTCCCGCTGCCATACCCAACAGCACTCCAATCGCCGTCAGCCAGGGCAGGGTATCAAACCGGCCATCCAGCTTATATCCCAAATAGGCTCCAAGCACCGTACAAACGGCCATTTCAACTCCCAAAGCACTGGTCAAACTGAAAGCCTGCCATGCTCCCCAGTCTTTTTGGGGTTTCTCAGCCTGCTTAGGCTCTTCAGGTTTTTTATCCATATTAATTCAGAATCAGATGCAGCAGCTACTTTTGAATTAGATTCTACATCAGTCTTCTTGATTCCTCCACATTTTCAGATTCTTTAAGCTAAATTTTCTAATTAATATGACTTAAATTCCGCTGGAATATTCTCCTGGTAACCATAATATCCCAAAAGATACTGAACAATTCGCCAAGCCGCCTGTCCATCTCCATAAGGATTAACCGCCTCGCTCATTTGGGCATAATATTCCGGTTCAGCCAGCAGTCTGGAAGCCTCAGTTAAAACCTGCTTATAATCGGTTCCAACCAAACGCACCGTTCCGGCCTGCACAGCTTCCGGTCTTTCCGTGGTATTCCGCAAAACCAGAACCGGTTTACCCAAAGCTGGAGCTTCTTCCTGCATTCCTCCGGAATCGGTTAAAACCAGATAGCTTTGCTTCATCAAATGCACAAAAGGATGATAGTCCAAAGGCTCAATCAAATGCACCCGTTCCAGATTGCCCAATTCTTCTTTAACGATTTGGCGAACTGCCGGATTGCGATGCACCGGGAAAACAACTTGAATATCCGCATAAGAATGAATCAGGCTGGCCAAAGCCCGATAAATTTGCCGCATGGGTTCGCCCAGATTTTCTCTCCGATGAGTAGTTACCAGCAAAACCCGACCTCCTCCCAGTTTCACGGGCAGAGGACAAGCCTTTTCCACAGTACTAAGCAAAGCATCAATAACCGTGTTCCCGGTAACAAAAATCTGTTCAGATTCAATTCCTTCCCGCAGCAGATTTTCCCTGGCCTGAACAGTAGGAGCAAAATGCAAATCAGCTAAAGCTCCGGTCAGGCGGCGATTCATTTCTTCCGGAAATGGAGAATATTTATTAAAGGTTCGCAGCCCGGCTTCCACATGAGCCACTGGAATCTGCAAATAATAGGCAGCTAAAGCGGCCGTAAAGGTGGTACTGGTATCTCCATGCACCAAAACCAGATCTGGTTTTTCCTTCGCCAAAATTTCACCCACATTACCCAAAACCCGACTGGTAATATCAAAAAGATTTTGCCCCGGCTTCATAATATTCAAATCATAATCCGGGGTAATCTTAAATAAATCCAATACCTGATCCAGCATTTCCCGATGCTGGGCAGTTACCAAAACCAAACATTCAAATTGTTCTGGATACCTTTGTAGTTCTTTAACTACCGGAGCCATTTTAATCGCTTCCGGTCTGGTGCCAAAAATTGCTACTATTTTTTTCATCATTTCAGACCTCAAATCTAAAAGTCAAAATAAACCCGTCTAACCCAGTATAACTTAAAAGAAGCCTACAAAGCAACTAAAAATATTCCGGATTATCAATTTTAAAGGAGGATTTTCAACAAAGTTTTAGAATATTCCCCAGGTAACCAACTCCAGGAGGCATCTATGGGTAAAAAGATCTTTGTTTCTCCCGTTCTGACCTGTTTAATTATTTTTTTAATCCTGGCTGTACTTATTACTTTGGCCATCAGTCTGATTCCATCTTTCAGCCATAAAGAGTTCATTTCCAGCAACCAAGGACTCATTATTAAAACCGAAACCAGATCCGATTTTTTGGCTCCTATGCCAACCAAAAGCCGCCAATATACCTTTAGTAATGGCAATAATTTCAGGCAGGAACAGGTTAAATTTAAAAACAGTTCCAAAGATCCCGTCAAGCTTGCGACTTATACTTTGCCGGGACAAAAGGGAAGCATTGTTTATTACAACAAAGATGAACAAAGATGGGTTGAAGATACTTTACAGCCCGGAACTCTTCCGGAGCAAACTCTATATCTAATTGCCAATGACAATGGGCAAAAAAGTTATTTATTATTGAGCCAGCCTTTGGCCTACCGAGCAGAAAACAGTTATGTGCTGAACTATCTGCCGGAGAATAATGGCTATACCACAGTAGAATATTTGGAAGGAAATTTTTATATTCGTCAGATGGCTTTACCCACCACAGATATCCAAATTGAACATTGGAGCCTTAGTTCTTCAAAACCCCTGATTGACTGGAGTTCTGATTTAAATAAAATTATTTGGACCGGTTATCTGCTCAATGACGAAAGCCGCTTTAATTATGATGGTTATTATTACAGCAGCAATGAATATGCTCCACCCACGCCCAACAGCTTTAAATTGACTCCTTCCGCTTATGTAACCAATGGCATGATTCAAACCGGAGGTTCCTTGGCTTCTGAGCAAATAGGCATAGCCATGCTGGATATTTTGCAAAAACAGCAAAATTCCGTCGGCTATTTTCCCAGTCAGGCCGAAAGTATCTGGTTAAAAGAAAATTATAATCTGGGTGGAAGCTATTATGATACTCGTTTTTGTACTGACCTGGCTCACACCTATTTAATTGCCTACCAAAAATTTGGTATTGAAGCTTTTTATCAAACAGCCAACAAATATGGTCAATTTTTTCTCAAACACGCTCAAAATCACCATTTTTCCCTAACCTCAAATGTCAATGACTGGTTAGTGGAAGATTATTGGCATCCGGAAAGCTCTGTGAGCTTTCATGCCTCTTTAAACCATCAGCTTAAAGAAATTCTGTTTCTTTATGATCTGGCCATCACTTCCGGAGAAACAGTCTATTCGGACTTGGCGGATCAAATGCTGAACGGCTTAAAGCACACCGCCAGTCTGTGGATCTTACCCGACAACAATCTAAACTATGCTCTTAAGGCAGACGGAAGCAGTATTGGCAGTGATTATCCTTATTTAACCTATAACGATATATTCAGCTTGCAAAATATGTTGCTCCAAATTAAAGGCGAGAAGGATCCGGACTTGCAAAAATTGGCCGAAGCCAAAAAGCAATGGATGAATGTCAATCATATTACCGGCTACAAATCTGAGCAAAACTTTTTTACCGCCGTTCCCAAACAAATGCAAATTTTCATTGATGGACAAAAACAAAGCTACATTACCTACGAAATCAACGGCTATACTTATTTCCGACTGCGGGATTTGGCTCAGGCTTTAAGTTCAAGTGCCAAACCCTTTGATGTGGGCTGGGAACAACAGGTCATTCAAATTATTCCCAACCAAAGCTACAGCGACCAAACTGCCCTCGAAAATATCTCTTTGGATATAACTACCGGTTATGCCAAAGCAACTAAAATTTTATTTGGTCAGGAAGAGAAATATCTAACCACCTACAATATTAACAATTATACTTATTTTAAACTGCGTAATATAGCCAAAATGCTGGATATAGGTATTGATTGGCAAGATGATCAAATCTACCTGGACACCCATTCCAATTATACTTCCGAATTTTAACCATATATTACAATCATTAGATATGTATTCTTAAAGCCTTTGGGAATAAACGCCAAAGGCTCTGCTGCAAAAACTTAAAAGTGTCCCCTGGGGCCGCCCACATTTTGAAAAGCCGAATTAAAATTCCGATATAATTTCTTATAATCGGCAATTCGATGCCATTTTTTAATAAACCCGGAAGGCAAGTCTTCCCGCAAAATCACCTCTGACCAGCCGCCCGGCCAGGGATAGGCATAATAAGGAAGGGGTATCCCTCGAATATAGGCTACTTGGGGCATAACTCCTTCCAGACGAGCCACAAACATTCGATGCATACCATCACAAATAAGAGGCTGAAGACTGCCATTGGCTTCAAAGGATTCCTCTATAATGGCTGGCATGACATCAATGGGTTCACTGTCAGCATCTTCCCGCCAGATAGTGACATAGCCTTCCAGTTCAAATAAATCCACCCCATGCTCCTGCAAGGCCCAACGCAATTCCCGGATTTTCTGCACCTCTTGTCCTAAAACATAGGCTTGAGGCGGAACCAAAAAGTCCGTATGCAGCTTTACCAGCGAAATAGTACAGTCCTGATAAATCAACTGTTCCGGATTTTGCATCAGGGAAACTTTTCGCAATTTTTCGAATAATTCTTCCTTACTATGCTTTTCAACTTTAATTAACCGCATTTTTCTCACACCAATTCCTTCTGCAATTTTTTCAATGAATCTACAATTAAATCCGGCCGAGGCCATTCACCCAACAAAACTTTTTGCATGGCCATCACTTCTTTTTCCGGACGACGCAAAAACCAGACCGTTTTCACCGGCAGATTTTGGGCTGGTTTTAAGTCATTTTCATAGGTATCCCCCACCATCCAGGCTGTTTCCGCCCCCAGATTGGCCAAAGCAATTTGCAAAAGCTTGGGGGAAGGCTTTTTCCAGCCTTCCCGAAAACTCAAAGCAGCAAAATCAACCATTTGAACGATTTCCGGACAGGTTGCCTGAAAGGAACGATAATAGGGAACCCAGATATTAGATACCAAACCAATTTTAAATCCCCGTTCCTTCAAAGCCCGAATCAGCTCGGTGGCTCCAGCAATTTCCCTGGTGCAATTCGACTGACTTTGCCAAAGCTGAACCAGCAAATTTTCCTGCTCCCAGGACAAAGGATAAAACCTTTTCAAAGCCCGGATCAGTTCCTGCTCATCGGCCAAAGACTGACACATAATCAATTGAGCAATTCTTTCTCTTGCCCGCTTATCCAGCCCTAAGATCTGGCAAATCTGTCGAATAGGAGAAGCTGGAGGGCCATCAATCAAGGTTGCTCCAATGTCAAATAAAACTGCCTGCAAAATTTTCGCTCCCTTATTTTCTCTTACGATATAATAAAACTCCAGCTATTCCCACAAGGATCAAAACTGCTACAATAGTTAAAATAATCCGGGTATCAGTTCTGGCATAAATACTGCCCTGAGAAATAACTGTCAAGTCCTCACCAGGACTGCCAATTATTTCTTTGCCAGAAAAAACAGAACCGCTGATATTCTGCCAGGTGCTGTTATTAATAATTTGCCCCTGATTGTCCACTTTACCCCGATTAGAAAATAGAGAATCATTATTAATTTTTCCCGTATCCCGATTAATAAAGCTTTGATAATTTTCAAAAGTATCCTGATTATCCATAACTTGGTTATTAATAAATTCACCCTGGTTTTTAATGATTCCTTCGTTTTCCAGTTGTCCCAGTTGCTGAATAGTTCCTTCATTTAAAATAGTTCCGTTGTTCACGCAATCTCCCTTAAAGGTTAACACAGCTTCTTTTTGAATCGTCAGGTTAACTCCCGGATCAATTTCACAATTCATTAATTCAGTTTGTTCCCCATTTTTAATGGTTAAATTTTCAACAATAACTTCTTCCGCTGCGGCGGCCACGCCAACCGAAAAAAGCAAAGCCAAAATCATTCCCAAAATCATTGTTTTCCGCATCAAGATTCCTCCTGTTAATTTTTTGTCTTTCAGGCCTTTTCCTGTCCTGCTTGACAGAGCAAGCGAATTAATTCTTGCCAGCTTTTATTTTTTTTGCGAAGCAAAACCCAGGCCAAAGCAGTCACGATAGGCAGAAAAACCCCAAAATACTGCTTATAATCCGTCGCCTGCACCAGCAAGTTATAGCTGGCATGATAAGTAGCAGCCAGACACAGCAGGGCAAAGGTTCCGGTATAAGCCAGTTTTTTTTGAGTGCGTACTTCATTTAATCCCAAGCCCATTAAAGCAGTACAGATACCGTGCATAAAGCCGGCCGCAAAACCCCGGATTAAAATAAACCACAAATCCTGAGAACCATATTGAATTATGTAACAACAATTTTCCAAAGTAGCAAAGCCAATACCTACCGCTATAGCAGCTGCAAAAATTTGATTGGAACTCAAGCGAAAGAAGAAGGTATAAAACAACAAAGGCAGCAGTTTAAAAAATTCCTCACAAACCGGAGCCAATAAAACAGAAGCATCCGCCAAAGAATAATTAAACCAGGCTGCCAAAGCCAAATTCACATTTCCGGCCACCAGACAAACCGTCATACCCACAATCAAAAACAAATTCAGTCTTCTGGCTTCTCCTGACAGCAAAAAAAACATTAGAGTTAAAGGGGCAACCAAACAAACAAAAATATTTTCTATATTATACACCAACGCTCAATCCCCCTGACGGCTGTCGGCAGCAAAAATAAAAATGCAGTCAGCACCGCCCATTCCAATATATATTGCAGCAAAAGCCAATCCTGCACCGAACAAAAATATCTGAAAGACTCCAAAAGCACCAGAATAGTTAAAATAGCGTGATAAGGCCGCAAAACTCGAATAAAGCCTTCCTCAATATCGGGAATCAACAACATTTTAAAAGCATAATAACCTGCCAAAGACAGAAACAGCCCATAGAAACAGCTCAGACCAATCAAGCCGCCAGAGTAACAAATCCCGGCCACCATCAGCCACACCAAAACTGGAATCAATAAAGCTCCCAGGCGATAAGGCCGCATATTCCGGGAAGCATCATCTCCAATTCGATCTAAAGCTCCAAAATCAGCCGAAAACAAAAATAAATAGACTCCCCAAAGGGACAAATCTTCCACTGAAAAATTATCGGGAGATTTATGCATTACCCACCAATACAAAATCGAAAACAGGCGAGCCAAAAGACAACAGGCCAAAGCTCCGCCCAAAATCTTTAAAAACAAAAATTCTTTTTTTTGATAGACATAATACAACAGCAAAAAACCAGTAATGACTAAAGCTCCTATATCAATCAGGTTATTAATCATCCGGTAAGAATACAGGCAGAAAAAAAGGCCATAGCCCAAAGCCGCAATTCCGGCCAAACCAATTGCCGTCAACCAATAGCCTCTTTCCGTCACTTCTGTTCCACCTCATTTGAGATTGGCGGCCAAAACACCACATCCAAAGCATGATTCAGCAAAAACTCAATCCCTTCCGAGCTGCCCTTAAAGTCCCGTTTCACCACTACCCTTTCTATGCCGCAGCTAACAATTAGCTTGGCACAGGTCAAACAAATATCAGCATTCACATACAAAGTGGCTCCTTTGATGGCCAAACCCCTTTTGGCACATAGACAAATAGCATTTTGTTCAGCATGAACGCAAGGCTTATAATCCTCTCGTCCCGCCAAATCCTTCAGACAATGGCCGGTATCACAGCAATGAGGATCATTACTGACCACCCCATTATAGCCATGGGAAATAACCCGTTGTTCAACTACAATCACCGCACCCACTTTTTTTCGCAGGCAGGTAGAACGCATGGAAACAGTTTCTACTATTTCCATGTATATTTCGTCAAAAGACGGCCTGACCATCAAAATTCACCCCTTGTCTTGCTGACACTCCTACCCCTAAAAGAGTGGGGTTCTAGGGTACTGAATAACTTCCCTTACTTCCCGAAGAAAGCAGGGACTGATTGTTTTCCCCTGGATTTTAATTATCAATCATTACCTTTGAATGAATTAGCGATAACTTAAAGGCTCGTGCCTAAACCTTAGTTTATTATAAAAAGTTTAATATTTGTAGTCAATACTAACACAGACAAAGTGATTAAAAATATTGGGCTATCCATACCATCTTTAAAAAGGTCGACTTTCCGCCCATTTATTGTAATTCTCTATTTATACAAAGGATATTTTTCACACAAAGCTTCCGCCAATTTCTTGGCCTGTCCCATTTTGGCTGCATCTTCCCCGTAGCTCAAGGTTAAGTCCATAATTTCGCCGATAATCAGCATATCTTCTTCTACCAAACCCCGAGTAGTTACTGCCGGAGTACCAACCCGGATTCCACTGGTAATCATTGGTTTCTCCGGATCAAAGGGAACCGCATTTTTATTAACTGTAATCCCTACCCGATCCAGGCGTTCTTCCGCTTCCTTACCAGTAATATTTTTACTCCGCAAATCCACCAGCATCAAATGGTTGTCAGTTCCGCCACTGACCAAATCAAAGCCTTTATCAACCAGGGTTTGAGCCAGGATTTTGGCATTTTTCACAATCTGTTCCTGATAGGCTTTAAATTCCGGTTTCAAAGCTTCGGCAAAGGCTACCGCTTTTCCAGCAATAACATGCATCAAAGGTCCGCCCTGAATACCAGGAAAGACGGCTTTATCAATAGCTGCCGCATATTGTTCCCGACACAAAATCATACCGCCCCGAGGTCCTCTCAAGGTTTTGTGAGTAGTGGTGCTCACGATATCTGCATAGGGAACCGGGCTGACATGCAAGCCAGCCGCTACCAAACCGGCGATATGAGCCATATCCACCATTAAATAAGCTCCACATTCCTTGGCAATTTCGCCCAAACGGGGAAAATCAATTTCTCTGGGATAGGCACTAGCTCCGGCCACAATCATCTGGGGTTTATTTTCCAAAGCAATTTGCCGTAACTTATCATAATCAATTCGTCCGGTGTCTTTTTCCACTCCATAAGCCAAAACATTAAAGTATTTTCCAGAAATATTAGCCTTGCTGCCATGAGTCAAGTGGCCGCCATGAGCCAAATTCATGCCCAGAATGGTATCACCGGGTTTTAACAGAGCATAATAAACTGACAAATTGGCCTGAGCTCCAGAATGGGGCTGAACATTAATGTGTTCGGCTCCAAAGATCTTTTTAGCTCTTTCAATAGCCAGAGATTCCGCAATATCCACACATTGACAGCCACCATAATAACGCTTGCCCGGATAGCCTTCCGCATATTTATTGGTTAGCACCGAACCCTGAGCTTCCATAACTGCTTTGCTGACGATATTTTCCGAAGCAATCAATTCCAAAGTATTTCTTTGCCGGTTCAGCTCCAATTCAATAGCATCAAAGATTTCCCGATCCACATCACGCAAGCTTTCCATTAAATTCATTTTAAAGAAACCCCCTGTAAATTATTTAATCCCATTTTCAATAGCCTGAATTTTTTCCAAACGACGACTGTGCCGTCCGCCTTCAAATTCTGTGGTCAGCCATACTTTAACAATTTCCAAAGCCAGTCCCGACCCAATTACCCTTTGCCCCAAGGTCAAAATATTGGCATCATTATGCTCCCGGCAGGCATGAGCCGTAAAAACATCATGGCACAAAGCAGCCCGGATTCCCGACACTTTGTTGGCAGTTATGGCCACTCCTACTCCGGTGCCACAGCAAATAATCCCTCTTTGACATTCTCCGTTTTTTACTGCCAAGGCTGCCTTCAATGCATAATCCGGATAGTCTACTGGTTCTTCCGAATCAGTTCCCAAATCCAGACAATCCCAGCCCTGCTCCTGCAAATAATGTATAATTTTAGTTTTCAGCCGATATCCTCCATGATCAGAGGCCAAGGCGATTCGCAAAAGTATGCACCCCGTTTCTCAATATGCCGGATCTTCTACAAGACCACCGTTTTTTCCTCTGCAAAATTAAACCGGCAAAAATAATTTCTTAATCAGCAAGCCTACCATTTCTTCCAGCCAATCCGCACAAACCTTATAGACTAATTCGTCTCCGCCAAAAGGATCAATTACTTCATTTCCCCAGCCCACATAACGGCCAAAGGTAAAAACTTTATCTTTTTCTTCCGGAAAAGCCAATAAAATTTCATCCCGCTGATCCTGGGACATGGTCAAAATCAAATCCGCTTCTCGTACCCAGGCAGCTTTTAACATGGTGGAACGATGTTCTTTTAAGTCAATTCCCCGTTGAGCCATAACCTCAATGGCTCCGTCCGATGCCCAATGTCCATCCTGGGTTTGAGTCCCTACCGACCTGAATTCGGCTTTATCCTGCAAGCCGGTTTTTTTCAAAGCTTTTTTGGCCAAAGCTTCAGCCATGGGACTGCGACAGGTGTTTCCGGTACAAACAAATAAAATTTTCTTTTTCTCCATTGCTGACTCCTTTCCTCAAATTCAAAAACTTACTTTCATTATAACCTTCTCCTCTTTAAAAGAAAAGCTTTATTCCGATAATAACCAAGACTATTCCGCCCAGAATTTCCGCTTTATTTCCAATCAGCCGACCAATAAATTTACCTAGCATTAATCCGGAAAAAGTCATTAAACCAGCCAGCAAACCAAATAATAAAACGGCAGTCGGCAGATTAACATTCCGAGTACCCAAAGTAAAACCCACGCTCAAAGCATCCAGACTGACACTAAAGGCCAAAACCAGCAATCCCCAGGTGTTTAAAAGGGCAATTCGGGGTTCTTCCTCTTTCTTTTTGCAGGCTTCCCAAATCATTTTTCCGCCCAGATACAGCAAAATTAAAGCTCCTAAAATAGAAGCTATCTGGCCAATATATTTTCCGGCCAAATCCCCAATGCTAAAGCCAATCAAGGGCATGATAATATGAAAAACCAAAACCGTGCCGCTGATCAGCCAAACCTGAAACATCCTAACCCCATTCATTCCCAAAGCCAGGCACAAAGAAAAAGCGTCTGCCCCCAAAGCCACAGCCAAAGCAATCAAAGTAAGCAAACTCAAATAAATTTCACCTCTTAGGTCAATCCAAGCTGATAATTTTCGCTGCTGCCTTTCGCAAGCGATTTTCCACAGCCAACCCCAAACCCTGCGGTTCCAAACCTTCCACCAAAATCAAATCTACGCCCAGTCGATCCATTTCCCGCAAGGCCGCATATAAAGCTGCTGCCCTTTCTGCTGGCAAGTCGCTGCCGCTGCTTAAAAAGACTGCTTTCGGCGGATAAAAAGCCTGATTTTGAGCCAGACCCCAAATCCCAACCTTTTGTCCTCTTTGTACAGCCTTCTGAGCCTGGCGGGAAATTTCGACCGGAATCCGGGAAGCCGCTCCTTCCCACAAAAACAAGGGAGCTTTAGGGGCATAATGCCGGTATTTCATACCCGGAGCCAAAGGTTTTTGGGTGGTCTGTCCCGGATTCAGTAAGGCAGGATCCAAAGCAACCTGCCCTGCCAAGGTTCGAATTTGCTCCGGAGTAATGGCTCCCGGCCGCAAAATCACCGGCACCTCGCCCCGAACATCCAGCACCGTTGATTCCAGGCCAATGGCACAGGCTCCGCCATCTATAATGGCTTCAATTTTGCCCTGCAAATCCTCCCAAACATGTTGAGCCGTAGTTGGACTGGGGTGGCCGGACAAATTAGCACTGGGAGCCGCTATTGGCACCCCAGCCTCCCGCAGCAAAGCCAAAGCCACCGGATGTTTGGGCATTCGCAGGCTGAGGCTGTTCAAACCGGCACTAACCACCGGGCTGATGATGCCCCGGTTCTCCACAATTAAAGTCAAAGGCCCCGGCCAAAAGGTTCGAGCCAATTTCCAGGCCAAGGACGAAATATTTTGGCCATATTCTTCCATTTGATCAAAGGTGTAAATATGGGTAATCAAAGGATTATCCTGAGGTCGGCCTTTGGCCTGAAAGATCCTTGCTACGGCTTGTCCGTCCAGAGCATTGGCCCCCAGGCCATAAACCGTTTCGGTTGGAAAAGCCACCAGCTTTCCTTCCCGCAAAAGTCTGCCCGCTTTTGTCAGCAAATTTGAGTCCATCGGCCATACACAAGTTTTCATTTCCTAATCCCCCAAAAAATTCTTTCCTGTCCCGCCCAGTCCAAATCCACCCCAACCGTCCAGTTTGAATTGGCTTCTCGTGTTAAAATTGCTCCCTGACCGCTCATAATTTCCAGCAGCAATAAACCTCCGGGGCGTAGAAGCTTTTCAGCTTGAGGCCAAAGTCGCCGGTAAAGCTGCAAACCATCCAAACCGCCATCCAAGGCCAAAACCGGCTCAAAGTCTCGGACATCCCGCATCAATCCGGCTATTTGCTGACTGGGAATATAAGGTAAATTAGCCAACACCAAATCCAACTGGCAATCTTTCGGCCAATCCGTCAGCAAATCACTTTTTTGTAAATTAACCCGTTCCTCCAAGCCCAGTCTTTTTCGGTTCCGCTCCGCTACAGTCAAGGCCGCTGCTGAAATATCCAGTCCCCAAACCTGAATTTCCGGAGCATAAAAAGCCAGACTCAAGGCTATGGCTCCGCTGCCAGTACCCACATCTGCTGCCTTAATTGCTCCTTTATTGGCACAAAAAGCTAAGGCCTTTTCTACCAAAAGTTCAGTTTCCGGTCGGGGAATTAAAACCGCCGGACTGACTTCCAACTCTAATCCCATAAATTCCCTTTTACCTAATAAATAAGCAACTGGCTCGCCTTTTATACGCCTATCCAAAAGTTTTCGATATTCGTCCGCAATTTCAGTTTCTTCTTCCGAATGAGCATAAAGCCAAACCCGATCACAGCCCAAAAGCCCAGCCAACAAAACCTCAGCTTCCAAACGGGGATTGTCTATTTTATTTAACTGCAAAAAAGCGGCTGCTGAATGCAGCAACCGCTCAAGAGAATTTTTCATTTTATTCATCCACCGCTTTTAACCGTTCTGCCTGATAAGAGGCAATCAGAGCATCAATAATTTCATCCAGATTACCCAGCAAAATTTCCGGCAAACGATGCACCGTCAGACCGATTCGGTGATCTGTAACCCGAGCCTGAGGGAAATTATAAGTCCTGATTCTTTCGCTGCGATCTCCGCTGCCTACCTGTGATTTTCGAGCTGAAGCAATTTCCTGCCGTTGTTCCTCCTGAATTTTATCCAAAATTCTGGCTCGCAAAACCCGCATGGCCTTATCTTTATTTTTATGCTGGCTTTTTTCATCTTGGCAGCTTACCACAATTCCGGTGGGAATGTGAGTCAAACGAACTGCCGACTGAGTGGTATTAACGCATTGTCCACCTGGGCCGGTAGCACAGAACAAATCAATCCGAATATCATTGGGATTAATATCAATTTCCACATCTTCCGCTTCCGGCAAAACCGCCACCGTAGCGGCTGAAGTATGGATTCTGCCCTGAGATTCAGTCGAGGGAACCCGCTGCACCCGATGGGTTCCGCTCTCAAACTTGAGCATACTATAAGCTCCCTTGCCTTCCACCATAAAGACTACTTCTTTAAAACCGCCAATATCCGTATAGTTAGTATTCATAATTTCGGTTTTCCAGCCCTTACGCTCAGCAAAACGGGTATACATTTTAAACAAATCGGCTGCAAACAAAGCAGCTTCTTCTCCGCCAGTACCAGCTCGAATTTCTACCAGGACATTTTTATCATCATTAGGATCTTTAGGCAACAATAAAACCTTTAATTTGGCAGTTAATTCCAGTTGTTTTTCTTCCTGTTCAGCCAGCTCCAGCTCCAACATTTCCTTAAAGTCTGGATCCGGCTTATCCGCCAGCAATTCTTTGGCTTCTTCGCTATCTGCCATAGACTTTTTTAAATCCCGATAAGCAGCCACAATTTCGCTTAAATCCGAATGATTCTTTACATATTGCTGCCAAAGGGAATTGTCAGCGATAATTTCAGGATCGGCAATTTTTTGCTCCAATTCCTCATAATGCTGTTCAATTCCGGCTAATTTTTCTAACATAAACCTTCCCCTTCCCGATAAGCCGCCTTAAAAGCGGCAATAGCCACCTCAACCTGTTGATCATCCGGTTCATTGGTAGTCAGTTTTTGTACCCAGCGACCGGGAGCCAATAAGAAGCACAAGCTTTTTTTGCCGATTAATCTGGCGGAAGATTTCAGTAGCTCATAAGAGATTCCGGCAATAACCGGCAGAAGGCAAATTCGATATACAATAGCCTTCCACAAGACATCATAATCAATCACACAAAAAACAAAAATTGTCAAAATCAAAACAATTACAATAAAACTGGTTCCGCAACGAGGATGAAAGGTTGGATATTTCTGCACTTTTTCGACTTTCAGCTCTTCTCCAGCCTCATAAGCATTAATCACCTTATGTTCAGCTCCATGATACTGAAAAACTCGCTTAATATCCTGCAATTTGCCAATGAAAAAGACATAAGCCAAAAACAAACCCAAACGAACCAGACCTTCGATAATATTCTTCAATAAATTGCTGTCAATATAATCATGAGTTAAAGAAGCTGCTCCAGTTGGCAAAGCCACAAAAAAAATTGCCGCTACCGCAAAAGCAATGATAAAGGTCAAGGCCATTCCCCAGGGACTTAATTGTTCTTCCTCCCCCAAAGCCTGATTAGCGGAATAATTTAAGGCTTCGGTACCAATTACCAAAGAATTAATCAGAGAAACCACACCCCGCACCAAAGGCAGTCTCAAAAATTTATGGCGACGAACCAGCAGATTTACTTCCTTGTCGTCTACCGCGATTTCTCCCTCCGGCAATCTCACAGCAATTGCCCGGCTTTGAGGACCCATCATCATAACTCCTTCAATAACCGCCTGTCCACCGTATTGAAATTTGGCCATTCCTTTCCCTCCCCACTTTATGGAACTAGCAGAGCCTGGCTCTGCTAGTTTATTTCCTCTGTGAACTACTCCGACTTATAGAAGTCGGAGCTTCCTGCTTCAACCACTACTGCCTGGCTAACATAATCGTTAGCTCAAGTTTTACACAATGTCCGCAAGCGTTAGGTTCGGCTGATCCCCAGCCTACCATTTATTTTTGAAGATTTACACAGATTTCAGTATACGCAGACCTCCGTTTTTGATATTGATTGCTGCATTTTGATCTCTGCTGATTGTCAGTCCGCAACCACACTTCATTGTACGAATGGATAAGTCTTTCATCCTCTTGTGGATAGTTCCGCATTGATAACATATTTGGCTGGACGGAAACCACTTATCAACTTTAGAGTAGCTTTGCCGTTACCAAAACCTTTATTAGACATAGATTTCATGTTTAAGGATTCTACACAAACAACATCATACTGATTGGCTATCTCAGTAGATATCTTATGTAGATTGTCTAATCTCTGATTTGCAATATGTCTATGGATTTTATTGATTTTACGAAGTTGCTTTATATAATTATTGGATTTTACTGTTTATAAATCCATTTGTTTATTAGCAAAAGCAAGACTATTTACTTCCTTTAGATATGGGTAGATATGGGTAGTCCTCCTTATACTTAGCAGGATTTACAGCAGCAAACTTACCAGCAGCTTTATAACTTTCAATCTTGTCGGCAAGCATAAGATTATAAACCTTACGGCAGCAGCCGAAGATTTTAGCAAACATAACACTTTATTCAGTTGTAGAATATATTCGATACTTAATTCCTTTGTTTGCCATCTTTCTCACCTTGTGATTGTATGTATTGTTTAATGATATCCACAGTAACTCCACCAGTGGTCAGTAGACAAAAACTCCGTGACCAGAACATTTCTTTCCATAAAGATTTACGGATTTGAGGGAATTCTTTTTTGATAAGCCTACTACTAGCAGATTTATATGCATTGATAAATTTGCTTATTTCTGTATTAGGTTGACCTCTAAAAAGAATATGTACATAATCAATATCGTGATTCCATTCTTCCAGCGTAATGTTATAAGAAGGAGCTATGTTCCCAAATATCTCTTTAAGGCGATTGGATATATCGTCATTTATAACCTTATTGCGATATTTGATACACATAATCAAGTGATAATGCAGCATGAATACTGAATGATTATTATTATCCAATTTCATAGTATTTATAACCTTTATGATGATTACGACCGATTATATTATGATTATAACACTATAAATAACAAAAGTCAAGAAAACGCCGTGTTTATCGCAATTCATCCCGCCACCTATAGAGATGGGGATTTCTTGCTCACGGCGTGTTAAAATTTTGACAATCCCGACCTGGATCTCAATTTATTTAAGACCATATTTTTTGCGGAAACGATCAGCCCGACCGCCAACTTCAATACTTCTTTGAGACCCGGTATAGAAAGGATGACATTTGGAACAAATTTCAACCTTTAATTCCTTTTTAGTAGAAAGCACTTCAAAAGTTTCGCCGCAAACACAGCTAACCTTAGCCAGATTCATTGCTGGATGGATACCGTCCTTCATGAAAATTCACCTCTTTCTTTTTGACTTGAGAAAGTTTTTTGCCAAAATAAGTTAAATATATCACAACGCTTATTATAACATATCGACCCCGACTTTCGCAACATCTAATTTTGGTTTTTCAGGAAAAGTTTAGAAGAAAATTGTCGCAAATTTCTTATATGTACTTGACAAATTGGGCAGAATGCTTCAAAATAAAATTCAGATTATTTTGTAAAAAAGAGGAGGAGTTTTATGTGGTATCGAAATGATCTGAAAAGACAGGCTAAGGAATGCTTGAAACCTCAGTATTGGACGGCTGTAGGAGTCAGTCTGATCATAGCTATTATTATGGCTATTATTATGGCTATTGCCAGCTTATCTGGCATTTCGGATATGCCTTATTCCAATAATACGGAATCCTGCTCTATCCCTGTTCTGCTTAGTGTTTTGGAAATATTACTAGTCGTTTTTTTGGTTAACCCACTTTCTGTTGGTCTGTATAAGTTTTTCTTAATTATGTCTAATCGAAAAGCTGCTTTGGGAGATGTTTTCCAAGTCTTCAAAGAAGGATACGGCCAAACTGTTATGGCCATGTTTTTCATGGCAATCTTTATTTTCCTGTGGAGTCTTTTATTAATTATACCGGGCATTATCAAAAGCTATTCCTATCGCATGGTGCCTTTCATTATGGCACATAATCCGGAAATCGGCTGGCGAAGAGCCTTTCAAATCAGCAAAACAACCACTCAAAATGAAAAGTTTAATATTTTTGTTTTAGATTTATCCTTTATTCTGTGGTACTTGCTCTGTGCGGTTACATTTGGAATTGCTTATATCTTCTTCCAGCCTTATCTTTCTGCCACTTATGCTCAGCTTTACTTTGCTCTAAGAAAAAAGGCCATCAATGAAAATATTTGTACTGAAGAAGAATTGCCAGCTATTTAATATCACAGATAACAAATTGATCAATATATTTAATCTCCATAAAAAAGGGACTTACATTCTATGTAAATCCCTTTTTTTACAAATAATTTTCAGATTTTAATGACAGCCGCCTCCGCAAGAAGAGCAGCAGCCGGAAGAACAACTGCCGTCTCCTTCACAGCCATTATTCCCACTGATAGCCTTATAAATAATCTGATTAATACCATCCAGCATTTTTTCAAAATTCTGCTGGGCATGGTAATAAGCCAGAACCTTCGGATTTTCCATCATTCTTTTTTCAATATCCGCAATTTCAGCTTTTTGTTCCGAAGTCAACTGGACTCCATTGTGAGTTAATTCAATAAACCGCTGCTGTTTCTGATTAAATTCATCCACCAGAGCAGCAGCAGCCACATCAGACATCATGGCCTCCTGAGTAGAACGCATATCAGCTAATTCCTGAGATTCCGTAATAGCTTTACCCAATTCCTGAGCTACTTCGATTACAGACATTCAAAAACACCTCCTTTTATTGATTAAATTCCCCGCATTTTTATTTTTCCCTGCTGTTCGTTATATTTATTTTACTTTCGGCAAACCGGCAAAACCAACAGCCAGATCAGCCTCACTGGGAATAAAATCAGCCATAATTCCGTCATGGAATTTTTCATAAGCCATCATATCAAAATAACCGGTACCTGTCAAACCAAAAACGATTGTTTTGGCTTCACCGGTTTCCTTGCATTTTTTCGCTTCATCCAAAGCCGCCTTAATGGCATGGCTGCTTTCCGGAGCCGGCAGAATGCCTTCAACCCGGGCAAATTCTTCCGCTGCCGCAAAAACGGAGGTTTGTTCCACAGCTCTGGCTTCAATCAGACCATCATCATATAATTGAGATAAAATTGAACTCATGCCGTGATAACGCAAGCCTCCCGCATGGTTGGATGAAGGAATAAAGCCGCTGCCCAGGGTGTACATTTTAGATAAAGGACAAATCTTACCGGTATCGCAATAATCATAGGCAAATTTTCCCCTGGTCAAGCTGGGACAGGAAGTCGGTTCCACTGCTATAAACTGATAGTCAGCTTCACCCCGCAATTTCTGCCCCATAAAAGGAGCAATCAAGCCGCCCAAGTTGGAACCTCCTCCAGCACAGCCAATAATCACATCTGCCTTAACTCCATATTTATCCAAGGCTGCTTTAGTTTCCAGGCCGACTATTGTTTGATGTAACAAAACCTGCGATAATACGCTGCCCAAAACATAGCGATAGCCTTCTGTACTAACCGCCTTTTCCACAGCTACCGAAATGGCCCAGCCCAAGGACCCGCCGGTACCTGGATGTTCGGCCAAAATTTTTCTGCCCACCTCGGTGCTGTCTGAAGGAGAAGGAGTCACCTTGGCTCCAAAAGTCCGCATCACTTCCCGGCGGAAAGGCTTTTGCTCATAGGAAACCTTAACCATATAAACCTGGCAGTCCAATCCCAAATAGGAACACGCCATTGACAAAGCTGTTCCCCATTGTCCGGCTCCAGTTTCCGTGGTAACCCCCTTCAAACCCTGTTCCTTGGCATAATAAGCCTGAGCAATAGCCGAATTTAACTTATGACTGCCGCTGGTATTATTTCCTTCAAATTTATAATAAATCTGAGCCGGGGTCTGCAATTTTTCTTCCAGACAATAAGCTCTAATCAGAGGAGAAGGACGATACATTTTATAAAACTCGCGAATAGCTTGCGGAATTTCAATATAAGCATCAGTTTCATTTAATTCCTGTTTGGCCAATTCCCGGCAAAAAACCTGACTAAGCTCGTCCAAGGTAATCGGCTGCATGGTAGCCGGATTCAAAAGCGGAGCCGGCTTATTCACCATATCCGCCCGCACATTATACCAGCTTTGCGGCAGCTCGTTTTCTTCCAGATAAATTTTGTAAGGGATCATTTTGTTTACTCCTTTCGGCGGGAGCAGAAATTAAAAAACCTCTCGTCCCGCAATCGTTTTTAATAATTGCTGGGACAAGAGGATTATTCTCTTGCGGTGCCACCCGGCTTGACATGATATCATGCCCTCTCATGGTCTACCAACATAGACCGGTTGTTGATAACGAAGAAGCCATCTCCGTCGCCCCTACTCCAATTTCGGTTTGCCCTCCAAAGCCCATTCCCTCGACTCTTTCGTATCTCTTTTCCAGCCAATAAGAGACTCTCTGTTACGAAATACCGCCCAGGTACTTACACTTTATCTTCAGTTTGATACCATTATTCTAAACTCAATTTTTCACTTTGTCAAGCCTGAACTTAACCGATTGATTTTCCCCATTCCTGCTTCCAAAAAAGTTAATAAGACCTCTTAATGCTTTGTTTCATCAACAATAATTTCGTCAATATAAATGGTGGAATAGTCCTGATCTCCCAAACATTTCATGCAATTATCACAAATTTTATTGGGATCCAAATCACAACGGGAACATTCACCACAGTCATCACAGGCTTTCAGAGGTTCCAAAACACAGCGACGCTCTATTTTTATTTGATAGCGAGCCATTTTTCGCCTTTCATCTATAACTCGTCCAAAATCGGCATCAGCTTGCGTACTGCTGCAACAGATTTTTGGATCAAGGCTTTTTCGGTTTCGGTCAATTCCAAATCAAAAACCTTTTCCACTCCGTTGGCTCCAATAACGGCAGGAACACCAAAGAACATATCCTGTTCCCCATATTCTCCCTGCAAATAAGCGGCCACCGGCAAAACCCGTTTTTTATCCTTCAAAATAGCCTCAGCCATTTGTACAGTAGAAGCCCCCGGAGCATAGAAAGCACTGCCTGATTTCAGCAAATTTACAATTTCGGCTCCGCCCCGGCGAGTGCGTTCTACAATAGCGGCAATTTTATCGGAATCAAGCAGCTTTTCAATAGGAATCCCTCCGACCGAGCTATAACGAACCAACGGAACCATATCATCTCCATGTCCGCCCATAACAAAGGCATTGACATCCTCAAAGGATACACTCAATTCCAAAGCAATAAAGCTTCTAAAACGAGCTGAATCCAAAACCCCAGCCATCCCCAAAACCTTGCGGGGAGCAAAACCACTGGCTTTTAAAGCCACATGAGCCATAATATCCAGCGGATTGGTTACCACCAATAAAATAGCTTCCGGGGAATATTGAGCTGCTTTTCTGGCACAATCGGCTACAATCTTAGCGTTGATTTGCAGCAGATCATCCCGGGACATTCCGGGCTTCCGAGCCATTCCAGCCGTAATAATTATCAGATCGGAATTGGCGGTATCCTCATAATTTTGGGTACCCTGAATCCGGCAGTCAAACCCTTCCACCGGAGCGGCTTCCTGCAAGTCCAAAGCTTTGCCCTGAGGAATCCCTTCCACAATATCAATTAAAACTACATCACCCAATTCCTTGGCCACTGCCCAATGAGCGGTAGTAGCTCCTACATTGCCTGATCCAATAATCGTAATTTTTTTTCTAGCCACTTGTTTAAAAGCCTCCTTAAATTCCTATTTCCTGATTGGTCAAATAGCAGGCTGGGTCTTCCGCCCAAAAATCTTCATGAACCGCCTCAGCTCTGGCTCGGAAATTGCCGTTGCAAACCTCCAGCCATTTACATTTGGCACAACGCCCTTTCAGCAAAGGCTTGCGGTTTTTTAGACCGGCCAAAATAGGATGCTGGGTATTGGTCCAGATTTCAGCAAATTTTTGCTTTTTAACATTGCCAAAGGTATGGTTCCGGGAAAATTGATCCGGGTGAACATCCCCAAACCAATCCACCTCTCCAATGGCTATGCCGCTGCGATTGCCTCCGTTGGCCAAGAGCAGCTTCAAAACCTGATTGGCTTTATTGGGATAACGCTTCAAAGCCTGTAAATAAACATAAACAGCATCGCAATGGTTATCCACAGTCAAAACCTCCAGCGGAAATCCTTTGCGATTGAAGGTTATGGTTTTATCCATAATCAAATCCAAAGCTTCCCGGGTTCGCTCATAAGAAATATCCTTATCCTGCATGGAGCTGCCCCGGCCACTATAAACCAAATGATAAAAGCAAACCCTGGGAATCTTTTCTTCCTTCAGCAAATAAAAGATTTCTTCCAGATCATCAATATTATATTGATTCAAGGTAAAACGCAAACCCACCTTTTGCCCCACCGAAAGGCAAGCCCGAATCCCCCTCAGAGCTGTCTCAAAAGCTCCCTTTTGGCCGCGAAAAAGGTCATTGCTTTCACCAATTCCATCAATGCTGACCCCGACATAGCCCAAGCCGATTTTTTTAAAAAGCCGGGCTTTTTCGGCATCAATCAAAGTTCCGTTGGTCGAGACCGTTGCCCGGATCTTTCTTTTGACTGCATAAGCCGCCAAATCCAAAAAATCCGGCCGCAAGAGCGGCTCTCCCCCTGAAAATAAAATTACCGGCACTTTAAAATCAGCCAAATCATCCAAAAAAGTCTGGCCTTCCTGGGTGGAAAGCTCTCCTTCGTAAACTTGGCTATCCGATTCCGAATAGCAATGCCGACATTTCAAATTGCAGGTTCGAGTTGAATTCCAGACTACCACCGGTCCTTTGCCCTGAGAGGTTCCATGCTGTTGAGTGGCGGAGGAAGCATGATAACGCAGATTATCCCCATAATTCTCCCCGTCACATAATAATCTGGTAATCCCAATCATTTAAACTCCCTCCTCCGCTAAAATAGCTTGAATCAGACCCTCAATGGTATATTCTTCGGCCACAATATCCGCTTTCCGGTTCAACTCCTCCTGCACAGTTTGAGCAGTAATCGGCCCAATACAGGCCAATTTGACCCCTTGCAAACAGGTCTGCTGTTCGCTGCCCAGCAATCTGGCAAAATTCCGAACCGTTGAGGAGCTGGTAAAGGTAATAAGCTGCACCGGTTCAGTTTGAAGCATTTTTTGCATGGCTTCCGCCTGGCCGGAAACCTCCTGAGTACAATAAGCAGTAACCTCAGTAACCTCCGCTCCCATTTGCCGAAGAGCTTCCGGCAAAAAGGATCGAGCCAAATCCGCCCGGGGCAGCAAAATCCGATCCCCCGGTTTAATTTGTCCCTGCAATCCCTCGACAATGCTTTCTGCCCGATATTCAGACGGCTGAAAATCGGCAATTAGCTGGTAAGCCGCCAAAGCCTCTTGAGTCTTGGGTCCGATAACTCCAATTTTAGCCCGGATATTTCGGGCATCCTTGCCCTGCTTTCGCAAATATTCAAAGAAAAATTTAACCCCATTAACGCTGGTTAGAATCAGCCACTGATAGCTTTCTATCTGAGCCAGAGCCTGCTCCAAAGGCAATGGATCTACAGGAGGAGCAATTTGAATTGTCGGAAATTCCACCGCTTCTCCACCCAACTGCCGAATTTTTTCTGATAAGCTGCTGGCCTGCTCCCGGGAGCGAGTAACCAGGATTTTTTGTCCCCAAAGCGGACGCTTTTCAAACCAGTTCAGCTTTTCCCGCATTTGCACAACCTCACCCACCAAAATAATGGCCGGGTTTTTAAATTCCGCTTCTGCCGCCAAAGCAGCAATGTTTTGCAAAGTTCCCAGCAGGGTTTTTTGTTGAGGTCGGGTTCCCCAGCGAATCAAGGCTACCGGCGTTTCTGGCTGACGGCCTCCTTTTAAAAGCCGAGCCGTAATTTCGCTCAAATTGCCCATGCCCATAAAAAAAACCAGAGTCCCGCCAATTTCGCTGATCGCCTGCCAGTTCAAACTACTATCTGCTTTATTAGGATCTTCATTGCCGGTAATCAAGGTCACAGTAGAAGTAAGACCTCGATGGGTAACCGGGATTCCGGCATAAGCTGGAACTGCAACAGCGGAGGTTATACCAGGAACAATTTCAAAAGGAATCCCCTGAGCCTGCAAGACCTCGGCTTCTTCTCCGCCCCGGCCAAAAACAAAAGGATCCCCGCCTTTAAGTCGGGTCACAACTTTTCCGGCCAAAGCCTGATCAACCAAAAGCTGATTAATTTTTTCCTGCTTCAAAGCGTGCTTTTCCGGACTTTTGCCCACATAGATTTTTTCTGCCTGGGGATCAATCCAATCCAGCAAGGTTTTCCCTACCAACCGATCATAAACCACCACTTCCGCCTTTTGCAGGCACTCCTTGCCCCGCAAAGTCAAAAGTCCGGGATCCCCCGGACCGGCTCCCACCAAATACACAATTCCCTTATTTGCCATAAGTAAATTCCCGCACTTTCTCTAAAATTTCTCCTGCTCCCTGCTCCAGTAATTTCTGAGCCAGACTTTCACCCAAAAACTCAGCCTGCTGGCGGCTGCCCTGACAGCTTGATTTTAAAACCTGTTGTCCGTCCAAATCAGCTACCACCCCGGATAGAATTAAATCCGAACCGACTATTTGAGCCAAAGCTCCCATAGGCACCTGACACCCGCCTTCCAGCTTTCGCATAAAGGCTCTTTCGGCTGTTCCGCAGGATCGAGAATCCGGATTATCCAAAGCTGCCGTCAATTCCCTGATTTCTGCCTGATCAGCCGCAATTTCCAAGCCCACAATTCCCTGACCCACCGCCGGCAGACAAATTTCCGGCTCCAGAATCTGACTGATTTCCGAATCCAGCTCCAGCCGATGTACCCCGGCATAAGCCAAAATTATCCCAGCTAAATCGCTTTCCTGAAGCTTCCGCAGACGAGTGGGAACATTACCTCGAATTACTTCTATCTGCAAATCCGGCCGCAAGGCCAAAAGCTGAGCCGTTCTCCGCAAACTGCTGGTTCCAATTTTCGCTCCCTGGGGCAGCTCGGCCAAAGTCAGACCTGCTTTGGCCACCAGAACATCCAAAGGGTTTTCCCGAAGACAAAAAGCCCCAATCTCCAATCCTTCCGGCAAGATTGTCGGCAAATCCTTCAGGCTATGTACCGCCAAATCAACCTCTCCGGACAGCAGACCCGCTTCCAATTCCTGAGTAAACAATCCCTTATCCCCGATCTTGGCCAAAGAAGTATGGAGAATCCGATCTCCTTTGGTGCGAAAGCATTTGAGAACAAATTCCCGTTCCGGAAAAAGCCTTTCTAACTGCTGTTTAACCCAATTGGCTTGCCACAAGGCCAACTGGCTGTCCCTGGTTCCGATAACTATTTTTTTCTTCATAACCATCCTCTTAATCCAAGCCAAATAAATCCCGACTCACTTGTACATACTGACTGCCTTCCGGTGTCAAGGCATATTTTTTCAAATTGGCGGTAGGATTATGTAAAAGTTTATTCACAATCCCAGCGGCCAAAGAACACACAACTTTCTGATCGTGTTCGGAAAGCTGCCCCAAAGCAGCCAAAGCCTTGTCCAGCTCCTGTTTTTTAATTGCCTCACCCCAGCCTCGCAAATTGGTAATTACAGGAGTAACAAGCTGGGCAGCATACCAACGACTAAATTCATCCACCTCAGCTTTAATAATCTGTTCGGCTTGCTTGGCTGCTTGCTGCCTTTCCTCCAAATGAGTATCTATTACCTGATTCAAATCATCTACATTATACAGGCTCACTCCGGGCAAAGCTCCTACTTCCGGTTCAATATCCCGGGGAACCGCAATATCAATCAGCATAATTTTTTTATCTGGATAGGGCTGCAAAAGAGTTTCCATCTCTGATTTTCGGATAATAAAGTGAGCTGCCGCCGTACAGCTAATCACAATATCAGACTGGAGCAAATATTTTTGCAGTTGATCAAAACGAACAGCCAACCCTTTAAAACGGGCGGCCAACTCCACCGCTCGGTCATAGGAGCGATTGGAAACAATCACGCTGCTAACTCCATTGGCCACCAAATGCAAAGCGGTTAATTCACTCATCTTACCGGCTCCCAGAATCAAAACCGTTCGATCATGCAAATCTCCAAAAATCTGTTTGGCCAATTCCACAGCGGTATAACTGACTGAAACGGAATTTTGATCAATTCCGGTTTGAGTTCTGACCTTTTTCCCCACCGAAAGTGCCTGCTGGAATAAATTATGAATCAGGCTGTTGGCTTGATTTTGCCTGCAGGTAATTTGATAAGCTTTTTTAACCTGTCCCAAAATCTGAGTTTCTCCCAAGATCATGGAATCCAGGCCGGAAATTACCCTAAAAAGATGTTGAACCGCTTCATAGCCTTGACAAAAATACAAATACTTATTTATTTTTTCCTGGGGAAAACCGGCTTTAGCAGCCAAAAAGCTTTTCAGTTCTCCAATACCCTGCTGCGGGTCGGAATTTTCTTTAAGGGCTGCATAAATTTCGGTACGGTTGCAGGTAGAAAGCACTACTCCCGAAATAAAAGAAGAAGCGGGGAGGAGGGTCAGAAACTCCCGGATATGATTTTCGGAAAAAGCCAATCTTTCCCGGATTTCCACCGGGGCTGTTTTATGATTGACTCCTGCCACTACAATCGGCATTAACAATCCGCTCCTTTGCTATATTAAGTCTGCCTTGTTTAATTAAGTTCACAACATCCTGATTTAAAATTTGTTTATAGATTTCCTGCCGCTTTTGCGAGTCCGAAATTTTCTGTTTGATTTCCTGTCTTACCTGTTCCAAAACCTGCAGCAATTCCTGATATTCTTCCCCAAATTCAGCTTCCAGTTGTTCTTTGATAATCCGAGCCAAAAGCGGACTTTGCCCTCCAGTAGAAACTGCAAGCTGCAATTCACCCCGCTGGCAAGTGGCTGGAACCTGAAAATTACCCAATTCCGGCTCCAAAACCGAATTAAGCAATAAATTTCTTTCCCGGCAGTCCTGAGCAATTTGTCTGGCCGCCTGCGGATCATCAAGAGCAGAGATGACCAAAAAAGCTCCCTCCAGCCATTTACTTTGATAAACAGTCTGAATATATTCAATCTTACCCTGTTGATTCAATTTCTGTAATTCTGGCTCAAGCTTCGGACTTATGACCCTAACCTGAGCCTGAGCCTGCAACAAACTCAAAACCTTCCGCAAAGCTACCTTGCCGCCACCAATTACCAAGCAATTTTTAGCCTCTATATTCAAAAAAATCGGATAAAACAATTATACACTCCTAATATTCTCGTTCAACTACAAATTCGGCCAGCATCTCCAAAATATCTCTGGCAGGCAAATCAGGCAGCCCCGCCAAATGTTCCTTGGCCTTTTGTACATATCGAAAAGCCAGGTTCCGGGTTCGCTCAATACTGCCGCTGGCTTTGACCAATTCCAGCATTTCAGCAATATCTGTCTCACTCTTGCTTTTTAGGAGCAACAATTCACGCAGCTTTTTCTTTTGCGGGGAATCCTGTAAAGCCCAAATAACCGGCAAAGTGATAATACCTTCTTTTAGGTCATTACCCACCGGCTTGCCCAGAGTTTTGGCAGTCGCCGTAAAATCCAAAATGTCATCGGCAATCTGAAAAGCCATACCCATGCAATGCCCATAACGCCGGAGGGGCTGATAAATTTCCCAGCCTGCTCCACAGGCTACTGCCCCCAGCTGACAACTAGCCGCCAGCAGTACGGCAGTTTTGCGGTTAATTCGATAAAAGTAATTTTTCAAATTTTGCGAGCTGTCCTGCAAGGTTTGGATTTGATAAAGTTCTCCTTGACAAATCTTAAAGCTAACCTCGGACATAACCGCAGGAATCAGAGGATTAGGATATTGGGAAAACAAAATCAAAGCTTTGGCCAAAAGATAATTTCCCAAATGAGTAGAAATCCGATTACCCCGCAAAGCTTTAACTGTAGGCTGTCCTCGCCGAGTCAGAGAACAATCCACCACATCATCATGCACCAAGGTAGCCATATGAAAAATTTCAATGGCCACCGCCAGGGGCAAGACCTGGGATAAATCATAATTGGCTAATTTGGCTCCCAACAGGCTAAAGGCCGGACGCAGCCGTTTTCCTCCGGAATCCAACAATAAATTGGTATTCTGACTGATAAAAGGATCAGAATCTATGGTAACTTCTTTTAACTTTTTTTCCACTTCATTTAAATCCAGGGTAATCTCCGAAAAAAATTCCAGCATCAAAACACCCAATTTCTAAGCTTATTATTGCTAAACCCGCTTTTAGTTCTGACTCCGATGCCTGACATAGAAACGGAGCTTCCCGCTCCGGTATTCCAGTAAATTCCTCAACAACGAATCAGCCTCGTTTTCTCAACGGTGTAGTTTGTCGAAAGCTATTAACCGTTGCCAAAACCTTATAAAAATCTATAAAGCCATGTTTAATTCCCCATTCACAGCATCCCATTTCGCTGGAAAGCTGCTTTGGCTTGTATAACACTCCAGGGGCTTAAATTTCCATATAACTCCATACTTACTGCGAGTCTCAGACAACGGAAGCCACCGATCAGCCTTAATAAAAGCAAGACCATATTTCCGGCATTTGTATTACATTTGCTTTATTGGCTTTTTTACCTTGCAGTCTGGCACTAAAGACAGTAATTTCAGTTTCCTGATTTTTTATACCAGGAAAGTGATTAAGTTATTGTTGAAAATAGTACCTATAACCACTAGCTGCCATTTGACGCTCCCATGCTGCTGAAGCACATGAGGTTTTCGCCCGTGAGCAATTTATAAAAAGGTTTAAAAATTCCCTTTTTATCTCAATTCCTTAATGTCTGTTTCGTCTTCCCGATAAGTTTTGAAAATTTATCAATGGAGTAATACTTCATTGACATTTCATCTCTTTAATTAATTATATCATATATCTATAATTAATCAATAAATCTTTATGCACATTTATATATACTTCTTTACTGTTCCAGCTCCCATCCGCCTTTGCAGCCAAGACCTGTCAATCCGGCTTTTCAACCGCTTTTTCACTCATAAACAAAATTATTTTGTTTGTCGGAGGCGGAAGCCCATTCCTCTTGATGGATGAGAGGAGCCTTTTTAAATCAATCCATCTCAAATATTGACTTTCGCTAAAAATTATCATATAATAGTCTTGGTGAAAAAATCAGCAGGGGATTTTATATGTTGGAAACAATTACAATTACTGCAAAAATACAAATCTTAACTAGGGAAAGTGACCGTCTTGCATTAGATAATACGATGACGGCATATCGTGATGCTTGTAATTATGTTTCCGATTGCGTGTATAAAACGCATAACCTGTCTCGTTATTCTTTGCAAGACGAAACATATGCTGCCCTCCGTAGTGAGTATGGTCTTAAATCTCAAATGGCTGTTTCTGCAGTTCGTACAGTAATAGCTCGATATAAGGCCATTCTCAAAACCAAAAATGAATGGATAAAACCAGTTTTTAAAAAACCTCAATACGACTTGGTATGGAACAGAGATTATTCCTTAACGCAGGAAAAGTTCTCTGTAAACACATTGTCTGGCCGTATTAAACTCCCCTACTTTTCAAAAGGTATGGAGCAGTATTTTGATAGTAAGATTTATAAATTCGGTACTGCAAAATTAGCACAAAAGCACGGTAAATATTATTTACATATCCCTGTATCCTTTGAAGTCGAAACCAGCGAATATTTTGATATACAAAATGTCGTAGGTATCGACAGGGGTATTAATTTTGTAGTTGCTGCTTATGACAGTAATCAAAAATCAACCTTTATTAGCGGAAAGGAGATAAAGCAAAAACGGGCTGAATACAAGCAGCTTCGTAAACAATTACAGCAGACGGGTACTCCTTCTTCAAGGCGTAGACTAAGGGCTATTGGACAACGAGAAAACCGTTGGATGCAGGATGTAAATCATTGTGTCTCTAAGGCACTCGTTGAAAATAATCCAGGTCATACTTTATTTGTCCTTGAAGATTTAACTGGTATTCGTTCTGCAACCGAAAAGGTCTTAACAAAGCATAGATACGAAATTGTATCCTGGTCTTTTTTCGACCTTGAACAAAAACTAATCTACAAGGCAAAGAGAAGACAAAGCTCGGTTATCAAAGTTGACCCTCATTATACGAGTCAATGTTGTCCTAAATGCGGACATACCGAAAAGGCTAACCGTAATAAGAAATTACATATATTCAAATGTAAAAATTGCGGTTATACCTCTAACGATGACCGTATTGGAGCAATGAATCTGTATCGCATGGGAATTAACTATCTCTCTGATGGTCAGGTACCGGATACAGTGGCACCTCAGCATATCTGAGATGTCAGGGGCATTGTCAACCGTCCCATGATGTAACGCCACTTTAGGCAGCAGTGTCTATTGGGATTTAAAGGTCGGAGGCATAAGCCGTTACTACGACTAGGCAATTACAAGCCCATTCACTTTAGTGGGTGGGTAGTTGACTAAATTCAGTCTATCATTTTGTCAATCCCTTGTCAATTAGTCCAAGTCAGGAGCAGGGCAACAGCATTTGCATATTTATGCAAAATAATTGTCAAAGTCACGAATAATATTCACGCTTTGCAAGCCTCAATCTTAGATAAAAGTGCTAAATATCACCTGAATCGCTTTTTGGAGGTGCATTTAGCTTTTCAAAAAAGTTAAATGCTGTTGCCCTGCGTGTTTATCGCAATTCATCCCGCCACCTATAGAGATGGGGGATTTCTTGCTCACGGCGTGTTAAAGCCAAATCAATCTTTTTTCACCTTGTTTTTGTCCAGGTTCTTTTCGGAATAAGCCAAACCTTGAATTACATATTCAGCAATATTAACAGAGTGATCGCCAATTCTCTCCATATTGCTCAGAATATCCAAAAATACAGATCCTTCAAAACCACTGCATTTCCCGATATTCATTCGGCTAATATGACCATAACGATATTCTTTTTCTAATTGGTCAATTATATCTTCATTTTGCAGAACCTTGCGAGCCAATTGAGAATCTCCCTCTCGCAGAGAGTCCACAGCCAGCTTAACCGTTTTTTCCACCAAATCTGCCATAGTATGCACATGTTCTTCCGCCGTTTTGCTGAAGCGAATATTATTTTGCTTACCATAAACAGCCAGTTCTACTACATTATCTGCATGATCGCCAATTCTTTCCAAATCATGGGCAAGCTGAGTCAAAGAAGCCACATATTCCGATTGTTGTTGGGAAATTTTTTGAGCCGAAGAAAGCTTGACCAGATAACGAATAATATCTTCTTCCAGTTTGTCAATTTGTTCTTCCCGAGCTGCCAGATCCTTTAAAGTATCTTCTCCAAAGGAAAGATTGTAAAATAATTGCAAGGACTCATGCAGAAAATCTTCCACTCTTTGCCCCATGTATAAAATTTCCTGCCGAGCCTGTCCCAAAGCCATGGCCGGGTTCACCAACAGACGGGGTTCCAGATACTGAGCCTCCTGAAATTTCTGTTCACTTTCTATTGGCGGTTTTTCTGGAATAATTCTAGTTACTATTTTAGCTAACAATCCCACAAAAGGCAGCAGAACCAAAGTGTTAATGATGTTAAAAATACCGTGAGCCTGAGCAATTTGCATTTTAATATTAAGGCTGGCAAAGCTCACATCTCCTGGGACAAAATACAAAATCAAATTGGTAATCCCGGTAATCAAAGGAATAAAAACCCCTATGATCAAAAGAGGAGTAAAAATAATTGCTCCAATCAGGTTAAAAATAGTATGGCTCACGGCCGTTCTGCGAGCTGCCACCGAAGCTCCGATACAGGCCAGCAAAGCGGTAATGGTTGTCCCGATATTACTGCCCAGCATTAAAGGAATGGATTGATACAGGGAAACAGCACCCTGAGAAGCCAACTCCTGAATAATCCCTATCGTAGCTGCACTGCTTTGAATCAGCATGGTAAAGACGGTTCCCACGGCTACGCCCAGAATAGCGTGATCCTGCACCTGCAGCATCAGGTTGGCAAAGAAAGGCAGATCCTTTAAGGGACTAAGCCCTTCGCCCATAATCCCCATACCATAAAACAACATTCCAAAACCACAGATAATTTGTCCAATATTGGTTACCCGTTTATTTTTGATAAAAAATAACATGATAATCCCGACCGCAATCATCGGCAATGAATATTCTTCCAGACTTATCCCGATTAAGTAGGCAGTGACGGTGGTTCCAATATTGGCTCCCATAATAATTCCAATGGCCTGCCGCAAAGACAGCAAACCAGCGTTAACCAGACCTACCGTAATAACGGTGGTTCCGCTGCTGCTTTGAATTAAAGCGGTAACAATTATCCCCGTAATAATCCCCCTGATTGGGGTTTTGGTTCCAGCCTCCAGAAAAACTCTCAAACGATCACCGGCTGCTAATTGCAAACCTTCTGACATAAAATGAATTCCGAATAAAAACATGCCTAAACCGCCCAAGGCGGAAAAGATCATTTGCTGCACATCCATTTTTATCCTCCATCAAATAGCTTTTCTTGCCTTTAACAATACTTACCGCTTAACACCTCCTTCTTTTCCATAAATAGCCATATAGAATTGATTTCCTTTTAGATTATAACATATTCTTAACTGGGCTGAAAGCTTGATTTTATTTATTCTCAGCAGGATTTTCATGTAAAAAGCTAGAAGTAACTACCGTGAACTACTCGGCAATAAATTGCCGAGCTTCCTGCTTCAACCACTACTGCCTGGCTAACATAATCGTTAGCTCAAGTCTTACATAATGTCCACAGGCGTCAGGTTCGGCTGGTTCCCAGCCTACCATGTATTTGAAGATTTACGCAGATTTCAGTATACGCAGACCTTCGTTTTTGATATTGATTGCTGCATTTTGATCTCTGCTGATTGTTAGTCCGCAATCACACTTCATTGTACGAATGGATAAGTCTTTCATCCT
>JAZRVI010000030.1:0-25000 GCA_045599035.1 Desulfocucumaceae bacterium | reverse complement strand
CGTCTAAGGTGGGGTTGATGATTGGGGTGAAGTCGTAACAAGGTAGCCGTATCGGAAGGTGCGGCTGGATCACCTCCTTTCTAAGGAGAAATGCTTATGAAGAATAGGCATTATCCCAGGTCGATAGTGTAGAGATACACTTGCCTTACTTCTAACTGTTTAGTTTTGAGGGACCAGGGGGACTATAGCTCAGTTCGTTAGTGCGCACGCCTGATAAGCGTGAGGTCGATGGTTCAAATCCATCTAGTCCCACCATCAAAGGGAACTCAAGAACTGTACCTTGAAAACTTCACAGCGAACAAACAAGACGCAAAAGAGTCAAAGTTGAAAAACTGAGAACTCTCGCAAAAGATTTAGGTCTACCGAGCAAAGGAAGCCAAGCTAAAAGGTCAAAATACAAAGAGCATACGGTGGATGCCTAGGTGCGTAAAGCCGATGAAGGACGTGGTAAGCTGCGAAAAGCCACGGTGAGCTGCAAGCAAGCGATGACCCGTGGATATCCGAATGGGGAAACCCGCCAGAGCGAACCTCTGGCACTGTGCACTGAATAAATAGGTGTATGGAGGGAACCTGGGGAACTGAAACATCTTAGTACCCAGAGGAAAAGAAATCAAACGAGATTCCCGCAGTAGCGGCGAGCGAAGAGGGAAGAGCCTAAACCTATGGTTTTCGGACTGTAGGGGTTGCGGGACTGCCAAAAGAGTTAAGGTTTTTAGTTGAAGCTGGCTGGAAAGCCGCATCACAGAAGGTAAAAATCCTGTAAACGAAAAGGAACTTAACCGGGGCAGGATCCCAAGTACCGCGGGACACGAGGAACCCCGTGGGAATCCGGGAGGACCACCTTCCAAGGCTAAACACTTTACGCGACCGATAGTGAACAAGTACCGTGAGGGAAAGGTGAAAAGCACCCCGGGAGGGGAGTGAAATAGTACCTGAAACCGTGTGCTTACAAACAGTCAAAGCCCGTTAAGAGGGTGATGGCGTACTTTTTGTAGAACGGACCGGCGAGTTATGTCTGGCGGGCAAGGTTAAGGGAGGAAAACCCGGACCCGAAGCGAATGCGAGTCTTAAAAGGGCGAATAGTCCGTCGGAATAGACCCGAAACCGGGTGATCTACCCATGTCCAGAGTGAAGCTGAAGTAAAGTTCAGTGGAGGCTCGAACCAACCGTCGTTGAAAAGGCGGTGGATGAGGTGTGGGTAGGGGTGAAATGCCAATCGAACTCGGAAATAGCTGGTTCTCCCCGAAATAGCTTTAGGGCTAGCCTCGGGAATGAATAACGGAGGTAGAGCACTGACTGAGCTAGGGGGCTTCACCGCTTACTGAACTCAATCAAACTCCGAATGCCGTATATTTGAATTCCGGGAGTCAGACTATGGGTGCTAAGGTTCATAGTCGAAAGGGAAACAGCCCAGACCATCAGCTAAGGTCCCAAAGAGATGCTAAGTGGAAAAGGATGTGAGGTTGCGCAGACAGCCAGGATGTTGGCTCAGAAGCAGCCACCATTTAAAGAGTGCGTAATAGCTCACTGGTCAAGTGGCCTTGCGCCGAAAATGAAACGGGGCTCAAGCATCGCACCGAAGCTATGGAATTGGATGGAAATTTAATTGGTAGGGGAGCGTTCTTATTGGGCAGAAGCAGTACCGACGAGGAGCTGTGGACTGATAAGAAGTGATAATGCCGGTATAAGTAAGCGAAAAGGCAGGTGAGAATCCTGCCCGCCGAAAGCCTAAGGATTCCTGGGGAAGGGTCGTCCGCCCAGGGTAAGTCGGGACCTAAGCCGAGGCCGAAAGGCGTAGGTGATGGACAATCGGTTGAGATTCCGATACCACCTTAAATCGTTAAAGGATGGGGTAACACAGAAAAGAAAGCCAAGCACACGGATGGAAAAGTGTGTCCAAGCCAGTAGGATGTAGAGGAGGCAAATCCCCTTTACGGAAGTCCGAGAGGTGACGGGGAGGGAACTAAGTACCGAAGTGGCCGGAAGGGCTGTCAAGAAAAACCTCTAACTAGAAATAAGGTGCCCGTACCGCAAACCGACACAGGTAGGCGGGGTGAGAATCCTAAGGCGCGCGAGAGAACCCTCGTTAAGGAACTCGGCAAAATAACCCCGTAACTTAGGGAGAAGGGGTGCTCCGTTATGGTGAAGTGAAAACTTATGGAGCCAGAAGGAGCCGCAGGAAAAGGCCCAAGCGACTGTTTATCAAAAACACAGGTCTCTGCGAAATCGAAAGATGAAGTATAGAGGCTGACGCCTGCCCGGTGCTGGAAGGTTAAGGGGAACTGTCAGGAGCAATCTGAAGCAGTGAACCGAAGCCCCAGTAAACGGCGGCCGTAACTATAACGGTCCTAAGGTAGCGAAATTCCTTGTCGGGTAAGTTCCGACCCGCACGAAAGGCGTAACGATTTGGGCACTGTCTCAACGAGGGGCTCGGCGAACTTGTAATACCCGTGAAGATGCGGGTTACCTGCGACAGGACAGAAAGACCCCGTGGAGCTTTACTGTAGCTTGATATTGGATTTCGGTATAGCATGTACAGGATAGGTGGGAGGCAGAGAAGATAGCACGCCAGTGTTGTTGGAGCCAATGTTGGGATACCACCCTTGGGATATTGGAATTCTAACAAAGAGCCGTGAAACCGGTTCGTGGACAGTGTCAGGTGGGCAGTTTGACTGGGGCGGTCGCCTCCCAAAGGGTAACGGAGGCGCCCAAAGGTTCCCTCAGTGCGGACGGAAATCGCACGAAAGAGTGTAAAGGCAGAAGGGAGCTTGACAGCGAGACAAACAGGTCGAGCTGGTGGGAAACCAGGGCTTAGTGATCCGGCGGTATCGAGTGGAAGAGCCGTCGCTCAACGGATAAAAGCTACCCCGGGGATAACAGGCTTATCTCCTCCAAGAGTTCACATCGACGAGGAGGTTTGGCACCTCGATGTCGGCTCATCGCATCCTGGGGCTGGAGTAGGTCCCAAGGGTTGGGCTGTTCGCCCATTAAAGCGGTACGTGAGCTGGGTTCAGAACGTCGTGAGACAGTTCGGTCCCTATCCGTCGCAGGCGTAGGAAAACTGAGGAGGTCTGTTCCTAGTACGAGAGGACCGGAATGGACGAACCACTGGCGTACCGGTTATTCCGCCAGGAGTAACGCCGGGTAACCAAGTTCGGGAAGGATAAGTGCTGAAAGCATCTAAGCACGAAACCAGCTTCAAGATAAGTTTTCCCACAGAGTAGTCTGGTAAGACTCCACGAAGACCAGGTGGTAGATAGGCCGGGGGTGTAAGCATTGCGAAGTGTTAAGCTGACCGGTACTAATAAGTCGAGGTTTTGTCCTTGGAAGCAAGGCGGAAAGTAAGGTAGAAATAAATTGATATTGTTTGTGACTGTGAAGTTTTGAAGGTACGGTAAGAAAAAAGAGGAAGAAAGACAATTAAAGAAGATAAAAATTTCCGGTGGTCATAGCGGAGGAGGTACACCCGTTCCCATCCCGAACACGGAAGTTAAGCCCTCCAGCGTCGATGATACTTGGTCTGAAGGCCTGGGAAAGTAGAACGCTGCCGGAATTAATTTTTAAAGAACCGTTCATCTGAGCGGTTCTTATTTTTTTACTCTACTTGACATTCAGGGTAAAATACAGTATTATGATAAAAATATAAATGAAAGGAAAATCTATCCAAATGCTGAAAAAATTACGATTATTGGCTGTTATAAGCCTGTTGGTTATATCCTGTTTAGTACCTGCAGCCGCAGCTGCTCCAGTGCAGGGGCAAAATGAAGCCGGTTTGCGTTATATTGATTTTTTAACCTAAGGTTTCTTTGGAACCAAATTCTTCGATAACGGTTATGTATTTAGTAGTGACTCACATAACCAGTCAAGAGGTGAATCAATTTGGCCATTTTTTATTTATAAATTTGATAACAATTCAGGTGTTTATAACGCAGTTTATTACGCTAGATGTTTTGATTCTGTTAATTGGTCTTATAGTGATGAATTTCCTTATGAGAAAGATTATGATGGTGACGGAGTTATTTATTATCTTAATAAATATGATTATGGGTTGGATTATGAAAAGAACTGCTTGACTTTAGCTGAATATAAAAATGCCATTAACAGCATGATTGGCGGAGCCAGGGAAGTAATTCCGGTCTGGTATCCTATTACCCGGGATAATCTGGAAAAAGTAAAGAACGAATTTTTGTTTACTACTAAAATATATTTAAATGGACAAGAGCTTGCCTTTGATCAAAAGCCTGTTTATTACAATGATCGGCTTTTAGTGCCGGTGCGGGCAATCTCGGAAGCTTTGGGAGCAAAGCTGCTGTGGGACGCAAAAACCGGAACTGTAACTGTTTTCAAAGACAGCAAAATTATTATTATGACTGTGGGCGATCAGCAGGTTTCGGTCAATGGTAAGCCTAAGACTTTAGACATAGCTCCGTTTAATTCTGGCGGACGGGTTCTGGTACCTTTGCGGTTTGTCTCCGAAAATCTGGATTGTCAGGTTACTTGGGATGGAAACACCAAAACCGTCAATATCACTCAATAAAGTGTTTACGGCTCGGAAGCCCCGTTGTTAAAGCAGCGGGGCAGAGTCAAATGAAATTATGATAAACTTATATTTTTGTGAAATCAGCCAATTTAAAACCTGTTATGCAATGGCTTTGAAACTTTTAACTCCACAACGCCGCCTGAAAACTCAAAGGTTCAGCGGAGAAGCAGATAAACTACGCAGTTTGGCTGCCGGACTTTTAATGCGAACAGTTTTGGGAGTTAAAAGAGATGAGCAATTAGTTTACAATCAATATGGCAAACCTGCTCTCAAAAAAGGTCTGGAATTTAATCTCTCTCATGCTGGAGACCTGGTAATTTTGGCCACAGGGACAAGTCCTTTGGGGGTGGATACTGAATTTATTCGGGAGCCTAAATGGAAAGCGGCTCAAAAAGCTTTCCAGCAGCAAGAGCTGGAATGGCTGAAAAAGTCCTGCTTTCCGGAGCAGGACTTTTATTGGTTGTGGACTCGTAAAGAAAGTTTGTTAAAGGCTTGTGGGCAGGGGCTTTATTTAAAGCCCAGCAGCTTTTCAGTCTTACCTTCGGAGCAGGAATTTTTTATAATTGATCAATGTTTCTATGGTTTAAGCAGTTTTGTTTATGGGAAATACATTGTTTCTTTAGCGGTTCAGGAACAAAAACCTCGCTATCAAAAACAAGTCTTAACTTTAATTGACTTCAATTTGGATTAACACTGATTGACTTCTATTTAGAAGCAGAACCAGAGGCTAACTGATCCGTTTTAATAAAAAACAAACTGAGTAAAGCAGCAGCCAGACCTAAAGCAGCGGCGGACCAGAACATAACCGGTCTTCCCATGCCCCAGAGCAGACCAAAAGCCGGAGGGCCGATGGCTACTCCAAAAAAACGAACTGAACCATATAGAGAAGTTAACATACCCCTTCTTTCTGCTGAACAGGAGGAGGTAATAATAATATTTAAACATGGCATAGCTAAACCAGCTCCCACTCCGGCCAAAGAGATGGAAATAAAGAATAACCAGGTATTATGGCTGAAAATCCCCAATAAGGCCATAGCAAGAGCGATAATTCCCAAGCCGGAACAAACCAGCCATTTTAAAGGCCTGGTTTGTTTTTTGAGTCCCAAGCCAGTCAAAAAGGAAGTAATAGTTAAGAATAAAACTGGAACAGCTAAAGCCAAGCCTTTGGGAATACCTTGCAAATGATAGGTTTTTTCCAAATATTCTGAAAGAAAGAACAAAACTCCAAATAAAATTAACAGAGTAGACATTCCGGCCAAAAAGGAAGTTAGCAAAAGGCCGGATTTTTTGGCAAAAATTTGTTTAACAGCCTTCCAATAGGCTTGACAAGACTGCTTTTGAGTATTTTTATCCTTTTCTTTAACCAGAAAAGCCAAAGCTAAAACCACAGGTATCATGATTATTGGAAAAAATAAAAAGACGGCATACCAAACAATTAAACCCAGAGCGGAACCCAAAATGGGGCTGATAACTTTGCCAAAACCATTGGAAGCCTCCATCAGACCCAAAATTTTGCTGCGTTGACTGCCCTGAAATAGATCTCCGCAAAGTGCCATAGCTACCGGGGCGGTTCCGGCGGCTCCAATTCCCTGAATAATTCGTCCGGCCAATAGTAGGCTAAAGGCTTTACTACCCAAAAGCCAAACACTCAAACCACTCAGCAGGCCGCCAATACCGTAAATAATTAAAGCCGGAATAATAACTTTTTTTCGGCCAAAGCGGTCGGATAAATATCCGGCCAAAGGAATAATCAAACCGGCTGGAATGGAAAACAGACTGATAATCAAACCCAATTTAAAATCCGACAGATGAAAGGCTTGTTTAATTTCCGGTAAAACCGGAATTACCATAGAATTGCCCAAAACCATAATCAGAGGAACAAAAGCTAATCCCCAGGCAGCTTTGGTTTGCTTCGCCACTGCAATCACTTCCCCATTTTAAAGATAAAGACAGTTTGACCTTTTTGACAAAAAATATGTATTGGAGCTGGAAAGTGGGAATAGGAATAGGTAGAGCCTTTAAGCAGGGAGGTTAACCAGTGCTGTTCCTTTTTAATAAAATCGTTTTGGCCATGGCAACCTGTCGGATTATTTCCTCTTGCCTTGAATTGACAGCAGCTTTATTAATGCTCAAATTTAATTCGGTGGAAACCGCTTTTAAAATTAATGCTGGTCTGGCCTTGGTGGGGCCGGTAATTTTATTGAGTGTAACTTTATTGGGGCTGGTTGGTTTATCTGGGAAAATTTCTCCTTTGGGAATGTTCTGGGTAATTTTAGGAGTAATTTTAATTTTTTATGGTCTGCACAAAATTTAATTCGGTACTTGACATAAAGGTTAAAGTCAGATAAAATCAAATTAAGAAGTTTGGATGCAAGGGAGGAATCTTCGATGTCCAATATTTCCAATATAATCGAAAGTTATTTAAAGGAATTGCTGAAAGATGGACATGGACAGGCAGAAATTCAACGCAATGAATTGGCCGGCCAATTTCGCTGCGTGCCTTCCCAAATAAATTATGTCTTGAATACTCGCTTTTCCGTGGAGCATGGTTATTTGATTGAAAGTCGGCGGGGTGGAGGCGGCTTTGTCCGAATTGTCAAGCTGATTCCCGATGATCGTTTTATTTTATTGCAAGAATTATTAGCTCAAATTGGTGATAATATAGGGCAAAGGCTGGCCGAAAGCATTTTATCCCGATTGTTGGGGGAAAATATTCTAACTCAAAGGGAATATGAACTAATAAAAGCTGCTTTAAAGAAAGAGGTTTTAAAGTTGGAGCAGCCTCAAATGGATAAAGTCAGGGCGGAAATCTTAAAATCCATGCTCTTGGTACTTTTAAAATAGGAGGGGATAAAAATGCTGTGTGAACGCTGTCAAAAAAAAGAAGCTACGGTTTATCTAACCCAGATTATTAATAATCAGAAAACGACTTTGAATTTATGCGAGGATTGTGCCAAAGACCCGCAGGTATTGGGTTTGCCTTCTTTTGATTTTCATAAATTGCTTTCCGGTTTTTTGGGGCAGCCTTTGGCGGCCAATGCAGAAAACGAAATTGCTGTTTCTGAGGAGTCAGGTTTAACCTGTCCCAATTGCGGCCTGACCGAAAGCTTGTTTAGTCAAAAAGGTTTATTGGGATGCAGTCAATGCTTTGAGGTTTTCCAGGATCATTTGGAAGGGGTTTTCCGAAAGATTTATGGTACCGCTAAACACACCGGTAAGGTTCCTCAGCGAACCGGAGGTGTGGTTCGTCTCCAGCATGAATTAAGCCAGCTAAAGCATAAAATGAAAGTGGCTATTGCTAAAGAAGCCTTTGAGCAAGCCGCCGAATTGCGGGATCAAATTAAAATATTGGAACAAAAGCTGAGTGAAGAAGGTGCAATTCATGCCGAATAAATATGTAGAGCAGGTGAACTGTGGCTGGAGCAGACAGGGTGGAGCCGAAAGTGATATTGTTATTTCCACTCGAATCCGTTTGGCTCGCAATTTAGTTGGTCTGCCTTTTCCTCATCTGCTCAGCTCGGAAAAGGCTCAGGAAATTTTAAACCAAATGAACCAGATTTGTTCTGGAGACTCGGACTTTGCTTTGGAGTTTTTCCGGTTGACCGATTTTAGCGAAAGTGAACGGCAGATTCTGGTGGAAAAGCATTTGATCAGCCCCAATTTGGTGGAGAATCCGGAAAATAAAGCGGTTATTTTAAATCCGGAACAGTCGATCAGCATTATGGTTAATGAAGAAGATCATTTGCGTTTGCAGGGATTTTTACCCGGCTTGCAGCTTAAAGCTGCCTGGGAAAACCTGAACAAGGTGGATGACTTTTTGGAAGCCCATTTGGATTATGCCTTTGAGGGAAGATGGGGTTATTTAACCGCTTGTCCTACCAATATAGGTACCGGAATGCGGGCTTCTTTGATGCTGCACTTGCCGGCTTTGGTGATGCTGAAGCAAATGGGCGGAGCGGTAGCCAATGTTAACAAATTGGGCTTTGCGGTGCGGGGGCTTTATGGCGAAGGCACCGAGGCTTTGGGCAATTTATATCAGATTTCCAATCAAATCACCCTGGGACAATCGGAAGAGGATATTTTAATTAGTTTGGCTGCTTTGGCAGCTCAAATTATTAAAAGCGAAAGAGCAGCTCGGGAAATTTTATTGGAAAAACGCCGACCGCAAATTCAGGATCAAGCTGGCAGGGCTTATGGCATTTTAAAATATGCTAATTTAATTTCTTCCCAGGAGGCTTTAAAATTATTATCAGATTTACGCTTGGGTTCAGACTTGGGTCTGGGAGTAAAAATTTCCGGAGAGCTTTTGACCGAATTAATGATAATGAGCCGTCCAGCCTGGTTGATTAAGGCAGCCGGAGAAGAGCTTAATTCCTTGGAACGGGATCAAAAAAGAGCGGAATTATTTCAGGCTAAATTGGCTTGAAGGAGGATGGATAAAAATGGATAATCGTTTTACCGAAAGAGCCAGGCAGGTTTTGATTTTTGCTCAGGAAGCAGCACGGGAGGATCGCCTGGAATATGTGGGAACCGAACATTTTTTGCTGGGTTTATTAAGAGAAGAACAGGGGTTGGCAGCCAGGGTTTTGAAAGAACTGGACATTACCTTGCCTCAGGTTAAAGAATTATTGGACAAGATAACCACCAAAGGTGCCAATCCATTTTCCGGACAGTTGGGCATTACCCCCCGGGTCAAAAGAGTTTTGCAAATAGCCGCTCGGGAAGCCAGCAGCTTGGGTCATAATTATGTGGGAACCGAACATCTTTTGTTGGGCTTGATTGATGAAGGCGAAGGGGTTGCCGCTCAGGTTTTGCGGCAATTGGGAGCGGACAGCAACAAAATCCGGCAAATGATTTTCCAGTCTATGGGCGGGGAAGAAAATGTTCCGGGCAAAGCTTCCGCTTCTTCCAGTGATAATTCTTTGGATCAGTTCAGCCGGGATTTAACCCAAATGGCTCGTGAAGATAAACTGGATCCGGTGGTAGGTCGAGATAAGGAAATTGAACGGGTTATTCAGGTTTTAAGCCGTCGTACCAAAAATAATCCGGTTTTGGTGGGAGATCCGGGAGTAGGTAAAACCGCAGTAGCCGAAGGGCTGGCTCAGCGAATTGTCAATAATCAGGTGCCGGAAATTTTGCTTTCCAAACGGCTGGTGACCCTGGATTTGGCCTCTTTGGTGGCTGGAACCAAATATCGGGGCGAATTTGAGGAGCGTTTGAAAAAAGCTTTGGATGATACCATTGCTGCTGGCAATGTGATTATTTTTATTGATGAATTGCACACCATTGTCGGAGCTGGTTCAGCGGAAGGCTCATTGGATGCGGCCAATATTTTGAAGCCGGCTTTGGCTCGGGGTGAGCTGCAATGTATTGGAGCTACTACTTTGGATGAGTACCGAAAATATATTGAAAAGGATTCTGCTCTGGAGCGGCGTTTTCAACCTATCCAGGTGGATGAACCCAGCGTAGAGGAAACTATTCAGATTCTGCGAGGCTTGCGGGATCGCTATGAAGCCCACCATCGGGTTCGCTATGAGGACGAAGCCTTGGAAGCTGCTGCCCGCTTGTCAGATCGCTTTATTTCGGATCGCTTTTTGCCGGATAAAGCCATTGATTTAATTGATGAGGCTGGTTCCCGGGTGCGTCTGAAATCCTTTAATCAGCCGGATGGCCTGAAGGAAATTGAGAAAAAACTGGAAGAAACCTTAAAGGAAAAAGAAGCAGCCGTTAATGCTCAGGAATTTGAAAAAGCGGCTCATTTGCGGGATAGTGAGCAAGAGCTGCGGAAATCTATGGATAATATTCGGGAAAACTGGAAGCAAAGCCAGCAGAAAAATGAATTGGCCGTTACCGAAGAAGATATTGCTTATATTGTCAGCAGTTGGACGGGGATTCCGGTAACCAAGCTTAATCAGAAGGAAAGTGAACGACTGCTTAATCTGGAAGGTGTTTTGCATGAGCGGGTGGTCGGGCAGGAAGAAGCTGTTATCAGTATTTCCAAAGCGGTTCGCCGAGCCAGGGCTGGTTTAAAAGATCCCAAAAGGCCGGTGGGTTCGTTTATTTTCCTGGGGCCAACCGGAGTAGGTAAAACTGAATTGGCCAAAGCTTTGGCCGAGGCTTTGTTTGAAGATAAGGAAGCCATGATTCGCCTGGATATGAGTGAATATATGGAAAAATTTGCAGTATCCCGGCTGGTAGGTTCTCCTCCCGGTTATGTCGGCTATGATGAAGGCGGACAGTTGACAGAAGCAGTTCGCAGAAAGCCCTATTCAGTAATTTTGTTGGATGAAATCGAAAAAGCTCATCCGGATGTTTTTAATATTTTGCTGCAGGTGCTGGATGATGGGCGTTTGACCGATGGCAAAGGTCGGGTGGTGGATTTTCGGAATGCGGTTATTATTATGACCTCCAATATTGGGATGTCCAATTTTAGAATTGAAGCCAAAATGGGCTTTAATCCAGCGGACAACAGCGAATCTGATTATCAAAATTTGCGATCCAAAGTCCTGGAGGATTTAAAACATACCTTCCGACCCGAATTTTTAAACCGGGTGGATGATTTAATTGTTTTCCATCCTTTGACTGCTTCGGATATGCAGCAAATTTCTGGCCTGATGCTGCAAGAGCTGCGAATTAGAATGCGGGAACAGGGTTTGGAATTGGAATTTACGGAAGCAGTGCAAAACTGGCTGGCCGAAAAGGGCTTTGATCCCAAATTTGGAGCCAGACCCTTGCGGCGGGTCATTCAGCAGGAAATAGAAGATCGACTGTCTGAAGAATTATTAAAGCAGAGCTTCCAGTTGGGCGATCAAATTACCGTTCAATTAATAGAAAATCAAATTAGCTTTACCCACTAAAACGGTAAAAATATACAAGCAACAAAGCTGCCGTTGTCAATTTTGACGGCGGCTTTGGGCTTGAGAAAAGGAGACAATTATGGCGGCCAAAACGGTTTATGTGTGCCAAAGCTGCGGTTATCGGACTTCCCGCTGGCTGGGGAAATGTCCCAACTGTGAGGAATGGAATACTTTGCAGGAAGAAATTTCTTTTGCCCGCAAAGAAACAACGGCCGTCAAGCAGGCGGTTTTGCTTTCAGAGATTTCCGACACCAGACAGGCTCGCTTTTCAGCCGGAATATCCGAGCTGGATCGGGTTCTGGGGGGCGGAATTGTGGTGGGCAGTCTGGTTTTGCTGGGCGGAGATCCGGGGATTGGCAAATCCACCTTGCTTTTACAGGCTGCCGGTAAGGTGGCACAGAGAGGACAAAAGGTTTTGTATGTTTCGGGGGAAGAATCTTCCCAACAGCTTTATTTGCGAGCCCAAAGGCTGAGAGTGGAACAAGCTCAAATTTATGTTTTAGCCGAAACGGATATTGAGATTATCGAAAATAGTATTAGACAACAAAAGCCTGATTTGGTGATTTTAGATTCTATTCAGTCAGTTTATAAAAAAGAAGTTGGCTCTGCTCCGGGCAGTATCAGTCAGGTGCGGGAATGTGCTGCCAGAATGCTGCCCCTGGCCAAAAATGAAAATATTGCTGTTTTCCTGGTGGGTCATGTTACCAAAGGCGGAGCTTTGGCTGGTCCTCGGCTTTTGGAGCATTTGGTGGATACCGTAATTTATTTTGAAGGGGAAAATCATTATGCCTTTCGGATTTTACGGGCGGTCAAAAATCGCTTTGGTTCGACCAGTGAAATTGGGGTTTTTCAAATGTTTGAAGAAGGACTGGGTGAGGTTGACAATCCTTCCCGCTTGTTTTTAAGCGAACATAATGGTTTGCCGGTATCCGGTTCGGCGGTAATACCTACCTTGGAAGGCAGCCGAACTTTATTGGTGGAAATCCAGGCTTTGGTTTCGCCCACTGGTTTTGGCAGTCCTCGCCGAATGACAACCGGTTTGGATTATAACCGGGTTATTTTAATTTTGGCGGTCTTGGAAAAAAGACTGGGTTTGGGGCTGAACGGCCAGGATACTTATGTCAATGCCGCCGGAGGCGTTCGTCTGACCGAACCGGCTGCGGACTTGGCCATTGCCTTGGCCTTGATTTCCAGCTTGCGGGAGCAGCCCTTGCCGTCGGATTTAATTATTTTAGGAGAAATTGGTTTGACTGGAGAGATTCGCCTGGTCAGTCATTGGGAAAAAAGATTATCAGAAGCTGCCCGGCTGGGCTTTAAACGGGTAATTTTGCCCCGGCAAAAGATCAAAGGGGGCTTTAAATCGGATTTGTCCATTGAAACAGTCGGAAGCTTGAGCGAAGCAATGCAAAAGGCTTTTGAAGCTTAACGGCAGAAAAATCCTGGTTTGGAGCGAACAAAAAAGGTTTTAGAGTGGTCTAAAGATGAAGATAAGAAAGGAAGTGAGCTGGATTGGAGGAAAGGTTATTACGGGTTTTGCGAACGGTGGCTCCCGGAACCGCTTTCCGAAAGGGCTTGGAGAACATTTTGCAGGCTCAAACCGGAGCATTGATTTTTGTGCTGGAGGATAATCAGGATCTATCGATTGTCGAAGGTGGTTTTACGGTTAATGCTCCATTTACCCCGGCCAATTTGTACGAATTGGCCAAAATGGATGGAGCTATTGTTCTTTCCCGGGATTTAAAACAGATTTTATTCGCTAATGCCCAATTAATTCCTGATCTAAGCATTCCTTCCGTTGAAACCGGGATTCGGCATCGTACTGCTGAACGGGTAGCCCTGCAAACCAATTCTCTGGTAATTTCCATTTCCAAACGCCGGAAAATTATTACGCTTTACAAAGGAAATATTCATTATGTTTTACGGGATACCGGCCTGGTTTTGGCTGAAGCCAATCAAGCCGTGCAAACTTTGGACAAATATAAAAATGTACTCAATAAAGCGGTGGGCAAATTGGGTATTTTGGAATTTGAAAACGCCGCTTCGCTTTTTGATGTTGTTCAGGTTATTCAAAGGGTAGAAATGGTGCGGAGAGTAGTCAAGGAGTTGGAAGGCTATATTAGTGAGCTGGGCAGTGAAGGCCGTTTGATAACCATGCAAATGGAGGAATTGGCCGTTAATGTGGAACAGGAAGGCTTGCTGGTCATTCGGGATTATGGTACCTTGCCGGAAGGTAAGACGGCCAAGGATATTATGGATGTCATTGGCACCTGGCCTTCTGAAGATTTGCTGGAGCTGGTGTTAATTGGCCGGGCTTTGGGCTTTTCGGGAAGCAATGAAATTTTGGATCAGCCGGTTTATCCCAAAGGATACCGTTTGTTGGATAAAATTCCTCGTTTGCCTTATTTGGTTACCAAAAATCTGGTATCGCATTTCAGCTTTTTAACCAATATACTTTCCGCTACTCTGGAAGAATTGTGTGCAGTAGAGGGAATTGGTGAAGCACGAGCCAGATCCATTAAAAGCGGTCTGGAACGCTATCAAGAGCATTTAAACAAGGGACGCTATAGCTGGTAGAACCCCCTAAAAATATACGGTATTTTTTAAAACAGGGACTGGATCTGGTTTAAAAAGTATGATAAAATAAGTTATTGTAATAAATGGGCGGAAAGTCCACCTTTTTAAAGGTGGGGTGGATAGCCCAATATTTTTAATCCCTTTGTCTGTGTTAGTATTGACTGCAAATATTAAACTCTTTATAATAAACTAGGGTTTAGGCACGAGTCTTTAAGTTATTGCTGAGTCATTCAAAGGTAATGATTGATAATGAAAGTCCAGGAGAAAACAATCGGTTCTTGTTTTTTTCAGGAAGCAGGGGAAGTTGTTTAGTACCCTGTAACTTCACTCCTTTAGGGGTGTGAATATCATATGATCCTGTTTCTAATTGAAAGGTCTTAAATCTTTTTGTTGTTGGTGCGAGGAAACTCGGTTTTTCAAAGCCGAGATGAACGCACCTACTTGCACAGGGCATCAAATATGATACACTCAAATAAATAGTAGGCTGGGAACCAGCCGAACCTAACGCTTGTGGACATTGTGTAAGACTTGAGCTAACGATTATGTTAGCCAAGCAATAGTGGCTGAAGCAAGAAGCTCGGCAATTTATTGACGAGTAGTTCACTTAAGGAGGAAAATAAATGGTTGTTCGTAAGCAAAAAACTATGGATGGGAATACTGCTGCTGCTCATGTAGCTTATGCTTTTATTGATATGGCTGCGATTTATCCCATAACCCCTTCATCTGTAATGGCTGAATTGGTTGACAAATGGTCGGCCAGCGGTCGTAAAAATATCTTTGGTAATGCAGTTAAAGTAGTAGAAATGCAATCTGAAGGCGGAGCCTCCGGTACTGTACACGGTTCCTTGGCTGCTGGAGCTTTGACCACCACCTTTACGGCCTCTCAGGGTCTGTTGTTAATGATCCCGAATATGTATAAAATAGCCGGGGAACTGCTGCCGGGTGTTATTCACTGTACTGCCAGAGCTTTGGCTGGCCATGCCCTTTCAATTTTTGGCGAGCATTCTGATGTCTATGCCTGTCGTCAAACCGGTTTCGCCATGCTGGCTTCCAGCAATGTTCAGGAAGTTATGGATCTGTCCGCAGTAGCCCACCTGGCTGCTATTAAAGGCCGGGTTCCTTTCCTGCATTTCTTTGATGGCTTCCGGACTTCGCATGAAATTCAAAAGGTTGAAGTTTGGGATTATGCCGACTTAGCTTCCATGCTGGATTTTGAAGCTGTTGACGCTTTCCGGCGGAGAGCTTTAAATCCGGAACACCCGGTTTTACGGGGTTCGGCTCAGAACCCGGATGTTTTCTTCCAGGCCAAAGAAGCCAGCAATTCTTATTATGATGCTCTGCCGGCTGTTGTGGAAGATTATTTAAATCAAATTAATGCTAAATTAGGCACCAATTATGGTCTGTTTAACTATTATGGTCCGGCTGATGCTGAACATATTCTGATTGCCATGGGATCCTGTTGTGATACCGTAGAAGAAACCATTGACTATCTGAATGCCAAAGGCGAAAAAACCGGTTTAATCAAGGTTCGTTTATATCGTCCTTTCTCGGCCAAACACTTAATCAATGCTATTCCGGCTTCCGCCAAAACCATTACCGTTTTGGACAGAACTAAAGAACCCGGCTCCCTGGGCGAACCTCTGTGCCTGGATGTTGCTTTGGCTTTGAAAGATTCTCAATTTGCCAATCTGCCTTTGTATGCCGGCCGTTATGGTTTGGGTTCCAAGGATACCACTCCGGCTCAAATGGCTGCCGTTTTTGCCAATGCTAAAAATGGAGCTAAAAAACGCTTTACTATCGGAATCAAAGACGATGTAACCAATTTATCTTTGGATTCGGTAGATTTGCCGGATACCTCTCCGGAAGGCACTACCAGCTGCAAATTCTGGGGTTTGGGTGCTGATGGTACGGTTGGAGCTAACAAAAACTCCATTAAGATTATTGGGGACCATACCGATATGTATGCTCAGGCTTATTTCGATTATGATTCCAAAAAATCAGGCGGGGTTACTATTTCGCACCTCCGTTTCGGTAAAACCCCCATTAAATCCACCTATCTGATTGATAAAGCTGATTTTGTAGCCTGTCATAATCCTTCTTATATTGGCAAGTATGATATGGTTTCTGATATCAAACCCGGTGGTGTTTTCCTTTTGAACTGTGACTGGGATATGGATCAAATTGAAAAACGCTTCCCTGGTGATGTAAAACAATTTATTGCTAAAAATAACATTAAAGTTTATACCATTGACGGTGTAGCTATTGCTCGGGAAATTGGTCTGGGCGGCAGAATTAATACTATTTTGCAGTCGGCTTTCTTTAAATTAGCCAATATTATTCCGATTGAAGATGCCGTCAAATATATGAAGGATGCAGCTACTGCTTCTTACAGCAAAAAAGGTCAGAATATCGTTGATATGAACCATGCAGCCATTGACCGTGGGGTTAGCGGTATTGTTGAAGTTAAGATTCCGGCTGAATGGGTCAATGCATCCGGTTCCGTTGCTGCTCCGTCTTATGAATGCCAGGGGCATAATTCTGATTTAATTGATTATGTAAATGATGTTCTGGTTCCGGTCAGCCTGCAAAAAGGCAACACCCTGCCGGTTTCCACCTTTGTTAAATATGCTGACGGTACTGTTCCTCCTGGTTCGGCTGCCTATGAAAAACGGGGTATTGCCGTGGATATTCCGACTTGGAATCCGGAAAATTGTATTCAGTGCAACTTCTGTTCCTATGTTTGCCCGCACGCTGTTATCCGTCCGATCATTATGACCGAAGATGAATTAAAAGCAGCTCCGGCCGGAACCAAAGCTGCTGATGCCACCGGCTTAAACGGCTATAAATTTGCTATGACCATTTCGGCTCTGGACTGCACCGGCTGCGGCTCCTGCGTCAATGTCTGTCCGGGCAAAAAAGGCAACAAAGCCCTCACCATGGCCAACTTGGAAACTCAATTACCCGAACAGGAAGTTTATACCTATGCTCAACACCTGCCGGTTAAACCGGAAGTATTTGCCAAGTTTGCCGAAAACACCGTTAAGGGCAGTCAGTTTAAACAACCCTTATTGGAATTTTCCGGAGCTTGTGCCGGTTGCGGCGAAACTCCTTATGCCAAATTGGTAACTCAGTTGTTTGGGGATCATCTGTATATTTCCAATGCTACCGGTTGTTCTTCCATCTGCGGCGGAAGCTGTCCGGCTACTCCTTATACCACCAATAAAGATGGCAGAGGTCCGGCTTGGGGCAACTCCTTATTTGAAGATAACGCCGAATTTGGTTATGGTATTTATTTGGCTCAAAAAACCTTGCGGGATCAGTTGCTGGCCAAAGCCGAAGAACTGGCTGCCAATGCTCCGGAAGGCGATGCCAAAAATGCTTTGAAGGATTATCTGGCTACCAAAAATGATCCCAATGCCAACCAAGTGGCTACTGATAAATTGGTTGAAGCCTTATCCAACTGCAAATGCCAAAATGGTGACGGCTGCAATGCTGGTAATGCAGCTCTTGCCAAACATTTATTGGATAACAAAGACCTGCTGGCCAAGAAATCCGTTTGGCTCTTTGGCGGTGACGGCTGGGCTTATGATATTGGCTTTGGCGGTTTGGATCATGTTTTGGCTTCAGGCGAAAATGTTAATATTCTGGTCTTTGATACCGAAGTATATTCCAATACTGGCGGTCAGTCCTCCAAATCTACTCCGACTGGGGCTGTAGCTCAATTTGCAGCTGCTGGTAAGGAAACCAAAAAGAAAGATCTGCCGGGTATTGCCATGAGCTATGGTTATATTTATGTAGCTCAAGTAGCCCAGGGTGCTGATTATAATCAGTGCATCAAAGCGATCAGCGAAGCTGAAAGCTATGACGGACCTTCTCTGATTGTGGCTTATGCTCCTTGCATTAACCACGGAATTAAAGGCGGTATGAAAGGTTCTCAGACCGAACAGAAAAATGCAGTAGCTTCCGGCTATTGGCATCTGTTCCGCTTTGATCCCAGACTGGCTGCTGAAGGTAAGAATCCGTTCACCTTGGACAGCAAAGAACCCAGCATGGACTATCAAGAATTTTTGAATAACGAAGTTCGTTACAGCTCCTTGAAGCGTTCCTTCCCGGAAAGAGCAGAAGTTCTGTTCAAGAAAGCCGAAGAAAATGCCAAAGAAAAATATCAGCTTATGCTGAAAAGAGCTGGCAAATAAGCAAGTTGAATTAATAAATTAATTAGCTAAATAAAAAATCCCTTCCTTGGTAACAAGGAGGGGATTTTTTATCCAAATCTTCCGCAAAAGTATCTGGTGTAATGGCCATGAAAAATAAACAGCCGAATCATTTCTGGACAACGCAAAAGAAATGTTCGACTGCTGAATATTTTGGTGGACCGTCAGGGGCTCGAACCCTGGACACCCTGATTAAGAGTCAGGTGCTCTACCAACTGAGCTAACGGTCCTTAACATTGCTTTTTTATTATACCTCCAGATTTAAAAATTTACAAGTATTTTTTAGCCGAATCTCAAAAAAACTTTGCTAAGTTGAGCTGGCTAATCCAAGCGGATAACCATATCTTGGCGTAACCTTCCAATCCTTTTTAACATATACTGAAAGGAAAAAGGAGAAATAAGTTTATGTCTACAAGCTTGGCTTTTCATTCTGAAAAAATTGACCGGCCGGAATCGTTTTCCAGGTTGGCCGAATTGTTAAACGAAATTTTAACTTATTGCATAAAAATGGAAGCTTGGCAAAAGCAGGAGGAAGCAAGAAGCAGTTCTGCTCCAATTTATTTGGAAAAAGCTTCTTCTTGTTCAGGCTCGGCTGGTTTCTTAAAAAGCTTAACCAAAATTTTGGCTGCAGCCAAAACCTCCGGTCAGATTATCGGTATTATTTCTACTGGTCTTCTGGGCATAGTAGGTTCCATAGAAAGTCTTAAGGATAGAACGGAAACTGTTTCCCCTGCCGATTGACTATTTTGCAGTTTTACTCAATTCACTGAAAAGGAGTTGGTAGAACAGAGCAGGATTTAATAAATCTATGTAGAAATGATCACTTATTTAATTTGCTTAATTTGCTTAATTTGCTGCTTTTTAATAATTAAAGTATCTCGAAAACATGAGATGAATAAACAGGGAAAGGAGTATGTCAAAACTGGCAATATTATAAAAATCAAAAGACAAATCAATTAGCATAAATCATCAAGAGGATTGTGTTAATATGTACCATGCGTTGTATGGGAATTTAAGCCCCTGAAGTGTTATCCAAACCAAAGCAGCTTTCCAGACAAATAGGACATGATAAAAGGGGGACTAAACATAACTTTATAGATTTTTATAAGGTTTTGGCAACGGAGCATAATGGGAAAATATTTTGGTACAGACGGAGTTCGAGGTATAGCCAATCAACAATTAACCGGAGAATTGGCCTTTAAAATAGGTAAAGCTGGGGCTTATGTCCTTACTCAGAATCAGGAAAAGAAAACTATTTTGGTTGGCAAAGATACCCGAATTTCCGGGGATATGCTGGAAGCTGCTTTAATAGCTGGAATTTGTGCAGCGGGAGTCAATGTTATAAAAACCGGCGTTGTGCCTACCCCGGCGATTGCCTTTTTAACCCGCAGACTCAACGCTGGCGGCGGAGTTGTGATTTCTGCTTCTCACAATCCGGTTTCTGATAATGGGATCAAATTTTTCGGGCCGAGCGGCTTTAAGCTGCCGGATGCTACAGAAACGCTTATCGAAGAGTGGATGGATAATTGGCAGCAAATCCCAACTCCAACTGGTTCTCAAATTGGTCGGGTAGAAGATCTGCCTGAAGCAGAGGACTTATACCTGGAGTTTCTAACTCAGGCTGTTAAGCAGGATTACCCCCATCTTAACTTAGCTAACCTGAAAGTAGTTTTGGATTGTGCCAACGGCTCGGCCAGCCGGGTAGCTCCTCGCCTGTTGAGCCGATTGGGAGCAACCATTATTCCCACTCACTGTCAGCCGGACGGAACCAATATTAATGCCGCTTGCGGCTCTACCCACCCGGAAAGCTTAATGACTAGAGTTAAAGCTGAAAAAGCGGATCTGGGCTTGGCTTTTGATGGAGATGCTGATCGCTTATTGGCTGTGGATCATTTGGGAAATTTGATCGATGGGGATCAAATTATGGTGGTCTGTGCCAGTTTCCTGCATCAAAAAGGCCGTTTGCCTCAAGATACGGTAGTAGTTACATTGATGAGCAATCTGGGTCTGCATTTGGCCTTGCAGAAAATGGGAATTAAGGTGGCCGTTACTGCGGTGGGAGATCGCTATGTTTTGGAAGAATGTCTGAAAAATCAGGCCGGATTTGGCGGTGAACAAAGCGGTCATATTGTTTTTTTGGAGCATAATACTACTGGAGATGGACTTTTGACTGCTTTGGAGCTTTTGGCTGTTATTACTGAAACAGGGAAACCCTTGGCTCAATTGGCTGCCCAAATGGAGCGTCTGCCCCAGGTTTTAAAAAATGTCAGGGTTCAGGACAAAAAAGCGGTTATGGAAAATACGGTCGTCAAACAGGCTATTGCCGAACAGGAAAAACAACTGCAAGGACAAGGCCGAATTGTGGTTCGTCCTTCCGGAACAGAAGCACTGGTCAGAGTAATGCTTGAAGGTAAAGACTCCAAACAATTAGAACAAATTGCAGATAGTTTGTGTCAATTAATTAAGAAATTGTAAATCTAAGATTTGGGGGAAAATTAAATGTGTGGAATTATAGGTTATGTTGGTAAACAAGCAGCGGTGCCAATTCTCTTGTCCGGGCTGCAAAAATTGGAATATAGAGGTTATGATTCAGCTGGAATTGCTGTTTTGGAAGAAGGGCAGCTCCAGGTTTATAAAAAGATCGGCAAGCTGGCCAATTTAAAACAAAGTATTGAGCAGTTAACCCTTTCTTCTTTAATTGGAATTGGGCATACCAGATGGGCTACTCATGGCCGTCCGTCGGATCAAAATGCTCATCCCCATGCAGACTGCCAGAAGCAATTTGCGGTGGTGCATAATGGAATTATTGAAAATTACCTGGCTTTAAAACAGGAACTCCTTGCCAGAGGACATAAATTTCTTTCGGAAACTGATACTGAGGTTTTGGCTCATTTGCTGGAAGAAGCCTATGCCGGAGATTTGCTGGCTGCGGTGCAAAAGGTGCTTAAACAAGTTGAAGGTTCCTATGCTTTGGTCGTTCTATCTTGTGAAGATCCGGATCAATTAGTGGCCGCTCGGAAAAACAGTCCCTTAATTGTGGGTTTGGGCAAAAATGAAAACTTTCTGGCTTCAGATATTCCAGCTATTTTGGCTTATACCCGCCAGACCTATATTTTAAATGATGGGGAATTAGTCCGGGTTACTCCAGAACAAGTAGAAATCTTTGATGCAGCTGGCCAGCCGGTGCAAAAAGAGATTTTTGAAATAAAATGGGAAGCTTCTCAGGCGGAGAAAGGCGGCTATGCCCATTTTATGCTCAAGGAAATTTTTGAACAGCCCAAAGCCCTGCAGGATACTTTAAGCGGAAGAATCAAAGGTTCAGAGGTTGTGCTGCCAGAAATTAATTTTGATTTGCAGGAAATCAGGCAAATTCAAATTGTAGCTTGTGGAACCGCCTATCATGCCGGTTTGGTTGGCCGACAAATTATCGAAAAGCTGACCCGGATTCCGGTTAAAGTGGAAGTAGCCTCCGAATTTCGCTATTCTGATCCTTTGGTGGATGCTCAAACTCTGACTGTAGTGATCAGTCAATCCGGAGAAACCGCCGATACCCTGGCGGCCATGCGGGAGGCTCAGGAGCGAGGCTCCAAGGCCATTGCCATCACCAATGTAGTGGACAGCACCATTGCCCGGGAAGCTGATTCTGCTCTTTATACCTGGGCGGGGCCGGAAATTGCCGTAGCTTCCACCAAGGCTTATACAACTCAGCTTATGTTAATGTATCTTTTGGGAATTTATCTGGCTCAACAAAAGGGTCACAAAAATCCGGAGCTGCTGCAAGAGTTGCGGCAGCTTAGTGAAAAGGTTGCTTTAATCCTGAAAGACAGCTCCCATATTCAAAATTTTGTGGAGCGTTATGCTCATATTAAAGATGCTTTCTTCATTGGCCGGGGTTTGGATCAAGTGGTTGCTCAGGAAGGTTCCCTTAAACTGAAAGAAATTTCCTATATTCATGCCGAAGCTTATGCCGCTGGAGAATTAAAGCATGGTACTCTGGCTTTAATTGTGGAAGGAGTTTTGGTTATTGCTTTGGTTACGCAGCAGGCTTTGTATGACAAAACCCTGAGCAATATAAAAGAGGTCAAAGCTCGAGAAGCCTCTGTGCTGGCTTTGGCTCAAGAAGGCCATCAGGAAGTGGAAAAGGTAGTAGATGAAGTTATTTATATTCCGGCCACCAATTCCCTGCTAGCTCCTATTCTGTCCGTAATCCCCTTGCAGCTTTTAGCCTATTATATGGCCGTGGCCAAGGGCAGTGATGTAGATCAGCCCCGGAATTTGGCCAAGTCGGTGACAGTTGAATAATGAGATAAATAAACTTTGAAAGGGCGAAAAATTTGATTTTTTTGCCCTTTCAAAGCTTTGGAAAGGAGAAAAAAACATGATAAAACAGGATCAGGAACGGGTAAAAAGGGTTTATCTGGAAATGGCGAAAATTGCCCGCAATGAATATTCCGGGATTCCGGCCATGGACAGCCGAGCCAATGATCCGGAGTTTTTGCCTTATTACCAAAAGCTTCAGGTCATCCTGAACAGTATTTCTTCCGGTTTTCCCCCGGCTGAACAGTTGGATAATATGCCTCCTCAGGCGGATTTGGCCATGCTGCGTACCTTGTTTTTGCCGGAACATGCTGTTTTGGCTGTGCATATTTCAGCTCAGGCTTTTGAAACAGCAGAGCAAATTGCCCAAAAAGCCGAACGGCCGCTTCAGGAAACCCTGCAAATGCTGTTGGCCATGTCGGAACGAGGCTGTATTTTTCACAAACAGGAAGCAGGGCAGGACTATTTTCGCCATGTGGGACAAATTCCTGGCATTATTGAATTTCAGCCCTGGCGTTTGTCCAAGGAATATCGAGAGGTCACCGGGCCTTATGTTTCCGGCTATTTAAGACCGGTTATGTTTGATCTCAATGTTCCCAGTTGGCGTTGGATTCCCATTAATGAACAGGCGGTAGCAGACAACCAGATATTGCCCTATGATAATGCCGAAAAAATTATTATGGAGGCTGACAGGGTTTCGGTTTGCTCCTGTATGTGCCGAGCCGTCCAACAAACCCCCTGCAAGCATACCGAGCCGCCTTATGAGCTTTGCATTCAGCTTAATGAATTTGCCGATTTTTATGTTAATGATGTAAAAATTTCCCGCTATATTGATAAGGAAGAAATTAAAGCTCTGCTCAAATATAATGAGGAACACCATTTGGCCATGGAGGTTGCCGGTTCCCAAAAAGCCGAAATTATTTGCTCTTGCTGTGAATGTTGCTGTGAGCCTCTTAAAATTTTTCGCAAATTTGGTGGACAGGCGGTCAAAAAGATTACCAATTACTATCTGGACTATGATCGGGAAAAATGTACCAAATGTGGAGAGTGTGTCAAATATTGCTTTACTCAGTCCGGCTTGATTTGGCAGGAGGGGCAGATTGTTTATCAACAGGAAAAATGCGTGGGCTGTGGGGTTTGCATCCGAAGCTGTCCGGAAAAAGCTTTGATTCTACGCCTGAAAAAACCGGAAGAAATCTTTCAGCCGCCCCAGAATATGTATGAATTATATGAAGTACAGGCTGCCGGTCGAGGCCAAAAACCTCTGCCTGGTTTGTCAAAACCAGAAAAACTTTAGAGGGCTGAAAAAATGCACGAATTGGTGGTAACCAAGCAGATTCTGGAGCAGGTGCTAAACTATGCGGCAGAAAACCAGGCTCAAAAGGTCTTGGCTGTTCATTTGCAGATTGGAGCCTTACGGGGAGTGGTGGATGAATGGATGCAGCGTTATTTCAATTATATTAGCCGCCAAACCATAGCTGAGGGAGCTTCTTTAAAAATTCGCCGGATTCCTGGCAGTGTAGTTTGTGCCTGTGGAGTAATTACTCCCATTGAATTGGGGCATTTGGACGAAGTTGTTTGTTCACAATGCGGCGGGACTAATTTGCGTTTGTGGACGGGGCAGGAGTTTATTTTAACTGGAATTGAAATTTATGGAAAGGATGAAGGCAATGGCCGAAATCAAACTGATTGATCTAAAGCAGGAAATTATGGTCAGTAATGACCAGAGTGCTGCCCAAATTCGTCGTTTTTTGCAAGAACAGCAGCTTAAATTAATTAACCTGATGGGTTCGCCCGGCTGTGGTAAAACCAGCCTGTTGCTGCAAACTATTGCTCATTGGCCGAATTTGCAGGAGCTGGCGGTTATTGAAGGGGATATAGATTCCTTGGTAGACTCGGAAAAGATTCAGGCTGCCGGAGCTTTGGCCTTGCAGATTAACACCGGAGGGGCTTGCCATTTGGATGCCGAAGTGGTGCAAAAAGCTTTGGAATCTCTGCCTTGCTCCGAGCTGAAATTAATTTTTGTTGAAAATATTGGCAATTTGGTTTGTCCGGCTGAATTTGATATTGGAGAAAATCTCAAGGTAATGATTTTGAGCGTTCCTGAAGGTGATGACAAAATTCTGAAATATCCTCTCATGTTTACGGTGGCTGATGTTTTGATTATCAATAAAATTGACTATTTGCCGGAACAGGATTTTTCTATAAGCCGCCTTAAAGAAAGAGCCGGGATTTTAAATCCCCAATTAAAGATTTTGGAGGTTTCCTCAAAAACGGGGCAGGGGATTGCGGCATGGATTGATTATTTACAGGATTATTTTAACACGCCGTGAGCAAGAAATCCCCCACCTCTATAGGTGGCGGGATGAATTGCGATAAACACCACGGAAATCAATTTTTGTGATTTAGGTAATTTGTAGTGATAAATTCACCCTACTTTTTGATATTTTAGACTTGATTTTTGATGATTTTTATCTCTTGGATAAGTTTTTTGTGGA
>JAZRVI010000029.1:0-17236 GCA_045599035.1 Desulfocucumaceae bacterium | reverse complement strand
AATCCATAGACATATTGCAAATCAGAGATTAGACAATCTACATAAGATATCTACTGAGATAGCCAATCAGTATGATGTTGTTTGTGTTGAAAGCCTGAATATGCGTTCTATGTCTAACAAAGGTTTTGGTAACGGCAAAGCTACTATGGATAACGGATACGGAATGTTTCTCAATTTCCTTGAATACAAGTTGCAGGACAGAGGAAAGTATTTCGTTAAAGTTGATAAGTGGTTTCCGTCCAGCCAAATATGTCATCAATGCGGAACCATCCACAAGAGAATGAAAGACTTATCCATTCGTACAATGAAGTGTGATTGCGGACTGACAATCAGCAGAGATCAAAATGCAGCAATCAATATCAAAAACGAAGGTCTGCGTATACTGAAATCTGCGTAAATCTTCAAATAAATGGTAGGCTGGGGATCAGCCGAACCTAACGCTTGCGGACATTGTGTAAGACTTGAGCTAACGATTATGCTAGTCAAGCAGTAGTGGTTGAAGCAAGAAGCTCGGCAATTTATTGCCGAGTAGTTCACATAAAAATTTCCGTTCCAGTCAGGCAAGTGGAGTTAGTTTTCAGTCCTCCGTTTGTTCTGGTCTGAACCTGGTATATAGAGCAATGCCTCCCATAACCAGAAGACAGCCGATTACCTGCCAAAGGTTCAGCTTTTCCTGGAACAAAAAGTAAGCCAAAATTGCAGCTACTACTGGTTCGCCTAAAGATGACAGAGAAACCAAGGTCGTCGGCAGATATTTGAGACACCAGCTCAACAGGGTTTGTCCCAACAGGGTAGAAACCAGAGCCAATAATAGAAACATCAGGTAATCCTGCCCGCTATAACCGCTCAAAGCCGCTCCGGACAACAAAACCCACAGCAGCATTATGATTGTCCCAAAAGCATAGAGCAACAGGGTATAAGGCACAATTTCCAGCTTTTTGCGTAAATGAGCGGTACAAAACAAATGCAGCGTAAAAAATCCGGCTCCGGCCATGGCCCACAAATTTCCTTTTAAATGCTCCTGTCCCAGGCTAAAATCCCCATAATTCAAAATTACCATACCCAGCAAGGTAAGCAAAACACTGCCAAGGCTCCAGGGAGTCAAGCCTTTTTTCCAGATCAGGTAAGTGATGAGAATGACCAAAATGGGATGAATATTAACCAGCACCGTGGAGCTGGCCACGCTGGTATAATCCAGCGAAATAAACCAGGTGGTAAAATAGAAACACAAACCCATCGCTGACAGAGCAATCAGGCCGATGTCTTTGGTTTTGATAACCTGCCAGTCAACCAATTTGGTTTTTAATAGCAAAGGCAGGGTTAGGACAAAAGTAAACAGCAGACGATAGAAGGCGATAATTTCAGAAGGGGCATTTGTATATTTGACAAAAATTCCGGACAACCCCAAACCAATTACTCCTATCAGCAAAACCAGATAATAAACCATTTAATCCCTCCCCATTTGTAATATGTAAAAAATTGCCCTCTCAAAAGAGGGCAATAAGTTTATTAGGAATCAAAGCTGATAACTTCGGTCCAATAGTGATTTTGATAAATGTCGGTCAGCTTGTAAGTTATCCAACAACGATAATGCCCAATGGGTTCCCATTGCACTTGAAGATTGGAGCCGTCATAAATGACTGGTTTGTCATATAAATAAGAATCCTGAAAATTACCGTTGTTGTCATAACCATCTACCAGGAATTGAATACTATCTCCTTTGTCAAGTGGGAAGATTCCCCGGGTAACTGCCCCGTCAATTAAATTGCGGTAACCAGCCACATAACCTTTGGGATGCTCCTGATCCCAATAAACCAAAAGCTGAGAATCATAATCTTGGTTATCATTAATAATACAGGGGACATAGCCATAGGTTACCTCATCAGAGGTTTTCAATAAATAAAAGGGAACAGTCAAATTATTAAAGCCCAGCCAATTTCCATCGTAATTAACAATTAAGTCGCCGTCAATGTCAAATTTCATGCTGCTGTTGGAACCCAGGTCAATATAACGGGGTTCAAAGCTTTCGCCCATGTCCACCAAAATCTGCATTTCCACATTGACAATATTGTCCCAGTTGTCCAGATGCAGAACATATTCTCCATTGCTTTTCTCGGTAAACTGCAAATTACTGTAATCTCCGGTGTCCAGGTCGTAATTTAATTCAAAATCCGGATTGTACCAGTCATAGCCCAAATCCTCTCCGCTATAGCCAACCAGACTGTAAAGCGGATTTTCTCCGGATGCAATATTCATGCCGGCCACAAGATTGGCCACTTTCTGGTAATATTTGCTGTACATATCTGAAATATTTAATTCGGACAGCATTTCCATGATTTGACCATAATGATTCAAAGCGTAATAAGGATAGTACATGGCCATGCCAAAGGAATTGCTGGTCATGTCAGTTCCGCATTTTGAATATAAAACAGCCGCTTGAACGGCCTGGGCTAATTTATCCTTGCTGGCCTCCAGCTCCGGAATATTCAAGTGGTTAAGATAGTCCAGAATATCAATTTGTTCATAGCCGTTCATGGCATACCCAAAGCTGTTTGAACGAGCCGTCAGCAAATCTGTTGCTCCCTGATGGTTATTCATAAAATAGTCCGAGGATATGTCCGAAAGCTCCTGCATAGCCTGGTAAATCGGTTCAATTTTGCTTAAATCATAAATGGCCAATGTAGTGTTTTGCCCATAATACTCATCTTCCAAAGCTGATTGCCGAATATAATCATTGATAATTACTTTGCCCAAATCCAGAGTAGAAATATCTGGAGTTACGGAAAGCTGGTTTAACCAGTTGGTGTAATAGTGGCCGCCGCCAGGTTCCAGTTCTTCGGAAGCAATCAGATAATTGGCTGCATTGTGCAGAGCCAAAGCGGTTTCCACCGTTCCCATCAGGCAGGCATCAAAAGCAATAAAATCGACTTTGCTGCCGGTGCTTTGATAAGCCTGGTCAAAAGCCCGCTGCAAATCGGGCAAAGTCATTGATTTGCCCTGGCCGTTTTTTTCGTCCACACCATAACCAACCGCAGTTCCCCCGCCATGATCCCACAAGATCACTCCGTAGCGTTCGGCAGGATAGTTGGTTAAGCCGTAAACGATAAAATCGGACAAGGTGGCCGGATCGGTCATACTTTTTTGTCCCAAATTTTCCAATAAGGTTAATTTGTCAGGGGTAAGCTGATATCGCTGCACCTGGGCTTCCGTATTTAAAGCTATCCGTCCCAGCTCCTGATTATAAGCGGCCCATTCTTTTAAGGTGGGTATTTTCAAATTATTCAGGAACTGCAATTTTTCTTCTTCGGTCAGACTATCCCAGTAAATTCCGGAAAGAATCATATTTGTTAATATCTGGCTGCTATCTTTCAGGAGGTTGCCTTGCTGATCCGTGGTCAGCCACCATTGATTAGCTCCTCCCAATTCCACAATAACCTTGGTATTATCGCCGAATTTGGCCTGAGTCATTTCCACCAGGTCATCGGTAGCACATAAACCTTCGCTTTCCAGATCAGCTCCAATCATATAAACCAAAACGGTGGTTTTGGCCTTTTCTGATTTACTGGCGGCTGGCAGGATAGTGGAGGGCTGCTGATTTTGGATATTGTAGAGCAGCTGAACAAATTCTGCCCTGGTAATGGCAGACTGGGGATTAAGCTGACCATTGCTGCCCTGCAAAGAGTTGGTGCTGACCAAAGCTTCAGCTGCACCCCTGGCCCAATTCGCCAGCAAATCCAGATCGGAAAAAATGCTTAAATCAGCGTTTCCGATCAGCTCAAAGCTTTTGGCTAAAAGAACAAAGGATTCCTGGCGGGTAACCGGATCTTCCGGCCGCAAGCTGGAATCGTCCCCCAATAAAATTCCGGCTTGCACAGCCTTGGCCAAATCGGGATAGTACCATTGGTTTTTGTCCAAATCGGTATAGGCCGAGAGATCAGCTTCGGCTTGATTGTCCAAAATTCGGTTTAAAATGGAAGCTGCTTCAGCTCTGGTCAAATTTTTGTCTGGATACAGGTATCCCGCATAACCGCTTAAATAGCCTTTTTCTACTGCATTCTGTAAGGCCTGGGTGGACCAGTTATCCGGCATATCCGCAAAATTTTCTGCCCAGGCAGTCGGAACGATCAATAGTATTAACAAACAAAATAGACCAGGAATGACTTTTTTGTTTAGCATGGTTTTAGCTCCTTTACAAGGTTGATGCTCTCACATTGTTAAAGACAGCCAAAAAGTAAAAGCAAACTATTGGTTCAACAAAGCCCTGGCCTGTTGAGCAATGTTTTCCGGAGTAAAACCATATTTGAGCAAAAGCTTTGCCGGTTTGCCGGATTCACCAAAACAATCCGGCATTCCCAGCCGTTTCAGCCGAGCCGGGGCTTTTTCGGCAATAATTTCGGCTATGGCTGAACCCAGGCCGCCAATAATATTATGTTCTTCTACTGTCAGCAAATGACCGGTTTTTTGGGCTGCCTGGATAATGGCTGCTTCATCCAGCGGTTTGAGGGTATGTACTTCCAAAACAGATGCCGAAATTCCTTCCTTAGCCAGCAATTCTGCTGCTTGCAAACACAGATCCACGGTTATTCCCAGTCCCAGCAAGGTTAAATCAGAACCGCTTCTTAATTCTGCAATTTTGCCGAGTTCCATTTTCCAGCCTTCCGGATGCACCGCCGGGACTCCGGAACGCCCCAATCTGATATAAACCGGCCCCTGAATTTCCAAAGCAGCTCGAACCGCTTCTTTGGTACCCAGGGCATCTGCCGGAACCAAAACAGTCATTCCCGGCAAAACCCGCATTAAAGCCAAATCCTCTACTGCCTGGTGGGTTGCTCCGTCTTCGCCTACGGTAATTCCGGCGTGAGTGGCTGCAATTTTAACATTAATCGCTCCATGAGCCAGAGTATTGCGAATTTGTTCAAAAGGGCGTTCGGCGGCAAAAACTGCAAAAGAAGAAACAAATGGAATTTGGCCGCAAACTGCCAGACCGGCTGCGGTGCCAATCATATTTTGTTCTGCAATCCCCATATCAAAAAAGCGTTCCGGGAATTTTTGGGCGAATAAATTGGTTTTGGTGGAACCGCTTAAATCAGCATCCAAAACCACCAGCCGGGGTTCCTTTTCGCCCCACTCCAGCAAAGCCTGGCCATAAGCTTCCCGAGTGGCTATTAATTTGGTCATTTTCTATCCCTCTTTCTTAATTCAGTTCAGCCAAAGCCTGGTTTAGTTCTTCACCTTGGGGAGCTTTTCCGTGCCAGCCGGCCTGATTTTCCATAAAGGAAACCCCTTTGCCTTTGATAGTGTGAGCAATAATCATTCGGGGTTTTTGAGGCTGGCGAGGCTGGCGAAGAGCTGCCAGAATTTGTTCAAAATCATGTCCATCTATTTCCAGCACTTCCCAACCAAAAGCCTGCCATTTAGCTTTAATTGGTTCAATTCCCATAACCTTTTGGACTTGTCCATCAATTTGCAGCTTGTTGCAGTCAATCAAGGCTGTAAGATTATCCAGGCCATAGTGAGCTGCTGCCATGGCTGCTTCCCAAACCTGGCCTTCCTGGGTTTCTCCATCGCCTAAAAGAGCAAAGACTCGCCAGTTTGCCTTATTCAGCCTGGCCGCTAAAGCCATGCCGTTGGCTATGGATAAGCCTTGTCCCAGGGAACCGGAGGAAATATCCAGACCAGGCAAAAGCTGAAAATCCGGATGGCCTTGCAGCTCCGAACCCAACTGACGCAGAGTTTTCAGTTTTTCCAAAGGGAAAAAGCCTTTTTCGGCCAAGGCTGCATATAAAATGGGAGCTGCATGACCTTTGGACAAGACCAGCCGATCCCGTTCCGGCCAATCTGGATTTTGCGGGTCAACCCGCATTTCCGAAAAATAAAGAGCGGTAAGCAGATCCGCCGAAGATAAAGAGCCGCCCGGATGTCCCGAACCGGCTGCTCCAATCATCTCTATGACCAGCTTCCGCAGCTTTTTGGCCGTGTTTTGCAAAAACAGCGTTTCTTCCATGATACAATCTCTCTTTTCTTATCTTCAATATTTTGTTGCCTTTTTAATTTGGGCGGCTGGGGAAGTTCCCCAGCCGCCCAAAGCTAAATTTTGATCATTTTTCGCAAATAGGCGTTGATGAAGGGAGTCAAATCTCCGTCCATTACTGCCTGAACATTACCCATTTCCAGGTTGGTTCGATGATCTTTAACCAGGCTGTATGGGTGAAAAACATAGGAACGAATTTGACTGCCCCAGGCAATTTCCATTTGTTCGCCTCGAATAGCATTTAATTCGGCTTCCTTTTTTTTTATTTCCAAATCCACCAACCGGGCTTTGAGCATAGACATTGCACTGGCTCGGTTCATAATCTGGGAGCGTTCCGATTGACATTGCACGACAATTCCGCTGGGCAAATGAGTAATCCGAACCGCCGAATCAGTTTTGTTAATATGCTGGCCTCCGGCTCCGCTGGCTCGATAGGTGTCGATTTTCAATTCTTCCGGATTAATGGCTATTTCCACAGAATCATCCACTTCCGGCAAAACATCTACCGAAGCAAAAGAGGTGTGCCTTCTTCCGGCGGCATCAAAGGGGGAGATCCGAACCAGTCGATGTACCCCGGCTTCCGATCTCAAATAGCCATAAGCATTTGTGCCTTCCACAAAAATAGTGGCACTTTTGATTCCGGCTTCATCTCCGGGCAGGGAGTCCACCAGGCGAACCTGATACTGATTGTCTTCCGCCCAGCGGGTGTACATCCGCAAAAGCATTTCTACCCAGTCCTGGGACTCGGTGCCGCCTGCTCCGGCGTGCAAAGTCATAATGGCTCCGGATTGATCATATTCCCCGGAAAGCAAAAGCTGTAATTCCTGATTTTCCAGTCTTTGTCGAAAATTATTTAATTCTTTTTGCAGTTCTTTTTCCAGGGAGCTGGGATCTGCTTCTTCCAAAGCTAGTTCCAAAAATACCTGCAAATCCTCCAGAGCCGAGCTTAGACTGGCAAAATTCTCAATTCTTTCCTTTAAGGAAGATAGTTTTTGTGAAATTTGTTGGCTTTTGTTCAGGTCATCCCAAAAGCCTTCTTCCATCATTTGTTTTTCCAAAGTGGCCGCCTGTTTTTCCTGATCGGCCAGGTCAAAGAGAATCCCTCAATTCATTCAGCCGGACTTGCAGGGCTTCCAGTTCCTTGCCCATTTCGTTCAGCATAAATTCACATCCTTTACTGACACGGCTTAAAAACCATGTTGACTCTCCCATGCTGCTGAAGCAGCGGGGATTTAGAAGAAGTTTAATTGTTTAAGCAATCCTTATTCTTCCGGGACTCGTCAAAAGCCCAATACACAGTTTTTCGCAGTCGAAATCCTGCTTACTTTTGCGAAGTATGCCGGCACTTCCTTTCTGTCTAGTATATCTAATTTATACAGCAAACATATTAAAATGTCAAATAAAATATTGAGAAGCAAGGAAAATAGACCGTGCTTCGGCACGGTCAGAAAGCAAGGCGGGCTTCATCCCCAGTGCTGAAGCACATGGGGTTTTCGCCCGTGAGCAATTTATAAAGGCTAAAAGCAAGATTTACATTTTAAGATCGGTTTTGTTTTTCAAGCGACGATAAAAGCTTGCCAAAACTGCACCGGAAATATTGTGCCATACAGAAAAAATAGCACCTGGAACTGTTGCCATAGCCAAATCCGGGAAGCTTGTTCCTGCCAGGGAAGTAGCAAGACCTGAATTCTGCATACCAACTTCAATGGAAAGAGCCTTCTTTCTGTCCAACGGCAGATTCAGGGCTTTGCCCAATACATAGCCGCATCCATATCCGCCCAGATTATGTAAAATTACAACTGCAAATATTGCAAAGCCGGCAGAAAAAATTTTTGCTGAATTATGAGATACAACTGCCGCCACAATCAGGGTAATAGCAATAACTGAAATCAACGGCAGAACTTTGACTGCCTTTTCCGTATATTTCTGCCAAAAATGATGAATGATAAAACCCAGAGCGATTGGAACAATGACAATTTTAATAATAGAAACAAACATACTGATTATATCAATATGTATCGTTGTATGCAACAGCAAATAGGTAATTGCCGGTGTCAGGAGCGGAGCCAGCAGCGTATTAACACTGGTCATTCCCACCGAGAAAGCCGCATCGCCTTTGCTTAAATAAGTAATAACATTGCTGGAAGTGCCGCCCGGACAGGTACCTACCAAAATTACGCCTGCAAGCAGTGCGGTATCCAGTCCGAAAAGTTTGCCGAGCAGAAAAGCCAGAGCAGGCATAATCGTAAATTGGGAAATACAGCCAATAATAATATCTTTCGGTCTGGTAAAGACAATTTTAAAATCATCCAGCTTCAAGGTTAATCCCATACCAAACATAACGATCATTAACAGAAAGTTGATCCATGAGGTTTGAACCCATAAAGTGGATTCTGGCAGAAATAAGGACAGAGCTGCAACGGCAAGTACGATCAATGCCATATATCTTCCAAATAAATCACTGATTTTTTCTAAAATGTTCATTTTTAATCTTTTTTTTATCCTGTTGCTTTCTATAATAGTATTTGAAAAACGGATGAAACCGTTTTCTTCCAGGTTTCAGGCGGGAACGCCCTGAATCTCAATCTGAAAAGCTATGGGGATGTTTTCCAGGGCAATATTCCGTCGGATTTCGTCCTGTTTGTATAAACCAGAGCTGACATAAAACTTTCCTTTGGCAAATTCCCTCAGCGGAAGGAAAAATAATTGTATGTTGTCCAGCTTTGATAACTGATATTGGCCTGGATCGAGCTGTCCCGATTCCTACATTGGTGCTGCTTCGGAAGGTTAACTTAAAACCATGATAACCAAAATAAAGGCCAAAAGCAAGGTTTATTTTCTATGATTTGTATGCAGTAAAAAATCGTTGTTTTGTTGATGGCCAGTTACAGAGTGGTGAAAATTGAGATTCAAGTGTTCAATGAAATTCTTGCTTCCAAATTGATATAGGCTGTGATATACTGACTGCGTATATAAGAGTAAGGAGGAATGTTGTTTGACTTGTGTAGAGATATGTGCAGGAGCAGGCGGTCAAGCCCTGGGCCTTGAGATGGCAGGTTTTGAGCATATTGCCCTGATAGAGTATGAACAGGAATATTGTGAGGTCTTAAAGTCAAATCGTCCTTCCTGGAATGTAATATGTGGGGATGTTCAAAAGTTTGATGGTACTATGTATGCAGGTGTAGATTTGCTTGCAGGTGGTATACCTTGTCCTCCTTTTTCTGTAGCAAGTAAGCAGTTGGGAAAAGACGATGACCGTGATTTGTTTCCAGAAGCCATTCGTCTTGTTAAAGAGATTAAGCCGAAAGCAGTAATGCTTGAGAATGTTAGGGGCTTTCTTGATCCCAAGTTTGCTGAATATAGAGAACATATCCTGCATTCTATTGAAGACATAGGATATAAAGTTAAAATTAAATTATTAAATGCTTGTGACTATGGTGTTCCTCAGTTAAGACCTCGTGTAGTTATCGTAGGTATTCGTAATGACATCAAGAGTGAGTTTGAATATCCAGAGGAAGGCTTGGTTGAAGCTCCCACTGTTGGAGAAACCCTGAAAGACCTGATGGGTGCTAACGGCTGGTTAGGCTTGAATGAGTGGGTATTAGGTGCGAACAAGATTGCTCCTACGATAGTAGGCGGCAGTAAAAAGCATGGTGGTCCAGATTTAGGACCCGTGAGAGCAAGAAAGGCTTGGGCAGAGTTGGGGGTAGATGGAAATGGTATTGCCAATGAAGCTCCTTCTGCTGAATTTATAGGTATGCCAAAGTTGACAAAAGAGATGATTGCCTTAATTCAAGGCTTTCCTCCAGAGTGGAACTTTGGCAAAAAGAAAACTGCTGCTTGCCGAATGATAGGAAATGCCTTCCCTCCACTTGTTGCTTGTGCCGTGGGAAAAGAGATAAAGAGGTGTCTTGAAAATGGCTGATGCATTGATATTGGAGGCTCGTAAAGCCTATCATCGTTCACTAGTAGAACAGCGTGTATTATCTATAACTGTTGATGGAATAGCATCAAATTCAGATAGTAATAATGGTCCTTCAAGAGAGATTGCTCGTTTGGTAGCCGAGAAATTGGGTGCTAATGTTGGTTCCAAGCTTCAAGGCCAGACTTCCGGTACTCTGTTTGAGCAGATAACAATGCAGTTTATTACCGATACATTCCCTCGCTTGCAGCATCTCCGTCCTGGAGATTGGACTGTGCTGAATCTGGGCAATCAAAGTACTGTTAAGACCTGGGATTTTTCCCAATACGAGCATCTTGCTTATCTCTCCCAACTGATGAATGATAATCGTCAATTATCAACAATGTTGGGTAATGATTATATGATTGCTCCTGATGTGGTAGTTTATCGTGCCTTGTATGAGGATATACAGATAAATGCTGGTACTGCCTACATCAATGAGGATATTTGCAAAATGGCTGCATTGAGAAAATCCAATGGTGGTAAGCCTATTCTTCATGCATCCGTGTCTGCCAAGTGGACTATGAGAAGTGATAGAGCCCAAAATAGTAGAACAGAGGCATTGAACCTCATTAGAAATAGAAAAGGGCATTTGCCTCATATCGTAGTAGTAACCGGAGAGCCCTTGCCTTCTCGTTTAGCATCTTTGGCTTTGGGTACAGGAGATTTGGATTGTGTCTATCATTTTGCTCTTTATGAGCTGATGGACGCAGTACATGAATATGGTTCTAACGGCAGAGAGGATATTATTGAGACTCTTGAGAATCTTGTAAAAGGTAAAAGATTAAAAGACATATCAGATTTACCTTTGGACTTGAGTGTTTGATAACAAAAATAGAATTTGAAGAGCCTTGTAATCTTTGAAATTACAAGGCTCTTATTAGTTCTTCCTGCAAGGAAACCAATAAACCGGATTGAAGGGCAAATTTTCAGTTTTACAGGCCATCGGCCTGATGACTAAAATTTGACTATCTCAGAAAGCCTTCCGGCTTTGGCCAAAGGAAGTCTTAAACTAAAGCTTCGGCACTTAACACTTGAGAAGGTCGAGAGGGAATAAAGGCGTTTGAACTATTGGGCCAGGCCAGGCTGAAAATTTGTTCCAGCCGTTTGACCGGGATAATTTCAATATCTGTCCAGTTTTGCATAATTTCCTGATAATTCTCCTGGGGAATTAAGACCCGTTTAGCCCCGGCTAATCTGGCTGCCTCGATTTTGTCTTTCACCCCACCCACCGGCAAAACATCACCCTGCAGGGAAATTTCTCCGGTCAAAGCCAAAAAGTTATCTACAGCCTGCCCGCTTAAAGCGGAATATAGAGCCAAAGCAGCCGCTGCTCCAGCAGAAGGGCCGTCCACCGGAACTCCTCCGGTAAAATTCAGGTGCAGGTCATAGGCAAAGGGATTGAAATCAGTCAGCTTTTGCAAAACTGTCAGGACATTTTCCAAAGAGCTTTTGGCCATGCTTTTGCGGCGAATGGTTCTGCCGCTATCGCCCAGTTCCTCTTCTTCCACAATACCGGTCAGGGTAAACCGTCCCGGATTTTGGGCAGACGGAACCGCACAGGCTTCGATTTCCAACAAAATTCCGGTTCCGGCTCCGGTTACCGCCAGACCATTTACCAAACCCACTCTGGCTTGAGTCGGGATTTTCTTTTCCAGTCGAGGAGAATAGCGGCCATTGTTAATTACCCACTCCAAATCAGCTACAGTAATTTGATTTCTTTTTTCAGTATGAGCCAGACCAGCAGCCAATTGTACCAAATTAACCGCTTCCCGACCATTAGCCGAATATTTGGCAATCAGCTTTAAGCCTTCCGGGGTTAAAGGGCAGGGAATTTTGGCGGCTGCTCTTTGGGCAATAGCTTCAATTTGAGCTGGAGTTAACGGTTTGAAGAAAATTTCCAGACAACGGGAACGAATGGCCGGGGCAATTTCTTCTGGACGGCGAGTAGTCGCTCCAATTAAGCGAAAATCAGCCGGCAAGCCGTTTAAAAAAATATCGTGAATATGGGAGGGGATGTTTATGTCATCCATGCTGTAATAAGCACTATCCAGCATTACCTTGCGATCTTCCATCACTTTTAACAATTTATTTAATTGAATGGGGTGCAGTTCTCCAATTTCGTCCAAAAATAAAATTCCGCCATGTGCCTTGGTAACCGCTCCCGGTTTGGGTTGAGGGATTCCAGCGGCACCCATGGAACCGGAACCCTGATAGATGGGATCATGGACAGAGCCAATCAGGGGATCGGCAATGCCTCTTTCATCAAAACGGGCGGTGGTAGCATCCATTTCTACCATTTTGGCTTTTTCCCGGAATGGCGAATCGGCATTTGTCCGAGCTTCTTCCAGAATCACCCGAGCCGCCGCAGTTTTGCCCACTCCGGGCGGGCCATAAATAATTACATGCTGGGGATTATGCCCGCACAAAGCAGCTCGCAAAGCCTTGAGGCCATCTTCCTGTCCTACAATTTCCTGCAAAGAGGAAGGCCGGGTTTTTTCGGCCAGGGGTTCGGTCAGGGTAATAGCTCGGAGCCGTCGCAGTTTTTCCAGTTCCCGCCGAGACTTGCTTTCAATGCTGCTTTTATGGCTTCTTTGATTCCGCAATAAATTCCAAAAATACATTCCCACTACCAAAGCAAAAACTACCTGAATAGTGATCAAAATTCCACCTAAGTTCCAAAAAGATTCCATAACAGGTTCACCTCGCATTTTTTAGCTATTATTCCCAATCAAATGAATTTTATTCCTGCCGAAAGCTTTTTTCTTTTATATATGATAATAAAAAACTAACTTAAAAAATCTTATATTATAATATTCCAGATAAATTAATAATTTTACATTTTATTTAAAATTTTCAGGAGATAATTGATTTTCATACGATTTAACAACGATTTAACAATTAGGCCAGATCGTTCCAAACTTATTCCTGCTTGATTTGTTTGAGCCAGACGATTATTTGACACTCTCATGCGGGGGAATCAAGCTTGATTGTTTAAGCAATCTTTATTCTTCGAGGAACCGCCAAAAAAATCAAAAAGAAGGAATGGAAAATGCCAGATTTTGAAAAGATGTATTTTATGTTATGTTCTGCGGTTGGTCAAGCTTTGGATTTATTAGGTGAATTGCCAGAGAATGCAGAGATAACGGAAATTTTAATAATTCGTTATAAGGACTTCTTTCCCTTTCCTTTTGTTCGCATTGCAGTTAATCATGCGTTTTACATCAAGAGACTGAATATTATATCCGGTATACAGGTAACGAACCAACGGAACATCATTGTTTGACAGCATAACTTTTGCACCTGTACCGTCAAGCCGCTTGAACAATTCTGCCAACCGTTTGTGATCCGCAAGTATAAAGCCATCCGTTGTGTAATCAGTAAAAGACGCTGTTGCACTTTCCGGCACATAGGGGCTGTCAAAATAAACAAAGTCCCCCGCTGAAACACCGCTGCAGGCCTTTTCAAAGTCAAGGCAGGTAATAGTTACATCTGCCTGCTGCAAATACTCTGAAATTGCCCTGATATTATCTTCATCAATAGATTTTCCGCCTGTTCTATTGTTATATGGCACATTAAAGAGCCCCTTGTTATTGACACGGTATAAGCCGTTAAAGCAATGCTTGTTTATCCACACCATTAGTGCGGCACAATCAGCGTCAAACTCCTGCCGCAATATTTTAGAATTATATTTTTCCCGTATTGCGTAGTATAATTCTTTACTGCAGGGCATTGCGTCTATTGCGTTGATTTTTTCAATAATTGTTTCAGCAGATGTTTTTAACTGCTCATAAAGGTTTACAAGCTGTCTGTTTATATCATTGATAAAAGCGTGTTCAGGGGTTAAATTAAATAGGACAGCGGCACCACCGACAAACGGTTCATAATAATTTTTATAGGATAATGGCATTCTTGCCGCAATAGGTTTTAATAATTGAGTTTTGCCGCCCGCCCATTTGAGAACAGGCGATATTCTTTTTTCATGCATATTCGTATTTCCGTTTCAGATATTTCTAACGGGAGTATAAACCGCTTGCGGATGTTTCCAACAATCCATGATTATTATAAGACAAAATCCGCTTTATAAAAAGGGGAGTTCCAAATTTTTTGGAACCCCCTTTTTTATGACTTGCTTATTGGACATTAGCTTCCAGCTTATCCAATTCAGCCTGCATTTCTTTGGGCAAACGAGTGAAGCGGGCAAAGAATTCTTTGATGTTTTCTACATCTTTTTGCCAGTATTCTTTTTCCACCGTCAAAATGGCTTTTAAATCGTCCAAAGTAAATTTCCGTCCCGGAGTGATTTCATAATTCAGGCTTTCCAGGTTGATGTCTTCGGCATGAGGCAGATAGCCGATTTCGGTTTCCCGTCCTTCCACCTGACCTTCGCAGCGTTTCAGAATCCATTCCAGAACCCGGAAGTTTTCACCATAGCCCGGCCACATGAAGTTGCCGTCTTCATCGGTTCTGAACCAGTTAACATTAAAGATTTTGGGCGGATTACTCAATTTTTTCCCAATGTTCAGCCAGTGTTGCCAATAGTCGCCCATATTATAGCCGCAGAAAGGCAGCATGGCCATGGGATCCCGACGAATTACGCCTACAGCTCCGCTGGCGGCAGCGGTGGTTTCGGAGGCCATAATAGCTCCGACAAAGGTTCCATGCTGCCAATCTCTGGCCTGATACACCAGAGGAGCGGTTTTGGCTCTCCGGCCGCCAAAGATAATGGCCGAAAGCGGAACGCCCTGGGGGGCTTCCCATTCCGGGGAAATGCAGGGGCAGTTGCGAGCCGGAGCGGTAAAACGGGAATTGGGATGAGCGGCTTTTTCGCCGGATTCCGGATCCCAGGGATTGCCTTTCCAGTCTTCGCCGCCAATCGGCAGATTCTTATCTAATTTTTCCCACCAAACGGTTTTATCTGCTTTTAAGGCTACATTGGTGAAAATGGTATCTTTTTTGGTACACATCAAAGCATTGTAATTGGTTTTTTCGTTGGTGCCGGGGGCAACGCCAAAGAAGCCGTTTTCCGGGTTAATAGCCCACAGGCGGCCGTCATCTCCAATGCGAATCCAGGCAATATCGTCCCCAACTGTCCAAACCTTATAGCCTTTTTTCAAGTAAGATTCCGGCGGAATCAGCATGGATAAATTGGTTTTGCCGCAGGCCGAGGGAAAAGCTCCGGCCACATATTTAACTTCGCCCTGGGGATTTTCAATTCCCACAATCAGCATATGTTCGGCCAGCCAGCCTTCCCGGTGTCCCTGATTGGAAGCAATCCGCAGAGCAAAGCATTTTTTGCCCAGCAGAACATTGCCGCCATAAGCCGAATTAACTGACCAGATAGCGTTATCTTCCGGGAAGTGCAGAATATATCTTTGTTCCGGATCCACATTACATTTGCAGTGGGTTCCTTTGACAAAATCAGTGGAATCGCCCAGCATATCCATAACCTTTTGGCCGATTCTGGTCATAATATTCATGTTTAAAACTACATAAATGGAGTCGGTCAGCTCCAGACCAACTTTGGCAAAAGGAGAGCCTACCGGACCCATGCAATAGGGAATTACATACATGGTACGGCCTTTCATGCTGCCTCTTGCAATATCTTCAACCATTTTATAAGCTTCGTCCGACTGCATCCAGTTGTTGGTGGGGCCAACTTCGTCTGCACTGTTGCTGGTGCAGATAAAGGTGCGGCCTTCTACTCTGGCTACATCATTAACTGCGGTTCTATGATACATACAGCCTGGCAATTTTTCCTGATCCAATTCGATCATTTCGCCGGTGCGAAAAGCTTCCTGCTTCAGTTCATTCAGTTGTTTTTCTGAACCGTCAATCCAGACAACCTGTTCCGGATTGGTCAGTTCGACCATTTGTTCAATCCAACTTAATACCGCTTTGTTTTGGGTCAAAGCCATTCAAATCAAACCTCCATAAATTGCGTAAATATACTTATTCCAGTATAACTTAAAATTCGGGTTTTTGGCAAGCCAAGTTTTTTAATAATACTGTATTCTTGAATATTTCTGTTTAATTCCATAAAAGGAAATAGAATGATGTACGATTACAAGCAACGCTTAACAATTGGAACCCCACAGGCTTGCCTGTGGGTAAGTCAGATTGATGGAATAGGTATTTAGATATTTCTCGTCGGAGCTGGTTTTGTTTTAGCTTTCTTTGGGCGGGAAAGCTGGAAACCTTCTGCTGTTGTCTGATTTTCCCGATGTATATTTTTGACCGGGAAGCATATACTTAAAAGGAAATGTTTTGGGGAAAAGAGGTGAAGATCTTGACTTTATATGTGGGGAATTTACCCTGGGCTGTTCGGGAAGAAGAATTGGCAGAGTTTTTTGCTCCCTATGGAGAGGTTTTGGACTGCCGGGTTATTTTAGATCGCCAAACCGGGCGTTCTCGGGGCTTTGGCTTTGTTGAGGCTTCCGAACAGGATGCCCACTGTATGCTGGAGGCTTTAAATGGAGCTGACTTAAATGGCCGCTTGATCACGGTCAACGAAGCTCGGCAAAAAGAAAACTCAGCTGCTGTTTAACTCTTTCTAGCAAGAAGTCCCCCACTTCTATAGGTGGGGGATAAATTGCGTCTGTTAGGCTTGACAATAACTTTATTATAATGATATTATAATAATATAACTTATTCAGTTACTAACAATAAAAAGAAATATATCGGGAAAGTCAGAGTGAGAAAGCTTGAACAAAGCCTGTAAATTCCGCATCTATCCTACCGCTGAACAGCAAATACTGCTGGAGAAAACCTTTGGCTGTGTTCGGTTCATCTGCAATAAAATGCTGGCTGATAAGATAGAATATTACCAGGAAAATAAACAGACCCTACATAATACTCCTGCCCAATATAAGCAGGAGTTTGCGTGGCTGAAAGAAGCAGACAGTTTAGCTTTAGCCAATGTTCAGCTGAATTTGCAGACTGCATATAAAAACTTTTTTCAGAACCCTAAGATCGGTTTTCCCAAATTCAAGGCCAAACATCGAACTAAAAAATGTTATAATTTGCGGCGTAAAACCCATGTGCTTGCATGTGGGATATAAGCCGCTTGTTGACAATTACATAGATTGAATATATAATCTAAATATCAGGGAGTTTGACTTTACTTCCTTGCTGTATGGCAGAAATTAGACGCTAATGTGATCAATGGATTGCTTGTCTATAAAGTTTCTTTGCTCTAAGCATAAACTTGTATTCCAAAGTCTGAAAATGATGTACGATTACAA
>JAZRVI010000028.1:0-49345 GCA_045599035.1 Desulfocucumaceae bacterium | reverse complement strand
CTTTTAACAGGTCGTGAGCAAGAAATCCCCCACCTCTGTAGGTGGCGGGATGAATTGCGATAAACACGGCATGGTAGGCTGGGAATCAGCCGAACCTAACGCCTGTGGACATTGTGTAAGACTTGAGCTAACGATTATGTTAGCCAAGCAGTAGTGGTTGAAGCAGGAAGCTCCGACTTCTATAAGTCGGAGTAGTTCACCAGATCATAAAATTGAGAATCTATATTATCGAAAGATTATCGGAAGATTTTCTGGTTCGTAATAAATTGATTTAGCCGGAATAACCGGAAACTGCGGTTTAAAATAAATAAAAACGCAATTATAAGGGGGTTTTACAAAATGGAAGCTTTAAAGCTTAACAAACTTACCGTTGATATGGAACGGGCTGACAAACTTAGAGAAGTATTGTTGGATGCTCCCCAGAGAGTTGATAACGAACGTCTTCGCCTTTTGGCTGAAATCTATCCCGAATATGATGGTTTTCCGTCCATCGTCAGAAGAGCCAGATTGTATGAACACATTCTGCTGAACAAAACTCTGTACATTGATGACAACTATTTCGTAGGTAGCGTTGCTCAGTATGTTTGCGGCGTATATGCTTATCCGGAATGGAACTGCGAATGGATGAAGGATAAAGAAGGTAAAGCCGTTTCTCACCTGGGCGAAATCAAAATTTCTGATGAAGACCGTAAAGTTTTTGAAGAAATCGTAAAATACTGGGACAAACGGAATGTTTGGGCCAACGCTAACCAACTGTTTGAAGAAAAATTTGGCTACAGCTCCATGCCCGCTCAGGATGTAGGTCTGTTTTATGATGGTAACAGCTGGCCGGCAGGCGGCGGTACCGCTAACTATGAAAGAATCGTTACCAAAGGTATCCGGGAAATGATCGATGATATTAAATCCCGGAAAGAAGCTTTGGATGTAAAATGCTACAATCGTAAAGCCTGGAACTTCTACGAAGCCTGCATTATCCAATTAGAAGCCGTTATCGCTTGGGCTCATCGTTATGCTGATTTGGCTGAAGAAACTGCCAAAACCACAACCGATGCCAACCGTAAAGCTGAATTGATGGAAATCTCCCAGATTTGCCGTCGGGTTCCTGAATTCCCGGCTACCAACCTGAGAGAAGCTATGCAAAGCTTCCTGCTGATCCACCTGGCTCTGGAAATCGAAGTAACCGGCTGCGGTTATTCTCTGGGTTATCTGGGTCATGTATTCCAGCCTTTCTATGAAGCTGATATGGCTAAAGGCGACATCAATTATGAAGAAGCCGTTTATCTGACCATCTTACTGTACACCAAATTACAGGAAATTGGTTACTATCATGGACCTAAATTTGCCAAAGCCTGGTCTTCCCATGTTGGTCAGACCCTGTGCGTTGGTGGTTTAACTCCTACCGGCGAAGATGCAACCTGCGAATTTGACTACATCATGTGTGATGCTCATATTCACTTCAGAGGCATTCAGCCCCCTCTGTGCTTGTTCTGGCACAGCAAACTGAAAGAAGACTTCCTGTTCAAATGCATCGAAGTTATTAAAACCGGTATCGGCCATCCCCAGATTATGAACACTGACCTGTGCGTAGCTCGTGTTCTGGATCGTTTCTGCGAAGATGGTGCCAGACTGCAGGATGCTCGTAAAGTAGCTATCTTCGGTTGCGTAGGTACTGACATTTCCACCGATACTGCTCACCCCGTAGAAGGTGAAGTTTGTATCGCCAAAGCTTTTGAATTAGCTTTCAATAACGGCGTTGATCCTCTGACCGGTATTGAAGTTGGTCCGAAAACCGGCGATCCTAACAATTTCAAATCCTTCGACGAAATGTGGGAAGCCTGGAAACAACATACCTTCTTTGCAGTAAAAACCATGCGTGGCCATGGCCAATGCGGTAATATGTATCAATGCGAATGCGTTCCTCTGCCGCTGCGTTCCGTTATGACCAACGGTTGTATCGAAAACGGTACTGACTGCTGGGATGGCGGTGCCAAATATACTGCTGACCTGATGATCAACGTTGCTACCGTTGATGCTGCCAACTGCTTGCTGGCTGTTAAAGACCTGGTATTCGATAGAAAAGTTGTTACCATGGAAGAACTGCGGAAAGCTTGTGCTGCTAACTTTGAAGGTTACGAAGAAATCCAGAGAATGTGCTTGGATGCTCCGAAACACGGTAACGATATTGAAGAAGTTAACAACTTCGTTCGCAAATGCTATGATGTAGTATACGATGCTTACATGGCTGTAGGCCGCAACTATGCTGGCAAACAAGGTAAACCGGAAGCTTATTCCAACAGCCTGCACAACCTGTTTGGTGCTGTAATGGGTGCTCTGCCGAATGGCCGGGAAGCTTATCGTGCTTTGACCGACGGTTCCGTATCCGCTATGCCTGGTACTGATACTAATGGTCCGACCGCTCTGGTTAACTCCGCTGCCAAAGCCGTTGATACCGTTCGTTTCAACTCCAACCACTTCAACATGAAATTCAATCCTTCTGCTGTTGAAACTCCGCAGGGCGTAAGAAACTTGGCCAACCTGCTGTCCACCTACTTTGAACAGGGTGGTTCTCACATCCAGTTCAACATCGTCAGCTCTGAAACTCTGAAAGACGCTCAGATGAACCCTGACAGATATAAAGACCTGGTAGTTCGGGTTGCTGGTTTCTCCGCTTACTTCACCCGGTTGGATCCTGGCGTACAGAACGAAATCATTAAGAGAACTGAATTAACCTTCTAGGATTTTTCCTGGTTAGTTAAATTAAATAAGAATCTCTGAACAAGGTTCCCTGCTGTGTGATGAGCATGGCAGGGAATCTTAATAAAATGGCCAAAATTATTCCTCTTTTGCAAAAATAGAGGTTAAAAAAAAGAAATATATCCTAAATAAGGTTGTGTGATAAAATGTCTGAAAATAATGGTGAATTAAAAGGTCAGGTTTTTAATATTCAACGCTACTCTACTTCTGATGGTCCTGGAATCCGGACTACCGTTTTTCTGCAAGGCTGTCCTTTAAAATGCCTGTGGTGTGCCAACCCGGAATCTCAACCCTATTTTAGTGAAGGTCAGCAGTTAATGATGTTCTTTGATAATAGCTGCGTACAGTGCGGTCGCTGTGTAGAAGCTTGCCCCACCGGAGCTACTATTATGAACGATGATGATGAAATTGAAATTGATCGAACCAAATGCACCAATTGCGGAGCCTGCGTCAAAGCTTGTTTGTCGGATGCCCGCATTATGTCTGGTGATTGGATGACCCCGGATGAAGTTATGGCAGTTGTAGAAAAGGATATTCCTTATTACAACAAATCCGGCGGTGGTGTAACCTTCAGCGGCGGCGAATGCTTAACCCAACCGGATTTTCTGGCTGCCGTAATGGAAAAATGCTACAATAGAGGGCTGCATATTTGCATTGATACTACCGGTTATGTAAGCTGGGATGTATTGGAAAAAATCGCTCCTAAGGCTGATTTATTCCTGCTGGATATCAAGCATTTGGACGATGAAAAGCATATCGAATATACTGGAGTCAGCAATAAGTTAATCCTGGAAAATGCAGCTAAATTAAAACAAATGGGTAAGAAGATCATTATCCGGGTGCCTTTGATTCCGAACCACAATAACAGTGAAAGCAATATGAAGGCTTTGGGTAGATTTATGAAGCTGTGGGGTCTGGATCGGGTTGACCTGCTGCCTTACCATAAATTAGGCTTAAGCAAATACAGAGCTACCGGTATGGCCTATCCCCTCGAAGGAACTCCTGAATTAACCAAAGAAGAAGTTAATCATTGTGCCGATATTTTGAAAGAATTCGGTCTGAATGTTCAGTTAATATAATTTTTATAAAATCACTAAAAGAGTGATTGATAATTTTTTATCAATCACTCTTTTTTCGGAATAAATCTTGACTTGGCTTGAAGAAGGATTTATTGCATAGGAAGCTTTGAGGATAACCTGGTGAATTTAGGCGGTTTAAATCTGATCCGGGTTTGAAAAACTTTTTTGGCTCAAAAAATAAATTAATGAAAATACTCTAAAATCAAAATAAGACTCTTGCTTTTTCCAAAACCTTGTGCTATAATCAAGGCATCTGTTAAGAATGTCGAAAATAAGTCGACAAATTTTTTTGAGTCGATTTGATAAATATTTATCAAGTTCTTATTGCTTATTTTTGACAAGTGAAAATGGAATTTGTTAAATTCTCTCAGGGCAAACTGGAGAATGGCTTTACTAATAAATTCTCGTTTTTTCAATGAAGTTCTTTCGGGAAAAGCTGCGAAGCCTGAGGGCTGACAAGCTTTTCCGGGACAGCCTAAAACAAATTTTTGGTTGCCGAGCTGCTCGGAATCCCCCTCCAAAAATAATTCCTCTTGTTTTTATCTTTAAGTTGTCCCTTGTGTTTTTCCCTTTGTTTTACAATTTTTTTCAACTGGCTGTGGGAAGCTGGAAGTAAAAATTTAGGAGAATTTTATTTCTCTTGCTTAGTTGTTTTTGACTTTTTAGATTGTTTAATTCAATAGATCTTGTTTTTTTGGGGCAGTCTCCTGTTGCTTGAGAACGGGTGATCGGCTTGTTTTTGGTGTGTCTTAAAATCAAATTACTGGTATCAATGCCAATAGTTCACAAAAAAAATAATTTTTAATATTTATGACAAAATTATCTTGACAGATAATGCAGAAATTTGTAAAATAGAATCCGGTGTGAAAAGCCGGTGTGCATTGCTAAAGAATTAACAATCACAAAAATTCGCAAAAGCAAATTTGCGAATAGTAATTGCCGAAACTATATTTTTGGAAAAATCGGTAACTATTAAATCAGGGGTAAAACAAAATTACCATAAATATTTTAATCTTACTAAGGAGGCTGAAATAATGCAAGAAGCTATCAAAAACAAATTCACTGAAGCCATTATGTATGGTGAGGAAGACATGGCAGTAGAAGCTGCTGAAGAATTAGTAGCCGCTGGAGAAGATCCGATTGAAGCCGTTAACGTAATGGGTGCTGCTCTGAACGTACTGGGTGACAAATTCCAGATCATGGAAGTATTCCTGCCGGAAATCGTTTTGGCTGCTGACGCTATGAAAGCCGCTATGAAAATTTTGGAACCCGAAATCCTGAAAGCTGCTTCCACTGGCGATGCTCAGGAACGCATTGGCTGCGTAATGGGTACTGTTAAAGGTGACGTACACCAGGTTGGTAAAGATATGGTTTCCACCATGTTGATGACCGTTGGTTTCGATGTAAAAGACTTGGGACCTGACGTAGCTCCGTCCGTATTCATGGAAGAAGCTGCTGCAATGGATGCTAAATTAATCGGTGCTTCCGCTCTGATGTCCACCACTCTGCCGGTTCAAAAAGACTTAATCGAATTCTTGCAGGCCAAAGGCTTGAGAGATAAATATAAAGTTATGGTAGGCGGCGGTGTTGCTTCCGCAGCTTGGGCTGAAGAAATCGGTGCTGACGGCTATGCTTTGGACGCTGTTGCCGCTATCGAAGTTGCCAAAAAATTAATGGGCATGGCCTAATCTAAATAAAATTTTAAATCCAAAATTCAAAAATTCAAATTTTGAGGAGGTTGTATTATGACTACAAGTATCAGAGGTAAAATGCTCGAATATTGGGCAAGAGCCGAAACCGGTCCGGTTTGTTTTGAAAAAGAATTCGATTACAAACGCTATTGGCCGCTCCTGAAAAAAATCACCAAAAAATATGGTATTGAATATGATCCCAAGAAAATCGTTCCGGAAGATGATGATTTCATCGATGCTCTGTGGAAAGCCGGTTATGAATTCTTCCTGGAATGCGGTATCTTCGTATCCAACACCGAACGCTTGATCATGTACTCCGATCAAGAAGTAAAACAAGCCATTCGCAATGTTCCCCGCGATTGCAAAATGGGTACCGGTTATGACGAAATCGTTATGAAATATCGTGATTTCGAAGACTATGATCCCAATGGCAAAAACCCCGTAGGTCAGCTGGGTCGTATCTTGGGACCTCAGTCCGATGATATTTTTGATGCTGTATGTATGTCTTATGTTCAGGAACCTCTGATTGACTTCGTTCACTTCCAGGGTGTTGTAACCGAAATCAATGGCGTTCCCGTAAAACCCGGTTCTCCTTTCGAAATGCTGTCTGAATTAAAGAGAGCTTCCGTAGTAGAAAACGTTCGTCGTCGCGGCGGTCGTCCTGGCCTGTCTGATGGTTCTTCCATGCCTTGTACCTTACAGGCTGAAATGATGATTCAGGATATGGTTAAACCTGGCGATGTTCGTCACGTTTATGTAATGCCTCACCTGAAAACTGACTATGACCAAATGTGCCGTGCTTTACAATGGCACCAATATGGATCTAAAACCTGGGGTATCATGCAGGCTTACATCGGCGGCGGTTCCGGCGGTCCGGCCACCTCTGCTGTACAGGGTGTAGCTGACTTATTGGCTTACCTGATGCTGTACGAAACCAGCGTTCTGGGTTGCTTCATTTCCGACGCTCTGTATTTCTCCAACACCAGCCGTACCTCCATGTTCGTAGGTCTGAACGGTGGGGCTGCCTTTGTTAAACACACCAAATGGCCCGGTTGGATTGGACCAGGTTGGCAGATGGTTGCTGGTTTGGGTGCTGAAGAATACTTCTGGGAACACTGCACCGGTGCAATTGGTAATACCTGCTTAGGTTTTGCTAACTCTGGTGGTACTGGTCACCAGTCTGCAGTTCTTGACCATGCCTGTGGTTTGGGTGCTCGCTTCGGTGCTGAAGTTGGTTATGCCGTTGGTAAAGCCAAACTGACCCGGAAACAAGCTAACGAACTGTGCCTCTACACTTTGGATAAATATCAAAGCCAAATTGAAGAACGTACTCTGCATGCCAAGGGTGGCGGATTCCGTGAAGTTTATGATGTAAGAACCGTTCAACCGAAAAAAGAATACTTGGCTATCTATGAAAAAGTTAAAGCTGAACTGCGTGAACAAGGTCTCCCGATGGAATAAGCCTTTGACGGCAGCTTAACAATATTGGCGTTGCCCTGTTCTCTTCGGAGGGCAGGGCAATGTTTTTGCTTTTTCCTGAAAAGCACTTTTTTAAAAAATATTAATCTTTTTGCATAATTTTGTACAAAGCCCCTTGACAGTGACCAGGGGTTTGAATATAATGATAATAGTTCAAGGCTTCGACACAGTATAACAAAACATAACAAATCCTAAAAAATTTTTTTCAATAAAATTAGAATTAGGGCTTGCAATGAAAATTATTCTGTGTTAGAATGAACTCAAGAAAAATGTTTCAAATAAATTTGAAATATTTTTTTTAGAATAATAAGTGATCAAAAGAACAAAACTAAAAAAGTCGAAGAAAGTCCCCTTTTTTTTGACCTTAATAGTCCATTTGATCACAAGGTAGCAGTTTTTTCTGGGATTAAGGGAGCTGCTTTCCGAAAAGGTCGCTGTTGTTACAAAAATAACAAATTTAATTAACTGTTTAGTGATATTTTATCTGCCTAAAAAACGGGAAGAAGTGGGTTAAAGAATTTGCAATAATTGTAACAATTAAATCTTGTAATTAAATAAATATTGCACAAAACAGTGCAAGCAGTTAAATCAAGGGTTTTCTATAAGTCAGCTTGATTAAAGAGAATAACTTGATAAAATATTTACAAGCATAGCGAGGAAAGCGTAATGTTGAGCAATAAAATTTTTTTGCCTGTGCTTGATAAAAAATTATCAAAGTCAGACTGGAATCGGTTTTGTTGCCTGTCCAAATAGTTTGTATGTTGGGGAACATTGCGAATGGCTTGTTTGGAATTGTCCTTTGAAAGGGTTGAGGAATCTTTTTTGAGGAACAACTGGACTGTTACTTTCTCTGACTGAGATAGTTTTTATCAAGTCAGGTCTTAAATAAGTGGTTAAATAAATTACCATAAATATTTTAATTTTATAAGGAGGCTGAAATAATGCAAGAAGCTATCAAAAACAAATTCACCGAAGCCATTATGGATGGTGACGAAGACTTGGCAGTAGAAGCTGCTGAAGAATTAGTAGCCGCTGGAGAAAATCCGGTTGAAGCCGTTAACGTAATGGGTGATGCTCTGAACGTATTAGGCGACAAATTCCAGATCATGGAAGTATTCCTGCCGGAAATCGTTTTGGCTGCTGACGCTATGAAAGCCGCTATGAAAATTTTGGAACCCGAAATCCTGAAAGCTGCTGCCAGTGGCGAAGGTGAAGAACGCATTGGTTGCGTAATGGGTACCGTTAAAGGTGACGTACACCAGGTTGGTAAAGATATGGTTTCCACCATGTTGATGACCGTTGGTTTCGATGTAAAAGACTTGGGACCTGACGTAGCTCCGTCTGCATTCATGGAAGAAGCTGCTGCAATGGACGCTAAATTAATCGGTGCTTCCGCTCTGATGTCCACCACTCTGCCGGTTCAAAAAGACTTAATCGAATTCTTGGAAGCCAAAGGCATGAGAGATAAATATAAAGTTATGGTAGGCGGCGGTGTTGCTTCCGCAGCTTGGGCTGAAGAAATCGGTGCTGACGGCTATGCCTTAGACGCTGTTGCTGCTATCGAAATGGCTAAAAAATTGGTAGGCAGAGGTTAGTTTAAATTATTTACAATTTTGACAAAAACCTTGCTTTCTAAGCTTAAAAAGCTAACAAAAGATTAAAACGGCTCACTTGCGAGCAAAAAATATTAAAATTTACATCCATAGAGGAGGTTTTACACAATGACAGTTACTTCCAGAGGTAAAATGTTAGATTACTGGGCAAGAGCAGAAACTGGTCCGGTTTGTTTTGAAAAAGAATTCGATTACAAACGCTATTGGCCCCTGTTGAAAAAAATCACCAAAAAATACGGTATCGAATATGATCCGAAAAAATGCGTTCCCGAAGATGATGATTTCCTCGAAGCTCTGTGGAAAGCCGGTTATGAATTCTTCTTGGAATGCGGTATCTTTGTATCCAACACCGAACGTTTGATTATGTTCTCCGAACAGGAAGTTAAAGATGCTATCCGCAACGTTCCCGAAGCCTGCGTAGTTGGGGAAGATTATGACCAAATCGTAATGAAATATCGTGAATTCGAAGATTACGAAACTGGCAAAAACCCCGTAGGTCAGCTGGGTCGTATCTTAGGACCTGTTAGCGATGACATCTATGATGCCACCATCATGTCCTACTTGAAAGAACCCCTGATTGACTTCTTCCACTTCCAGGGTGTTGTAACCTCTGTAAACGGTGCTTTGATTAAACCTTATTCTCCGTTTGAACTGATGTCCGAATTAAAGAGAATGCACATTGTTAACGATTGCCGTCGTCGGGCTGGCCGTCCTGGTGCTTCTGATGGTGCTTCCATGCCTTGTACCTTACAGGGTGAAATGGTTGCTTCTGACCTGGTTAAAAAAGGTGATGTTCGTCACGTTTATGTAATGCCTCACCTGAAAACTGACTATGACCAAATGAGCCGTGCATTTATGTGGCATCAATTTGGAGCTAAAACTTGGGGTATCATGCAGGCTTACATCGGCGGTGGTTCCGGTGGTCCGGCTACTTCTGTTGTACAATCCGTTGCTGACCAGCTCGCTTACATGATGCTGTACGAAGTAAGTCAGATGGGTTGCTTCATTTCCGACGCTCTGTATTTCTCCAACACCTCCAATACCGTTATGTTCGTAGGTTTGAACGGTTGTGCTGCATTCCAGAAATACACCAAATGGCCTGCCACTTTGGGACCTGGCTGGCAGATGACTGCTGGTTTGGGCTCTGAAGAATATTTCTGGGAACATGTATCCGGTGCTATCGGTAACTGCGTACTGGGTCTTGCTAACTCCGGTGGTACTGCTAAACAGTCCGCTGCTCTGGACCATGTTGGTGGTTTAGGTGCTCGCTTCGCTTCCGAAGTTGGTTATGCTGTTGGTCAAGCCAAACTGACCCGGAAACAAGCTAACGAACTGATTAACAAAAACATGCAGAAATACAACGACCAAATCGTTGCCCGTACCATTCACCTCAAAGGTGGCGACTTCAGAGAATGCTATGATGTGAAGACCGCTTGCCCGCAGAAATGGTATCTGGATATGTACGAAAAAGTTAAAGCCGAACTGAGAAGCGACTACGGTCTGCCGATGCTGTAGGTCTTTAAACTCATATAATTATCAGTTTTGCATGAAACATACTCTTGCTTTAAAGAGAACTGGTATGTTATAATTGAATAGTCAAAATCATATGGTGGGACCGGGTAACCGGTCCCATCAGTCAAATTTTAACAAATTTATTGTTTGAGGAGGTTGTTTGTTCATGGCAACTAAAAAAGAAATTTTCATGTCTGCTTTAAGAGGTGAAATTCTGGAAAGACCGGCAGTAGCTTGTGTTGACCAGACTGCTACTTATGAACAAATGGAACTGTGCGGAGCCAAATGGCCGGAAGCTAACTATGATGCTGAAAAATTAGCTGAACTGGCTTTCTTTGGTGCCAAAATGCTGGACTGGGATGCTGTTCGTATTCCTTTCTGCCAAACTGTTGAAGAAGAAGCTTTGGGCTGCATTCTGAAACCCGCTGACGAAAAGAACTTACCCAGCGTTGCAGAACATGCTTTCAAACCCAAAGAAACCCCCAATCCGGAATTCCCGGCTAACTTCCTGGAACTCGGACGCTGCCAGATGCTGATCAAAGCCATCAAATTGGCCAAAGAAAAAATCCTGGCAGAAAAAGCTGAAACCGGCGAAGAAAGAGCTTTGATGGGCGGTATTATTGGACCTTTCACCATCGCTTCCGAATTGATTGGTTTGAAAACCTGCTTGAAATTTGTTCTGAAAACTCCGGAAAAATTGGTTCCTTTCCTGAACATTGCCAGACAAGCTTGCGTAGCTCTGGGTAATGAACTGTTAAAAGCCGGTGCAGATGCTATCTCCTGCGAAGATATGATGGCTTCTGTTGACATCATCAGCCCGCAAAACTACATGGATAACGCTCTGCCTTGGGAAATTGAAATGTGCGAACAAATCAATGGACCTGTTATCCTGCACATTTGTGGTAAAGTTGACTTCATTATTGAAGGCATGATGAAATCCGGTGCTGTAGCTTTAAGCTTTGAACCCAAAACTGATGTTGAAGCTGTTAAAAAAGCTTTGGCCGATAGCGGCCTGAAATTAGGCTTAATCGGTGGTATTGATACCATCAACGACCTGTTCCACGGTGGAGTTGAAGAAGTTGCAGCTTCTGCTAAAAAAGCTATTGCTGATGGTTATCATGTTATTGCCCCTGGTTGTTCTCTGCCTCCGGCGACTACTGCTGATAAACTCAAACCCATGAAAGATGCTGTTGACGCTTACGGTAAATAATCAGTGATTTTGACTAGTTTTAAAATAAACTGTGCATCTGCTCGCTCCTTTTTGGGAGAAAGGGCAGATGCACAATTTGGCCGGATTTGGGAAAATGAATCTGGTTAAGTTTTTTTGTACTTGAGATAGTGAAATTTTGTACAATGATAAAATCAAAATTATAACATACTTTTTCTTTTTAAAATAAGTTTGTTTATGGAGGGATGCGGAATGAGTTTTTTGTCAGTAGGAATTGTAGGTCATGTTAAAGAATTCCAGTTAATGATCAGAGCCTTGGAACAGGGGATTCCGGTTATTCTGGAAGGCGAAGCCGGAACGGGCAAAACCGAAATGGCGAAAGCGGCGGCTCGTTATTTAAACAGACCTTTGTATAGGGTAGATGGAGATCAGGAGCTTTCTTCCCTAAAGCTGCAAGGCTGGTTTGATCCCCCCATGGTTATTCAAAAGGGGTATTCGGAGGATACCTTTGTTCCCGGTTCTTTAACTCTGGCTATGCAAAAAGGCGGAGTGTTTCTGTTTAATGAAGTCAACCGAGCTCCGGCTGAATGCGTCAATGGTACTTTGACCGCAATTGACGAACGCAAAATCTTTATTCCTCGTTTGGGAGCTATTACAGCAGACAGCAATTTTACCAGTGTTTTTACCTGTAACCCCCTGGATCGAGTTGGCACCAATCCGCTGCCCCAGGCTTTTTTTGATCGGTGTGTCTGGATTGAAGTCAAACATGCCCCTTTAAAACAGGCTTTGGAAATTGTTAAGCTCAGAACCGGTGAAGAAGATGAGGAATTATTGGAAATTATCTGCCGGATTGTGCAGCTTTCCCGCACCCATAAAGACACTATCAGCGGGGCTTCCATTCGGGCAGCCATTTTCATGGTTCGTATTGCTCAATCTTATCGGGAGTCGGGAGTAGATCCCAAGGACTTTGCTACTCTTTTGACTATTTCCAATGCAGCCCTGCTCCAAAAGATCAAGCTGCGTTATGACAGTGAATATACTGAACCGGAATTGGTGGAAGACATCGTAAGAGAAGTTTTGGAAATGGAACCGCTTGAAAAAAAAAAGTTGGGGTTCCGGCGAGTTTAAAGGTTTTAAAAAGGTCTCGGCTGCATAGGAAAGAAAGCTATGGCTTTGACGATTTTGACAAAGAGGTAGTTCCAGGAACGGAAAGCATTGATTTGGAAAGTATTAATCCCAAATCTGCACGGGCTTTGCCTTTGGTAAAAAAATATCGTTCACAAGGTAAAAAATTAACTCCGGCTCAAAAAAAGATGCTCCTGCAATATGTTATCGAAGCTTTATTGCGGGAAGGTCAGCATTTAGTCAGCCGAGGCGGAATTATTACCACCCGAAGCGAAATAGTTCCTTATAATCCGGGTAAGGAATGGGATTTGGACAGCTCTTTGGATTTATTAATTAGCAACAATGCTTTGAATTTGCCTAATTATAATGATTTACGCAGCCGTGATGTTATTCATGCTCAACGATCTTTTATCATTTTGGCTGATAAAAGCAACAGCCTGGGTCCGGTTATTGACTATGTGGCTTTGGCCGTCAGTGTATTAGCGGAAGCAATTAAATCAGAAAATTACTCTTTGATTTTCTTTGACAGTGAACCTAAGGTTTCCAAAAGTATTCGGGGTTATGCAGATCATGCCGCGATTTTGGAAGAAATTCTGGATATTGAATGTCGGGGAGCTACTGATGTACATGCTGCTTTTGCCGAAGCCAAAAAACAATTGGACTCAGCCCCAGCCGGTACTGAGGGAATTTGTATTATGATTAGTGATTGTATTCATACCGATGGAGATGATCCCCTGAAAGGTGCTTTGTTATTGCCCAAAGTGGATATTTTGCTGGTTAATAATGAAGCTTCGGTTATTGGCAACAGCTGTGCCGATAAGCTGAACCGTCTGTCCAATGTTACCTTGCGGAAGATTAATGAGTTAAGTGACATTGTAGATGCTATCCAGGAAATCGTCTCTTATGGTGGTTTGCAATCCTCAGAAAAGCTGAAAATTTCCTGATTCTATTTCTGCCTGATGGTCGATAGATTAAGGCAGAACAAAAAATTGTGCGGAAATACATAAATAAACGAGGGAGGTTATAATATGTCTCAACAAGAACAAACTGTTGGAATTCCTACTTTCAACTATTTTCTTAAAGGTTTGCCGTGGGTAATTGCTATTCTGGTATTTTCGGTGTTGTCCTACATCGTTTATCCTCCGATGTTCCGGGCGATCTTTAGTTGCTTTATGAGCGATCCGGCAGCCATTAGCCGGGAAGCTGCTTATGCTGCTTTAGCTATGGGGCCGCAGGTAGCCTTGCAAATTACCTTATTTGCCTTGGCTAACAACTGGCCTTGTCAGAATATTGAAAACAGATGGGCCAGAGGTATTGCCTTAACTGTTTTATCCATCGTAATTCAAATTATTTTCTGGACTTTGGTTCCTTTGTTCGGAGTTAATTTGGAAACCTGGGCTTTCCCCATTATTGCTACTTCCTGGTTTTTTATTGCTTTAACCAGCTTTGTGGGCGGAGATGCTCATATGCCGGATACTCCTCCGGTTCGTCGTATGATTATCAATGTTTTAATTATGACTGCCGGTACAGTTATGGTTCTGAATACCATTAAGTGGATTCCGCCTTTCTGGTTTGGTTTACTGGAAATCACTCTGGTAACTGGTGGAGCTTCCTATTACTTCCGGCGGATTAAACAACCCATGTTCAGTGGAGCAACTTGGGCTTTCCTCTTCTTCTTTATGTGGGTCTTGCTGCATATTTGCAATTATATTTACACAGCTCAAACCGGAGATGTTGCTTTCCAGGCCTTTGGAGATACTAATGATAATGGCGATTGGCTGTGGGATGTTAACGGCTTTGGCGGCTGGGGAGTTGCTGGTTATGCTGGTATCTTCTGGGTTTGGTTTGCTTTGACCGGTGGTTTTAACTTCTCGGTTATGACCTTAATTCATTGTTGGCCGTTCTGCCTGATTCGGCAGCCTTGGGGAACTCCGGTAGCTATTGTGGTTTGGTTCTTCATTCTTTATTGGGTTGCCAAACTTTTAATGGCCATTACTATGGGCTTGCCGTCGAGTGATCCGGCTTCGGATGTACAAGGGTATGATTATATGTGGTTCAATGGTCAGGTTCTGGCCTGGCAGACTGTTGCCTGGGGCTGGGCCTGGGTTTACTCCTTTGGTCAGGGCTTGGATCCCTATCTCTGGAAAGGACAAAAGACTCCCGGAACCTGGGACGATGTGGACTAAAATTTGGACTGAAATTGGCTGGCAGATCGGATAAGGCTGGCTTAAATTTGTAAGTTAAGAAAAACTATAACGAGGGTGTTTGCAAAAATGCCCTCGTTATAAATTGAGCAGGTCATTTTGACCGAAGTGAAGAAATATTTCTTTGTTTCGTTCAGAATGGCAAAGTTGTTACTATTGAAAAGGGTGAAATAAAATGACTGCTATGAATTCTAAAACCAGAATTATGAAAATATTTGCCGGGGAAGAAACTGACCGTATGGCCTGCTTCAGCGGAATGAGCATGGTTACTCTGGATTGTCTGAAGCCTTTTGGCTATAAATTTTATGAAATTCATCAGGACAGCCGCAAAATGGCGGATGTAGCAGCGGAAGCTTCTCGTTTGTACGGGGCGGAATGTGCAGTGGTGCCTTTTGATATTTGCATAGAATCCCAGGCTATGGGGTGTGAAACCAATTTTTATGAAGATGCCGAGCCGGGGGAAATTTTATTTCCCACCATTCGTCCAGTAATTGGGCATTTGGTTAAGGCTCCGGAGGATTTGGAAAAAGTTGTACTTCCGCCCGATCTGCCGGAAAGAGGTCGTTTTCCACTGGTGCGGGAGGCCATCACTCTTTTACAAAAAGAAGTTGGACAAGAGATCCCGGTGGGAGCCTGGCTTTTGGGTCCTTTAACCTGGCTGGGAGAAATGATGGATTTGCGGCTTTTGTTGAAATTGGTTAAAAGACATGAGGATGAGCTGGTGGAAATTGTGGATCATTTGGCCGATGGTCTGATTGCGGTGGCTAAATCCTATCGGGCTGCCGGGGTTGATTATCTGTGTATTCGGGAAATGACCGGTTCCACCAATATGATTGCTCCCAAAAGCTTCCAGAAAATTTGTAAGCCGGCTTTGCAGAAAATTTTTAAAGCTTTGGATTTCCCGACGGTTTTGCATATTTGCGGAAATGCCAATCATATCATTGGGGATATGCTGGAGTGTGGAGCCACCGCTTTATCAGTAGAAATGAAAAATGACATTGCGGCTAATCGAGAAGTAATTGGCACCAAGCCTTTGTTATTCGGCAATATTGATGTGGCTGCCTTAATGACCAGCACTCCCAAAGAGCTGGTTTATGATGTTACCAGATCTATTATGGAAAGCGGAGTAGACAGTGTTTGGCCTTCCTGTGATGTTTGGCCGGGAGCTTTGACCGAAAATATGCAGGCCATGACCCAAGCGGTGCGAGAGCTGGGAGAATCAACCTGGGTGAGAAAAATTAATCAGGAATGGTTAAAAAAATAATTTGTTAATAGTTTCAGTTGTTGGAAGGATAATTTGATTTAGGACAGAATATTTCTTCAGGAAGGAGATGGTCTTATGTCTTTAAGCATCGAAGAAGTACAGAAGGTTTTGGAAAAAGAATTGCCTTCAGATGTGATGTTATACCCCTTCTCCATGGATCTGCTGAAGGTGAGCGAGCGGGTCAGGGTCAAATGTCAGGTTCCGGTTTGCCATAATTATGGCGTTCGGAAGGTTTGTCCTCCCAATATGCCCCCAGTAGCCGTGATCCGAGAAGCCATGCAGGAATTTAAAATTGGCTTTATTATCGTGAAAGAAATTGCAATGCGGGATATACCAGAGGATTACCAGGAACGAATTGCCGTTCGCAAAAAGCTGGATTGTGAAATGTTGGATCTTGTTTCTCAGTTGGAAAACGCCTTAATTGGTGCCGGTTGTGATAAAACCTTGGGACTGGGAGCCGGAGGCTGTCCTTTGTGTGAAAAATGCACTCCCCCCGGAGAACCCTGCCGCCATCCCTTTAAAGCTCGTCCGGGTCCGTCCGCTATGGGAATTGATATTACTGAATTGGCTCAAAAAGTAGGCATTAAAATGGAATGGCCGCCCAAAGAAAAGATGCTGATTATGTCCATGCTTTTTGCCTGATTTTTCGATTATTTTTTGAAAAAAAAAGGGAAAGATCCTAAAAGGCATTGACTAATTTGCAAAAATTAATATATAATAAAAGCGTGTGCAGGTTTCTTTGTGATGTTTTGTGTTTTTGTGAAATCTACAAAGCTGCCTGACAAAATTGTCTTGCCCCTTTGAGGCAGACTGAGGCTGGATTATCCAAGCTTAAATTGCCGGATTGGTGCTTTGAGGCTCCGTTTCTGGTTATTGCTTAAGAGGAAGGTGCCTTGTGCAAAACAGGGTTTGAATTTTATAGCACAAACAGCTTCACTAAAATTAAATTTATTAAACAATAGGAGGCGTTGACCTAATGGCAACCGAACAAGAAATTTTAGAAAGACTGAAACAAGGCGTAGTAGACTTTGACGAAGACGATGTAGTAGAAGCTGCCAACGAAGCTCTGGAAATGGGCATGGATGCTCAGAAAGCCGTTTTTGAAGGTCTGGTAGAAGGTATGGTTGAAGTTGGCCGTCTGTATGAAGAACAAGAATATTTCGTACCTGAAATGTTAATGTGTGCCGATGCTCTGTATGCTGGTCTGGATGTTCTGAAACCGCACATGGGCAAAGAAGGCCAAACCAAAAAAGGTGCCGTTGTAATGGGCGTTGTTCAAGGTGACGTACACGACATTGGTAAAAACATTGTTAAAATGATGTTTGATGCCGCTGGTTTTGATGTATTCGATCTGGGTCGTGATGTTCCCCTCGATCAGTTCGTAGAAGAACAACTGAAAACCGATTCCGAATTGGTTTGCTTGTCCGCTATGATGACCACCACTATGGTTGGTATGCAGGAAGTTATCGAAAAAATCAAAGCTAAAAACCCCCAAGCTAAGATTATGATCGGTGGTGCTCCGGTTAACGAAGATATCGCCAGCAGATGGGGTGCTGATGGTTATGCTAAAGATGCCAACAATGCTCTGAAAGATGCTATCAATATGATTAGCTCTCTGCGTGACTTATAGGATTAATTTGAAAAGGGGACAATGTAAATGCAGTATCAGGTAATTTTTCAGCCGTCCGGACGTCGTGGTATGGTTGATGAAGGTAAAAGCTTATTAGAAGCAGCCCGTGAATTAGGGGTTGATATTGAAAACCTGTGCGGCGGTGCTGGCGTTTGCGGCAAATGTGTTATCAAAATTGAAGAAGGTATTTTCGATAAATTTGGTATTACCTCCAAAAAAGAAAACCTCTCCGATATTGCTGAACAGGAAAAGAATTTCTTTACTGAAGAACAATTAGCTAAAAACTATAGAATGGCTTGTATGGCTACTATTAAAGGTGACATTTTGGTATTCGTGCCGGAAGAAAGCCGGGGAGCTCAGCAGGTTGTTCTGGAAACTGGTGCAGAAAGAACTTTCGCAGTTCGTCCCGCAGTTAAAAAGTATTATGTAACCTTGCCGGAAGCTACTCTGGAAGACTACAGAGGCGACCTGCAGCGTTTGAATGATGTTTTGCATGAAGAATATGGTCTTCCTTTGGGCTTGACCTGTGATCTGAATTGTTTGCGTACTCTGCCCAGACAGATTCGTAAAGGCGACTGGAAAGTAACTGCCTATGTTTGGCAGGATAAAGAAATCATTCGGGTTCTGCCTGGCGAACAGGAAACCTATTATGGTTTAGGCGTTGATATTGGTACTACCACCGTTGCTGCTTATCTGTGCGACATGGTAACCGGTGAAACCGTAGTCGTTGACTCTTTGATGAACCCTCAGGTTCGTTATGGTGAAGATGTTCTTTCCCGGGTAACCTATTCTATGATGAATGCAGATGGCTTACAGCTGATGAGCGAAGCCATTGTTGACGGCTTAAACACCTTGGCTACCAGAATGACCGAAAAAATCGGTTTGACTGCTGAAGATATTGTGGATGTAGTATTGGTATTCAATACCGTTATGCACCACATTGCTTTGGGTATCGAACCTAAATTCGTAGGCCGTTCTCCGTTTACTGCCGGTACCAGAGCCAGCTTGGATATTAAAGCCAGAGATATGGGCGTGAAAGTTAACCCCGCCTCCTTCTTGCACACTCTTCCGGTTGAAGCTGGTTTCGTAGGCCCTGACAACGTATCCGTATTGATCGCTGAAGCTCCTTATGTTCAGGATGAAGAAGTAAGATTGCTGATTGACATCGGAACCAATGGTGAAATTGACCTTGGTAACAAAAACCGTATGTTATGTACTTCTTGTGCAACTGGTCCTGCTCTGGAAGGTGCTCAGATTAAATTCGGTATGCGGGCTGCTCCGGGAGCTATTGAAAAAATTAAAATCAGCCCCGATGATTTCGCTCCTACCTATAAAGTTATCGGCAGCGATGTTTGGTTCCCTGAAAATAAAAATCCTGAATCCAAAGGTATTTGCGGTTCCGGTATCATTGATGTAATTGCTGAAATGTTCAGAGCCGGTGTTGTAGAAAGATCCGGTAAGATCAATACTAAGAGCGGTTCTCCTCGTATCCGTCAAATGGCAGACAGCAAAATGTACGAATATGTACTGTGCTGGAAAGAAGAAACCTCCATTGGTAAAGATATTACCGTAACCCAGGCTGATGTTCGTGCTGTTCAGCTGGCTAAAGCTGCTCTGTATGTTGGAGCTAAATATCTGCTCGAAAAATACGGCGATACCAATGTTGACCGTGTAACTTTGGCTGGTGCTTTCGGTTCCTACATTAACCGTGAAAGTGCTATGCTGATGGGCATGATTCCTGATTGCGATCTTGAAAAAGTTGAAGCTGTTGGTAATGCTGCCGGTGACGGTGCTAAACTGGCTCTGTTGGACGTAAATAAACGGGAAGAAGCACAATGGATTGCTGAAAATATCGAATTCATTGAAACTGCTGTAGAACCTGGCTTCCAGGATGAGTTTGCTAAAGCCATGTGGTTCCCCCATGCCAAAGATCCATTCCCGCACATTCAACATATCTTGGATAAAATCGTAGTTAAAAAAGTAAAATAAGGTTTTAAAAAGCGATGATTTTTTCTCGCATAAAAAATTAAATTTGTGCTGATAAAAAATCATTTGCTTTTATAAAGCTGTGCCTGGCTGATGCTGCCGTTTTAAAGCTCTTGAGTTTTAAGCGGCAGTGTCTTAACTAGAAATAGAAAGGTGATATATTCATGTTCACATTGAAAACCGAACAAAAAGTATTTAAAATCGGCGATCTGCTGATCGGCGGACAGCCTGGCATTAACCCCCCGCTTTGCATTTCTTCCATGTTCCACAAAGGCGACAAATTGTTGGGAAGCAGAAAAGATCGGGAATTTAACCGGGAAAAAGCCAGAGATTATGTTTTGAGACAAGAAGAATTGATGGAACAGACTGGCGTTCCGGCTTTAGTAGCTCTGGTTGCTACCAGTGCTGACGAAATGAAAGCTTACATTGATTTCATGCTGGAAATCACCGAAAAACCTTTTGGTATTGATATGTGGATGGAACAGCCTCGTTTGGAAGCTGCTCAGTATGTAGCAGATCTGGGAATCCAGGATCGGGTTCTGTATAACAGCATTACCCCTTGGGATCCTGATATTCCGGCTCAGGTTGCCAAATTGAAAGAAATGGCTATCAAACATATTGTTATCCAGGTTTATGATGAAACTGATCCCACTCCGATGGGTCGGGTAAAAGGCATGAAAAAAATGCTGGAATTAATCGGCGAAGATAATTTTGAAAGCATTTTGGTTGATACCGCTGTTATGAATTTACCCTCCATGGCTTTAAGCTGCGTTGCCAACCGTTTAATCAAAGAAGAATTTGGTTATCCCTGCGGCGTTGCTTCTTCCAATGGTACTTATATGTGGAAAGATGCCAGAGATATGTGGGGTAGTGACGGATTTACCGCTATCAACGGTGCTGCTCAGTCCATCGCTGGTATGCTGTGGAGCGATTTGATGTTCACCGGCCCGATTGTCAACCTGCCGAAGATTATGCCTGCTATTGCTGCTGGTGCTTCCATGTTGGCTACCATGTCCTACTATGAAAACGACAACAAAGTAACCCAGAATAAAAACCATCCCATTTGGAAATTATTCGGTGACTTTGCAGAAAAACTGTAAGCAATATTTTTGTTAAAGGTTGCTCCTTTGACTCTAATTTTAAGGAGGAAATATTCTTATTATGAATGCAAAAGAAAGAATCATTAAACAGCTCAAAGGCGAAGAAATTGATCGGGTTCCATGTTATACCGGTATGGGTGCTGCTTTGACTGCTGGTTTAGACCAATATGGTTATAAATTTGCTACCGTTCACAGTGATGCCAAAAAAATGTCCGATGTTGCTTGTGCAACTGTTGAACTGACCGGCTATGAATGTGCCTTGGCTCCCTTTGACTTCTGCGTAGAAGCCGAAGCTCTGGGCTGTGAAATGAATGCTTACGAAGATGTTTCCCAATTGCTCTATCCTACCATTAAATCCAAGATTCTCAATGATCCCATGAATGAACTGGAAGGATTTAAATTGGATACTACTGACCTGCTGAAAAAAGGTCGTATTCCGGTAGTTTGCGAAGCTCTTGGCATGATGAAAGAAAGAGTTGGAGCTGAATTCCCGGTTGGTTCCTATGTCTTAGGACCCTATACCCTGGCTGGTCAGATCATGTCTTTGGACGATATGTTCAAAATCACCTTCAAGAAAACCAAAGAATTAAATGCTCTGTTGGATCAATTGGCAGATGCTTTGATCGAAATCTGCAAAGCTTATGTTGCCGCTGGTGCTGATTACATCTGTGTTCGTGAAATGGGTGCTACCAGTGACATTTTAAGCCCCAAGAGCTTCCAGAAAGTTATCGTTCCGCATCTGAAAAAGATCTTTGATGCTCTGAAAGCTGCTGGAATCCCCAATATTCTGCACATCTGCGGTGGTGTTAACCTGGTTATCAAACAAATGGCTGACTGCGGTGCTGATGCCATTGCTATTGAAACCAAAACTGACATGGCTAAAGTCCGTGAAGATTTGGGTTGGGATCCCCTGGTATTTGGTGCTTTGGATGCTTTCAATATCCTGGTTAATGCTGCTCCGGAACAAGTTGAAGCTGCTACCAAAAAATGTATTGATGACGGCGTAGACGCTGTATGGCCTGGCTGCGACATTTGGCCTACTGCTCCGGTGGCCAACATGAAAGCCATGGTTGAAACCTGCAAAACTTACGGTGCCACCAACTGGAAAAGAAAAAAATAAATAGCCTGAAGTAAGCAGGTTATTATATAAAACCTGGATATGGGGTTTTTGGTTCCCAGTGAAGCTGATCAAAAACTCCATATCATCAGGTTTTTTCTCTTTATCCAAGGTTTTGAAAAGTTTTGAAAAATAAAAGGAGAAAGTTGCAGTTCAGCTAGGGTTTGCGATGGAACCAGGCTTATTGTAGCTGTCTTGAAAGATGAGGAAAAATTTTAAGGATGATTTTGAAACAGAATTAACTGACTTATTGGAATCTTTGGCAAAACAAGCCGGAGTAGATCTCTTTGGAGTCGGAGATGTGCATATTGGTTTGGCGGAAGAATTGGCTCAAATGCCAATAGCCATTTCTTTAGCTGTACATAATGAAGATATTTTACGCAATTGCCAGGGAGTTAATTATTACCATTATCAACAATCTTCTATTGATTATAAATTAGAATCGGCTCAGAAACTTTTAGTCCGGTTTTTACGGCGAAAAAATTATCGGGCTTTTGCTATTCCTCCGGATTCTGATAAAATGGACAATCATTTGGCCTCCAGGCTTTTTCCCTTATTTCCCCACAAAACAGCCGCTACCTGTTCTGGTTTGGGCTGGATTGGCAAAAATGGCCTTTTAATTAATAAAAAATATGGGCCTTGCCTGGGATGGGCAACTGTTTTAACTAATGCTCCTTTGCGAGTAACATCTCAGCCTTACCATAAAGGACAATGCGGAAAATGTCGCAAATGTGTGGATGCTTGTCCGGCAAGAGCCATTCAGGATCGGGAATGGGTCAGAGAACAAGAAAATACTTTGCATATAGATGTGGAACGCTGTATGAAGCATTTGGAACAAAATAGGCGGCTTTATGGAGAAGCTTTTTGTGGCCAATGTGTCATTAATTGTCTGCGACAGCGGGAGCTTAATTAAATAGCCATTCTGAAGTAAGCTGTTCATCCAGAATGGCCAGAATTGATTTAAATGATTTAAATATTGTGTGGCTTGCAAATAATTTCTTTAACTTTGGTTTCAAAAAAGTGATTGGAATGAGCTGGTTCGATAATGATAGCGGTATCTGCTCCCTTGACCGAACCACCAATGGCAATAATATCTTTTCCGGCTGGAATAAGTCCGGCATCCAAAGCCATACCAGCAATTTCTACGCCGACCTTGACTCCTTGTCCCAACATTCTAAGGGTTTGAGCCATGATTTCGGCTGGATAGATGCCGCCGAAAGTATTGCGAACTGCTCTTTCCACTCCGGAAAGCAAATGACTGGTTCGCAAAACTTTGATTCCGCCTACTTCCAGTTTTTCTTGCATTTCTGGAGTCATGCTCAATTTTCCTGGTTCAGAAAAACCGGCATGATGGGTTACGGCAATTACCTTAACCGGGCTGCCCAATAATTTAGCGGCAGTTTCTCCACTGCAAGTAGCAACTACTAAATATTGGATGTTGCGTTCCTGGGCGGTTTGGAGGGCTGCTTGTAAAGTGGCCTCCGTATTTTTCAAACCTTTGTTTTCCCAATACATGAAAATTCCTCCTTTTTTTAATTTAGACTTAAAAATTTTTAGTTTTGTTTCCAAAAAGGAGCTTTTAATTTGTTTAAAAAAACACAAAACCGGTAATTGGGGATTGATGTTAATTGCCGATTTAGGTTAGAATAAAAGAAGAAGTTTTTCGGCTTACTATGAAAAAACCAAAGGAGGGTTTTTGATGTCAGATACCGAAATGAAGCCAGCTTCAGGCACTAAAATAAAATCAGCTATGGAAATGGCTTTGGAAAGATTGGAAAAACGCAAGGCAGTTGATCCGGAAAATATGGTTCGCTTTGAACTTATGCCTAAGGGTCGGGCTTTGGCAGGTAAATTTATGAATGAAAAAGATTTCGCTTTGGCTGCTGAATTAAAAAATTTTGCCAAAAAAGATTTGAGCATTATTGTTGAAGGAATTCAAGAAGTGTTTTTGACCAATATGCACCTGCCTTCGTCGGATATGATTATAGCGGCTAATCGGCGAGCAATGGAAGGTTTAAGCGAAATTAAGAACAATAAAAAACAATTAGGCGGAATCTTAAAGGATATGGATACCATGTTTAACCATTATCAAAGTACGGTTAAGCAGGCCGCAGAAGCTTTTCAGCAGCAAATTAAGATGCAGCAGGAAAATATGCCTCAGCCTCCCACTATGGGCAATTATGATCCCCAAGGTCAAAGTCAGCAGCAAAATTACCAGCAGCGTTGGACGATGATTGTGAACCAGATTGAAAAGAACTATAATGAAGCTTTCAATAAAATGAAAGAAGCTATCAAATCCCTGGACTAGAACGCAAAGGAAATTCCGCTTCATTACCTGCGGAATTTCCTTTTTTTAGCTGGCTCCGGCTTGCTTTAGAAATAGAAGATCCTTAAATTGACGAATTTCCTTTGCTGATAATTGGGAACCAATTTTGGCCATCAAAACATTGCAGGGGTGGCTTAAGATTTCTGGTTCGTCAGTTTTATAGCGGGTTAAGCCGGCTTTTTGAAAAATTCCGGTCAACATTTTTTGATAATCCCAGACTGAAAGACCACTGGCTTTGAGATCCCAATGCCAGGCATATTCTGTGGCAATACCAATAAATTTTTCCAGCTGGGGAGCGGCAAAAGCAAAGATTAAAAGCTGACAGCCAATATTATGCTTCCTCCAATCAGGAGAAACTTCAACCGCTCCCATTTCCAAAATTGCCGGATGCTTAAACCAACGGGTATAACTTTCGGGACGATGAAAAGTAACATAGCCGATAATTTCGGAATGACAACAGGCCGTAAAAATCATGCCTTGGGACATTTGGCTAATTTTAATCAGGGCTTCTTTTTGTTTGAGAGCTGGACGAAAATTATTTAACCGGGGGTTGATGGATAACTGTTCCAGTTTATTGGCTTCTACCGGTCCTTGTAGAATGATAGTATCTTTGTTGGCAAAAAGTTCTTGAGTTCGTAGGGTCATAGAAACACCTGCCTGCTTTGAGATTTTGGATAATTTTCTATTGTTTTTGCTCTTATATTATATGGTGTTGATTATTTTATGTATTAAAAGCATTAATTATGTTTATATACCTGGCAAAAGAAGATAAAGCAGGTTTTTAAGAATTATTTATTCTCTCTTGCAATAAATTCTGAATTTGCTGAAGCATTGTCTTTATAATTTTTATTTTCTTTCTAATATTGTATCAAACACTAAAGGCGGAAGCAAGGAGTTTAGTTTTGTCCGTTTTACTTTCCATCCGGGATTGTTAAATTGGTTAAAATTTGTTAAGCTGAAAAGCAGAAAATAGGAAAGAAGGTTATTATTTTGGATCAGCTCCGATTATGGTGGAAAATTGCCCGACCCAAAACCTTGCCAGCGGCTTTGGCTCCGACTATTTGCGGCTCGGCTTTGGCCTGGTCGCAAGGGAAATTTTCGGTAATAGTTTTATGTTTGGCCTTGTTAACTTCTTTGTGTTTGCAAATTGGGGCTAATTTTGCCAATGATTATTTTGATTTTCGCAAAGGTACGGATCGCAAGGAGGATCGGCAGGGGCCGGAACGGGTTTTGACCACGGGTTTGGTTACGGAAAGCCAAATGCTTTGGGCCACGGTGGGCATTTTGGTTTTGGCGGTGCTTTGCGGCAGCTATTTAATTTATTTGGGCGGATTTTATTTTATCTGGCTGGCTTTGGCCTGTCTTTTGGGAGCTGTTTTATATACGGCTGGGCCTTTTGCTTTGGCCTACAATGGTTGGGCTGATTTGGCAGTTTTTATCTTTTTTGGCCTGATTGCGGTTGATGGTACTTTTTATCTGCATACCTCCAGCCTGACCAAAGAAGCAATTGCCGCTTCCTGTGGCATTGGAGCTTTAGTGGTTAATATTTTGGTAGTTAATAATGTTCGGGATCGCAATACAGATCAAATCAGCCATCGCAAAACTCTGCCGGTTCGTTTTGGTAAAAATTTTGGCTTATGGGAATATAAAATTATGCTGTTTATAGCTTATGCGGCAGTAATTTTCCTGGCTTTTACCTGGCGGCCGGTTCTGTTGGCTTTGCTGACCCTGCCTTTGGGAATAAAATTATATCGAGATTTAAAAAACCTGGAAGGCCCAGTTTTAAACAAAACTTTGGGCTTGACTGGAAAGCTGGTTCTGCTTTATGCTTTGCTGGTTAGTTTGGGCAGTATTTTGGGCTAGTCTGAATGAAAAATAGAACCCCCTGTTGATGAGACAGGGGGTTAAGGTTGGCTGAAAAAACATCTTGAAAAATAGAGATTTTTGAGATAATTCCTAGAAAAGTTTTTCAAAACCGCCTTGCATATCGGCAAGTTCTACATCCAGGTTATCCAGATAGAATAAAGCATAATTGCTCTTGTCCGGATATAATTGAGCCAGAAGAGGAAGAACCTTGTAAGCTTCATCAACGGCAGCAGCATCGTCTACAAATTTGGCTGTGCCTTTAATCCGCATCCAGGCCGGACCTTTGCAGGCACAAATTTCCACTTCCGGATTGGCTTCCAGTTGTTTGCAGGATTGTTTGGATTTAGTGCCAATGCCAAAGAACAATTTGCCGTCATAAATCATTTTAAAACCAAAAGGTCTTACTCTGGGTTTATTGCCGTCCACGGTGGCAAAGAAAAATACGCCGGCTTCGTCCAAAAATTTAATAATTCTTTCCATTATAACAGCCCCTTTATATTGAAATGAAAAGCTTGAAAGTACCGATCCAATTCTTAGAAAACTTTTTCAAAACCGCCTTGCATATCAGCAATTTCCACATCCAGATTATCCAGATACAGCAGACCAAAGTCAGCTTTGTTGGGATAGAGTTTGGCCAAAGAAGGCAAAACCTTGTAAGCTTCTTCACTGGCGGCTGCATCTTCAACGAATTTGGCAACGCCTTTAATCCGAATCCAGGCCGGACCTTTGCAGGCACAAACTTCCACTTCCGGATTGGTTTGCAGTTGTTTGTAAGACTGTTTGGATTTGCCGATACCAAAGAACAATTTGTCCTGGTAAACCATTTTAAAGCCAAAAGGTCTTACTCTGGGTTTGTCTCCGTCCACAGTTGCGAAGAAGAAAACACCGGCTTCGTTTAAAAACTGCATGATTTTTTCCATGTATAGCACCCTCCTTATATTGGTGTTAATTAATTTGTTGTCTTGAATTTAGCACAACAGTTCTAAAAAATCAAGTACAAATTTCTTAGGTAGTCGATATATAATTAATACTTACTATTATTCATAATAGTATCCATCTATTTGGTTTTTCTGCATCCAAAGCAATTTATGTTCCATTAAAATTTGCAAATCCGGATCTTTTTTCCCCTGATATTTTGATAAGGCTTGTTGCAAAAGAAATAAATCATTATAGGTTAAATAGGGATAGTCCGTACCCAAAGTGCTGTGATCAGATAAAAGAGCATAAACCAGATTATTATCAGGTAAAATCCATTCTGAACAGCTTAATTTAATACCAAGCAGCATTTGATTGGCTAATTCTTGATATTCCCTTTGTTGGTTGACTGAAGCCAGATCGTAAAGGTAGCGAATTTCGTTGATCTGATGATTGAGGGAACAATGTGTGGGAGTGACGGCCTGGGGACTCCAGTAATCCTCTACCAGCCAACCAATCTGGCCATCTGATCCCAAAATTTGAAAATGATGCTTTGAAGCATAATTTAAAAGGAACTTTCCATATTTTTGGCTGGCCTGGCCAAATTTTTCTAGGCCAAATTTTTGGTAAGCTGCCAAATAAACTTGAGCTGCTTCGGTGCTGAAACGAGTATCATAAAAATTGGCTCCAATGCCATAGGCTTTTTCCAGCCATTCAGAGCTGGGAGCGGTGGGAAAATAGCCGCTGGTATTTTGCAGGGGCAGCATAATATCCAGCATGGCAATGCCCAACATATCGGTGGCTACAGTATTCAATTCATTGATGTATTTGGTCACAATATAGGGGGAGGACATTCGATAATAATAGTTTTCTCCAGTTGGTTGGTAATTATAGGGAGAAACATAATAATAGCCGTCATAATTAAAACGGTGATTATCATTTAAAAAGCAGTCTGGCCATAAGGCCAAAAGCTGCGGATCGTTCCAGTCCCCCAATTCCTGCGAGGATTGCAAAACCCAATATTCAATTTGACGATCAGCCTGGGGTGCGGCTTGAATAGTCAGGGTCAGGCCGCTTGAATTGGAAGTCAGGCTGACTTGACCATTATTTTCCGCAAAATATTCCAGGGAATGGTTGTCCCGGCTGGCATAAGCCAAAGGCTGGCTGATAATTAAATAAACTGGGTTGTGAAAATTTTCTTTGGAGCCTTCAACAGTCAAAAAAAGGGTTTGCTCTGGCAAGATTCCGCTGGGATTGTTCTGAATAACCCATTGTTCTTGTTCAGAATCATAGTAACGCAAGATCACCTTGGAACTGGGATAATTTCTTTGCCACAAAATTTCCGGCTGAGTAGAGCTTTGAGAAAACAGGGCTTCCTCCTGGTAATAAAAGCTGCCGTTGGGAAAAACATATTGTTTTTGCCGAATAGTTCCCCAGGCCAGGTTTTGGCTTTTTTCGGTTTTGGCTTGATAACTGAAAGTGGGCAAAGCTGTCGGCCTGAAGAAATTAAGCCCAATTGGGATTAAAACTAAAATTACAAGGATGAAGATAAAAAACAGGAATAATTTTTTCATGTTTGGAGCCTCGGCTAACTAGTTTTTTTCAGTATAGCCGAAAAAGAGGGTAAAAAGCAAGCGAAAGGAAAAATTGTTCCTTTCGCTTATATAATTGTAGGATTTGGATTTTATTTAGTTTCGTCCTATTATCCCAAAGCTTTAAAGCAATCCCGGCAATAAACCGGGCGATCTCCTCGGGGATTAAAGGGAACCTCTGTTTCCTGACCGCATTGGGCACAAATTACCGTGTACATGGTTCGATTTTCTGAAGCTTGCTGATTTTGCCGTTGACGACGGTTAGCTCGGCATTTCAAACAGCGGGAAGGCTGATTGACAAAGCCCTTTTCTTGAAAAAATTCCTGTTCGGCGGCTGAAAAGACAAATTCTTCGCCACAGTCCCGGCAGGTTAAATAACGATCTTCAAACATCAAAAGATCCCTCCTCTATGTTGCTTTATTCAAGGTGTCTTTTCCAAGCATTCAACCCAGGAGAAGAGACCTTATTTTGTTTCTATTATACCATAAATTCCATAGATTTCAAGTAATTCCGATCATTTTTTGAGTAAACAGAAGCTGGTATTTTGGGAAAACTAGATTGAGCATTGCTATTTGGAGCAAAAACAGGTATAATTTAGCTGATTATATTCTAAGGAGGATTTTATTTTAATGGAATTATGGGCCAGTGAAATGCAAACTAATGATATGCAAATCAGCTTGCGAATTTCTGAAATTTTATATACCGGGGTTTCCGAGTTTCAAAGAATTTCGGTGGTCAACAGTGAAGAATGTGGCCGGATGCTGTTTTTGGACGATATTATCCAGACTACTATTAAAGATGAATTTGTTTATCACGAAATGATTACCCATGTGGGTTTGAATACCTTGCCTAAGCCTAAAAAGGTTTTGGTGGTCGGCGGCGGTGACGGTGGAGCCATTCGGGAAATTGTCAAACATTCCTCAGTAGAAAAAGCGGTTTTGGTGGAAATTGACCGTATGGTTATTGAGGCTGCCCGCAAATATTTGCCGGAAATCAGTTGTGCCTTGGATCATCCCAAAGTAGAAGTTATTGTTGATGACGGGATTAAGCATGTTCGGGAGCATAAGAATACCTATGATATGATCATTGTGGATTCGACCGATCCCATTGGAGCGGCGGAAGGCTTGTTTGGAGCGGAATTTTATCAGGATGTTTATGAAGCTTTGACCGAAGATGGGCTTTTTGTGGCTCAAACCGAGTCTCCTTTCTTTGAAGCGGAATTAATTAAAAGAGTGCAGAAGGATATTGCCCGGATCTTTCCTTTAGCTCGTTTGTACCTGGGCAATGTCCCCACCTATCCGGGCGGTTTGTGGACTTTCAGCCTGGGCAGCAAAAAATATGATCCCAAGCAGGTGGATATTAGCCAAATTCCGGACTTGGACACCAAATTTTACAGCCCGGAAATGCACCAGGCCTGTCAGGTTTTGCCGCCTTTTGTGGCTGCTTTGTTAAAATAATTTAAAGGGGAGGAATGCGGATGCAGGCGGAAAGAGAAAAAGTAACTCCTTTTATGGGAAGTTGGGAAGATTATGCTGCGGCAGATTCAGTCATTTTGGGGGTTCCGCTGGACGATACAGTCAGTTTTCGCCCTGGTTCCCGCTTTGCTCCCCGAAAAATTCGCGAGGTAAGCATTGGACTGGAAGAATATAGCCCATTGTTGGATAAAGATTTGGCTGATTATCGTTATTATGATGCCGGTGATTTGCTTTTGGCTCCGGGATCTGTGGAGCAAAGCCTGACCCGAATCGGCGGAGCCTGGGCAGAAATTCGTTCCGGGGATAAGCTGCCGATTTTGCTGGGCGGAGAACATTTATTGACTTTTCCGGCCGTACAAAGGGCGGCCAAGCTCTATCCGGATTTGGTAGTTCTTCAATTTGATGCACATACCGATTTAAGGCAGGAGTATTTGGGCAGCAAGCTTTCTCATGCTTCGGTCATCCGGCGGATTTGCCAATGGGTGGCACCGGAACGAATTTATCAAATGGGGATTCGTTCCGGCACCAGGGAAGAGTTTGTTTTTGCTCGGGAGCATACCAATTTTGCCCCGGAAATGAATTTGGAAATTTTGGCTGCTTGGGTGGAGGAAATCAAGGATCGTCCGGTTTATCTGACTTTGGATATTGATGTTTTAGATCCAGCCTTTGCTCCGGGAACCGGTACTCCGGAACCGGGTGGCTGTACATCGGCTCAATTATTGGCTGTTTTTCCCATTTTAAGCTCACTTTCGGTGGTTGGCTTTGATTTGGTGGAGGTTTGCCCTTTATGCGATCATGGGGATATTACTTCCATTTTGGCGGCCAAATTAGTTCGGGAAGCCATTTTAGCTTTTAGTCGGCCAGGTGAAAATAAGTCAGAATAAAGTTGGCCAGACCAGCAATATCTTCCCGGTTGAACCAGGGCAAGCCCGTTTCCGGTTCATCTCCAACCAGGGCAATACATTCTTCCGGAATAGCCTTGGAAATTTTTTCGCTGGTGTGCAGGCGAGGCGGCAGGTGCTTTAAAGGACGGACAGCAATTTTCAGTCCGGCCTCCTCTTTGAAGCCTTCCACCAAAATTAAATCAATTTGTTGAACCAAAGGCAATAAGTCCCGAAGCTGGGGGGGAGCGGAACAAGCCTGATGCAGACTGAAGCCTTCCTGCCCGGCCACCAGTACCTGAGCAGCTCCGGCTTGATAAAAGCGGCTGCTGTCCTTGCCTGGAATATCTCTTTGATAACCGTGAGAAGCGTGCTTGATAGCTGCGGTTTTTATTCCTCGCTGTTTTAGCTCTTGAATTAGTTTTTCAATAACTGTGGTTTTTCCGCTATTGGAAAACCCGTGAAAAAAAAGCAGAGGAGCTGATGGGGAGGCTTGCAGCCGCTGGGGGTGGGTATAAATATTACATTTATTGCCCCGGGCGAAGCCTACCAAAGTAATCTGGGCTTGTTCGGCCAGCTTGACGGCGGCTTCTGAAGGAGCCGAGCGGGAAACCAGTAAGGGAATCCGCAGCGGAATAATTTGCTGGATCATTTCCAGGGAAACCCGGCTGGTTACCAACAGGGCGGCTTTTTGGGGGTTAAGCTGCTTCAGGAGCAAATGCCCCAAAACCTTGTTGACTGCATTATGGCGGCTGATGTCTTCATAACAGGCCGCCAATTTGCTTTCCAACATAAGGCCGGCTGAATGTACTCCGCCGGTTAATTTAAAAATGTGTGATTTTTGGTTTAATTCTTCAATTAGCTTGAGAATATGGGGCAGGTCAAATTGCAGATCCAGGTGTTGATCCGGTTCAGGCCGGGGAGCGGCGGTCGTAATTTGTACCTGCTGTTCGTTTTCCTGATAGTCCAGCAAATCAGCCCGACGAAACAGCAAGCCCTGACTGGCCAGATAACCAGCGGCTAATTCCTGGATAGAGCTTGGCGAACAATAGGTTTCGTTGAGTTTCTGACCATTCAGATACAGGGTGAGTTTTTCCTCTTGAATCAGAGGAGCAAGGGTATTTTGCCAATCGGGAGCTTCATTTTGAGCATAGCGAATAATTTTCGCTTCTTGATACATGATTATTTTTCACCTCGGATAAATTGTTTAAGCAGCTTGCAGAATAATTCCGGCTGATCGTTGTAGGGGGAATGGCCAGCTTCCGGGATAGTCCAAAGTTTATTCTGAGGGTTGGCCTGCAAAAATATTTCCTGCTGGCGACTTTCGCAAATGGGATCATAGGCTCCATTCAACAATAAAGCGGGAACCGAAAGTTTTTTTAAGTAAGGCAGCCAGTTCTCAAAGGCTTTGCCTTCTGCAAAAAGGAGATCCTGCTGCCGCTGCCCCTGAGCTGAAGCTGGAAAATCCGGGTAGGCGGGATGAAGCTGCCAATTGCTTTCATAATAGGCATCCCGGCGAACGCTTTCCGGAATCTGAGCCAAAAGCTGCAAATATTCCGGAGCTGTTTGAGCCGAAGTGCGGCTGTCCTGCAAAAGTAAATCCTGACACTTACGATAAACCTGTTCCAATGACCAAAGCAAATAAAAAGAAGGGCAAATAAAGACTATTTGGGAAACAGCCTGGGGATTTTGCAGGGCATAGGCCAGGGCTAATTGTCCGCCATAGGAATGACCCAGGACAATCCATTGGGGAATTTGCAATTGCTGGCGAATATTGTCCAAATCGTCTAAAATAGTTTGCAGCCCAAAATTGGTTTTTGCTGGAATGGGGTCGGAACGCAAACAGCCTCTCTGATCCGGCAGCCAAATATTAAAATCCTGAGCCAAGATTTTAGCTACTGGGGAAAATTCCCAGGCTCCGCTGCCTGGGCCGCCGTGAATAAAAAGCAAATTTTCCCGTTCCGGATCTGACTGAGCAGCAAATTCAGCAAAAATCCGGGTGCCATCTGGCATAATAAAAAAGCGTTGCTGCATAGTATGTCACATCCTGATAAAAAGATCTGACTTTATTGTACCATTGATTTGCCGGAACCGGCAGGATTTTGCTAAAAAATAAGGAATCTTTTTAGAGTATAAATTTCAAGAAAGGAAAGTGTGATCTGGATCATACAAAAGTTAGATGGACATTTTTTGGGAACTCTTGAAAACGGTGGTTTGGGGGATTGTTGAAGGAATCACCGAATGGCTGCCGATTAGCAGTACCGGACATATGATTTTGGCGGATGAGCTGGTCAATCTAGGGCAAAGCGAAGCTTTTAAGGAAATGTTTCGGGTGGTTATTCAACTGGGAGCTATTTTGGCGGTAGTGGTATTGTATTGGCAAAAGCTTTTCCCCTGGCATCGGGAATATGGCAGGATTCGTTTTGACTGGAATAGTCTTAGTCTGTGGGTTAAGGTTATTGTGGCGGTTTTGCCGGCTGCCATTATTGGTTTGCCGTTGGACGATTGGTTCGATGAGCATTTTTATAATTACCTTACAGTAGCTATAACTTTGATTTTATATGGGGTTTTATTTATTGTCCTGGAAAATTATAATAAGAAGCGAACTTTTCGGGTTTATGATTTTTCGGATCTAAGCTATTTAACTGCTTTTGGTATTGGCTGTTTTCAGGTTTTATCTTTGGTGCCGGGAACCTCCCGTTCCGGAGCAACTATTTTGGGAGCCATGCTGATCGGCTGCTCTCGCGGAATTGCAGCGGAATTTTCTTTTTTCCTGGCTATTCCGGTTATGTTTGGAGCCAGTGCCTTAAAGGTTTATAAATATGTTGAACAATTCGGCTTTAATTTTGACTTGCTGCAATGGCTGATTTTGGCGGTGGGAACCTTGGTAGCCTTTGTGGTTTCCATTTTGGCCATTCGTTTCCTGGTGGGCTATGTTAAACATAAGGACTTTAAGATTTTTGGTTACTATCGCATTATTTTAGGAATTATTGTAATTGCTTATTTCCTGTGGTCTTATTAATCAAGGAGGGATTTTGTTATGAAATGTGCTAATTGTCCGCAGCACCCGGTTCACCGCTGTGAAAAGGAAGGCTTTGACTGTACTGGTGGTTCTTTGGATCTGACTCCCTATCAGCAGGAGCCGGAAAAATCCTGGCATCGCATTAGTATGGATATGATTCATGAGGTGGGAAATACTTTAAATCGTCTGGAAGAAATTATTGAGTTTTGCCAGCGAATGAAATATGAAAGGCTGGGGATAGCTTTTTGCATTGCCTTAAGCAGGGAAGCCGAAGCTTTGAGCAATATTTTAAAACAGTATTTTACGGTCAATTCGGTTTGCTGCAAAATTTGCGGCCTGCCCAAAAAAGATTTTGGCTGCGGCAATGTTAATCCGGATCCGGAAAAATTTGAAGCCATGTGCAATCCCATTGGTCAAGCCAGAATGCTAAACCGAAATGGTTCTGATTTAAATATTGAACTGGGCTTGTGTCTGGGGCATGATTTGCTTTTCCAGAAATATTCGGAAGCTCCCGTAACCGTTTTTGCGGTTAAGGATCGGGTAATGGCTCACAATCCGCTGGGGGTTTTATATTCCAGTTTCTACAAAGGACGATTTAAAAAGAAAAAATAAACTAAAAAGGCTTGCTGACTGACTTAATTTGGCAAGCCTTGATTTTTTAGAAGGTTAAAAAGCCTGACGAAGGTGAGTTAAGGAATAGTGGGAGTCATGGAAGGTTATGGCTATGGCATCGAAACGCAAAGGGCAATCTTCCGAAATTTCTTTTTCCTGTAAATAATGTAAAGCGGTTTGCCGGATTTTTTGTTGTTTACGCTGGTCAATGCTGGCCAGGGCTTCTATTTGATGCGATCCCCGGCGGCTGCGAACCTCCACAAAAACCAAAGTGTCCTTTTCCTGGACAATCAGGTCAATTTCACCATAGGGACAGCGATAATTGTTAAGTACCAAATTAAAGCCCTGCTTTTGCAAATATTGCCAGGCCAGCTTTTCTGCAGTTTGGCCGAGCTGAATTTTTTCTTGATTCATTCTAACCCCGCCGGGGTCGGGTGCTGCGGCTGCTGCAAGTGCTGCAATAAAGATAGGCACTGGCCAGCACCAGAGAGTTTAGGGTATCAACCAGTAATTCTGGAATTGGAGTATCCGGAGCAGTTTGAACCGAAAGCTGTCCGCCCAGTCCTCCAATTCCGTTTTGCAGGGCAACTTTAACCCAAAGATTTGCCAAGGTCAAAGCGTCATCTTCAGGCAAAAGACCCCATTCCACTTCGTCCTGCAAGTGAATTAACCCGGCAGCCAAAGTAACCAGTTCCGGCAAGGTGGCCAGATTATTCAGCAAATCATAGAAGGTGGTTTCGGAAACAGAACGCCGATTATTGACAACCAGACCTTTTTCCTGCAAGGATCGCCAGCAGGATTGAGGCGTAACCCCAAAGCGTTTCAGCCGTTCCAAAACATTTTGCTGTCGTTCCGGATTTAAGCCGGTTTCCAACTCCAAAGCCCGTTTAACCGTTTTTTTCACGATTTGGCCAATTAATTCACCCAACTTGCTGTGCATTCCGGCATCCGTCAAATAAAGGGAGGAGGTCGGATTCATGGCCGCTAAAATTCCATCCGTACCCGAACCGGTGGCCAATCCGCTGGAAAAGGCCGAAGGGGTCATAAGCTCTTGTAAGGCGGCGGTTTTGGCTTCGGTGGCAGTAATCAGGCATTTCATTAATGCGGTGTGAGAAAGATGAGCGTTGATAACTAAAAAAATATTAATGGTTCCGGGGCTGAGAAATTTTCCGTTTTCTTCATAATAACCAGCCGGTTCTCCAACTCGGCCTCCGTTAATATCAACTCCGCCGGTGACAATGGCGGCCAGCTCCAACCGGCGAAATCGGGCGGTTTCCCAGGCCGTATTGTGCATTTTAGCGGCGGTCATCAGACCCAGGGATTTAGTGGGGTTTAAACCTAATTGTCGGCAGGTTTCTTCCATATAGCCTTCCATGGAGCCGCCGGGTAAATCCTCAATGCTGCCTACTTCGCCTACATCACAATTATAAAAGGCTTCGGTTTCTGTTAAAAGACCGGCGTTTAGAACCGAATTGCCAACTGCGGTCATTTTATCTTTAAATTTTAACACCCAATGCAGCTTGTCTCGACCCATTTCCTGACAACAGGCGGGCAGGTCGGCTTTTATTTGATCAAGCATGATGTGACCTCCTTAACTGTTTAAACATAGTTGCAAAGTATCCAGGAATTGCTGATTTTCCGCATGATTACGCACCGCTGTTCGGATATAGGAGCCTTCTAAACCGTAAAAATTGGCACAATCCCGCACTAAAACTCCTTTTTGAGCCAGTTTTAGCATTAAATTTTCCAGTTCAGAGCGGGAAAATTGGGGAAATTCCAATAATAAGAAATTAGCTGAACCGGAAATATTTTGGATTTGGGGAAACTTAGCCAATTCCTGCTGCAAAAAATGGCGTTCTTTTTGCACTAATTGGCGGGAAGCCTCCTGATGCTGACGATCCTTTAGAGCAGCTAAAGCTGCTGCTTGAGCCAAAGCGTTAATCCGCCAGGGATCCAGGCGATTTTCCAGCTTTTGTATCAGGGTTGGAGCGGCAATTAAAGCTCCCAAACGCAGGCCAGGCAAAGCAAAAAATTTGGTCAGGGAATAAAGAATGATTAAATTGGGGTGTTGGTTGATTTCCTTGATTAAGGAATATTGTTCTGGCTGATCGATTAAGTCAATAAAAGATTCATCCACAAAAACCCAACTGTTTTGAGCTTGAGCTTTAGCCAGAACCTGCTTTAGCTCAGATGCCGGGTGCAAACGCCCATCGGGATTGTTTGGATTGCAGATATAAATGAGCTGTTTGGAACCGGAAATATTTTCTAAGCCCTGCTCTAAAGGCTGATAGGTGATTTTTTTATTGACGGCTCGCCAGGAATGAGCATACTCCCCAAAGGTGGGTGTTAAGATCAAGGCTTCTGTTTCCGGCAAAATGGTGGGCAGGACATAGATTAACTCAGCTCCGCCATTGCCCAAAACCAAATTGGCCGGTTCAATCTGCAAATATTCAGCTAAAGCCTGTTTCAATTCCAGGCATTGGGGATCGGGATAGTGGACAATCCGCCAAAGATTGTCCGAAATGGCCTGCCAAACCTGGGGAGAAGGACCCAAAGGGTTGATATTGGCACTGAAATCCAAAAAATTCTGCTCGGAATGCCCAAATTCTCGGGCGGCTCCGCTTAAGTTTCCTCCGTGTTGATATTTAAAAAACATAATTGCTCACTTTCTTTTTCCGGCTTCTATTCGGGAAATAAATTGAAAAGTCCTTTAAAAATATTTAAAAAAGACTTGCAATTAACAAGCTTTCTGATATAATAAATTTATAATTATTCCAAAATAAAAAGCTTTTAAATGAAATATTAACTTTCTGATTCAAGGAGGAATTTTTTAGATGAAAGCTATTGAAATTAAACCAAATGTCTATTGGGTAGGTGGAATTGACTGGGATGTTCGTTATTTCCACGGTTATAAAACTCCTCGGGGAACTACTTATAATGCATACCTGATTATGGATGAAAAAATTACTTTGGTGGATACGGTTAAACACCATTTTTCCGAAGAAATGATCAGTCGGATTAAAGATGTAGTTGATCCAGCTAAAATTGATTATGTAGTTTCCAATCATGTGGAATGCGATCATTCCGGCGGGTTGCCGGCAATTATGGATTTAGCCACCAATGCCACTTTGGTGACTTCTCCCAAGGGTAAAAAAGGCTTGACTCGCTATTATAAAAAGGATTGGAATTTCCAGGAGGTTAAATCCGGGGATACCCTGAATATTGGCAAACTGAATTTAACTTTTGTCCAGGTGCCAATGGTGCATTGGCCGGACTCCATGGTTACTTATATTCCGGAATTAAAATTATTGTTGCCTAATGATGCCTTTGGTCAGCACATTGCTTCGGCAGGGCGTTTTGATGATGAAATTGGCTGGGAAATTTTAAAAGAAGAAGCCCAAACCTATTATGCCAATATTGTTCTTCCTTACGGCGAAAATGTTTTAAAGGCCTTGGAAGTAGTTGCTGGTTTGGATATTGATATGGTTGCTCCCAGTCATGGGGTAATCTGGCGGACTTATATTGATAAAATTGTACCGGAATATCTTAAATGGGCAGGCAATATCTCGGAAAAGAAAGCCCTGATTGTTTATGATACCATGTGGAACAGTACCGCTCAAATGGCCAAGGCTTTGCAGGAAGGCTTGGAAGAAGGCGGACTGGAGGTTATGGTTCGCTTTTTGCAAACCAGTCATATGTCGGAAATTATGACTGACTTAATCACCAGCAAAGCTATTTTGGTAGGAAGTCCTACTTTAAATAATGGAATGCTGCCCAGCGTCAGCGGCTTTTTGACCTATGTTGAAGGCTTGCGGCCTAAAAATCGCATGGGTCTGGCCTTTGGTTCCTATGGCTGGGGCGGCCAGGGAGCTAAATTTGTTCAGGCTGTTTTGGAAAGAATGGGTTGGGAAACCCCGATGGAAATGATTAATTTGAACTATCGTCCCGATCCGGAAGAACTAGCCGCTGTCAAAGAAAAAGGAAAAGAATTTGCCAAATTAATTTTGGCAGCAGAATAACAAAGGAGGAATTTTTTGATGGTAGAAGTAAATCAGGTTTATTATTGCGAAGTATGCGGCAATATGATAGAAGCAGTTAAAGGTGGTGCTGGTAAACTGGTTTGCTGCGGCAAACCGATGGCTTTGATGGCTGAAAATACTACTGATGCCGCCAAAGAAAAACATGTTCCGCTTGTAGTCCGGGAAGGCAGCAAAATTAAAGTTAGCGTTGGCAGTGTAGCTCATCCTATGGAAGATGTTCATTTTATTGAATGGGTGGAAATGCTGGCTGAAGGTCGGGTAACCCGTAAATATCTAAAACCGGGTATGGCTCCGGAAGTAACCTTCTGTGCCGCTCCGGAAGCAGAGGTAACTATTAGAGCCTATTGCAATAAGCATGGTTTGTGGAAAGCCTAAAATACTTAAGAAAAAAGAATTTGATGAACAGCGGCCTATATAAGAAGAAAGTTAACTTTTTTATAAGTTGACTTTCTTTATAAAATTAAATAATTTTGATGATTTAAAAAAAGATTTAGTTAGTTCTTTTTATTTATCTTATTAATTATTCCAGATATGATTCCAAGTACCGATAATTCAATCAAAGGCTCAATTACTAATGCAAATGCTATCATGGATCGATCAGGAAATGCTGCTACTGCAATAGCCAAAGATAAAGGCGAGTTTCTGGCTAATGTTGTAAAGTTCAGCGGAACCAGATTATAATCTGAAAATCTCATTTTTCTGCCCAGAAAACTGACTGCGATAAAATTAAGTGCAAAGAAAACTAACAATGGTATCAATATTAACAAAAGCAATCCAATATTTTCAAAAGACACACTGCCACCCTAAAATAACATGAGATATACCGGTATAACATATACCGGTATAAGCAAGATTTGCAGTAAAAGATTCAACGGCAATATAGGTGCTCCCAAAGTCAATCCCAATCATGCAGATATGATTATAATAATCGGTTGTAATTTTAGTGATAGATTCATGTATATCCTTATTTTTTCTTTGGTATATGCTTTGATATGAAATCTAAAACAAATTCATAATCTTCCGGTTTTGCATAGATCTGATTGTGATTCAGAAGAGAATTCAGCTTGATGGTATGGAAAATTTTCAAAGAATGCATATGTTTTACTTTGCTGAATTCGGAATACTGCTCCTGTTTTGTTGCCCCCAGAAGACCTGCACCGACAGTGCCGGGTTTTCCTGATGCCACACCGACCATTGAAGTCAGCCAACCCAGAGCTTGAGCTTTTTTATACTGCTTTTCCATATGAATGTGACGAACGCCTTCCTCATTCATTTCAAACAAAACGCAGTATTTCCAGCCGTAAATCCCGGCAAGAATCAAATATCCCACAACGGACAACCCAAAGATGATTACTGCCGGAAGCGGCAGTGCTTTTGCTTGCTCAACAAAAGCAGCGATAAATCCGTAATCTTTAATACCAAATATGCCGAATACAACCCACATCCCAAGCAAGATGAAAAGAAAGATTTTCCAAATGGTCAGGATGATGATGGGATTTTTCAGCATATTGAATTCATACACCCAACGGTAGATCCCATCGTCACATTTTTTAATATTGCTCATAGCTGTTCTCTTTTCACAAAAAAAATATTTTCTACTTCGCTTGACTGCAAGGTACTGCCTTCATCTTTCTTTCCTCCTCACTTAGCATACCCGGCACTGTTAAGAAGCTGTTTCATATAAGCGGCATATTTTTGCAGAATATCCTCCGCAGGGCCTTTGCGTTCCTTTTCGATGGACATTGTTGCACTAATCTTCCATATTCCGAAGAAAATATTATCTGACGGGACAGACGAAAGCAATCTGTCGCGAACCCCTGCTGGGGAATCGCAAACAGAAAGGATCACCTTATCCTGCTTATTGAAGAATCTGCCTCCTTTCCGAGAGTAGGCGATAACCATAAAACGCTGGGTAGCCGGAAGGAGTATGTACTTCTCCACCGAAGCGGCTGTTGGTTTACCAATGAAAAAATCATTGTATTCATTCTTGTCCCAATACTGCTGCATAAACTGTTCAAGTTCATCAAGGGTAAATGCACGATTTGTTGGTATTACTTGTCTGCCAATCATGAGTATGCTCCTTTGTGTGTTCATTTTTAGGTTTATTATAAATGATTCGTTCTTTTATTGCAAATTGTTCCTTAACCTGAGCGATATAGAGGTGGGAAAATACAAGACCTGAAGTATCGTATCTTTTAATTGATGGTCGTAATTTCTTTAACTATGCTGCTGATCAGGATATCGGGGTCGCCGATATGTTCAATGAAGCTGCAGGCTATCTTTGTATATAATTTGCGGAACTTATTGATGCTGTCTTTTGTATATACTGATGCGTTATAGTCCAGGTACAGCTTGCAGCCATCGTCAGTATCATGAATTTCAATATCAAGATAGTTGTCAGCCGAATCAGTTTTTCCCGGCAAATCAACAAGAGTGAATTTCATCTCATTTACGGAATTCAGAGTTCTGAGATCCGACTGATATATAACGGCAGCGTCATTACTTTCCTCGCAAGCCTGATTAAGCCCCACGAAAGGATAGCATGAATAATATATACCCTTATTGACCTGCTCACCCACATTCTTAAAGAGATCCAGCAGCTTCATTCCAGTATAGAAACGCACGCCGACATAGAGACATCTGATTAAGGTGCCAATGATGCGTTGTTCGATGCTCTTCTGTCGGCCATTGTATATCCAGGAAGTGAAGATGTTGTCCTTGCCGTTATATATATGCAGGGCAAGAACTGCCGCTGCGATGAAAAAGGTATTTTTGCCGCAGCCATAGATGCGTTGAATGCTGTCATATCCACGCTGCTCAATTGGTATCATTGATGCCAAATTGCCGTATATATTCTGAGTAGTATTAACATCGACATTCAGGTATGTTGACCATTCATAATTATCGAAAGTTTCCGAATAGTATTTTCTTCCTTCTTCAAATAAATGGGAAGCACGGTCCTTTCTTCTTTCCTCAAGATTAAGATAATAATAGTCGATTGCAGGTTTAATACCTTCATATGCCTGGCAGATATCTTCAACGAGAATATGCAGGGAAGTTCCATCCGAAATACTGTGATGCATATCAATAAAGAGATAGCCGCCTCTTTCAGTCCTGAACAGTCTTACCCTGTATAAAGGCTGATTAATAAGTATATAAGGCTGTACCAGCGTTTCGGTAAGATCTACAAATTCTCTTTCGCTTATATCTTCTATTTTAATATCGAAGGACTTGTTCTGGTCGTAACGCTGGATAAGATTATTGTCATCGTTGAATATATAAACAGTCGAGAAAACCGGATGTGCTTTCAGACATATATCGACAGCACGCTTGACCCTGTCCAGATCGACAGATCCGTCCAGTTTTAGTAATATCGGCAGGTTCCACACAGTCGAATGCGGGAGATAGCATTGGTAATCAAACATATATATTTGCTCACCTGAAAGAGGCTGGTCTTGGCTAAGAGCTCGGTGATTGCGTTCTTCCACATTCTGTTGTTGATTTTCGAGTGCTGTAGTGTATAGTTCAGCAATCTTTCTTGGGGTGCGTCCCTGATACACCATCGTTCCTTCCAGCAGATCCCAGTTAAGAAATGTTATCAATTCAATCGAGGCAATCGAATCTCCGCCCAGCTCATAAAAATCATCACAGGCTCCTACTCTTTCAAGATCGAGTACTTGCTGCATAGCCTCACAAATCTGCTGTTCAAGGTCACCGACTGGTGCTATATATTCGTTGCGGCGTTTATTTAAATCCGGTGCGGGAAGATCGTTTCTCTTGAATTTGCCATTCTCATTGGTAGGGATGTGATCTATACGCATGAAATAAGCCGGCATCATATATGAAGCAAGCCTGGTACGCAGCATATCCTTGGCTGTTTCAATATCTGTAATCGGAGCATCAATATAGTAGGCACACACATAGTTCCTGCCGCCTTCATTGAAAGCCCGAACAGCTGCCCAATCAACACCGAGTACGGATTTGACAGCTTTTTCGATTTCGGCAGGCTCAACACGATTGCCGTTGATCTTGACCATATCGTCCATACGGCCGCAGAATACTATATTCCCGTCCGGCAGATATTTGCCCATATCCCCTGTTCTTACATGGCCATTGTGGAATAAAGTCTTATTCTTATCAGGCAGCCTCAAATAGCCCCTGAAGTAGGGGTTCTTAAAACATATCTCGCCGTCATTTACAATGTCGCCTTTCTCGTTAATAATGCAGACCTCCGCCTCCTCAATGGTTGCTTTGCCAGCAAATGCAATATCATAATTTCTATCTAACAGGCAGTTGAGAACGCTATACCCCGATTCTGACTGAGCATATTTCCCATAAACCTCAATGTTGTCATAGTATATGTTATTCACCGGCTCAGCACCTGTTATTATTTTCTTCATACTGCTCGGAAAGCGGGGGATCAGCTTGAGAAGCGATGGTGTTAAGAATCCGACCGTGATTCCATAGTCTGACATTACTGAATACAGCCTTTCGATGTTCCTGGCTGATTCAAGCGGCAGTATGACGATTGTAGAACAGGTGAATATTACAGATTCAATCAGCATTAACGAAGCCGTAAAATGAAGAGGTGACAACAACAGGACTCGATCCCCGTGAGAAATAAGATCCTTTCCCTCGTAAGGCAGTGCTTTGACACAGTATTCAAGGGTGCCAAATTCATGCATTATTCCCTTAGGATCTCCTGTCGTGCCGGAGGTATATATTATGTAAGCAAGGTTATGCGGATCTGCTTTCTCATATCCCTCCAATGAATCGCATTTCATCATTTCACTGAATAAAGAACTGTCTATAACCAGCTTGCACTCTGCATTTTGCTTGATAAATTCCTTTTTATTTTCAGGATAATCGTTTTCAAGCATAATGAAGGCGGCTCCGGCTCTCCACACTCCAAGCAGGGCAACAAGCGGCATAGTACCGCGGGGGAGAGTTATCATGACGACATCTTCTTTACCTATGTTGTTTTTATGCAGATAGTTATAAATTCTTCCTGAAAGATGATACAGCTTTCCGTATGTGATATGCCCGCCTGTTCTGACATCAATAACGGCTATTTCGTCAGAATAATTGCTGCAATTATCAATTAATTTTTCAATGAAAGATAATTTATGCATAGTACTGTATATTTTTTCCTTTCATCTAAGCTTCTGTTTCTACTTTAACATATATTAATTTTCTATACAATTCATAAATTTAAAAAGCTGCCGTATCACAATATAAAGAACCTCCTCAACAATTGATGCTGGGGAGGCATTTGGCAAAAAACTGCGATTTATCCGAATGATTTTTTACAGCTGTGAACTATTCCGACTTATAGAAGTCAGAGCTTCCTGCTTCAACCACTACTGCCTGGCTGACATAATCGCTAGCTCAAGTCTTACACAATGTCCACAGGCGTATGAGTTTGGGCTATTCCATCCCTACTGTATATTTAGTTTTAGGCTGCTTCAGCAAATAACCGCAGTCCTTCGTTCAGTATATTGATAATGCAGCATAAATACTGAATGATGATTATTATCCAATAATCCTTATGATGACTACGAGCGATTATATTATGATTATAACTATAAATAACAAAAGTCAAGAAAACGCCGTGTTTATCCAGGGCAACAGCATTTAACTTTTTTGAAAAGCTAAATGCACCTCCAAAAAGCAATTCAGGTGACATTTAGCACTTTTATCTAAGATTGTGGCTCGCAAAGCGTGAATATTATTCGTGACTTTGACAATTATTTTGCATAAATATGCAAATGCTTTTGCCCTGGTGTTTATCGCAATTCATCCCGCCACCTATAGAGGTGGGGGATTTCTTGCTCACGGCGTGTTAAAATTTATTCAGATAAATACCATTACTGGAAATGGTTACATAATATTCTTTTACTTCACCATTTTCATTCGTAAATGTAATTAGCGTAACTCCGGCGTTACCAGCCTTGATAGTAAAGCTGCCTGAAGGCTCTTCCTCTATTTGAGCAATTGAATCATCTTCAATCACATAGACCCAATCACCTTCAGGAAGCGTAATTTCATAAGTTAATACTGGTTTTGTTACAATCAATGCAAGGACAACTGCCACAACCAAAATCGCAGCTGCAACAAGTCGCAGCTTAAATTCATCTATGAGCAGTATAATCATCACTATCGCCAGAACAATACAGAATAACATACTCAAAAGATGATTTGGGAAATACATTGTTAGACTTCTAAAATATGTAACTGCCGTATAACCCAGAAATGCTATTGCTGCAGAAAGCGTCAATGCACCAAGCCATCCCTTCTTCTTAACCTGAAAAGCGATTGCTGCCCCAGGAATTGTTAACAGAGTGATTACAAACCAATACTTATAATACTGGAAAACCGCAAAACCCATTGAACCAAATACTGCTTCAATGAAATAGATAAGAGGCTGGCTTATAAGGAAGAATACAAAGGTTTTAATGGCTGCTTCCCAGCGAGTTTCACAGTTCATTATAATAAGCATCGCAAATAATATCCATGCTTCCAGATTTACAGCAATATCCTGAAAGGAAGTGTCTTTTAAAAAAGGGATTAGGTTTACAACTGCCGTATATAAAGCAGTGACCACTGCCAATACAATTACTTTTTTCCAACTCATGGACCATTCTCCAAGATATTTTCTCATTGAGTATACCTCCGCAAATTCCTGTTTCTTGAGCATATAAATCCAATTGTTATATTATTGAGTTTTCATCGGAATCAGTAAGCCTCATTTCCATGAGTGTATTAATCTAAATCAATATTTTTTCATACAGACATTAATTTAGACATTAATTGAGTGCCTTCATAATCAGTATCCTCATTCAATCAAGGCTTCTTCCAGCACACCTTCTTCTCCAAAATGGTTTATTCTATTTCTTCTTCAGTGCATTTGCCAATAAGACGGTTAACATTATTGTCTAACATCAGTAAAAAGTATCTGTTGTATTCCTCGACCGTTTCAACTTCATCAAAGAAGTCTGCCAAAGCTATCTTCTCCATGAACTCATTATAGCAGGATTGGGGAAATTTGCAAATTCTAAAAATTGATTTCCGTGCCACCCAAGTATGTCATCTTGAAAAAACGACAATTTTATGGTAATATATCGGCAAGCAGATGAAAAGGAGATTGTAAACAAATGAGCCTTTCCGATAGTATAAAACTGGTACGCCAGAAGTCATTCCTGAATCAACGGGAGTTCGCCGATGCATTGGGGGTCGGCCTTACTACTGTTAATCGATGGGAAGGCGGAAAAAGTATCCCCAATCTTATAGCCATAAAAAAGATTAAGCAGTATTGCGAGAAAAACAATATCTCTTTCGAGACCGTTGAAGCCGAATGGATTGCGGCAAGAATGGAGGCAAAGAAATGAGTACCATCATTCCGAAAGATCAAATGACAGAGGAAGATATCAAGCTCAATTTCATCACTCCTGCTCTGGTCAGTCGCGGCTGGCAGAATAAAATAACCATGGAAACCAAGGTACAGTTCACCGATGGCAAGATGAATATTAAAGGCAATCTTGTTTCTCGCGAACCGGCAAAGAAAGCAGATTACATCCTCTATATCAATGCCAATAACCCCATCGCCATTGTGGAGGCAAAAGATAACAACCATACGGTTTCTTTCGGACTTCAGCAGGCGATGACCTATGCCCAGATGATGGACATTCCTTTTGCCTACAGTTCCAATGGGGATGCCTTTTATGAGCATGATTTCCTGACCGGGGTTGAGCAGCAGATCCCGCTGGATCAGTTTCCGACATATGATGAATTATATGCCCGTTTTGCATCAGAATCAAATGCAGGAACAGGACTTACACCTGAACAGACGGCACTCATCAAGCAGCCGTATTACACCAGTGCGACGACATACGCCCCGAGATACTATCAGCGTATCGCCATCAACCGCAGCGTAGATGCTATTGCAAAAGGTCAAAACAGACTTCTGCTCGTCATGGCAACCGGCACGGGCAAAACCTATACTGCCTTCCAAATTGTATACCGTCTGCTGAAAGCAGGACTTGTAAAGAAAGTCCTCTATTTGGCTGACCGGAATATCCTTGTGGATCAGTCTATTCAGCAGGATTTTGCCCCGCTGGAAAAGACGATCCATAAAATCAACTTCGCAAAGGACGATCCAAATACGATCACTTCTCACGAGGTTTTCTTCTCCCTTTATCAGCAGCTTACCGACAGAGAAGATGAGAAGGATGAAGACGATACCGTTTCCAGATTGACGCAGCTTTTCAACCCGGATTTCTTTGATCTGGTTATCGTTGACGAATGTCATAGAGGCTCTGCGAAAAAGGATAGCAACTGGCGTAAGATCCTTGAATACTTTAACTCTGCCGCACAGATCGGCATGACCGCAACCCCGAAGGAAACGAAGTATATCTCCAATATCTATTACTTCGGCGATTCGATTTATACATACAGTCTCAGAGAAGGTATTGACGACGGTTTTCTTGCTCCCTTCCGTGTAATCGGTATTACGACTGATATTGGCGACGGCTGGCGGCCGCATTACGGTCAGACTGACATTTACGGCAATCTGATCGAGGATCGCATCTATACGAATAGTGATTATGATTACAATATCATCATTGAAGACCGTATCAATCAGGTCGCAAAAGAGATCACCGACTACCTGAAAAGCACCGATAGAATGCAGAAGACCATTGTATTCTGTGCTACCGAGGAACACGCCGAGCATATGAGAATTGCTCTGAACAATCTCAATGCGGATATGGTTCAGGAAAACCCCGATTATGTGGTTCGTATCACCGGCAGCGATGTATACGGGAAAAGCAAGCTGGACTATTTTATCTCTGTTTCAGCCAAATATCCGGTTATCGCAACGACTTCCAAATTGCTTTCCACCGGTGCTGACTGCAAGATGACAAAGCTGATTGTCATTGACCAGATGATCAACTCCATGACCGAGTTCAAGCAGATCATCGGACGAGGAACGAGACTTCGGGAAAAAGACGGCAAGACACATTTCACGGTTATGGATTTCCGTGGCGTTACCCGCCTGTTTGCCGATCCTGACTGGGATGGACCTATCATTATTGATCCGGGTCTTGATCCGAATCTGCCTGAGCCGGGTTCCAATTCCGAACCCGACCCCAGGCCAGATCCACAGCCCCCGACTATGCCGAAACCGTATGTTGATGTCAACGGATGCAGAGTGTCCGTTATCAATAAGACAGTTTCCGTATATGACGCAAACGGCAAACTGCTGCGTCAGGAAAGCATTATTGACTACACCAAGACCAATATTCTCGGAACATATGCTTCTCTCGACAATTTCATCCGACAATGGACTGCCGAAGAAAAGAAAGAAAAGATCCAGGCTTTGTTCCGTGAGCACGGTATCGACCTTGATGTACTGAAAGCCGATCAGGGCATGACAGATGTGGATGACTTCGATTTCATCTGCCATGTTGCATTTGATAAAAAACCGCTTACCAGAAAAGAACGCGCCAATAATGTGAAAAAGCGTGATTTTCTCAGTAAATACAGTGGCTCGGCAAAGGAAGTTTTGGAAGCTCTGCTGGAGAAGTATATGAACACCGGTATCTACGAAATTGAAAGTACCGAAATTTTGAAACTTGATCCGCTTAAGAAATTTGGTACTCCGTCCAAGATTGTCGCCATGTTCGGCGGCAAGGCTGGGTACCTGCAGACAATCAAGGAACTGGAAAAAGAACTATATAAGGTGGCATATCAGGATTTGTAAAAAGAATCAGAGACATTATGCACAACGATCCCGGTATCAACGGCGACGCACAGCGTATTGAGCAGATTGTATGGATGCTCTTTCTGAAAGTATATGATTCCAAGGAGCAGGACTGGGATATTGATGAAGACAACTACGAATCCATCATCCCGGGGAACTGCCGCTGGGCGAACTGGGCTGCGGATGATCACAGCGGTTCCGCCATGACCGGAGACCGTCTGCTCGATTTCGTGAACAACACCCTGTTCCCGACGCTGAAAAGGCTCAATGTCACGCCGGAAACACCCATCAAGAAGTCCATCGTCCGGACGACCTTTGAAGATACCAACAACTACATGAAGGACGGTGTTCTGCTCCGTCAGGTTATCAATGTGATCGATGAGTTGGATCTTGCCGATTACGAAGAAAGCCATGCCTTCGGCGAGATCTACGAATCCATCCTGAAAGAGCTGCAAAGTGCCGGTTCTGCCGGTGAATTTTACACGCCTCGTGCGGTAACAGATTTCATGGCACAGATGATTCAGCCGAAGATCGGCGAAAAAATGGCTGATTTTGCCTGCGGCACCGGCGGCTTCATCATCTCCTGGCTGAAAGAATTGGAAAAGAAGGTCAAGACCACCGAAGATCAGGCGGCCTACAGCGATTCTATCTATGGTATCGAGAAAAAGCAGTTCCCGTATATGCTCTGCATTACGAATCTGCTGCTTCACGGTGTGGACCTGCCCCGCGTATATCATGATAACTCGCTGATCCGTGATGTTCTGGACTATACCGAGGATGACCAGTTTGATGTTATTCTGATGAATCCTGCTGAGATATTAGGACTAACAGCCTGAAAACCCTTATATATCAACGATTTCTCGACCATGACGGTCGTTTTTTTATGCTCTGAAAATAGAATAAAAGACGTTGAGTGCATCTATTTGCCCTTCATGGGACGGTAGATGCGCTTTTTTTATTTCCGGGCTCTGACAAAAGAATGGAGGTGCGCCAATGAGCGGATTTATAAAAGACAGACCCCGCGATTGCCAGTATTGCTATTACTGGACGAAGAAAGACCACTGCACATACGGCAACAATGAGTGTTACTACTCGAAGCCTGATCCGGCTCCGAAGCCGGTCACCGGCAAGTGC
>JAZRVI010000027.1:0-125517 GCA_045599035.1 Desulfocucumaceae bacterium | reverse complement strand
CAGTCCATTGCTGTCCCCTTTAAAATAACCAAAAGTTTTAGCAATTTTTAAATCATTTGCGAACCAGGCTCCTTCTGGGACATCAGGGAAATTGCTTCCCTCCGCCTTGGTATAATTAAAGGCTTTGTTGATGACTACCGCAAATTCTGCCCGGCTGATCGGATCGTTCGGCCTAACAATAATAGAGTTGGGATCATTCCCGTAGCCCTGAATGATATTTTCATCAAGCAGATAATCAATACTGTCAGCAGCCCAATGTTGATTGAAGTCCGTCGTCTGAGCGGCAAAAACTAGACTGGGACTAAAAGCAACGGCTAATAGGCATATTGTTAAAATAACTGATATAACTTTTTTGGACATTTTACTTCTCCTTTCTTTTTGATTGATACTCTACTTATTATTGAATGTACTCTCCGCTGGTTAAAGGCTACCACATAATTATTACCCCCTTCTTTTGTATAAACAGCAAAATATAATATGATTTTATCTTAACAGAGAATTTTGGATAAACCAATGTCAATTTTTTAGCCAATCTTTCGGTCAATCGGTCAAATCGGTCATTTTTATTGGCTCAAAATGTCCTATTTGACCGAATGTGCCTAAATGCGATCAATCGGGCATTTTTAAGGTTATCTTTTTAAGGTTATCTATTGTTATATGATGAAACTTATGCTAAAATAAATTAAATTTGTTTACCAGACAGATTAAGATTCCAGACAAATTAAGATTAAATTTGGAGTTGATTAAATGGATCTGCATGAAGCATTCCGAATTGAAGGACTAAATCTTAGTTATATAGAGAGTAAATTAAAGCAGATGAACAAAAAATTACGAAGCTGTGATTTTGATAAATTGATCTATAAAGGTGCAAAAGGATTCTATCGAAGAAAAACAAGTCAAGTGAGAACCACGGAAGCAGATGTTGATACCTTCATAAAGAATTTCACAAAAGACTTTTGCGATAACGATAAGAATAAGTTCTATTCACTAATGAAAAAATGGTTTCCCGAGCTAGAAGGGTTTTCTAACGGTGATATACGAACGATAATTGTTGCTAATCTGACAACCAAGATCGCTGCTAGTCTGAAATACGATAACCAACAATCAATGATGCCTGATTCCAATAATCATTATATTTCAACTGTGCAATTTTTCCAATTATGTTTTGATTATAGTTCACCAATCAAATGCGTAAAGTTGTCCGCCCAGACAGGCTGTTCCTGGTTTAATAATGATGAAAAGTACGATTTATTAAAACAATTATTCTCCGATGAAATAGAAATACAAGTTATCGTAAATCCTATGACACCAGCAATGAGAGAAATTTATCTTGCAATGCGTGATCCTCCAAGGAAGCTGGATCTCATAAATGTTGAAGGTACTTTTGACAAATGGTATCAATATGAACTCCAGTCTCCTAATCTTAAAGTGCGTATTTTAGTTGATTATCCAATTTTACACCAAACATATATTGTGGAATTTGAAGACGGTTCAGCAAAAGCTTTACTAATTGGTTATACATACGGAGGAGCATCACCGGTAAGAAAATTTAATCCATTCAGACAAGTATTGAATACTGCTCACGAATATGAAGCTTACAGAATTGAATTTCAGTTTTTATGGAATAAAAGTATAACATACGATGAATGGGAAAAGACTGCTATCCCAGCAGCCTATGACATCTAAAGCTAATTCAATATGCTAAAATACCTTAATTAATACAAAAAAAGTATTCTGAACCTCAATGATTCAGAATACTTTTCTTCTAAACCGGCTGAGCCATGATCCGCCGACTCCGAATAATGTTAACCGGAACATTATTGCGGTTAATTTTTATTTGTTCAATTTTGCCCCCGACAATCAACTGATTCAGAGCGGTGATAATCTTTTTTTGATAAAAATCTTTTCTTTCCAAAGGTACGTCCAATGAATCCAAATAAGCTTGAGTGGTTCGGATAAAAGTCAAGTATTGATATTTTTCTTCCTGATTCAAAATAAACCGATTCAGGTCTTCCAAATCAACCTCATAGCTGATTCCGTTAATTTCCAGAGAATCCTCTTTACCCGCCGCCATTTGCAGCTCCCGGCTCAAAGAACCCTTAACCGCCACCACCACTACTTTTTTGCCGTCTCTGATTTTCATTCTGGCTACAATATTAGAAAAATGCCCGTCTCCAGTGGCCAAAATCACGGTGTTCACATCTTTGTTTTCCTCTTTAAAAACAAACAAATCCTCCAAAATCTTAAAATCAGTAAAAGACTTTTCCTTTCCTCCGATAATTTCTGTTCGAGTATGCACAATTTCCAAGCTGCTGGCTCGTACTTTAGGCACTTCCGCCTTAATATAAATATTTTTTTCAAAATCCCCATAAGCCTTGGCTACAACCAGTTGACCATATTGCAAAGCAATATTTACCAGCTCCATCGGATCCGGCTGGCACTGAAATTTATTGTGCATACTGTAAAATAAATTTTCATAATCCACAAATAAGGCTACTTTGTTCACCTGCTTTTCACCTCCTTTCTATAACAAAGTATTACCGCATTTCTCCCCTTTATCCCATTCAAAAAAGCCTGATTTTTACCAGCTAATTTTATTCTAAAAGCCGACCCACCGGATAATTATAGCCATAAGCCTGCAAAGCCTGAAGCAATTTATTTTCCCCTATCATGCCTTTAATTCGGCAATCTGCTCCATTGACCAGCACCAAATTAAATCGCCGGGGCAAAAAATTCTGGACAATTTCCCCCAAAACCACCTGTTCTCCTACCACTCCCCAAAAAGCCGGCAGCATTTTGGCTCGTTCCAATTCCTGTTCTTTTTGCAGCAAATATTTCAGCCAAAGGTAGGCAAGGGATTTTTTTTCTTTGCTGGCTGCATAAAATAGAAAAGCTCCCAACAGAAAAATTTCCAATCCCCACATTTTCAAGATTAAGCCGACTATCCCCAAAACTGCAATAATCAAACCTCCCGCCTGTCCCCAAGCTGCCGCCTTTAAAGTAGCCTTTTTCAGTCCCACTTTTCCAGCCAGACCAGCCCGATAAATCCGTCCGCCATCCAGGGGCAATAAAGGCAGCAAATTAAAAACCGCCATACTTAAATTTAAATGCCAGAAAAAGCGACAGCTTTCCCAGCTCCAAAAATGATAATTATGCCCACCCCAGGCCAGAGCAATCAGCAAAAAATTGCTGGCAGGACCGGCCAAAGCCACCAACGCTTCCCGACCGGGATCCAAAGCCAATTCTTCTTCGGTTTTGGCTACTCCGCCAAAAGGCAAAAGCTCAATCTCGGAAAATCGCAGCCCCAACCGGTAAGCCGCTCCAATATGAGCCAATTCGTGCAGTAAAACTACTCCAAAAGCCAACAATCCCTGCCCCAACAAACCGGCCAAAGCAAACAAGGCCAACATCCCCAGAAAAAAAGGATTTACCGAAAAATTTATTCCCGCCAGACAAAACAGCCTCATCAAATAACCCCTTCCAAAACTTCAAGCGGATCAATAAGCTGATAATTCCGGCGAATTTCCAAATAAAGTTCCTGCTGAATTTTGCCAATGGCTTCCCCTTCCAGGACATTTTGTCCCACAGCCAGGGTTAAAAAATCAATTCCGGCATACAGGCTGTAAAAACCGGCCTCATGCTCCAACTGCAAAACCGAACCCAATTCCGGAATTTTTTCCATCCTAATCACCCGTCCGGCTTTGATCGCTTTAACCGTGCTGCCCGCTTCGGCCTGAATGGTTATCCCGGCATTAAAGCGTTCCATTTCTTCCCAGTCGGATTTTTGCCAGCCGTATTTTTGACTGATTTGCCCTCCTTCCACCGGCAGACTCAGGCTTTCCTGATAGTTTAAGGCCGGAGCGGTTTCCCCGGTAAGGGCAGCTACTTTGCTTTTTATAGGCTCAAAGTTCCATTCCCGATCCAAAACATAAGCCAGGCCGTCTTTAATTTGCTGGCTGTAGGGATTTTGCCAATAGCGAAAACCAATTAAAAGCAGCAAAATCATAATAACCAGCCAAAACTTGCGGCGAGGCTTGGGAGGGGGAGGCTGCTCTTTTTCCAGCCACCAATCCGCTTTTTTTTCGCTGGGCTTAATCCATTGAGCATAAAAATCATCTTTTAATTTGGGCGGCATAATAATCCCTCACTTAAAGAAGCTTTTTTGGTTAGTTGAGAAGACAGTCCTCTGGTGCTTTGCCAACTCACAAACAAGCTAAAATGGCAAATAAAAAATCCCCGGCTGAAACATCTATTCCAGGGTGGGCTATTATAAATATATGTTTCAGAAAGGGATTTATGTTTTTTTAATATTAATATTAACGATAGATCCGGGCTTTGGAGTATTCAAACATATGCTCCCGGACATTCAGGCTTTTGGACATTACGATCATTTCCCCATCTTCCAGGGGCAGGCCGTCTTTCGGATTGGAGCCGATTTCTTCCACCAGCCATTCCTTAAATAATTGCAGACCGCCCAGATTTTGGGGAAATCCTCCCCACAAGTCCCAGACCCGGAAATAAATAATAAAATGCAGACGATAGACCCCGGCCAGATTATCCTTTTTGATTTTAACATCAATCAGCCGCAAACAGGGCATGGACTTGCCATCCACAATATCTTCCGGACGGGCAATTTCCAGACAGGATTTGACATGGCCAAAACCATGTTCCTTAAACGACTTGATCAGACTGTCCACCTGCAAACAAATCCGACTGCCATAGGTGTATTTTTCGTTTTCGGCCACATGGGGATTTAAAATATAAGTGGCAAAATATTCCTCGATTCGATCCATAGTCGTCGGGGGCGGAATATTCAAGCCCGGCGGCATCTCATCACACAAAGGCCGTAAACCTGGGTGGCGAATCCGGCAGCAGACAAAATCAAACTCCCGCCGCAACTGACCTGGATAACTGCCCCATTCTACCGGGTATTCATAAGCATCAATTTCCCAAAGCTTCTTTTGGAGCTGAAACCAGGCATCCGGCAAATTATGAGCATCCACAAAAACCGGCATTAGATATTCTCTTTTTTCGGTCATTTATAAATCACCTCCCTAACTTATTTCCCTGAATAGCTTTCTTTTCCTGCTCCTGCTAAAAATTTAAAATGAAAGGTATGATTTCCAGTTGAAGCAGCAAAAATAAGACTTATGAGAACAAGATTTCTAATTTATGGCCTTTTGGGCTGGAGCCTGGAAATTATCTGGACCGGTCTGATGTCTGCTCTGGACGGGGATATGCGTTTTCAGGCCAGAACTTATTTATGGATGTTTCCAATTTATGGATGCGGGGTCTTTTTGGAGCCTTTGCACAATCGGATTCGCTCTTACTCCTGGTGGATTCGGGGTCTAATCTGGGTTGTGGCCATTTGGCTTATTGAATATCTGACCGGCGGTTTAATTCGACTGGTCTTCGGACAAAGCCCCTGGAACTATTCCGGCCAAACCTTTTGGCAATTACAGGGTCTAATCCGCCTGGATATGGCTCCGCTTTGGTTTGCTACCGGCCTGTTCTTTGAAAAGGTTCATGATTTTCTCAAAACTGCCCAGCAAAAAATCCTGAATTAATTTTCCGGATTTGCCGCCAGACTCGGCAGGATTTCGCCGGAAAGCGTAGAATCTTAATTAATAATAGCTATTTCCCAAAGGAGGTGTTCTCTAATGAAAGTCGGAAAAGGCGTGGCCATTTTTGTAATTCTGGTTTTGATTCTCACCGCTGTGGTAGTTTCCTGCATTGTTAACTCCGAAACCACCTCTATCGGGATGGGTATTCTGGCGGCTGTACTTTTTTCCTTGGCCGGAGCCGGATTGATCGCTTTGGTTACTGGTTCAGGAGCCGATGTAACCCTGAAGCTTTTGGAAACTGAAACTAATGCCAAACAACAATAGCCTGTTTGACTGCCTTAAATAAAAAAACTCCGGCCAGTTTGACCGGAGTTTTAATTTAAAATCATTATGAACAAACGCAAAGAATTTGCCCTGGAATTGGGTCGACAACTAAAAAAAGCCCGGCTGGAGGCCAACTTAAGCCAAACTCAGGTTATGGCTCTAACCAATATTAACAATAAAACCCTTTCCGGCTATGAAAACGGCCTGGCTCAGCCCGACCTGTCTACTTTGACCGCCCTGGCCAGGCTTTATCAAATCTCTTTGGATCAGATTTTGCAGCTTAAAGAAAAGCCAGACCTGAATTCAAGAGAAAAAAATTTGCTCAAGGCTTACCGCAGTTTATCTTTAGAACGGCAAATGGAAGTTTTGGTACAAATCAACGCCCTGGCTTATTATCTAAACAAACAGAAAAAGAGACTATCCGAGGGACAGTCTCCTTCTACCTAAATTAAAATACAAATTAATCCGCCGCTGCCATCATTAATAATCCGCTGCAAAGTAATTTGCAGCTTGGATTGAGCATTTTCCGGCATTCGCTGCAATTTATTTTGAATCCCTTCCCGCACCAGGTCATGCAGGGATTTGCCAAAAATTTCTGACTCCCAGATTTTTTGCGGCTCTGACTCAAAGCCTTCCAACAAATACTGCACCAATTCCTCACATTGCTTTTCAGTACCGATTACCGGGGTTACCTCCGTGGTAATATCCGCTTTAATTACATGAATGGAAGGAGCCCAGGCTCGCAGCTTAACTCCAAAGCGATTGCCCTGGCGAATCAGCTCCGGTTCCTCCAGAACCATTTCCTCCAGGCAGGGCATTACCACCCCATAGCCATTTTCCCGCACCTCCCGCAAGGCGGAAGAAAATTTATCATATTCTTTTTTGGCCAGGCTTAATTCTCCCACCAGCCGAAATAAATCCAAATCATCCTTAATCGTTAAACCATGTTCTTCACTCAACACCCGATAAAACAAACTGGAATCAGAAGCAATGGCAATGGAAGCCTGCCCGCTCCCCAGATCCATCTGCTGTAAATTAACCTGAGCAATAAAATCATAATCCGCCAAATTTTCCACCGCTTCATCAATATCCCGCAGCCTCTGCACCTGCTGAATGGTCTCGGCTACCGCTGTTTCAAAGCTCTGCCGGAGCCAATGTTGATTGGGCAGCTCCTCCACCCAGGAAGGCAAGGCAATATTAACTTCATGTACTGGGAATTCATATAAAACCTTTTCCAAAATTTCCAGCAAATCTATTTCATCCATTTGAGCACAATTAACCGGCAAAACAGGCACATCATACTCCCGAATCAGCTCCTCGGCCAATTCTCCTGCCGCCGGACTTTCCGGCCTAGTGGTATTTAATAAAATAATAAAGGGCTTTTTTATTTCCTTCAGTTCAGCCACTACCCGGGCTTCCGCTTCCAAATAGCCGCTTCGTTCAATATCAGTAATGCTGCCATCAGTGGTTACTACAATTCCCATGGTAGAATGTTCGGAAATTACCTTTCTAGTGCCAATCTCGGCGGCCTCCTGAAAAGAAATTGGTTCCTCAAACCAGGGAGTGGAAACCATTCGGGGGCCGTCCTGATCCTCATAACCCAAAGCTCCGTTCACTTTATAGCCCACACAATCCACCATTCGCACCTTAACCGCCAGATTTTTGCTAACCTGAATTTCCACCGCTTCATTGGGAACAAATTTGGGTTCAGTTGTCATAATGGTTCGTCCGGCACCGCTTTGGGGCAGCTCATCTCTGGCTCTTTCCCGTTCCGGAACATTAGAAATATGGGGGATAACCAGCAAATCCATAAACCTTTTGATAAAGGTAGACTTGCCGGTACGCACACCGCCGCAAACTCCCAAATAAATATCTCCCCCGGTTCTTTCGGCTATATCCCGAAAAATACCGGCTTCCTGCAATTCTTCCATCCCTTTACCCCTCTCGCCTGACTTTATTTATTTCAACCGGCGGCCAGGCCAGCCGGATTTTTTTAATGTTGGTGCGAAGAAACTCGGCTTTTTAAAGCCGGGATGAACGCACCTGCTTGCACAAGGCATCAAAATATGATACACTCAAATAAATGGTAGGCTGGAGATCAGCCGAACCTAACGCTTGTGGACATTGTGTAAGACTTGAGATAACGATTATGTTCGCTCAAGCAGTAGTGGTTGAAGCAATAAGCTCGGCAATTTATTGCCGAGTAGTTCACTCCTGGGAATATTATATATCTATTAACCAGCTCGGCTTTTTATGCCTTCTGCCTTAATTTGCTAATTTATAAAAATTTTCTGCTAAAAGCAGGAGATTTTGAATCGAGGTCGAACTTAAACTGGTAAAATTTTAGTTAGGAGGATTTTATGGTATCCAGGTTGTGCGTCCGTAACTTAAAAATTGTGACCGTAATCGCCTTTTTATTCTTATTCTGTACATCCTCAGCCTTTGCCACTCCAGGTGACTACAGCGGTTCTATCGTTGTAAGTCTTTCTTTAGATTCCCAAGTACAGGAACAAGCTGCTCCTGCTGTCAATCCTCAGGCCAATTCCGACAATGCTTTGGGAAAAAGCATTGCTTCTATAACCCCCAATTCTTCCGCAACGGTTACAGCCTGCGGCTCAGAATCAGCGGAAGCTGTCGGGACAAGCTCTTTGGCTGATTCCATTTTAGTTTCTGCTTACAGTCTTGAGGGTACCCCCTATTCCTATGGTGCCACCGGCCCCAGATCCTTTGACTGTTCGGGCTTTGTACAATATGTTTATAAAGCCAACGGAATTACCCTGCCCAGAATTGCCTGTGATCAGGCCAATGTTGGTACTACCATCAGCAAAAGCGACTTAATGCCTGGGGATTTGGTTTTCTTTGGTTATTATGGAAGCAGTTCTATTCATCATGTTGGGATTTATTTGGGAAATAATCAATTTATCCACGCTTCCAGTGGAAGCGGACGCGTAATAACTTCCAGTTTAAGTTCCAGCTATTATGCCAGTAATTACAAGTGGGCAAAACGAGTTGATCAACCAGTTAAATAAGAATATACTGTAATAAAAAAATCGGTCGCAATCAGGGCGTTTTAAAATTTAGAACGCCCTGTTTCAGTTTTTCAGAATTATATTTCCCTGGCAAAAAACAATCTGATTTTGTTCCAGGCCGCCCTAAAGCCTCCGGCTGCAATGACCAAATAAGCTGCACCTCCCACCACAAACAGCCCCACAATCCAGGCTAAAGCTTGCCAAACTCCTCGATTGTCGGCGGCGGCTTCGGTTATCGGCTCGGCAGGCTGGGAGGCATTAATTCCCAAAACTACCGGAACAGCATCTGCAAACATACTAATTCCCCGTTCAGCTTCCTCCTTGCTGTTGGTATAGGTTCCCGCTTCCACCAATAAAGCAGTGGGCATTAAATCCTGATTATAATTTCCACTGGCCAAAAAAATTTCTTTGACCACATAAGGATGAACTTCATTGGCATAGGCCATCATTTGTTTGGCAAAATCCAAATTGGCATTCATATTGGGATTTTCCCGCCCCACCACCAACCGCAGCCGGGCTACATCTTGATTTTCTATTTGAGCCTGATAGTAAGCAGCATCCGGGATTCCGTCCCGATGCACATCAATCAGGGCTACCGGCCCTTTTTCCATTAACTGCACTGCTGTCCGGCGAGAACGGGCATAAGCATTACTGTCATGAGGATCATGGGCAGTCGTATCATATTCCACCTGCACATTTTCCCCTTCCAGATCCTCAGCCAGGGTTTGCCCCACCTGATAAATACCCCCTTCAAATTTAATGCTTTCCGTTCCATCGGTAGGAACATAGCTTTCATCGCTGTGGGTGTGATAAATGCCAATGGTTTTACTTTGAGCCTCAGCCTGTACCATAGCCGGAATAGAAGTGGAAGCAAAAAAATCCATATAGGAAACCATGGCCTGATCTGCTCCCAAATCTTCGGCTATTGCCTTGCCGTTCTCCACTTGAGTAATTCGATAGTGCTGGCCTTCCGCCGTAATAATCTCATCTCCAGGGCTAACCTCTCGTCCCAGAATGGAAATAACTTCACCGGATTCATTTTCCACCGTTGTAGATAAACCGGCCTGATGGTCGGAAGGATGTTCGGAGCTGGTTGCCGCCAATTCATTTTCTGCCCAAACAGCCGCCATTTCCCGTCCGCCGGGGTTGAAGCCCCAAAACAGATAAAGCCCCAAAAACAGCAGCAAAGCCCAAAAGGATCTGACTTTCAGCATTATTGACCACCTCCTTGAGGATCAGCCTGAGGATCAGAAGGTGAGCGTAAATTAGCCAGCAAGTCCGGATCCCGATCTTCTTTTTGAGGGCCGCCGGCCAGCCTTTCCCGTACCTCACCCACAATTTCGGCCAGCAAAACAGCCAAAACCGCCGATGCTACCATGGGATCATAAATCCCGGCTCCGCCAAAAGTCAAACTGCCAGCTTTTTGACTCCAAAGCCAAAACGCATAGCCCAAATCATAAAAGAGAATTCCCAAGCCGGCCGCAATAAAGGAAGCCCGCCGAGAACGCCCGCAAAGATAACCTACTATTCCGGCCAGCAAGGGATAAAGCCATAGGGTATCCCAAAAGCCAGCGGCACTCTCCGGATCGGAAGCTCGTCCGGACAGCAAAAAGTTACCGATAAACCAAATCAAACCGCCGGTTACTCCAGCTCCCAGCAAGGATCGCCATTTTTCCTTACCGGTTCCGGCTGAAAACCACAGGTACAAAATCAAAATTAAGGGAACTACCGCTCCCCCCAGGTTAAGGGCAATTTCCGGATTAGCTTTGCTCAAGGGAATATTAATAAAGCTCCCGGCCAGCATTGCCGCCAAAACTAATAAAGCGTTTCCATCGGACAGCTTCATCCGATCCAGCACTCTAAAAATTAAAAAAAGATAAATAAGAGTTGTTACCCCAGCCAGAAGCAGCAGGGGCCAGGAAAGATTAAACATCAAAAAAAACCTCCTATGATAACCAGCTTTTTCTTTAGCTTGTCATCTGCGGAAGGTTTTTATACAAAATTTTCAGTTTCGTATGCCTGGGGACAAATTAACGATTTTACATTCAGTCTCTTTGAATTTACTTACTTTTCCACCTCATAGCCTTCATAAAAATATGACTGCTCAATTCCTTTAAAAATAACTTCCCTGTCATTTACTTTATCCGTCAAGTTCGGCCAAATCAGCATTCTAAGCTCCAGGTCATTAATGGGACTGCGTTCCATGGCCTGCAAATAGGCAACTTTATTAATTTTTTGCCAGTCAACCACACATTTCAGCCTTTTCTTTAAGATCATATCCAGCCAAATTCGAGTTGAACGCCCATTGCCTTCCATGAAAGGATGAGCCACATTCATTTCCACATATTTAGCAATAATTTCTTCAAAAGTATTTTCCGGCATTTGCTCAATAGCCGCCAAAGCTTCTTTTAAATATAAGACATTGGCAAAGCGAAAATTACCCTTACTAATATTTAAATTTCTGATTTCTCCGGCAAAAGGATATAATCCCTCAAACAAATATTTATGAATCTGCTGCAAGCCTTTGGTGGTTCCAATCTCAAAGGAAACAATTATTTGGCTTGAAAATAGCTTTTTGGCTTTCTCCAGACTTAGGGCATTAATTTCTTTTTCGATCATTTTCCAGCTCCTTAATCCAATTTTTGGCTTCCTTCTGCTTCTCTTGAGGGAAATCACTTGACAATTGGGTCTGTCTGGAGCAAACTAGAAGAAGCATCAGGGCTTAATTCTTGAACATACTTTGCCGAAAAGCTACGGTTTGCTGAATTTGGCGGGCAATTTGAGCAAAATTAGTTAAAGTCAACTGCTGCTCCCCATCGCTCCAGGCTTGAGAGGGATTAGGATGCACCTCCAGCATCAAACCATCACAGCCAGCCATAACAGCAGCCAGACTCATGGGTTTAATTAAACTCCAACGGCCGGTGGCATGAGAAGGATCTACAATAATCGGATAGGCCGTCAGTTCCTTCAAGGCAGCTACTGCACTCAAATCCAGAGTATTGCGAGTATAATTTTCAATGGTACGGATTCCCCGTTCACACAGCAGCAGCTTTTGATTGCCGGTCTGCAAAATATATTCGGCGGCGGACAGCCATTCCTGTAGAGTAGCGGACAAACCTCTTTTCAGCAAAATCGGTTTTTGGCTGCGGCCAGCTTCAATTAACAGGGGGAAATTTTGCATACTGCGAGTGCCGATTTGCAAAATATCCGCATAATTGCTGACGGTTTCCACATCCCGAGGATCCAAAACCTCAGTAATTACCGGCAGTCCGGTAAGTTGAGAGGCTTCCCGCAAATACTCCAGCCCGGTTTGACCCAACCCCTGAAAAGCATAGGGTGAGGTTCGGGGTTTATAGGCTCCGCCTCGCAAAAAGTTCGCTCCGGCAGCTTTAACTGCCTTCGCTGTAGTCAAAAGCTGCTCCTGGGATTCAATGCTGCAAGGTCCGGCAATTAACAAAAAATCGGGCTGGCCTGCTAATTCGACCAGGGAAAAAGCTGGTTTTTCTTGGCAAATCAATTTTAAATCCTGCATTTTTCTACTCCTCTTATTTTCTATTATACCTGATTGAACGGAAAATGGGGAAAATTTTTCAATTAAATTTATTGCATTTTTATACATAGATTTGTATAATTATAAATACAGTTTAGGAAAAGAGGTTTTTTTATGTTAAAAGCGGGTATTATTGGAGCAACCGGTTATGGCGGAGCCGAGCTGTTTCGCCTTTTACAGCGGCATCCCCAGGTGGAAGTGGTGGCTCTGGCCTCCCGCAGCAATGTGGATTCCCCTTATTGGGAAGTTTATCCCCACTTTTATGGGCATACCGATTTAATTTTGCAGGAAATCGATCTGCCCAATTTATTTGCTCAATGTGATCTTATTTTTACGGCTTTACCCCATGGCCATGCCATGCCAGCCGCCCAGGAAGCTATTCGGCAGGGCAAAAAGCTGATTGATCTGGGAGCTGATTTTCGCTTTGATCAAATTTCTACCTATGAACAGTGGTACAAGGTAGAGCATACCGCTCCGGAATTAAATGCCCAGGCGGTTTATGGTTTGCCGGAACTGTTCCGATCCCAGATTCCGGACGCTCAAATCCTGGCCAATCCCGGCTGCTATCCCACCGCTTCGGCTTTGGCTTTGGCACCCTTGGCCAAAAATAATTTGATCGATTTGCACAATATTGTTATTGATGCCAAAAGCGGAGTTTCCGGAGCAGGCCGCAGTCTGAGCCTGAACAGCCACTATTGTGAAGCCAATGACAGCATCAAGGCTTATGGAGTAGCCGGACACCGTCACACCCCGGAAATCGAACAAACCCTGGGACGACTGGCCGGGCAAGAGGTCAGGCTTTCCTTTACTCCCCATTTAACTCCCATGACCAGAGGTATTTTAGCTACTTGCTATGCTGCTTTAAAACAGGAATTAACTCCCCAGGAATTAAGGGATTTATATAAAGACTTTTATCAAAACGAAAAATTTGTTCAGGTACTTCCGGCTGGAATGCTGCCTCAAACCAAAAGCGTTTACGGTTCCAACCATTGCCAGATCAGCCCGGTATTGGACAGCCGAACCGGACGGGTAATTGTGCTGTCGGCCATTGACAATCTGGTTAAGGGAGCCGCCGGGCAAGCCATTCAAAATTTAAATCTGATGTCCGGCTGGCCGGAAAGCACCGCTTTGACTGAATGGGGCTTGCAGCCCTAAATTAATTGAGGAAGTGAAATTATGTTAAATAAAAATGGAGTAACTGCTCCCCAAGGCTTTTGGGCTTCGGCGGCTCAGGCTGGAATCAAAGCCCCGGATCGCAAGGATATTGCCTTGATTTTTTCTGCGGCAGAAATTACCGGAGCTGGAGTTTATACCACCAATAAAGTCAAAGCCGCACCCTTGCTTCTAACCCAAAAAAACCTGGAGCAGGGAACAGTTCGAGCTTTGGTAGTCAACAGCGGCAACGCCAATGTTTGCAACGGTTCCCAGGGAATGCAGGATGCCCAGGCTATGGCCGAAAAGGTGGGAACAGCATTGCAAATTCCCCCGGAGCAGGTTTTGGTAGCCTCCACCGGAGTTATCGGCCAGCCCATGCCAATGCACAAGGTTTTACCCGGCATTGCACAGGCTGCGGCCAATTTGCCCAGTCCAGCTTCCGCAACGGAAGCTGACCGTCAGGCCGGAGGCCGGGATGCCGCCGAAGCCATTATGACTACCGACACCGTTTCCAAACAAACGGCAGTCAGCTTTGACGGCATCACCCTGGGCGGCATGGCCAAAGGATCAGGCATGATTCATCCCAATATGGCTACCTTGCTGGGTTTTATTACCACCGATGCCGCCGTTGAAAAAAGCTTTTTGCAAAAGGCTTTGAAAACAGCGGTCGATCTCAGCTTCAATATGATTAGTGTTGATGGGGACACCAGCACCAATGATATGGTGCTTTTACTGGCCAATGGTTTGGCTCAAAATCCCCTGATTAGCGGAAACAGTCCCCAGGCAGCTTCTTTTCAGCAGGCTTTAAATCAGGTTTGTCTGACCTTGGCCAAAGCCATTGCCGCTGACGGAGAAGGAGCCACCAAATTAATCGAAGTTACCGCCGAAGGAGCCAAAACCCTGGAAGATGCCCGCCAAATAGCCAAATCAGTGGTTTCTTCCTCCCTGTTTAAAGCAGCGGTTTTTGGCCGGGATGCCAACTGGGGGCGGATTTTGTGTGCCGCCGGTTATTCCGGAGCCGATTTTGACCCGGAAATTATTGATATTTATTTGGGCGAAATCCAGGTAGCCCAAAACGGACGAGCCATAGCTTTTGATGAAGAGCAGGCTTTGGTTGTTTTGTCCCAAAAACAGGTTACAGTTCGTTTAAATCTGCACCAGGGAAATTTTTCGGCTACAGCCTGGGGCTGTGATTTGACTTATGAATATGTTAAAATAAACGGAGAGTACCGCACTTGATAAAGGAGAAATTTTATGATTAGTCCTGTGGATAAAGCTTCTATTCTGGTGGAAGCTTTACCTTATATCAAAGATTTTTACGGCAAAACCGTAGTCGTCAAATATGGCGGCCATGCCATGGTCAACGAAAATTTGAAAAAAGCGGTTATGACCGATCTGGTTTTAATGAAATATGTTGGTATTCAGCCGGTTATTGTCCACGGAGGCGGGCCGGAAATTACCAATATGCTGAAAAGAGTTGGAGTGGAATCCAATTTCATTGGTGGTTTGCGAGTTACTGATGAAGTAACCATGGAAATTGCCGAGATGGTACTGGTGGGCAAGGTCAACAAGGAAATTGTTACCCTGCTCAATGGCTATGGAGCCAAGGCTGTAGGGCTTTCCGGCAAGGACGGCAATTTGTTTGAGGTCACCAAAAAAGAAAGCGGGCTTTGCCAGCCGGACGGCTCCAAGGTGGATCTGGGCTATGTGGGAGAAATTAACCGGGTTAATCCGGATCTTATTTCTACTTTAATTAAGGAAGATTATATTCCGGTCATTGCTCCGGTTTCAGCAGATGAAAACGGGCATAGCTTTAATATTAATGCCGATGATGCCGCCGCCGCTCTTTGCCAGGGCTTAAAGGCGGATAAACTGATTCACCTGACCAATGTGGATGGAATATTACGCAATCCCGCAGACAAGAACACCCTAATTTCCCGGGTTAACGAAAAAGAGGTTTTACAGCTTATTCAGGAAGGCATTATTGCCGGCGGCATGATTCCCAAGGTGCAGTGCTGCCTGAAGGCTTTGCAGAGTGGAGTTCACAGCGTGCATATTATTGATGGCCGAATCCCCCATTCCATTATTTTGGAACTCTTCACCAACCAGGGAGTGGGAACCATGGTGGTTCGGAACTAAGGAAGGGAACAAAAAATGAATACCGAAGAAATTATTAAGCTTAGTGATACCAATATTATAAAAACCTATGGCCGGATTCCTTTGGCTTTGGTCAAAGGTCAGGGCAGCCGGGTTTGGGATGCCGAAGGCCGGGAATATCTGGATCTGGTATCCGGAATTGCAGTCTGCTCTCTGGGGCATTGCCATCCGGCTGTGGTCAAGGCCATTCAGGAACAGGCTGGACAATTAATGCACTGTTCCAATTTATATTACATTGAAAATCAGGCTAAACTGGCTCACAAATTAACTGAAAACTGCTTTGCCGATCAGGTCTTTTTCTGCAACAGCGGAGCCGAAGCCAATGAAGCAGCCATCAAGCTGGCACGCAAATATGCCAAATTGAATTTGGGAGCCAATAAATTTGAAATTATCACGGCCTTACACAGCTTCCATGGACGGACCCTGGCTGCCATTACTGCTACCGGGCAGCCCAAATATCAAAAATATTTTGATCCACTCCCGGCTGGTTTTAAATATGTACCTTATAATGACTTGGCTGCCCTCAAAGCTGCCATTACCGAAAACACCTGTGCCGTTTTGCTGGAACCCATTCAGGGCGAAGGCGGAGTTTATCCGGCAGAACCGGAGTATTTAAAAGGAGTTCGCCAGCTTTGTGACGAACAAAACCTATTGCTAATCTTTGATGAGGTTCAATGCGGCCTGGGACGCAGCGGCCATTTGTTTGCCCACCAGGGTTATGAGCTGGCTCCGGATATTTTGACTTTGGCCAAGGCGTTGGGGGGCGGCTTCCCCATGGGAGCCATGCTGGCCAGCTCTTCAGTAGCGGCAGCTTTCCAACCCGGCGACCATGCTTCCACCTTTGGCGGAACCCCTCTGGCCTGTGCCGCAGGTTTGGCTGTTATGCAGGAATTAACTTCAAGCAACCTTTTGGAACAGGTGCAAAGCAGTGGAGCCTTTTTTAAAGCAGGTTTAGTTAAGCTGCAAGCCCAATTCCCCAAATTGATAGCAGAGGTTCGGGGCAAAGGATTAATGCTGGGCATGGAATTAAACCAGCCAGTCAAGGAAATTGTCAACGAATGCCAAAGCCGGGGCTTGCTGATTCTTAATGCCGGCCCCAATGTCCTGCGTTTTCTGCCTCCTCTGAATATCAGTCAGGCGGATTTAAGCAAAGCTTTAAGCATTTTGGAACAAGTTTTAACAGAGAAAGGCGGACTTTAATATGCAGGCTCTAAGCGACCAATTAAGAGGACGGGATTTGCTTTCCTTGCAGGATTTCAGCCCGGAAGAAATTAAACTGATTTTGGATACCGCAGACGATCTAAAAGCCCGACTAAAAAGAGGAGAAGCCCATCCCCTGTTAGCCGGAAAAACCCTGGGCATGATTTTTCAAAAAAGCTCCACCCGCACCCGGGTTTCCTTTGAAGCAGGCATCTATCAATTAGGCGGCAGCGGTTTATTTTTAAGCTCCCAGGATATTCAACTGGGGCGGGGTGAAAGCATAGCCGATACTGCCCGGGTTCTATCCCGCTATTTAAACGGGATTATGATCCGCACCTTTGCCCAAAGCGATTTGGAAGAATTGGCTCAATATGCCGACATTCCGGTTATCAACGGCCTGACCGATTTGCTGCACCCCTGTCAGGTTCTGGCAGATTTGCAAACCATTCGGGAACATAAAGGACGATTGGCTGGTTTGAAAGCCGCCTTTATTGGAGACGGCAATAATATGGCTCATTCTCTGCTGATTGGCTGCTCCAAAATGGGTCTGGATATTACCGTAGCTTCTCCGCCTGGTTATAAACCGGACAGCACCATTGTGAGCTGGGCTGAGAAAAACGCCCAGGCCAGCGGTTCTCAGGTTAAAATCGTAGATACTCCCGCCGAAGCTGTTATTGGAGCCGAGGTCATAATTACCGATGTCTGGACCAGCATGGGGCAGGAAGCCGAACAGCAAAAACGAGCCGAAGCCTTTGCTTTGTATCAGGTCAACAGCGAACTAATGCAGACGGCAGCCCCCGATTATATCTTTCTGCATTGCCTGCCGGCTCACCGGGGCGAAGAAGTAACGGCGGAAATTATTGACGGCTCTCATTCTGTGGTCTGGGACGAAGCGGAAAACCGCCTGCACGCTCAAAAAGCAGTTATGGCTTTGCTAATGTAAATTTCTACTTCAAGCTGAAAATATTTGTTTTGATGCTCCCCTGGGGAGATTATATATTTTGGATTAAAAAGGAGAAGCGATTATTATGGCAGAAAAAATCGTATTAGCTTATTCCGGCGGACTGGATACCTCCATTATCATTCCCTGGCTCAAGGAAAACTACGGCTATGAAGTAATTGCCATGGCGGCGGATCTGGGGCAGGGCGAAGAACTGGAACCCCTGCACGAAAAAGCTCTGAAAAGCGGAGCCAGCAAATTATATATTGAAGATGTCAAAAAAGAATTTGTGGAAGATTATATTTTCCCCACCCTGCGAGCCGGAGCCTTATATGAAGGTAAATACTTGCTGGGAACCTCTATGGCTCGCCCCCTGATTGCCAAAAAACTGGTGGAAATTGCTGAAAAAGAAGGAGCAGTAGCCATCAGTCATGGAGCCACCGGCAAAGGCAATGATCAGGTTCGCTTTGAATTGGGCATTAAAGCTCTGAACCCCCATTTAAAAGTAGTAGCTCCCTGGCGAATTTGGGATATCCGCTCCCGGGAAGATGCCATGGAATATGCCAAAGCCCGCAATATTCCGGTTCCGGTGACCAAAAAACGCCCCTACAGCATGGATCGCAATATCTGGCACCTGAGTCATGAAGGCGGGCTGCTGGAGGATCCTGCCAACGAATGCCCGGATGATGTTTTACTTTTGACCAACAGTCCGGAAAAAGCTCCTGATCAGCCTACCTATGTAGAGCTGGAATTTGTCCAGGGAACTCCGGTTGCCCTGAACGGCCAAAAGATGGACGGCCTTAGTTTGTTGGAAAAATTAAATGAGCTGGGCGGAACCAATGCCATTGGAATCGTGGATATGGTCGAAAACCGTCTGGTGGGCATGAAGTCCCGGGGCGTTTATGAAACTCCCGGCGGCACCATTTTGTGGCTGGCTCATCAGGAATTGGAACGCCTGACTTTGGATCGGATTACCATGCACTTTAAAGAAACCATTGCCGCCCGCTATGCCGAATTGGTTTATGACGGAGTCTGGTTCAGTCCCTTGCGGGAAGCTCTGGATGCTTTTGTCCAATCCACTCAAAAAACCGTTACCGGAACCATCCGAATGAAATTATACAAGGGTAACTGCACCCCGGCTGGCTGTAAATCTCCCTATTCCCTGTACAACCAGGAATTATCCACCTTTGAACGGGATGATATTTACAATCAAAAGGATGCCGAAGGCTTCATTAACTTGTTTGGACTGCCCCTGAAAGTTCGAGCTTTGATGGAAGCCAATCTGAAAAAATAATTGAGGTGGCATTATGAGTAAATTATGGGGCGGACGCTTTCAAAAAGCCACCAGCCATCTGGTGGAAGATTTTCATTCTTCCATTTCCTTTGATTGCCGCCTATATCGGTATGATATTGAAGGAAGTAAAGCCCATGCCCGAATGTTGGGCAAAACCGGAATCATCAGTCCAGCCGAAGCAGAAGAATTGATAGCCGGACTGGAGGCAGTTTTAGCTGATATTGAAGCCGACAAGGTAGAATTTTTGGTGGAAGCTGAAGATATTCACATGAATGTAGAGCTTTTATTAACCCAAAAAATTGGAGAAACCGCCAAAAAACTGCATACTGGACGCAGCCGTAATGATCAGGTGGCTTTGGATGTTCGGCTCTTTTTGCGGGATGAAATTGGGCAGGTGGATCAGCTTCTGAAAGATTTGCTGCAAACCCTGCTGGATTTGGCTCAACAAAATTTAAGCGTCATTATGCCCGGCTATACCCACCTGCAAAGAGCTCAACCCATTACCCTGGCTCATCATTTGCTGGCTTATGGGCAAATGTTCCAACGGGATCGGGAAAGGCTGGCTGATGTCCGCAAAAGAACTAATATTCTGCCCTTGGGAGCCGGAGCTTTAGCCGGAACAACCTATGACAGCGATCCTCAGTTTGTAGCCGATCAATTAGGCTTTGCAGACCTATGCGGCAACAGCCTGGACGCAGTCAGTGACCGGGATTTTGTGGTCGAATTTTGTGCAGCAGCTTCCTTGATTATGGTGCATTTAAGCCGCTTCTGCGAAGAAATTATTTTGTGGGCCTCAGCAGAATTTGCTTTTATTGAATTGGATGATGCTTACAGCACCGGCTCCAGTATGATGCCCCAAAAGAAAAATCCGGATGTAGCCGAATTAATCCGAGGCAAAAGCGGTCGGGTTTTTGGGGATTTAATGTCCTTGCTGACCATGCTTAAAGGCTTGCCCCTGGCTTATAACAAGGATATGCAGGAAGACAAGGAAGCCCTTTTTGATGCTTTGGATACGGTTAAAAAATGTCTGCTGATCTTCCGTCCATTGCTGGCCACCCTCAAAATTAATCCGAAAAATATGCGGCAGGCCGCTCAGGGCGGTTTTACCAACGCCACTGATTTAGCTGATTATCTGGTAAAAAAAGGTTTGCCCTTCCGGGAATGTCACGCCGTAGCCGGAAAACTGGTCTTTTACGCTTTGGAGCAGCAAAAAAGCCTGGAAGAATTATCCTTAGTTGAATTTAAGAAATTTTGCCCGCTGATCGAACAAGATGTTTATCCGGCCATTGCCCTGGAACAATGCGTTCAGGCTCGCCAAAAACTGGCTGGGCCAGCTTCAGTACAGCAAGCTATTGAAAAATTGAGCAAAAAATTATAAATAGCCCACTCTGCTAACAAGCATTGCCGAAGCGTGAAGAGTGGTCAAAGACCAGCGGCGGCCTGAAAATCAGGCCGCCGCTTTCAACAAATACAAAATTCTCCACAAAGGAAGCTTTAAAACATACTCCGAATTAATCTCCAACCGCCGATTCTGGAAATCTCCCTGGATTTTGCCCTGAGGCATTTTTCCTTCCCACTTGCTCAAGTAAGCCAGCAAACTCTCTTGCATTGCCAGCAGTAAACCGCACAAAGAACCGGTTAAAGCTGGATCTCCAGTACCCAGAATAATCTCCCACTTCCAGGCCAGAGTCTGAATTTTTTCCGGCCGGGTTTTTAACTTTTCGGCCAGCCAATGCCGGGGAGTAAAATGCAAGCCTTTGGAAGCCGGAGTTTTTTTTGAGGGTTTGGCTCCAATTTGAGTTTGCTTTTGTCCTAAAGTTAAGCGGTAACGCCGAAAAAGCAATACTTGCATTTGAAAACGCATTTGCCAATTTTGCTGCCGATATTGCAGCACATAGGGCAAAGGCCAGAATAAAAGAACTCCCATCCCCAAAAACAGCGGAATAAGCAGCAATTATTTCACCAGCCTTTTATAAATTAAATTGCTCCGCTGTCCTTAAAAATATTTATTCGCCGAATCAGCATATTTAAACATTTGGGTTAATAATTCATAAACTCGGCTATAGACTCCTTCGCTTTGATGGTCTTTAACATAAGCGGCATAATCTTCAATACTGCATTTAAAAGTATCGCTCACCTGCTGACCATCAGAATTAGTCTTAATTTTAATGATAAAGTCATCCCGAAGGTTCTGAGGCTTCCAACAATTAAGCCGAGCAAAATCCCTGATAAAATCCTGTTCTGCTCCGGATAGACTGGTTAAAAGCTTTTCATTCTTATCATAGATTTCCATTTTTAAACCGGAAGCCTGCAAATCTTTCGTTACAGCCTGCATCCCTACTTCAATTCGATTGTCCAAAATTAAGTTCAGGTTTAAATTATGGATAGAGGCTCCTTCAACTTCTTCCCGGCTGAAAGTATTATTCAGTACCGGTTCGTTTGGAGTAGCATATTTTTGCCATTCTTCAGCAATAAACCGGGGATCATTGGCCAGATTAGCAGTATTATAGCCAAAATAACTTTGAGCAGCCGCTCCATAATTAACCAAGTCCACCAAAAGAGTTTTTAATTGTTCTTCAGCCGCCAAATTTTCTTCAGCAAAAATATCCTGGACATAATCAACTACCGAATAATCCAGCTCCTGGGCAACTTCTCCTCCGGGCAAATATAAGGCAGCGTGTAGATCAGCACTCATTTCTTTGGCGGTGATTCCGGAACAGCTAAAAACATAAGCATTGCCCCGGCACTCCGCTTCAGCCAGGCTCATTTGCCCCAGCTCCTGCTGACCAATGGAACCATCCTCAGCATAAATATCCTTGCTGAATCTAACCCCGGAAGCATTGGGATCACAACCAAGAAAGGAGCTTACCGGCACATAAAATTCAAAGGTAATATCCTGATCCAAAACCAAAGCAGCCCCAGAAAACTTTAAATCCTCCAGAGAAATTTTCTGCAAAGCCCCGGTTTCATCGGGAGAAGTAGCTAATGAATAAATCAAAGCATTGTCCTGCAACCAAGAACCATAAATATAGCCTTCTTTAGTATCCACAGGAAATAAAACACTTTGCTGTTTCTTGGCCAAATCATAAGCATAAAAATTTTCTGGATCGTTATAAATCAACATTCCCCGATAATAAGAAAGACCGGAATAAAAACCAAGCCAATAGGAGGAAGGATTTTCCCAAGCAGGCCACCAAAAATCTAATTTAGTCACAAGAGTGCTTTCATTGGTGCCTGGCTCCCATTGATAAATGGTGGTAATTTCAGTATCGGTATCATAAAAAGCATAATACCAGTTACTGCCGCTCCAAACAAAGGGGATACCATATTCTGATTCTGCCCAGAAATAAGCATCATAGGTGGGATCGTTCATTTTATATTTGCACTGTATATCCCGGTGTTGGGGACAAACTGACTGTAATCTGGCTGAACTAACCAGAAAATGATTATGACGCACAACACCCGGCCACAATGATAAGTCATGGGATACATCGAGGTTATACCACTTACCATTATTTAATTGAACCACATTCCACATATGATTATCGGGTTCGGAAAAGGCATAAGAAACCGGAAGATTAATTCTTTGCAATAAAGCGGTAGCCATCAAAGTAAAAGCCTGACAAGTTCCGATTTTTTGGGTGAACAAATCATAGGCCGTATAATAGGTTAAAGAATAATCATATTTATAGTGCAAAGCAAGATAGTCATGAATAAACAAAACTTTTTCTAAGTCAGACCAATCACTATTAATATTGCTGATAATATTATCAATTACCTGGTTATATTCCTCCAATTTGTCCAGAGCATTTTCAATATAAACTGGGTTATAGCTGCGTACCTTGCTGCCGCTATAAGAATAAGTGCTTTTGCTGGAATCCACAATAAATAAATCCGGATGGCTAAAAAACATTTGCTGCATAATTTGATTCATAGCATTAACTGGCACATTATAGCTGGAAAGATCAATTTTAGCTGGCATTTTTAGCAATTCCTGATACAGGTATTCAATGGCTTCGTCATAATTTTCCAAAATCTGCAATCCCTGAATAGACCAAACAAAGCTGCCTTCATAGCTTGCTTCTTTTTCCTGCCAGTCATCTGCTGCGTTTTCCGAATCCAAACTTGTCCCGCTGGAAGAAATATCTGCCAAAATTTCTTCCCCGGTTTCTGTTGAACTTTCTTCCTGCAAAACTTCCAGGTCTTCACAAGTCTCCTCGCTGCTAGCCATCTCCGGTTCGGCCAAGATTTCCTCTGCTCCAACGGTGCCGGGAAGCAAAAGTAACAACAAAATCAAAGTAACGGCTAGTGATTTTTTGAGCATACACTCAACTCCTTTATAGTTTTTATAAGGGGTATTCTGTATTCAGCCAAAATTCCCCTGCTCTTTGAATAATCTATTTTACAACCAAGTTGACCAATTTTCCAGGAACCGCAATTTTTTTCAGCAATTGTTTGCCTTCCACCAATTTAACCGTTCGAGCATCGGCCAAAACCAGCTCCAACAGACTTTCTTTATCCAAACCGGCCGGAACCAGCATTTTTTCCCGTACCTTGCCATTAATTTGAACTACAATTTCAATTTCTTCTTCCACCACTGCCCGGGGATCAAATTCCGGCCAGCTTTGCTGGTGAATGCTGCCCTTTTTGCCCATTTCCTCCCACAGCTCCTCGGTCATATGGGGAGCAAAGGGAGACAGCAAAAGCAGCAAGCTGGTCAAGGCTTCCTGTACCACAGCATTGTTAAGCTGAGGCAGATCCTTATAATGATACAAGGCGTTAACCAATTCCATAATGGCACTAACCGCCGTATTAAAATTAAACCGCTTGCCAATATCTTCGGTCACCTTTTTAATGGTCAGATGGGTAATCCGATGCAGTTTTTTATCTTCTCCCTGCAAATTGGCCAAAGAACCGCCGGAAGCCTTAAACTGTTCTTCCAAAGCCAGCAGCAACCGCCAAACCCGGTGCAAAAAGCGATAGCTGCCTTCCACACCCTGATCGCTCCAATCCAGCTCTCTTTCCGGCGGAGCGGCGAATAAAATAAACAGCCGGGCAGTATCTGCTCCATAGGTTTCGATAATTTCTTCCGGACTGACCACATTGCCTTTGGACTTGGACATTTTGCTGCCGTCCTTCAAAACCATGCCCTGAGTCAGCAGGTTTTGGAAAGGCTCCTGATTATCCACCAGACCCAGATCATATAAAAACTTGGTAAAGAAGCGGGAATAGAGCAGGTGCAAAATAGCGTGTTCAACTCCGCCAATATACTGATCCACCGGCAGCCATTTTTTCACTTTATCCAGCTCCCAGGGAGCAGTTTCCAGCCGAGCCGAGGTATAGCGGTAAAAATACCAGGAAGAACACATAAAGGTATCCATAGTATCCGTTTCTCGGCGAGCAGGCTGGCCGCAATGGGGACAAACTGTTTGGACAAAGCTTTCTTTGTCAGCCAAAGGCGAACGCCCGGTAGGTTTAAATTCCACTTCCCGAGGCAGCAAAACCGGCAGATCTGCTTCCGGAACCGGTACAACTCCGCATTTTTCACAATAAATTACGGGAATGGGAGCCCCCCAATAGCGCTGACGGGAAATCAGCCAATCCCGCAGGCGATACTGGACTTTTCTTTGTCCGGCTCCAATTTTTTCGGCATAATCAATAATGGCAGCCAGTCCTTCCCGATTGCCCATCCCGTCGAATTGAGCTGAATTGACCATAATTCCATCTTCAACAAAGGCTTCGGTTAAGCTTTCTCCGCTCAGAGTTTGACCTTTGGGCTGAATTACCACCTTAATGGGCAGGTTATATTTTTTGGCAAAGGCAAAGTCCCGGGTATCGTGAGCTGGAACCCCCATGACCGCTCCGGTTCCATATTCATATAAAACATAATTAGCCACCAAAATCGGAACCTTTTCTCCATTCAGCGGGTTAAAACAATAAGCCCCGGTAAAATGACCGATTTTTTCGGCCTCGGTGGAGGTACGAGCCAGTTCGTTCAAATTCCGCATTTCAGCTACAAACTGTTCAATTTCCGCTGCCTGACTCTTTCCGGCAATCACCTTGGCCACCAGAGGATGCTCTGGAGCCAAAACTACATAGGAAACCCCATAAACAGTATCCGGACGAGTGGTAAAAACAGTAATTTTTTCTTCCAGACCCTCGATGGCAAAATCCAGCAAGGCTCCTTCACTGCGGCCAATCCAGTTATCCTGCATAATTTTCACTTTGTCCGGCCAGCCTTCCAGCAGCTTTAAATCATCCAAAAGCCGGTCGGCATAATCGGTAATGCGGAAAAACCATTGCTCCAGCTCCCGTTTTTCCACTTCACTGCCGCAGCGTTCGCAGACTCCCTCTTTAACCTGTTCATTGGCCAAAACCGTAGAACAGGAAGGACACCAATTTACCGCCGCCTTTTTCTTATAAGCCAGACCCTTTTCCAGCAGACGCAAAAAGAGCCACTGAGTCCAACGATAATAACCGGGATGACAGGTGGCTACTTCCCGTTCCCAATCATAGCTCAAACCCAACTGTTTGAGCTGCTCCCGCATGGAAGCAATATTGGAAAAGGTCCAATCCGCCGGATGCATATTGCCATGCTTGATAGCCGCATTTTCAGCCGGCAGGCCAAAGGCATCCCAACCCATGGGATGCAGCACATTAAAGCCCTGCATGGTCTTAAAGCGGGCTAAAACATCTCCAATGGAATAATTGCGGACATGCCCCATGTGCAGCTTACCGGAAGGATAGGGAAACATTTCCAGGCAATAATAAGAAGGCTTATCGCTGTTGTCCTGGGTTTTATACAAATTATTTTCTGCCCAGATCTTTTGCCATTTGTTTTCTATTTCTTTAAATTCATAGCGTTCTTTCATTTGAATTAAAACTCCTTTAGTATAATTAAGCCGTTTCCACTCCTGCTGCTTTTTCCAGCTTCAAATCAGCAATAGCCTGTTCTCTCAAACGGAATTTTTGAATTTTGCCGCTGGCTGTAGTCGGAAATTCCTTGACAAAGGAAATATATTTGGGAATTTTGTAGCGGGCAATCTTGTTCAGGCAAAATTCCTTAATTTCTTCTTCAGTGGCATATTCTCCGTCATGCAGACAAATAACAGCCATAACCTCTTCCCCATATTTTTCACTGGGTACGCCAACCACCTGAACATCTTTAACCTTGGGATTGGTATATAAAAATTCCTCGATTTCTCTGGGATAAACATTTTCCCCGCCTCGAATAATCATATCCTTAATACGGCCGGTAATTTTTAAATAACCATCTTCGTCCAGCATTCCCAAATCTCCAGTATGCAGCCAGCCTTCCCGATCAATAGCGGCATTGGTAGCTTCAGGCATTTTGTAATAACCCTTCATTACATTATAACCCCTGGCACAAATTTCCCCCGGCACTCCAACAGGAACTTCCTGATTGGTTTCCGGATCTACAATTTTCATTTCTACTTCCGGCAAAACCCGGCCTACGGTATTAACCCGCTTTTCAATACTATCGGTGGTTCTGGTCATGGTAATTCCCGGAGCCGATTCGGTTTGACCATAGGTAATAACAATTTCCTTCATGCCCATACGCTCCACTACCTGCTTCATAACATCAATCGGGCAGGGAGAACCAGCCATAATACCAGTTCGCAAATGGGAAACATCATAATCCTGTTCCTTCAAAATTTGCAGCTCGGTAATGTACATGGTAGGAACTCCATGCACAGCGGTGCATTTTTCGGCTTCAATGGTTTCCAGAACCCGAATTGGGTTAAAGCTGTTCAGGGGAACCATAGTGGTTCCGGCGGAAACGCTGGCCAAAGTACCCAGAACACAGCCGAAACAATGGAACATTGGCACCGGAATGCAAAGCCGATCCTCCGGCCCAAGCCGCATACAATCGGCCACACAATAAGCATTGCCTACCAGATTAATATGGGTCAGCATAACTCCTTTGGGAAAGCCGGTGGTTCCGGAAGTATACTGCATATTAACCACATCATTCGGATCCAGGGAAGCTTCCCGGGCAGCCAATTCAGCATCACTAATAACTTCGCCCATTTCCAACAGGTCATCCCAGGTAAACATCCCCGGATGACGATCCTTGCCCAGGAAAATAACATTTTTCAGCATGGGCAGCCTTTTGGAATTTAAGCGTCCCGGCTGACATTCATACAATTCCGGGCAAAGCTGATAAATCATATCAACATAATCCGCATCCTTGGTGCCGGAAATCAGCATTAAAGTAGAGCTGTCCGACTGCTTCAAAAGATATTCCAATTCAAAAAGCTTGTAATTGGTATTGACCGTAACCAGAATTGCTCCCATGCGGCAGCTGCTAAATTGGGTGATTACCCATTGCGGAACATTCGTTGCCCACATTGCAATTTGTTCCCCCCGATGTATGCCCAAAGCCATCAGGCTTTTGGCTACCCGCTGACATTCGTGCTTAAATTCCCGATAGGTATAACGAACTCCCCCTTCCCTATGCACCAGAGCTTCAACCTCCGGATATTTTTCCACGGTCTTATCCATCATTTGTCCAATAGTAATATGATAATCCTGACTAATGCGATTGTCTTCCATATATCCAGCCTCCTGCAAAAATAAAAAAACCCGTCCCTCAAAGGACGAGCCTATATAACCCGTGTTACCACCCTTGTTAATCGGTTTAGCTTCCGATTCACTCGTGTATTTGCTAACGGTTTTAAACCGAACCGCCTTTTGGACGGTCAACTCCGGGGCGAGTTCGCAAAGCCCGGATCTGCCGACTTGCACCAACCGCCGGTTCTCTGTAAAGACCTGAAAGCTTTCTACTATTCCCCATCTGTGTTGTTCTTTATGCAATTTTTCCAAAACCCTAAAGATAGAAATCATTATAAAACACCCTGCCTGGTTTTGTCAAGCCTGAATTTTCTGTCAATCAAACCAAACATTTTTTTGCAAAAACCCTTGATCTTAGAGATTGAAATTGATATAATTACACAATCTACCCTGGATTTTTATTCCAATTTATGTCAGTAGAAAATTTTCAGAAAGGGCTTGACAAGTATGCTGTGTGCCGCTACACTTAGACAGACAGACAGACAGACAGACAGACAGACAGACAGACAGACAGACAGACAGACAGCAGGCTAACTATGCCTTTTTTCAATTCAATATGATTTTACAGAATAGTTTTATAAACGCATTGTGTCCATTAGGATGCAGTGCGTTTTTTAATTACTATAAAAAGATTATGGAAGGGAGATGTTGATCAAAGGAAGAGCAGAATTTGCGGTAATCATCAACAAAGCTTTTGGCTATACCGAGACTACAGGAAGCAATTTCTCCGATGTTCCAGCAGGGGTCTGGTATGCCAGGGATTTGCAAATAGCTGAAAATGCCGGTTACTTTAAAAGGGACAGCAATGGCCTGGCCAATTTCATTTAAGTTTACAGTACCAAATTCTTAATCAGGAGGAAATTTTATGTTACTTAGATTTAAACAGCAAAGATGTTTTTTGGTAATTGTTGGTCTTTTAGTGCTGACTTTAGTTCTGACAATATTGCCCCAGGGTTCTTTTGCAAGTGAAAATATTGCTCAATCTTTTATAAAAGAAGCAAAAGCAATTTTGAAGGTTAACTACGAAACTCATAAACAATATTTTTCTTATGATAATACCTGGGAAATTTTTAATGAATATTATTTATATGACATTGATAAAGATGGAGTGCCGGAATTGTTGGTAGAAGAAGACACTAGTGGAGCAGGCGGGGTAGCGTATGTGTATAAATATGCCAATAATAAACTGGTAAAGATTGGAGAAATTTATAATGGACATAGTTCTTTTTATACTTATCCAGAGGCTAATGGAATAATTGATCATATGTGTCGTATGGGTCATGAAAATATTACTATTTATAAGATTGTTAATAATTCGATTAAAGAAGAATCGGTATTTAGTGGATATTTTCCTGATTCTCCTTATGTTTATTATGGAGCAGAACAAGAATATAAACCCTATGTTGAAGGTTCCAGATCTGTACATCGGGCTTATGTAAATGATTATTCTTTACTTGATGATTACTTTAATGCATCTGCTAATTCAGAGATTAAAGTTTATATATCTGGAGGAAGAGTTAAGTTTGATGTTCCTCCAGTTATAGAAAATGGGAGAATTTTGGTGCCTGTAAGAGCTATAGTTGAAGAGTTAGATCATTATGGTACAACTGTTACTTGGAATGAAGCCACTGATACCGTTTTGATTCATGTTTCAGATGTTTATTATTCAGATACTGATACTCGTGGAAATAAAGATATTTCCATTACTGTAGGTTCTAAAACAGCACTTGTTAATAATGTAAAGCATACTTTGGATGTTCCTGCAAGGAAGATCAATAACAGGGTTTTAGTACCTCTTAGGTTTATTAGTGAACAGTTGATATTCCATGGGTATGTGGAATGGGTGAAAGAAACGAAAGAAGTCTACTTACAATAAATAAAGTTTAGGGGAGACTTTATGTTATTTAATCCCGCATATTTTTAGCCTGAATTAAAGCGTGAACTACTCGGCAATCCAATTACCAAGTAGTTCACGCACAAAATTAAGGGTTTTGGCGGGCATCGCATCTCTTGGAGTTTCCCCCTGTCATACCTTCGGCGTGTGGCCGCAACGAAATTTACCACCTCAAAACCCCTTCTTAATTCTTAAAACAAAAGGCTGATTCTCCTGTAGAAAGAACCAGCCTTTTTGAAATTTATTTTTCCAGCAAGCTTTTTCCGGTCATTTCAATCGGTTTAGGCAGATCCAGCAATTCCAGCACCGTAGGAGCAATGTCCTCCAACCGGCCTCCGGAACGCAAGCGAGAGCAGGGCAAATCCCGCCCAATCAGCAAAAAGGGAACTGGATCCAAGGTATGAGCGGTTACTGCATGTCCGTTTTCATCCAGCATCATTTCCGCATTGCCATGGTCGGCAGTTACCACCAGCTTGCCGCCTTTGGCCAAAACCGCTTCCACAATTTGTCCCAGGCATTTGTCTACCACCGAAACTGCTTCCACCGCAGCCGGAATAATGCCGGTATGCCCCACCATATCCGGATTGGCAAAATTAATAATAATTACCTGATAGTTATCCAATTCAGCCAAAGCCCGTTCTGTCACTTCCAAAGCACTCATCCGGGGCTGTAAATCATAGGTATCCACCTTGGGTGAAGGAATTAAAATTCTATCCTCCTGTGCATTGGGCGTTTCCACGCCGCCATTAAAAAAGAAAGTAACATGAGCATATTTTTCCGTTTCGGCCAACCGCAGTTGACGAATTTGATTTTCAGCCAATACCTCACCCAAAGTATGGGTAATGGCTTCCGGAGCAAAAGCCACCGGAGCCTGAATGGTAGCATCATATTGAGTCATGCAGACATAAGCCAAATCCAAACGCCCTCCGGAACGCTCAAAATGGGGAAAGTCCACATCCACCAAAGCCCGGGTTATTTCTCTGGCTCGATCCGGACGGAAATTAAAGAAAATCACTCCGTCCCCAGCTTTAATCCGACCATCTCCGGCAGCCTGAATAATAGTGGGCAGCATAAATTCATCAGTTAAGGACTGAGCATAGCTGGCCGAAACCGCTTCCTGAGCGGTAGCCGCCTGTTCTCCCTGTCCTTCGACCAAAGCCTGATAAGCCTTTTCCACTCTTTCCCAGCGTTTATCCCGATCCATGGCATAATAACGCCCGCTGACCGTGGCAATTTGGCCAATGCCAATTTCCTTCATTTTTTGTTCCAGTTCAGTCACATAATCCAAACCGCTGGTTGGCGGGGTATCCCGCCCATCCAAAAAGCAATGCACCAAAACCTTTGGCAAACCAAAATTTTTGGCCATTTCCAATAAAGCATATAAATGGGTATTGTGGCTATGTACGCCTCCATCAGACAAAAGCCCCATTAAATGTAAAGCTGAATTATTTGCCAAAACCCTTTCCATGGTTCCGGCCAAAACCGGGTTGGTAAAAAAGTCCCCATCCTCAATGGCTTTGCTAATGCGGGTCAATTCCTGATAAATAACCCGTCCGGCTCCAATATTCAGGTGACCTACTTCCGAATTGCCCATTTGACCTTCCGGCAAGCCCACAGCCAAACCACAGGCCGCCAAGGTTGTATAGGGATATTTTTCTTTATAGCTATCCATATTGGGGGTATCAGCCAAAGCAATGGCATTGCCCTGCCCGGACTGAGCCAAGCCCCAGCCATCTAAAATAATTAATGCTAACGGTTGTGTCAAAATTGTGTCCTTCTTTCTATTAGGAACGGGGCAAGGCCGCCTGAATAATGGCCGTCAGACTGTTCGCCTTCAGGCTGGCTCCGCCCACCAAAGCTCCATCAATATCCGGCTGCTGCAATAGTTCTGCCGTATTTTCCGGTTTTACGCTGCCGCCATATAAAATGCGAATTTCTCCCACCAGATCCAGGCCAAAATAACCAATCAGCCAACGCCGAATCCAACCGGCTACCTGTTGGGCATCCGCAGCGGAAGCGGTTTTTCCGGTGCCGATAGCCCAAATTGGTTCATAGGCAATCACCATTTGCAAAGCTTCCCCGGCCGTAAAACCAGCCAAAGCCCCATTTAGCTGAGTCTCCAGCACCTTTTCGGTCAAGCCTTCGGTACGCTGGTCTTCAGTTTCACCAATGCAAACTATCGGCTTTAAACCCGCTCCCAAAGCCGCCTTGATTTTGCGATTAACAGTCTGGTCGGTTTCTCCAAAATACTGCCGCCGTTCGGAATGGCCAATCAACACCCACTGACAGCCAATTTCCCGGAGCATCAGGGGCGAAATTTCTCCAGTATAGGCTCCTTTTTCTTCCCAAAACAAATTCTGAGCCGCAATACTGACGGCTCGGCTTTCGGTCATTTCAATAGCTTTGGCCAAAGCGGTAAAAGGGGGACAAATAACCACTTCCACCCCGTCAATTTCCTTCAGCTCCTGAAAAAAGGCTTTGGTTTCAGCAACAGTCTGGTTCATTTTCCAATTACCGGCAATCAAAGGAATTTTCACTTGGCTTCACTCCTGTTTATTTATCTTGCAAAACCGCTACTCCCGGCAAAATTTTGCCTTCCAGAAATTCCAGGGAAGCTCCGCCCCCGGTGGAAATATGCGTAAATTTATCCGCCAAACCGGATTTTTTCACTGCTGCGGCCGAGTCTCCGCCGCCCACTACGGTAATGGCCTGGATCTTGGACAAAGCTTCCAGAATCTTAAGAGTGCCTTTTGAAAACGGTTCCATTTCAAACACTCCCATAGGGCCATTCCAAATCACAGTTTTTGCCGTCTGAAAAACCTGAATAAAGTGGTCAATGGTTTTGGAGCCAATATCCAAAGCCATCCATTCCGGCGGAATGGCCTCCACCGGAACCTGCTTAATATCCGAATCCGGATCGGCATTCAAAGCCACTACTACATCATCCGGCAAAATTAATTCGGTTTGGGTTTCCTGGGCTTTTTGGATTAAGTTATAAGCCAATTCTATTTTTTCTGGTTCTAAGAGAGATTTTCCCAGTTCATAACCTTTGGCCTTTAAAAAAGTGTTAGCCATGCCCCCGCCGATAATTAAAGTATCCACTTTCCCCAATAAATTAGAAATTACCTCGATTTTATCAGAAATTTTGGCTCCCCCCAGAATGGCTACCAAAGGCCGTTCGGGGTTATTAACAATCTTACCCAGCATTTCCAGCTCTTTTTCCATTAAAAATCCCGCTACTCCCGGCAGGATTCGAGCAACCCCTTCCGTTGAGGCATGGGAACGATGAGCAGCTCCAAAAGCATCATTAACATATATATCCGCTAATTTAGCCAATTTAGCGGCAAAATCCGGATCGTCCTTTTCTTCTTCCGGATGAAAACGCACATTTTCCAACAATAAAACCTGACCGGCTTCCAGCTTTTCTGTGGCCTGCAGCACTTCGGCTCCAACACAATCTTCCATTTTGGGAACTTCCAGACCCAAAAGCTCACTTAGTCTGGCGGCAACCGGATTCAGGCTGTATTTTTCATCTACTTTGCCTTTGGGACGACCCAAATGAGAAATCAGGATTACTTTTGCTCCCTGCTCCCGCAAATAATTAATGGTAGGCAGGGTAGCCTTAATTCGATTATCATCGGCTACTTCTCCATTTTTGTCCAGGGGAACATTAAAGTCCACCCGGACTAAAACTTTTTTTCCTTGAACATCAATATCCCTAATCGTTTTTTTCCCCAATTCAAAAACACCCCTTCTTAAAATTCTGGTTGTTAACCTTTGATGGTTTATGCTCTCGATATTTATGTTTAGTTCAGTTTTATCACACAAAACAAAACCCTGACCCCAAAAACCAAAATTAATGAAGTTCAGGTTACCCACTTTAAGCTTATCTCAGACCAGCTTCGTTTAATTTACCTTCAATTTTGCAAAGCTCTATCCTTTTAACTATAACTCAAATCATTAGTGGAGTAAAGTTTTTTCTGCTTTGACCAGCAAATCCTCCGCCAGCTTTTCTAATTTTTTAAGGCGATGGCCAATGCCGGATTTGGTTAATTCTGGCTCCATAATTTCTCCCAGTTCCTTCAGGCTCATTACCGGATGAGCTTTGCGGGCTTCCGCCACTACTCGCAAAGGCGGCGGCAAACGCTTTAACCCCCAATATTCTTCAATAATTTGAATGGCTCTAAGCTGCCGAGCCGAAGCTTCCATGGCCTTATCCAGATTGGCATTTTCACAGTTGGCCAAACGATTGGCCAAATTGCGGGTATCCTTTAAAATGCGGACATTTTCAAAATCTAATAAAGCCGTATGAGCTCCCACCATACTCAAAAAATCCGCAATTCGATTGCCTTCCTTGAGATAGACTACCAGCCAGTTTTTGCGGCGGCTGATTTTGGCCGGCAAATCAAAATTCTGCATTAGAAGCTGCAAGCTTTGGGCATAGCGTTCGTCAGTGGTTATAATCTCCAAGTGATAATCCTTTTCCGGATTATTAATCGAACCGCCACCCAAAAAAGCTCCTCGCAAATATGCCCGACCGCAACATTCAGAAGCCGTAAACCTGGGCAGAATTTCGGATTCCAGACCAAAGTCTTCACTTAACAGCCCCAGTTCGGTCAAAATTTCCCGTACTTTTTCGGACTCGCAAACCCGGATTAGATAAAGCATATTTTTTTTCAGCTTTATTTTTCGTTCGGCTTCAACTTTGGTTTGAACGGCAAAAAATTCTTTAAGCTCCACAAAGATCTTTCGAGCTACCGCCGCATTGCCATTAACAATTTTTAGTGAAACCTGGCCATCCCGGATTTCCAGGCTGCCATCCAATTTAGCCAGGGCTGAAAGCTCTGCCAAACGACAGCATCGCTTGATAGGTTTAATCCGGGCTAATTCATTTTTAACATTCGTCGAAAAAGACAATTAAGACCCCACCCTTTTCGGCTGCTGCCAATTTTGTTGAGCCAGATCATTGACAATTCGAGCAATTTTCTCTGTATCATGCCGAATAGATTTACCTTCTTTAATAAAATCCCCGGCAATAACCTTTACCCCCAATTTTTCAAGCTTTCTAAGATCCGGTTTAACCAAAGTTGAGCTTTCTTTACGATAGATTTCCCGCATTTCTTTCGACATTTCAGCAGTATTAACCAGCACATAATCCAAAATATTCCCGGAAACCTTCTGAATTTCCTGAACATGACGGCTAGCTGTATAGCCATTAGTTTCCCCCTGCTGGGTCATAATATTACAAACATAAACCTTAACGGCTGTTGACTCGGCCAAAGCTTCCCGGATTCCATGCACCAGCAAATTGGGCAAAAGGCTGGTATAAAGGCTGCCCGGAGCCAACAAAATCAGATCGGACTCTTTAATAGCCTTTAAAACTTCCGGCAGAGTGCGGCAAAAGGAAGGCTCCAAAAAGACTCTTTTGATGGGCTTTTTTTGCTCTGGAATTACCGATTCCCCCAAGACTATTTCTCCGTCCATAAATTCGGCTCCCAAACTAACCGGCTCCAGGGTTACCGGCAAAACCTGTCCCCGAATGGCAAAAATCTGGCTTAAAGAATGAATGGCCTGCTCTAAATCACCGGACATATCATTTAGGGCTGCCAGCAATAAATTACCCATGCAATGCCCGGACAAATGCTGCTCAGAAAACCGATATTGAAAAAGGGAATCCAACAGACTTTCCTGATCTGCCAAAGCCGCCAAACAATTTCTAATGTCCCCTGGCGGCAACATTCCCAGCTCATTCCGCAATTTGCCAGAGCTGCCTCCATCATCAGCCACTGAAACCACAGCCGTAATATTTTCCGTATATTCTTTGAGTCCCCGCAGCACAGTAGAAAGACCGGTTCCACCTCCAATAGCGGTAATTTTGGGACCTTTCTGCAAATACTTTTTTTGATAAGCCCGTTCCACAAGCTCCTTTCTGCGAAGATTCGGAGCCAAAAAAATTAACAGGGATCGGCTGGAACGATAAAAACCCAAAAGCACCAGCCCCACTCCCAGCAAGGGAAAGACCAAAACCTGCGGCCATTGACCCCATATTCCCAAAGAAGTGCTTGCATAAGTAATTTGACAATAAAATTTTCGTTCCCATTCCAGATTGGAGTCATCCAATAAACTGTTAAAAACCAACAGCATCCCCAGCATTTCAATAATCAAACCAAGAAAACCTGCCAATAACCAACGCTTGATTTTTAGACCAAAGGCCAAACGGTGTTTCAAACTACTTCACATCCTTTTGAATATCCCGATGCCTCAGTTGCACTTGATAATTTTGACTTTGCAGATATTCAGCCAGATAAATAGCCATAGTTACCGAACGATGTTTGCCTCCAGTACAGCCAATGCAAATTTGCAAAGACGGCTTTCCCTCCTTCTTATACAATGGCAATAAAAATTCTATCAAGTCAAAAAGCTTGCTTAAAAACTGCTCGGAAACCGAAGAATCCATAACATAATTGCGAACCAGCTCGCTTTCCCCGGTCATCCCCTTTAGACTGGGAACATAATAGGGATTTCGCATAAAACGAACATCAAAAACCAAATCCCCATCCAAAGGTATTCCATATTTAAAGCCAAAAGAGAGAATCATAATCCGAAAATCATTGGACTGACTGTCTGTATTATACAGGGAATTAATCTCCGACCGTAAAACCGCCAGGCTCATATTTGAGGTATCAATAATTTTATTGGCCTTGGCTTGCAAAAAGCCCATTAGTTTTCTTTCCTGCTGAATAGACTGCAAAACCTCACCATCCGAACCCAAAGGATGAATGCGGCGACTTTCTTTATATCTCCGCACCAGAACCTCATCGGAAGCATCCAGAAACAGAATTTGATATTTAATCTTTTTTTCTTGCAATTCATGAAAAATTTCATTAAAGGAGTCAAAAAACTCCCGTCCTCGAATGTCCACCACCAAGGCTGCATTGGATTTGCCGGTGTTAGCGGTCATACATAGTTCAGCAAATTTAGGGATCAAAGTCGGCGGCAAATTATCAACACAATAATACCCCAGATCTTCCAAAAAATCCGCTACCTTGGATTTTCCGGCTCCGGAAAGTCCGGTGACAATAACCAATGGCTCCATTTTAGGCAGTTCCCCTTTCTGAAAGCTTGAGTGCTTCTCAGAGCATAAATTCGACTTCAACCAAATTTTTTCCTGCCTGCTACAGTCCACCCAGGCAGGATTTAGCCTGGAAGATCCGCACCTGCGGATAAACGGAAAATAAAACCAAAAATCAGAAAAAACTTTACTTTTGTTTGAATCTGTGTTAAGCTGGAAAAGTAAACTGTTGGCTAGGGGGTTAGAGTCACCGTCGGTCTGCTTGGCCAAACAGCGATTCAGAGCTTTTGAAGCTTTTAAGGAGGTGAAAAGCATGGCATTTTTGGCAGGAGATAAACAAATTATCATTGATGAATTTAAAACTCATGAGAACGATACCGGTTCTCCCGAGGTGCAAATTGCCATTTTAACCAAACGGATCAATTATCTGACCGAACATTTGAAAATTCACAAAAAAGACCACCATTCCAGAAGAGGTCTTTTAAAAATGGTTGGGAAAAGACGGGGTCTGCTGAATTATCTGCGGGATCGGGATTTTGAACGCTATCGGGCCATTATTACCAAGCTGGGTCTGCGTAAATAATCCAATTCAGACTTTTCAGAAGCTGGAAGTATGTTCTTCCGGCTTCTTTATTTTTCAATCTTTTTTTGGCTCTCCTTTGAGGAGAACCAAAAAAAGAAAAAAGGTACGACCAAAGCGTACCTTTACCAATCTTAATTATTTTTCTGTAAATCAATAAGTTCCCGGCTCATGTGATAAAGCTGCTCTTGGGTTAAAGGTGAATCCATGACACAGAAAGAATAATTAAGCCCATCCTCCGTCCAGCTCAAAACCTGCACCTGAGAAACAGAAATATCCTCACTGCCATAGGAAAAAACATATTTCCCCGCTTGCTCGTCCAGTCTATCCTGCTCGGTCAGTTGATAATCCCCCGGAACCAATTTGTTGGCATAGGCAAAATACTTAATATCCACACCCCGATAAACAGTAGAAGCCAAATAACAACTATCCTGATCGGCTCCAGCTTCAGCCCCATTAATAAACAAGCTGAGTCGATCCTGACCTTTGAGGTATTTACAATGCAATTCCTGATATTTTTGATTTACTTTACCGGTTTGGTCATAAGCTTCACTATAAACCGTATAGCCAGCCTGAAAACTATAGCCATTGGAAAAATCCTCCACCAGATGCGGAGCAATGCCCAAATCCTTTTGCAAAATTTCAGCCGAAGGCACTTCCTTATAAGAAGGGATAGTGGAAGAATGAGAATAGGTTCCACTCCTAAAATATTCTGCCGCCCAAGCAGTCACCCCAAACAGCAACAAAGCGGCAACCGCAATTAAAGTTATATTCCGGATCCTATTTCTTTTTACGATCTTCACGCTATTCTCAGCCTCCTCTACTAATTGATCATCCAGCATTCCAATAATGTAAAACAAATTTTTTTTATTCATAACTCAACTCCATGACTTTCCAAATACTTTTTAAGTTCCTTCCGGGTTCGCATCAGACTGGACTTAACCTTACTCAAGCTAAAGCCATATCTGCGAGCAATTTCTGCCAAACTGTCCGCATACCAATAATGACGAACAAAAATCAAGCGTTTGCTGCGACTGGTTTGGCCTAAGAAATCACTGATTAAATTGGCTATTCGCTTTTGTTCATATTCATCTTCTACAGAACTAATCCCGGCCAAATCTTTTTCCAGCTCACTCAAAGCAACCTCCAGTTCTGAATTGCGTTTGGCAGCAGTATTATAAGCATATTGATCAAAAGCCAAATTGCGGGCAATTCGTCCCAGATAAACAGACAGATAAACCGGACGGGCAGGAGGAATTTTATTCCAGGCTACCCGGTAAGTATCATTTTCGCACTCCTCACAGTCGGCTTGATTACCCAATAAATTATAAGCAATTGTGCGAATCAGCTTACCGTATTTGTGGGCGGTTTGCACAATCGCTTCTTCCTGGCGGGCAAAATACAAATCTAGGATCTTTTCATCTTCCAGAATTTTTACCTCATTTCCTGATTTTTATAGGCCTATACTTATATAGTGGGCAAAGAGAAGGTTTTGGTTGCAAAAAGTCCCGTTTTTTTTAAATTTATGTTATAATATATCGAAAAAGGAGCTTTAACTTACCATGCAAAGTTTATTTGAATCCGGGCAAAACCCTCATGCTCCTTTGGCTGAAAGGATGCGTCCCCAAACCCTGGCTGAATTTGAGGAGCAAAGCGAACTGGTAGGCAAGGGCAAAGCTCTGCGGAAGGCCATTGAAAGCGATTTACTTGGCTCCATTATTCTTTATGGCCCCCCCGGCAGCGGCAAAACCACTTTGGCTGAGATCATTTCTCACCAGACCCAAAGCCACTTTGTCCGCCTGAATGCAGTTATGGCCGGAGTAGCTGACCTGCGGCAAGTGGTGGAAGAAGCTCGACAAAGCCAAAATCTGTATCAGGAAAAAACCCTGCTTTTTATTGACGAAATCCACCGTTTTAACAAAAACCAACAGGATGCTCTGCTGCCTTTTGTAGAAAACGGCTTGCTGGTTTTAATTGGCTCCACCACCGAGAACCCTCTTTTTGCGGTTAATCGTCCCCTGTTAAGCCGCTCCCGGATCTATCAATTGCAGGCTCTAAGCCCCCCAGCCTTGGTTCGGATTTTGCAAAGAGCCTTGCAGGATCAAACCAGAGGTCTGGGCAGCTATCAAACCCAAATCGAACCGGGAATTTTGCAATATCTGGCTGAAGCTGCCAATGGAGATGCCCGTTCCGCTTTAAATAATCTGGAAGCTTTGGTTCTAACCACCTTGCCTGATGTCAATGGAATCCGCCAGCCTTCCCTCCAGCAGGTTCGAGAAATCTGCCAAAACCGCAATATTCCCTTTGCCCGTGCCAGCGAACATTATGATGTTATGTCCGCCTTTATCAAAAGTATGCGGGGCAGTGATCCCCAAGCAACTTTATATTGGCTGGCTCGCTTAATTCAGGCAGGAGAAGATCCCCGGGTAATTTGCCGCCGAATCCTGATTCACGCAGCCGAAGATGTGGGTTTGGCCGACCCACTGGTTTTGACTGTAGCTGCGGCGGCAGCTCAGGCGGTAGAAATGGTCGGCTGGCCGGAAGCTAGAATTATTGTGGCCGAAGCCGCTTTATCTGTAGCCGTTGCCCCCAAAAGCAATTCGGTGGAACAGGGAATTGATGCTGCCCTGAAAGCAGTCCGGGAAGAAGCAATTCTGGCTCCGCCTCCTCATTTGCAGGATTCCAGCTCGCAAAAGCTGTCCCGCCTGACCGCTCAACCCCCTTCTGCTGCTTACCAATACCCGCACAATTTTCCCGGACATTTTGTTCGGCAGCAATATCTGCCGGATAATATGCAGGGTCGGACTTTTTATCAGCCCTCCGAAAACGGCAAAGAAAAATTAATTAAAGAAAAATTGCAAAAGCTGGGACAACTTCCAGATCAAAATTAAAAATTCGCTCCAAATCCCAGGTTCAACGGAAAAAAGTCCAGTTTGTCTTTAAGATTCCTCTTTTTTTTCCAGTTAAGATGGTATAAAATATAGGTAAACTTGTTTATGAGGTGAGGAGATGAACTATCTGGTACTCATTTGGCTGATTGCCTTTTTTATTCTGGGTTTTATTCTATGCCGTTTTATGATAAAAAAAGTCATTCGCCTGGTCAGTCAGGGTGGAACTTTGACCGCCAACTTTCAGGGCAATCCCATTCCAAACGGAACCGGAGTAATTTTCAGCCTGGCCTTGCTGCCCATGGGATTGATCGGCCTTTTATTGATGCCCTCGGAGTTAAACCTCCGAATTTCAATTTTGCTGCTGGGTTTGCTGGGTTTTACTTTCCTGGGACTGATGGATGATGTCTGGGGCAACCGGGACACCCGAGGCTTAAAAGGCCATTTAAGCCTGCTTTTGCAAGGACGGATCACCACCGGCAGTATCAAGGCGGTTTTTGGTTTAATTCTGGCTTTTTGCTTAACTCTTGTGGAAAACAGTCTTTCAGAAGCCGACAGCAACTGGCTGCTGCTGATTTTATCAGTTTTAATTTTGGCTCTGTCGGCCAATTCCTTCAACCTGTTTGATCTGCGTCCGGGACGAGCCTGCAAATATTTTTATTTAACTTTGCTTGTAACCCTGATTTTGGGAGCTACCAGCTTAACGGTGGTTTCCTATGAAACCGCTTTTTTGACCGGTTTGGCCGGAATAGTTTTGGCTTATTTCCCCTTTGATGTGCGAGCCAAAACCATGATGGGCGATGCCGGTTCCAACGCCCTGGGATTGGTCTTGGGTTTAATCATCGTTTGGACCTGCAATTTGCAGGTGCAAATTGTCTATTTGATCTACTTGCTGCTTTTGCATCTGATGGCAGAACAAGTTTCTTTGTCCGAGATTATTGCCAAAATTCCGCCTTTGGACTTTTTGGATAAGCTGGGACGCAAGGATCGGATCAAAAAAGCAGCCAAAACCCAAAGAGCGGGAGAATAAATAAGTGAAAAAAATCTTTCAAAGCTCCAAAAGAATTGTTATTATGGCCGGTTGTCTGGGCAGCGGCAAAACCGAATTGGCCATTAATTATGCCCTATCCACCCAGCCTTTGTCCGTTTTGGCTGATGTGGATGTGATTAATCCTTATTTTAGAAGCCGTTTGGTCAAAAGCGAATTGGAAAAGCAGGGCTTGACCCTGATTAGTTCCGAAGGTCTGTTGGCCAACGCTGATTTGCCGGCTCTTTCTCCCCGCATTCGGAGTATTTTTGACAATCCCGGCAAACCAGCGGTTTTTGATGTCGGCGGAGACGATGTAGGAGCCAAAGTTTTGGGACGCTTTGTCCCTTTTTTGCCGGAAGGCAGTTATGATTTGTTTTTTGTCCTGAACACCTGTCGGCCTTTTACCCAAGATTGTCCCAGCATTATCAAAATGTTTCAGGAAATCCAGGCGGCCTGCGGCCTGAAGTTCACCGGCTTGATTAATAACACCAATTTAGGCCAAGACACCGATTTAGCTATTATTGCCCAAGGCCGAAAAATCATCTTGGAAGCAGCAGACAAACTTAATCTGCCTTTGGTTTTTACCGGTGCAGCCGAAAATTTGGCGGCTGGATTACCAGAAATTCCTTATTTACCTCTTAAATTTTATATGCGTCCACCCTTTTAATTCAAATACAACTATCCTGTTAAGGAGGGATGATAGATTGGCGAAGGTAAGCTTTCGGGAAGATCGCTGCAAAGGATGCGAGCTCTGCAAAAATTTTTGTCCCAAGCAAATTATTACCATGGCGGATCGAATTAACAGCAAAGGTTTTCACCCGGCAACGGTGGAGCCGGATAAAATGAAAGAATGTATTGGTTGTGCAACTTGTGCCAAAATGTGTCCAGACCTGGTTATTGAGGTGGAAAAGGAGGCTTAAAAATTATGACCCGGGTTTTAATGAAAGGAAATGAAGCCATTGGTGAAGGGGCGGTCAGAGCTGGCTGCCGTTATTTTTTCGGTTATCCAATTACCCCTCAAAGTGAATTGCCCCACTACCTGGCCAAAAAAATGCCGGAAGTCGGCGGAGTTTATTTGCAGGCAGAAAGCGAAGTTGCTTCCATTAATATGGTTTTTGGAGCTGCTGGAGCCGGAGCCAGAGTTATGACTTCTTCTTCCGGACCAGGCATCAGCCTGATGCAGGAAGGGATTTCTTATTTGGCCGGAGCTGAATTGCCCTGTGTTATTGTTAACATGATGCGGGGTGGGCCTGGTCTGGGCAACATTGCCCCTTCTCAATCCGACTATTTTCAGGCTGTTAAGGGCGGCGGACATGGGGACTATCGTTTGCTGGTTCTGGCTCCAGCCTCTGTCCAGGAAATTATTGATCTGATGAAGGATGCCTTTGACCTGGCCGATCAATATCGCAGCCCGGTTATGCTGGTAGGCGATGGAGTTTTAGGTCAAATGATGGAACCCGTGGAATTGGCGGAAGAATATGAAAAAGTAGAGCTGCCGGAAAAAGCCTGGGCAGCAACCGGCCGCAAAGCCGGACAACCCAAACGCCTGATTACCTCTTTGCAGATTGTTCCGGAAGATTGTGAAAATCACAATATTAAGCTGACAAAAAAATTTGCTGCCATGAAAGCAGCCGAACAACGCTGGGAAGAGTATTATCTGGAAGATGCCGAACTGGTCATGGTGGCTTTTGGAACCGCCGCTCGAATTTGCAAAGCGGTTGTGGACAGCTTCCGAGCCAAAGGACAGAAGGTCGGCTTAATTCGCCCCATTACCCTGTGGCCTTTCCCGGAAAAAGCTTTTGCGGAAGTCAAAGCAGCCAATTATTTTGTAGTAGAAATGAATATGGGACAAATGGTTGAAGATGTTCAGCTATATCTGGCCGGACGAGCCAAAACCCATTTTTACGGCCGCACCGGAGGCATGATGCCGGTGGCCAAAGATATTTATCAGGCTGTAGCCAATGTTTTGGGAGGTGAAAAATAATGACTAAGGTTTTTACTCATCCCCAATCCCTCAAGGATATGCCCATGCACTATTGTCCGGGCTGTACCCATGGCATTGTGCATCGGCTGGTAGCCGAAGTTATTGATGAAATGGGCATTTTTGAAAAAACCATTGCCATTTCTCCGGTCGGCTGTTCAGTATTTGCCTGTGATTATTTTGATACCGATGCTTTTCAAGCTTCACACGGCCGGGCTCCGGCTGTAGCCACCGGGATTAAAAGAGTTTTGCCGGATCGAATCGTTTTTTCCTACCAGGGCGACGGCGATTTGGCCGCCATTGGAACGGCTGAAATTGTTCACGCTGCGGCCAGAGGAGAAAAGATTACGGTTATTTTCATTAATAATGCTATTTATGCCATGACCGGAGGACAAATGGCTCCGACCACTTTGCTGGGTCAGGTTACCACTACCACCCCCAAAGGCCGCGACAAAGATCTCAACGGTTATCCCGTCCGCATGAGTGAAATGCTGGCTACTTTGGACGGTGCCGCCTATGTAGCCCGGGTTTCCGTCCATGATCCGGCCAATGTAATGAAAGCCAAAAAAGCTATTCGAGCTGCCTTTGAAGTACAGGCAGCCAATCAAGGCTTCAGCTTTGTTGAAGTGCTGTCGGCCTGCCCCACCAACTGGGGTCTGCCGCCCCTCAAGGCTTTGGACTGGTTAAAAGAAAATATGCTTCCTTACTATCCTTTGGGAGAATTTAAAAAATAAACGAGGTGGAAAAATTGTTTGAAGGAGTATTAATTGCCGGCTTTGGCGGGCAGGGAGTTTTATCCACCGGACAGCTTTTGGCTTATGCCGCCATGATCGAAGATAAACAGGTAGCCTGGATTCCTTCCTATGGTCCGGAAATGCGGGGCGGAACCGCTAACTGCGGAATTTCCATCTCCGATGCCCCAATCAGCTCGCCGGTGGTCACCGAACCAACCGTTTTAATTGCTATGAACCGTCCTTCTTTGGAAAAATTTGAACCGACCGTAGCTCCGGGCGGAACCATTTTTATTAACAGCGACTTAATTGATCTCAAGGTTCAAAGAAAAGATGTTCAAGCCTATTATATTCCGGCCAATACCCTGGCCGAAAAGCTGGGCAATGCCAAGGTTGCCAATAATATTATTTTGGGAGCTTTAATCGAACTGACTAAAGTAGTTACTGTGGACAGTATCGAAGAATCCCTGCGGAAGGTTCTGCCCCCACATCGGCATAAAATGATTCCCATGAATCGGCAGGCTTTGGAATTGGGTGTAGAATTGGTCAAAAAATAAAAGAATAAAACTCGTCTGCTTGAAAAAAGCAGACGGGTTTTTACTTTCAAGCTCTGGAGGGATAATATGCTCAACGAAGCACGCCTGAAAGAAACTTTTTTGCAATTAGTGCAAATTGACAGCGTCAGCGGTCAGGAAGCCAAATTAGCTGGATTTTTAAAACAGGAGCTGCAAAAGCTGGGTTTGGAGGTTTGGGAGGATCAGGCCGGACAAGTTCTAAACACCTCCTGCGGCAATTTGTTGGCTCGTCTACCCGGAACCAAGCCCGGCCAGCCCTTGCTTTTGGCTGCTCATATGGACACCGTAGAGCCGGGACAAAATATTAAGCCCTGCCTGGAATCAGGACGGATCAAATCAGACGGCAGCACTGTCCTGGGTTCGGATGATAAGGCCGGAGTAGCCATTATGCTGGAAATTGCCCGTTCCTTAACCGAAAAAAAACAACCCCATGTTACCCTGGAGTTGGCCTTCACCGTTTGTGAGGAAATTGGGCTTCTGGGAGCCAGACACCTGGAATTGGATAAGCTGCAAGCCCGGCAGGGCTATACCCTGGATCATGGCCAGCCCATTGGAGAATTAGTTATTGCCGCTCCCTTTTATCAAAGATTCGCCGCCGTAATCAAGGGTCGCTCGGCTCATGCCGGTTTAAATCCAGAGGATGGAATTAATGCTATTGCTGTAGCAGCTCAGGCCATTTCCCGCCTGAAATTGGGTCGTCTGGATTCGGAAACCACCGCCAATATAGGGATTATTTCCGGCGGCAAGGCCACCAATATTATTCCAGACTCAGTTTTAATTGAAGGAGAAGTACGCAGCCTGGATCAGCTTAAATTTAAGCAAAAGCTTCAGGAAATGCTGGATATCCTGCAAAATACAGTGGAAGAAAATCAAGCTGAATTACAGCTTAATCTTAAATCCGCCAATTCCGGTTTTAGTTTAAACCCGAATTGTCCTGTTTGCCAATTAGCTCGACAAGCAGCGGAATCTTTGCAGATCAAATTCCAGCCGGTCAAAAGCAATGGAGGCTGTGATGCCAATATTTTAAACGGGCTGGGCTTGGAAATGGCCAATCTTGCGGTGGGAATGCGGGAAGTTCATACCACCCAGGAATGGATTGCGGAATCCGATCTCATTGCGGCAGCCAAGCTGGTAGCCAAAATTGTTGAATTGGCCTGACACCAAACAAGGGAGCCAAAATTGGCTCCCTTGTCCCTTATTCATCCATTTTCATAGCTGCTTCCATAATTTCCATTTGTTCTGCTTCTTCCATCAGGTCTATTTCTTCCAAATCATCCTCAGATTCAGCCTGTTCCACCGCTTCTTCCAGTCGGGGCAAATCTGCATTTTCCGTTGATTCTTGAAGCTTTGGCAGAGGATCCGATTTAGAAACTACCTCTACATCCCGATAGCAGGACATCCCTGTTCCCGCCGGAACCAGTTTTCCAATAATAACATTTTCTTTTAAGCCCAGCAGCGGATCTTTTTTGCCTTTAATGGCTGCTTCTGTCAAAACTCGAGTAGTTTCCTGGAAGGAAGCCGCAGACAAGAAGGAATCTGTGGCCAGGGAAGCTTTGGTAATCCCCAGCAGCACGGCTTTGCCTTCTGCCGGATTGCCGCCTTCTTCCAGGATCTTCTGATTTTCTTTGTCCAAATCAAAGGTATCCACCAAAGAACCGGGCAATAAATCAGTATCTCCGGCTTCTTCAATTTTAACCTTCCGCATCATTTGGCGAATCATAACTTCAATATGTTTATCGTTAATTTCCACCCCTTGCAACCGATAAACCTTTTGCACTTCCTGCAACAAATATAATTGAACGCCTTGAGGTCCTTTAATTTTCAACAAGTCATTGGGATTAATGGAACCTTCAGTTAATTCGTCCCCAGCTTCCACCAAATCATCATCTTTAACCTTTAATCTGGCTCCATAGTTAATATCATAGATTACTCTTTCCCCATCATCAGCTACCACTTCCACTTTACGCTTGCCGGAAACCTCCTGAATATTAACCCGACCAGTGATTTCGGTAATAATCGCCTGACCTTTCGGCTTGCGAGCCTCAAACAATTCTTCAACACGAGGAAGCCCCTGGGTAATATCTTCCGCCGCTGCTACCCCGCCGGTATGGAAAGTTCGCATGGTTAATTGTGTACCCGGTTCTCCAATGGACTGAGCGGCAATAATTCCCACTGCTTCCCCAATGTCTACCACACCGCCAGTAGCCAGGTTGCGGCCATAACAGGCACGGCAAACCCCATGCCGACTTTTGCAGGTCAAAACCGAACGAATTTTAACTTTGTCAATTCCAGCCTGTATAATCCGATCCACCGCATAATTGGAATTTTTGTCATTGGTAATCATCTGACCTTGAGCCACAATAATTTCCCCGGTTTCCGGATCTACAATATTTTCAAAGGCAATCCGACCCATAATCCGGTCAGCCAGATTTTCGATAACTTCGGTGCCATCCTTAATTTTTTCAACTACAATTCCTTCTTCGGTGCCGCAATCAATTTCCCGGACGATTACATCCTGAGCCACATCAACCAAACGGCGGGTCAGATACCCGGAGTCTGCCGTTCTGAGGGCAGTATCAGCCAGACCTTTTCTGGCTCCGTGGGTGGAAATAAAGTATTCCAAAACGGTCAAGCCTTCCCGGAAATTGGCCTTAATCGGCAATTCAATAACATGGCCGGAGGGGTCAGCCATCAAGCCCCTCATTCCCGCCAATTGCCGAATCTGCTTCGGATTACCTCTGGCTCCAGAATTGGACATCATGTAAACCGAGTTAAAGCGATCCAATGTATCCATCAAAGCCTTTCCCACCTGATCGGTGGCTTCGTTCCAAAGGTCGATAACCTTTTTATAACGCTCATTTTCGGTACGAAAACCCCGTTCATATTGTTTTTCCACTTTTTCGACCAGGCGTTCGGTTTCTGCCAAAATAGTTTTCTTTTCTTGCGGCACTACAATATCCGAAAGAGAAATACTGATCCCGGCTCGGCTGGCATATTTAAAGCCCACTCTTTTCAGGCCGTCCAGCAGTTTGCTGGTAACGGACAGTCCAAGTTCGTTATAACATTCTTCCACAATTTTGCCCAGGGTTTTTTTCTCGGCTACCAGGTTTTTATAGCCCAGTTTATCCGGAATGACTTCATTAAAAATCATTCGTCCCATGGTGGTTTCCATTAATTCACCCCGGTGCCGGACTTTGATTTTGGCGTGCAGGCTCAAAAAGCCGTTTTCATAAGCCATAATCGCTTCGTCCATATCCCGATAATAATGGCCTTCCCCTTTGACCCCACTTTTTTCCATGGTCAAATAATAACAGCCCAAAACCATATCCTGGGTGGGTACGGCTACCGGCTTGCCGTCCTTGGGATTTAGAATATTATGCACTGAAAGCATCAGCAAACGGGCTTCGGCCTGGGCTTCCACCGACAAAGGCACATGAACCGCCATTTGATCACCATCAAAATCGGCATTATAGGCCGTACAAACCATGGGGTGAATTTGAATGGCTCGGCCTTCCACCAAAATGGGTTCAAAAGCCTGAATCCCCAATCGGTGCAAAGTGGGAGCCCGGTTCAGCAAAACCGGATGCTGGCTGATGACATCCTCCAGCACATCCCAAACCTTGGGATCTACTCTTTCCACCATCCGTTTGGCACTTTTAATATTATGGGCTACGCTGTCATTAACCAGCTTTTTCATCACAAAGGGCTTAAACAATTCCAAAGCCATTTCCTTGGGCAGGCCGCATTGGTGCATTTGCAAGGTAGGGCCAACCACAATAACTGAACGCCCCGAATAGTCCACCCGTTTGCCCAGCAGGTTCTGCCGGAACCGTCCCTGCTTGCCTTTCAGCAAGTCGCTCAGGGACTTTAAGGCTCGGTTGCCGGGACCGGTAACCGGACGGCCTCGCCGTCCATTATCAATTAAAGCATCCACCGCTTCCTGCAGCATTCTTTTTTCATTGCGAACAATAATATCCGGAGCTCCCAAGTCCAACAATCTTTTTAAACGATTATTGCGGTTAATCACTCTCCGATATAAATCGTTTAAGTCCGAGGTGGCAAAACGCCCCCCATCAAGCTGAACCATTGGCCGCAATTCCGGCGGAATTACTGGAACTACATCCATAATCATCCAGGAAGGCTGATCCCCGGAAGTCCGGAAGGATTCCACCACTTCCAGACGGCGGACAGCTCTAATTCTCCGCTGCCCGCTGGATTCGGTGACCTCCCGGCGTAATTCCTGACTTAATTCGTCCAAATCAATTTCTTCCAGCAAAACCTTAACTGATTCGGCTCCCATACCAGCCTGAAAAGCATCTCCATATTTTTCCCTTTTCTCCCGATATTCCCCTTCGGTCAAAAGCTGTTTTTTCAACAAATCGGTATCTCCGGGATCGGTTACTACATAGGAAATAAAATAAAGCACTTTATCCAAAGCCCGAGGCGACATATCCAACAATAACCCCATTCGGCTGGGAATCCCTTTGAAATACCAGATATGGGAAACTGGAGCCGCCAATTCAATATGCCCCAATCTTTCCCGCCGCACTTTGGAACGGGTAATTTCTACTCCGCAGCGATCACAAATAACCCCTTTATAACGAACTCTTTTATATTTGCCGCAGTGACATTCCCAATCCTTGGTGGGACCAAAAATCCGTTCACAAAATAAACCATCCCGTTCTGGTTTCAAGGTTCTATAATTAATAGTTTCCGGTTTTTTGACTTCTCCGCTCGACCAGGTTCTAATTTGGTCGGGAGAAGCCAGGCCAATCTGGATACAGTCAAAATTATTCAAGTCTAACATTAATAAACCACGCTCCCCCTGGATCTTTCCCGATTAATAAAAATTCTTTTTATCGACCAGTTCCAAATCGCTTACTTCATCCTCAAATAATTCATCATCCGGAAGCAGATTGCCATTTTGCATATCGGCTGCAATTCTGGCTTCTATTTCTTCATCCGGCAGATTTTCATCGGATTCAAATTCGTTGGAATCATCTTCATAATCGGTTTCTGAATCTTCATCTTCAGCAAATTCATCCGGCATAAATTCGGCTGGCTGATTACTGCGGGGATCGCCCCCCATATCCTCAGTTTCATCTTCGGGGTCATCATCAATTTCTTTAATTTCGATTTCCTCATTATCTTCAGACAAAACCTTCATATTCAAGCCCAGGCTTTGCAGTTCTTTAATTAAAACCTTAAAGGATTCCGGAACTCCCGGTTCCGGCACATTTTCGCCCTTAACAATGGATTCATAGGTTTTGACCCGACCTACAATATCATCAGACTTAACAGTCAAAATTTCCTGAAGGGTATAGGCTGCTCCATAAGCTTCCAAAGCCCAAACTTCCATTTCTCCAAAACGCTGGCCGCCAAATTGAGCTTTCCCGCCCAAAGGCTGCTGGGTAACCAAAGAATAAGGGCCGGTGGAACGAGCGTGAATTTTATCGTCCACCAGGTGGTGCAGCTTCAGCATATAAACATAACCCACGGTAATGGGATTATCATAGGGTTCTCCGGTGCGTCCATCATATAAAACGGTTTTGCCGTTTTCGGGCAAACCGGATTCTTTCAGAGAGTTTAGAATATCATCCTCGGTGGCTCCGTTAAAAACCGGAGTTACGGCATAATAGCCATCTCCCTGACCATAGTTTTTATTTCCCCGAGCTGCCCAGCCCAAATGGGTTTCCAAAACCTGTCCAATATTCATTCGGGAAGGCACTCCCAAAGGATTAAGAACAATTTCGACTGAAGTACCGTCGGGCAAAAAGGGCATATCCTCTTCCGGCAGAATCCGAGCCACTACCCCTTTGTTCCCATGCCGTCCGGCCATTTTGTCCCCTTCGGAAATTTTTCGTTTCTGGGCAATATAAACTCGAACCAGTTGGTTGACCCCAGGAGGCAGCTCATCATTATTTTGCCTGGAAAAGACCTTGACATCCACAATTTTGCCGGCTTCCCCGTGGGGAACCCGCAAAGAAGTATCCCGAACCTCCCTGGCACTGTCCCCAAAAATGGCTCGCAGCAGTTTTTCTTCGGCAGTCAGCTCAGTCACCCCTTTGGGGGTAACCTTGCCCACCAAAATATCTCCGGGGCGAACTTCAGCTCCCACCCGGATAATGCCCATATCGTCCAAATCTTTCAGGATTTCTTCCCCGACATTGGGAATATCCCGGGTAATGACTTCCGGCCCCAATTTGGTGTCCCGGGCATCACATTCATATTCTTCAATGTGAATGGAGGTAAAGAAATCCTCCTTCACTGCTTTTTCACTGATTAAAATAGCATCCTCATAATTATAGCCGTCCCAGGGCATAAAGGCGACCAGAATATTCCGCCCCAAAGCCAGATAACCGTTTTCGGTGGAAGGACCGTCGGCAATAATTTGATCTGCGGCCACCCGTTCGCCTTTTTCCACAATGGGCTTTTGGTTGGCACAGGTTCCCTGGTTGGAACGGGTAAATTTCAAGAGCTTATGCCGTTCCTTGCTGCCATCGTCACAGGCCAAAACAATTTCCTGAGCGGTAACTCTTTCCACAATACCGCTTTTTTTGGAAACCACCACAGCTCCGCTGTCCTTGGCAGTTTTATACTCCATGCCAGTTCCGACCCGGGGAGCCTGAGCCCGCAGCAAAGGTACCGCCTGCCGCTGCATATTGGCTCCCATTAAAGCCCGGTTGGCATCATCATGTTCCAAAAAAGGAATCAGGCCGGTAGCAACACTAAAAACCTGCTTGGGTGAAACATCCATATAATCAACATGTTCCGGGGTCACAATGACAAATTCTGGATTTCGAGCATTAACCTTGCTTTCGAGAAAATAGCCTTCTGCGTCCAAAGGAGCATTGGCTTGAGCAATATTAACTCCTTCCTCTTCGTCAGCCGTCAAATAAACAATTTCATTGGTAACCCGTTTGTTCTCTACTTTTCGATAAGGGGTTTCGATAAAGCCAAAAATATTCACCCGGGCATAGGTACTGAGTGAACCAATTAAGCCAATGTTCGGACCTTCCGGGGTTTCAATCGGACACATCCGGCCATAGTGGGAAAGGTGTACATCCCGCACATCAAAGCCAGCTCTTTCCCGGCTCAAGCCACCCGGTCCCAAAGCGGAAAGCCGCCGTTTGTGGGTCAGTTCAGCCAGGGGGTTAGTTTGATCCATAAACTGGGAAAGTTGGCTGGAACCAAAAAATTCCTTGATGGAAGCCACTACTGGTCGAATATTAATTAAAACCTGGGGAGTAACCGCATCGGTATCCTGAATGGTCATTCTTTCTCGCACCACTCTTTCCATTCTGGACAAACCAATTCGGAACTGATTTTGCAAAAGCTCTCCAACCGAACGCAGACGGCGATTGCCCAAATGGTCAATATCATCCACCTTGCCCTTGGATTCTTCTTCCATTAACCCCAACATATATCTAATTGTACACAAAATATCTTCTATTTCCAGTTGGCGAATAAACTGCCGGTGGGAAGGAAGGTAAGCTTTAAGAAGCTGATCATATTCACAAACTCCCAGCCGCACTCCTTCTTCGCCCAATTCCTGAGCTGCTTCCAAAGTAATCGGTTCGCCTTCCCGCAACAAAACCTGACCGCTGCTTGAAATCAAATCGGTCTGGGCATATTGTTCCGGATACTTATACAGGATTCCGTGCTTTAGCTTTTTATTCAGCTTATAACGCCCCACATTGGCCAAATCATAGCGTTTGGGGTCGGAAAACAGGGTATGCAGCAGCGAACGGGCACTATCCACCGTGGAAGGCTCGCCGGGTCTCAGTTTTTTATAAATCTCGATTAAGGCATCTTCTGTTGAGTTGGTAGTATCTCTGGCCAAAGTATCCTGAATAAAGCGGTTTTCGCCAAACAGGTTCATAATTTCCGCATTGGAGCTATAGCCCAAAGCCCGCAATAAAACGGTTGCCGGCATTTTGCGGTTGCGATCAATTCGAACAAAAATATGATCGTTTAAGTCAGACTCAAATTCCAGCCAGGCTCCCCGATTGGGAATAATGGTGGCCCCATACATTTTTTTACCAAAATTATCCCTGGTTTCACTGAAATATACTCCGGGAGAACGAACTAACTGAGAAACAATAACCCTTTCGGCTCCATTAATAATAAAGGTGCCTTTTTCAGTCATTTTGGGGAAATCCCCCATAAAGACCTTTTGTTCTTTCATTTCACCGGTCAGCTTGTTGGTCAAAACCGCTCTGATTTTCAGCGGAGAGGCATAACTGACATCCCGTTCTTTACACTCTTCCACCTCATATTTGGGCTTATCCAGATAATAGCCCAACTGATAATCCGGATCATCCGGATCCGGCTTGCCCAGCTCCAAAATCAAGTTGCCGGAAAAGTCCTGAATTGGGGAAACATCCTCAAAAACTTCCTTCAAGCCTTCATCCAAAAACCATTGATAAGAATTTCTCTGCACCTCGATCAGGTTGGGCAGTTCCAAAACTTCCTGCAATTTAGCAAAACTTCTCTGTTCCCGAGAAGCTGACATAAAACACCACACCCCTTACAAGAGTAATGCCATACTAAAACAGACAACAAAAACAAGGCTTGACCTTCCGTCAATACCTCGCTTTCATTTTTTATTATTAGTTTGAAGTTTTATTTAGCAAATTCATCACCGAACAAATTTAGCTTTAGGATAAAACAGATATTTCTTTATTATACCAAACAATTTTTTTCCTGTCAAATAAAAATCTTTGGCCGGATAATTATTGGCTTTTACAAATTTCCGAAACTTTTTGTCTTTGAAAGTTATCTAACAATTAAGCAAATCAAAAGGAGGTTTAGCTTTATGCATCACAACAAATCTATCGTCCTGGCTCTGCTCCTGGCTCTTTGTCTGAGCCTGACTCCAGTTTGGGCGGACAGCTCTTATACTGATGTTCTTGAGGGGCAATGGTACACCGATGGAGTTAATTTTGCCATTGAACATCAAGTGTTTAAATTGGATTCAACCAGCGAATTTGGACTTAATCAGCAGGTCACCCGTTCCGAAATGGTCTACGCTCTGTGGATGCTCTATCATCAGCCCCAGGCCGCCACGGTTCAAGATTTTTCTGATCTGTCCGCCGATGCCTATTACCATGACGCTGTTCAATGGGCAGCTTCTGTAGGAATTACCAGCGGCATGGGTAATGGTCAGTTTGGGGTAGATCAATATCTCACGCGGGAACAAACCGTAACCTTCCTGGAGAATGCAGCCATTTATTTGGGCGGCAATGTGGAAGAAGAAACCAATATTTTGTCCTATGATGATTTTGACCAGATTTCTCAATATGCTATTGGACCTTTCCAATGGGCTTGCGGTGAAGGCATTATCACCGGTACTTCCGAATCCACTCTGTCCCCCAAAGGCCAATTAACCCGGGCTCAGCTCTCGGTAATTTTGCTTAAATTCTATTCTGGCCGGGACAGCGGAGAAAACACCTTTGGCCAAAATGCCACTCCCGCTTTGATTCAATTGGAGGGCAATGCGACCACTGGTTATGGCTGGTATGTTTCCGAAGCCAATGACGATCTGTATCTGGTAACCGAAAAAGATTATTTAAGCTCAAGCACTGATTTGGCTATAGCTGGAGCCGGCGGAACTTTTCAGTTTGAAGTTACCGGACAAAAGCCGGGCAGCGATACCCTGACCTTCCTTTACTATCGTTCCTGGGAAGGAGCAGAACAGGCCATTTATAAAGCAGTTTATCAAATTGAAGTATCCGACAATGGCAGCGTCCAAGCCACCGAAATTTCCAACGCCAGCCTGGACAGCAGAGAAAACACCTTTGACCCAAATGCCACTCCCGCTTTGATTCAACTGGAGGGCAATGCGACCACTGGTTATGGCTGGTATGTTTCCGAAGCCAATGATGATCTGTATCTGGTAACCGAAAAAGATTATTTAAGTTCAAGCACCGATGTGGCTACAGATGGAGCCGGCGGAATATTCCAGTTTGAAGTTACCGGACAAAAACCGGGCAGCGATACCCTGACTTTCCTGTACTATCGTTCCTGGGAAGGAGCAGAACAGGCCATTTATAAAGCAGTTTATCAAATTGAAGTAGCCGACAATGGCAGCGTCCAAGCCACCGAAATTTCCAACACCAGCCTGGACAGCGGAGAAAACACTTTTAGCCAAAACCAAAGATCGCAGTTCGTCCCGATCCCGTATTAAAGTTACCGGCTTGAGACCGGGAACCGATGACCTGTTTTTCATATTGTCGCAGTCGAAATTCTGCTTACTTTTACGAAGTATGCTGGCACTTCCATTGACATCAGCGTTGATGGCTGTGCCATTTTTACTTTTATACAAACCCCCATGGATTCTTTTACCGCTAAACTTTCCTGTGTATGGCTGTTCTGCCTTGTATTCAGGAAGTTTATCTTTATCTAAAAAACTGCTTTTGCTTGTATATGATTCTTCCTGCTCTATGTAATTGATACCATATTTCCAACATAGAAACAACACCAAATATCAATTTGTTGAATTTTGTTAAAACATTAAAACAATATATTGAGAATCAAAGCAAGTAGACCGTGCTTCAGCACGGTCAGAAAGCAGGGCGGGCTTTGTCCCCAGTGCTGAAGCACATGGGGTTTTCGCCCGTGAGCAATTTATAAATCGGCAATCTCCTCTCAGATGACTTTGATTCTACCCAAGAGAGAACAAAACAAACAAGGCTGAACCGGAAATCTTTCCCGTTTCAGCCCTGTTTGTTATTCCAGCCGGGCAATCTCCCGCCGCAAACGCTTGATAATTCTTTTTTCCAGCCGGGATATATAGGATTGAGAAATGCCCAGAATATCGGCTACTTCCTTTTGGGTCTTTTCCGCCGGATTTTTCAGGCCAAAACGCAGTTCCATGATTTTCCTTTCCCTTTGATTTAATTTTTGCAAAGCCAAATATAAAAGCTTGCGATCCACCTTGTCCTCCAACTGCTTACAAATTCCATCCCCTTCAGTACCCAAAACATCGGATAACAAAAGTTCATTGCCATCCCAATCAATATTCAATGGCTCGTCAAAAGAAATTTCACTGCGTAATTTATTATTCCGCCGCAAAAACATAAGAATTTCATTTTCAATACAGCGGGAAGCATAAGTGGCCAGCTTGATCTTTTTTTCCGGATCAAAGCTGTTAACCGCCTTAATTAAACCAATCGTTCCAATGGAAACCAGATCCTCCAGGGCTATGCCGGTATTTTCAAATTTTTTGGCAATATAAACCACCAGCCGCAGATTCCTTTCAATCAAGGCGGTTCGGACGGAATAATCCCCCACCTCCAGCCGAGAGATTAACTTTAATTCTTCCCCCGCCGACAAGGGTGGGGGCAAAACCTCATGGTTACCCACATAATGCACGCTATTGCTATCCAAAAAACGGTGCCGCATTCGCCACAACCAAATTTCCATGCGTAAATGTTTTTCCATATTTCCCCACCTTTCTGCCAAATTAACCCTGAATTGTCCGGGGATTCAATAAAGCCTGATAGCGACTTTGAGCGTCCAAAGCCATTTCACTAATTCCAATCACCACCTGAGGGGTACGAAGCTGCCCCCATTCCAGCCAATCAGCCTGCAAACCCGGCAGCACCCCCCCTTCCTGCCCCAGAGAACGAAAGGGAATCAGCCGCAGTCCGGTCCAAGGCTCCAGCTTTTCTTTTGAGCTGTTTTCCAACCAGCTCTGCAAGGCCGCAGGCAAAGCATCCTTGACCGCCTGATATTCCACAATCACTACCGGAAAACCGCTCAAAGGCTCCCGCAGGCAATTTCCGCTGTCCAGCCAGGCAACCAGACTAATTTCCCGGCCATTCAAGCTAAGCCTGATTTGCTGCCGAAGCTTATTTCTTTGCAAATAGGGGCTGCAAAGCAGGGCTCCACCCAACAGCAGCAAAGTCAACAGCAATCCCCAGCCAGGCAGCCAGAATTTTTTCAGCAAAAGACCATAAATTCCGGCCAAGGCTCCGGCCAGCCCATAAAAATATAACCAGCTAAACAAAACCTTTTTTCGTTCATTGCCCCAGGCTACCACCAAAAGCATGAGTCCGGAGCTGCCCAATTCCCAGACCCAATGCCCCAGCCAGAAATTACCCCAGCTGAAAAACAAACCATAAACCGCTCCCAGTCCGGCTCCCAACAGCAATCTTGTGCCAGAAGTCCGGATTCCAGCCAATTTAGCGGCCAAAAGCCACAAGCCATAATCAACAATTCCATTCACCAGCAAAACTGTTTCAACCCAAATAAAACCTATCCCCTTTGCTTTAAGCTGATTTTATTATACCGCACTTAAGCGGAAAAAAATGTAAAATCGTGACTAAACGCAAAAAATCCCTGGAATCAATTCCAGGGATTTTTTAACTGTAAATTTTATCTTCTTTTATTTCTCAGGAAAGGAGGAATGTCCAATCCATCATTCTTGCCATAATTGGTGCGTTCCGGTTTAACATTCTCTTCCTCCGGCTCTGGATTTTCTCGGACTCCGCCCGAGAAACCAAAGATATTATTAGTTTTCTTTTCCCCGGAGCTGCGGGATCGGAAGCCGGAGCCAGCCGTCTCAAAACCGGTAGCAATCACCGTAATTCTAACTTCGTCTTCCATTCTTTCATCAATAACCGTACCGAAAATAACCACGGCATCCGGATCAGCCACATTATAAATAATCTCAGCGGCTGCGTTGGCTTCCATTAAGCCCAAAGAAGATCCCCCGGTAATATTCATCAAAATGCCCCTGGCTCCGTTAATGGAGGTTTCCAGCAGCGGACTGGAAATAGCCAGCTTGGAAGCTTCAGACGAACGATTTTCGCCACTGGCAATCCCAATTCCCATCAGGGCAGTTCCAGTATCCTTCATAACTGTTTTAATATCGGCAAAGTCCAAATTGATAACTCCAGGATGGGCAATTAAGTCGGAAATCCCCTGAACACCCTGGCGTAAAACATCATCAGCAATTCTAAAAGCTTCCATTATGGAAGTATGCTTATCAGCAACCTGCAGCAAGCGATCATTGGGAATAGTAATCAAAGTGTCCACCTTGGACTTCAAGGTTTGGATTCCCATTTCGGCTTGATTCATGCGGTGCCGACCTTCAAAAGAAAAGGGCTTGGTTACAACCCCAACGGTTAAGGCTCCCTGTTCCCGAGCAATTTCAGCCACAATGGGAGCAGCTCCAGTACCTGTTCCGCCGCCCATTCCGGCGGTGACAAAAACCATATCAGCACCCTTTAAAACCTGGGCAATTTCTTCCCGGCTTTCTTCGGCGGCCTTCTGCCCCACATCCGGATTGGCTCCAGCTCCCAGTCCTCTGGTTAATTTCACCCCAATTTGAATTTTGGTTTCAGCCTGAGAAAGCTGCAAAGCCTGAGCATCAGTATTAATAGCAATAAAATCAACGCCACTCAATTTAGCCGCAATCATTCGGTTTACAGCATTATTGCCGCCGCCGCCCACACCAACAACTTTTAGCTTGGCCAAAGTTATTTGAGAAAATTCCCTATCCACCATAAAACAACCTCCGTTTTTAGCAATTCACATAAATTATTCCGATAGACCCTTAATTTCTAATCTAAAAATCCCTCAATCGAATTTAGTCAAATCTCACCCGGCTTCTTTTTTCAGGTTAAATATACTTCTACACGCTCAAGCTTTTTTCCTTTTAATTCAAAATTAATTGCGAAAAAAATAATTATCGGCATATTATTTTGGTAATTCTATTCTTCATATTTAACAACTGGATTGCCCACATAAGACATATTAATATAAACCACCTTATATCCCTGGCTTTGCAGATTGGACAGGATATCCAGCAGAGACTGCCCTTTTTGGGACATATCTTCCGGAAAACCCATGCGGCACTGGATTCCATCCAGGGTATAAAAAACAAAACCTTCTTCGTCGGTATAATTAACCTCCGAAATTTTTTCTCTTAATTCCGAAGGTATTTGGGCAACCCCGGTTAGAATTTTATCCAAATTTTTTCCTTGAATTTTTTCTCCCGGTTTGCCCAGAGTTATTTCCTGGTTATTGATTAAAGGCAGACCCAAATCTCCATAGGAGCCGGTTCCCAAATAGACCCCTTCTGCGTCCACCTGCACACATTTATTATGAGTCACCAGCAAAGCCAAAGGCACTCTTTCAATCAAATCAATTTGAATCCCGGAAGGAAAATCACGAGAAATACCAGCTTCCTTAATCATGGGCAAAGCAAGCAGCAGCATTTCCTCCTCTTTCAAATTGGGTTGAAAGATATTATCCCCCTGACAAAAGGTCACATTACTTAAAATATCGTCTTCACTCAACAAATTCAAGCCGTTAATCTCAATGGTTTTAATGGAGAAAATTGATGAACGCAACAAAATATAGACTGCCAAAACAGTCAATAAAATAAATAACAGGCTTTGTAAATTGCGTTTTTTAAACTTTTTGCTCAATTTTCTCACCGCTTTTGCTAATCTGGCAGTCTCCTGATATCGGCTCCCAAAAGACGATATTTATATTCCAAATTTTCATAGCCTCGTTCAATATGTTCTATGCTGTCCACTATACTGGTATTTTCCGCTCCCAAAGCGGCCAAAACCAAGGCAGCTCCTGCCCGCAAATCCGAAGCTTCCACCACAGCTCCTCCCAACTTGTCAACTCCCTTAACAATGGCTGTCTGACCTTCCAGCAAAATATCAGCTCCCATACGCCGCAATTCACTGACATGCTTAAAACGATTCTCAAAAACCATTTCGGTAATTACGCTGGTACCTGGCAATTTGGTCATCAAAGCCATCATCTGGGGCTGCAGGTCGGTGGGAAAACCCGGATAAAAGAGAGTTTTTATATCCACCGCTTTCAGGGGTTGGCTGGTGCTAATCTGCAAATAATCGGAACCGGCTTCAAGCTCGGCTCCAATTTCTTTTAATTTGGCTAACAACGAATCCAGATGCTCCGGAATAATGTTTTCCACCCGAACCTGACCTCCGCAGATGGCAGCAGCGATCAAATGGGTTCCAGCCTCAATCCGATCCGGAATAACGGTATGTTCCGGAGCCAGCAAATTGGCACTTCCTTCAATCTGGATTAAATCACTCCCGGCTCCATGCACCCGAACTCCCATTTGTTTTAAAAATTTCTGCAAATCGGTAATTTCCGGTTCCCTGGCCGCATTATGTATATTAGTAGTTCCTTGGGCTCCCACCGCTGCCAGCATAATATTTTCGGTGGCTCCCACGCTGGGCATATCCAAAACTATATCCGCTCCCTTGAGCTTAGAGGCTTCCGCCCTGATACAGCCAGAACTTTCTTCTATGTTCGCCCCCAAAGATAATAAACCCTTTAGATGCAGATCCATGGGGCGACTGCCAATATTACACCCCCCTGGCAGACTAATCCAGGCCTTACCCAAACGCCCCAGCAGGGCTCCCAACACCAGATTGGAAGCTCGAATTTTGCGGGTTAGATCCTCCTTAATTTCCCAACCGGTCAAATGGGATGCATCCACCTGCACCGTGCTGCCTGAACGCTGTACTTTAGCCCCCAGACAGCCCAAGACCTCAAACATAACTTCAATATCACTTAAAACCGGAACTTCATGGATCACGCTTTTTCCAGGATATAAAAGTGAAGCCGCCAGAATGGGCAAAGAAGCATTTTTGCTTCCGCTTACCCTAATGACTCCGTTTAACGGTTTGCCGCCTTCAATCAAATATTTGGCCAATCGTTTTCCCTCCGCTTTTCTTTCCAACCGAACCGGCCAACTGAACCTCTACTGTCAGGTTAATCCCAAACTCAGCATAAACCTTTTCCTGTACCAGCTCAATTAATTGCCAAATATCTTCCGCCGTCGCTCCGTCTCGGTTAATGATAAAATTAGCATGTTTCTGCGAAACCTCAGCTCCGCCCACTCGCAGCCCCTTGCAGCCGCAAGCTTCAATCAAGCGTCCGGCATAATCCCCCGGCGGGTTTTTAAAAACACTGCCAGCATTGGGATATTCCAGAGGATGTGCCTTTTTTCTTTTGGCCAGGTTTTGTTTAATCTGCCCGGAAATCAGTTCCGGTTCAGCCAAACTGCCTTGCAAAACCACTTCCAGCACAATTCGACCACTGTTTAAAAGTCGGCTGTGCCGATAGGAAAAATCCAAATCTTCCGGCCGCCATTCCTCCAGTTGACCGTCGGCATTCAGGCAGCGTACCCGCTCCACCACTTCGCCAATGGATTTTCCCATGGCTCCGGCATTCATGGCCACAATTCCACCCAGACTGCCCGGAATCCCAGCCAAAAATTCCAGACCGCCCAAACCGGCTTCCCTGGCTACCTTCAGCAAATGCCCAGTGGAAGTTCCGGCTTTAACCGTCAATAATTTTCCGGCAACCTTGACTTCCGAAAAATTGGAACCTATTTTTATTACAATGCCTTCCAAACCCTGATCCGAAACCAATAAATTGGTACCCAGGCCAATAACCCGCCATTCAAGCTGGTATTCGGCAATAAAATCAAAAATAGTTTTTAAATCTTCTTCCTGGCTAAGATCCACCAAAAGCTGGGCTGGTCCGCCCACCTTCCAACTGGTGTGACGGCTCATAACTTCCTGCACATAGACGGGGCTGTTTAACTTGCGGCTTAATTCTCCCCAATCTGCTTGCATAAACAAAATCCTTTCGTTTGTCGTAGGCGGAAACCCACTCATCTTGAGGGGTGGGAGGAGCCTTTTTAAAGCTGTTATCCGTAATCCGCTCAAATATTGACTTTCACTAATAATAATTATATTAATAATAATTATATAATAATCTTTAGGTCAGCGAGAAAACCGTTGGATACAGGATGTATCAAAGGCACTCGCTGAAAACACCCAAAGCATACACTCTTTGTTTTAGATGACCGTATCGTTTTAGATGACCGTATCGGAGCAATGAATCTGTATCGCATGGGAATCAACTATTTTGAGGATAGCCAGGTACCGGATACAGTGGCACCTCAGTATATCTGAGATGTCAGGGGCGTTGTCAACCGTCCCATGGTGTAACGCCACTTTAGGCAGCAGTGTCTATTGGGGTTTAAAGGTCGGAGGCGTGAACCGTTACTACGACTGGGCAGTTACAAGCCCGCTCACTTTAGTGGGTGGGTAGTTGACTTAACCCCATCCTTTTGCAGACGCTCTGTCAGAGCAACTCCGGCCTGCCGAATATTTCCAGCTCCCATAAATAAAACCAGATCCTCCGGCTGTACCTGATCGGCCAGATAATCTACAATATCTTCCATTTTGTCCCAATACAGCACTTCGCGGGGATCCTGTTCCTGCACTGCCTGCACAATTAAATTGGCCGTAACTCCGGCAATAGGTGTTTCCCCTGCTGCATAAATTTCATTAATGATTAATTGATCCGCCGCTTTAAAGCAACTGCCAAAACGCTTTGCCAAAAGCTGAGTGCGGGTATAGCGATGGGGCTGGAAAATACAGATTAAACGCCCCTGACAAATCCGAGCCGCCGCAGTCAAAGTAGCTTCAATTTCCGTGGGATGATGCCCATAATCATCAATAATTCTGACTCTGGAAATTTCGCCCAACAGCTCAAAACGCCGCCCCGCTCCTGTAAATTCGGCTAAGGGAGCAGCAATAGCTTCAAATTCCAGACCCAGAAAACGACAAAGAGCAATAACTCCCAAAGCATTGGCCAAATTATGTTCCCCCGGAACCTGTAGTTTTAATTGCCCCAACAGCTTGCCGTGTTCATAAACTTCCGCTTGAGAATAATTGCGTTCAAAGCTGATATTCTGCAAATAATAATCAGCTTGAGAATTATGCAGGGAATAAAGCCGGGTTTTGCTTTTCAGACCGTTTTCGATTATGGTTTGCAGTCCCAGACTGTCCATCCCTAAAACCGCCACGCCTTCAGATGGAATGGAATTAATAAACTGGGCAAAGGCTTCCCGGATTTTTTCCACCGTGCCATAGTGATCCAGATGATCGTCTTCCACATTGGTAATTAATACCGACCAGGGCGGCAGATTCAAAAAAGAACCGTCACTTTCATCGGATTCCGCTACCAGATATTCTCCCTGCCCCAAATGAGCATTCCCGGCCAAAAAAGGCACTTCTCCCCCCACCGTAATGCTGGGATCATAGTTATTCGCTGTCAAAACCAGGGCCAGCATGGAGGAAGTAGTAGTCTTGCCATGAGCTCCGGCCACCGCTAGGCCTTTTTGATGCTCCATTAAAAAAGCCAAAATCTGACTGCGATGCAGCAAAGGCAACCCCTGTTCCACCGCTGCCTTCCGTTCCGGGTTGCTTTCCCGAATGGCACTGGAGCAAACCACAGCTTCAGCTCCGGCAATCTGTTCTGCTTTATGACCAAGAAAGCACTTAACACCCTTTTTCTGCAATCTTTGCACTTCAACTCCGGCACAAAGATCCGAACCGCTGACCTGATAACCCAAATCAGCCAAAATTCCAGCCAGACCGCTCATGCCAACTCCGCCAATTCCTATAAAATGTATCCTTTTTGGTAAGTCCATCCTCATATCCTCCTGCTTGCCCTGTTCAAATAAATAGTTTTTTCAGCTTAAAATATTTTATGCCTGGTTTCGGCCGGAGAGCCTGTCCCAAGTCAATCTTCCTGCTTATTTTTTCATTATAGCATTATTTAGTTAGTTTTGCTTTAAAAATAATAATTTTTTAGACGGGTAAAAATTGCCTGACCTCTTTTAAAATGGAGTCAATAGCCTGGGGACAAGCTTTTTGCCGGGAAGCAGCTGCCATTTGCTGCAATATCTGGGGTGAAGCCAGGCTTTCCCGAATTGCTTTTTCCAGACTTGCTCCGTTTAAGTCCTGATCCACAATAACTTTGGCCGCTCCGACCTTTTCCAGCGAACGAGCATTAAATTCCTGATGGTTAGCTGTGGCATAAGGATAAGGAACCAAAATGGCCGGAATCCCCAAAACCGTCAGCTCTGCCAAAGTAGCAGCTCCCGCCCGGCAAACTGCCAAATCAGCCGCAGCCAAAACCTGAGGCAAATGCTCCAGATAGGAACAAATTTCCACAGTTGGCCAATCCAACAAATTTTTGGCCGCCATTTTTTGCTGGAAGCTTTCATAATTTTGAGGACCAACCACCAAAATAACTTTTAAATTAAGCTCCTGCTTTTTCAGCTCCTCAAACCATTCCAGCATGGCCTGGTTAATGCGAGCGGAGCCTTGACTGCCTCCAAAAGCCAAAACCAAACGGGTTTCCGGATCCAATCCCAGTTCCTGCCGGGCTTGTTCCCGATTGGCCTGCAAAACCTCTGGCCGCACCGGAAGCCCGGTAACCACAGTTGAAGCTGAGGCCGGAAAGCGTTCGGCAGCTTCCGCAAAGGTCAGCATTACTCTTTGCACCCGCCGAGCCAAAAGCCGATTAGTAATCCCTGGAAAAGCATTTTGTTCATGCAGAAAAGCTGGTATTTTGCATTGGGAAGCCGCCAAAATCACCGGTCCGCAAACATATCCCCCAGTACCAATGACGGCATCAGGCTTAATTTCCCGCAAAAGCCGTTTGGAATGACGAATCCCGCTTAGAGCATAACCAATTACTCTAAAGTTATGCCAGGAAAAACTGCGTTTAAAACCTTCCAAATGCAAACCGGTAAAGGGAAAGCCGGCTTCCTGCACAATTTTAGCTTCCAGTCCTCTGGTTCCGCCAATATAATAAATTTCGGCCTGACAATCCTGCTGCAAAGCTTTGGCAATAGCTATTGCCGGATAAATATGTCCGCCGGTTCCTCCCCCAGTCATAACTATTTTCACAAGCTTTGCCACCCTTTCTGATTTTCTTTAACGGGATGAATAACGAGAAATATTAAGCAAAATCCCCATAGCCAACATGGTTGTAACCAAAGAGGTTCCTCCATAGCTGATAAAAGGCAGAGTAATCCCGGTAATCGGCAGACTTCCGGTAACTACTCCAATATTAATAAAGGTTTGCAGGGCAATGGAAGTGGTAATTCCAGCCGCCAAATAACAGGCAAAAGCATCAGGTGCATTCAATGCTATGCGATAGCCCCGCCAAAACAAACAAAGAAACAACAAAATCACAAAAAAACAGCCGATAAAACCTAATTCTTCCCCAATAACCGAAAAAATAAAGTCAGTATGTCTTTCCGGCAAATACAGATATTTGGAATGCCGCCCCTGCCCCAGACCAGTACCCAAAAAGCCTCCGGAACCAATGGACATTAGGGAGTTTAAAATCTGGTAACCAGAACCACTGGGATCGGCCTGGGGATCCAGAAAGGCCAAAAACCTGGCTCGGCGATAATCGGAAAACCAAATGGCTACAGCTCCCCCAGCCAGCCCCAGCAAAGCGACCAGCCCCATAGTCTTGAGTCTAGCTCCAGCAATAATTAACAGAATAAAGGTGGTTCCAGCCAAAACCATAGTCGTTCCCAGGTCATCCTCCAGCAAAATCAGAAGGGTGGCCAGACCTCCCAGCAATAAAACCGGCAGCACTCCCTGTTTAAAGTCCTGAATATATTGCCGACGATTTTCCAGTTGATAAGCCATGACCACATACAAAAAAATTTTAACAAATTCGGAAGGCTGAAAGGAAAAAAAGCCCAGATTAAGCCATCTTTGAGCTCCCAACCGTTCTTCCCCGGCCACCAAAACCGCAACCAGCAAAATCATACTGACACCCAGCAGCAACCTTGCAAACTTTCGCCAGCTTGTATAAGAAAAACGCATGACAAACAGCATCAACATAAAACTGCCCGCGGCAAATGCAATTTGATATTTTAAATAATAGTAAGCATCCTGGCTTTCAGTTGTCAGCAAAGCATAATAACTGCTGGAGCTAAAAACCATAATTACTCCAGTTACCAACAAAGCCATAATTGTAAGCAACAGAATATAATCCGGTCTGCCCACATCCATATTTTTCTTAATTTCATTAGCCATGGCCATCCCCCGTTAAAGTCGAGCTGCCAGCTTTCAGGTCAAATCTTGCACCAGCCGTTTAAATAACCTGCCTCTTTCTTCATAGTTTTTAAACATATCCCAACTGGCACAGGCTGGAGATAATAAAACCACATCTCCCGGCACAGCCTTTTGAGCCGCCACCTGAACTGCTTCTGCCAAACTATTCGCTCGAAAACAGGCTTCCAGCCCCAGCTTTTGAGCCGTAGCCGCCAAAAGCTCGGCACATTCGCCCAAAATAATTAAAGCCCGCCCTTTAGGTTTGAATATTTGCAAAAGCTCGGTAAAGTCATTGCCTTTGTTGCGGCCTCCGGCAATCAGCACCAAAGGCTGCTTGAAAGCCCGAATAGCAGTAATGGCAGCTTCCGGATTGGTTCCTTTGGAATCATTTATATAAGTAACTTCCCGAACCTTGGCCACTTTTTCCAGGCGATGCTCCACGCCAGGAAAAGCCAGGACTGTTTTTCGGACAGTTTCCACTCCAATTCCCTGCAAAAAAGCACAAAGCCAGGCCGCCAGGATATTGGCCACATTATGTTCCCCCGGAATCGGCAATTCTTCAACTCTGGCTAAAATTTCCCTTCGACCCTGAAATTGCAAAACTAATTGGCCATTCTCCAGCCAGGCTCCTTCCTCCAGTATATTCCGGCAGCTAAAAAACAGAACCCGACCTGGGCTAGCCATCTTCCGGGTTAAAGGATCATCATAATTCAGAATTGTAAAATCAGTTTCCTTTTGTTGAGCAAAAATCCGGGCTTTGGCCGCCTGATAGCCCGCCATATCCCCATGTCGGTTTAAATGATCCGGGGTCAGGTTTAAAACCGCACTAATGGCCGGACGAAAATTTTGTGTGGTTTCCAGCTGGAAGCTGGAAACTTCAGCCACAATCACCGAATCCGCCTGATATTGTTCAATTTCATCCAACAAAGGCAGACCAATATTCCCGGCCACCAAAGTAGAACAACCGGCGGCCTTAAAAATTTCGCCTACCAAAGTGGTAGTGGTAGTTTTGCCATTAGTGCCGGTAATGGCTATAAAAGGAGCCGGGGTTTCTCCCCAGGCCATTTCCAAATCCCCCCAAACCGGTATCCCCTGAGCATAAGCCTGCTGCACCGGCTTGACGCTGGGAGCAATGCCCGGACTTAAAGCCACTAAATCCCATTTTTGAGCCGTTACCTCCGGATAGGCTCCCAAAAAGAGCTGAACCCCAGCTTCGGCCAATTTTTCCGGCCATTCTCCAAAAGCCTCCCGGTGCTTTTGATCGCTCAGGCTTAAAATGGCTCCCTTGCGGCTCAAATAATTAATTATCGAAAGGCCGGTTTTTCCGGCTCCCAAAACCAATACTTTTTTTCCCTGCCAGTCCATCACTTTATAACCAGTTGTCAAAACCTTATAAAAATCTATCAAGTCGATTTTTATAATATTGCCAGTTTTGACATACTCCTTTCCTGGTTTATTCATCTCATATTTTCGAGATACTTTGTGCTGCAATCTACGCAATTCTTATAGGTTCTTAGATATACCCTCCCGAAACCCGGAGCAAAAAGGCCAGAATCCCGACAACGGACACTATCAGGGTTACCCCGGTAAAACAAATTACAATTTTGTTTTCTGTCCAATTGCACAGCTCAAAGTGGTGATGCAAAGGACTCATTTTAAAAACCCTGCGGTGAAACACCTGAAAAGAAAACACCTGAATAATCACCGATAAAGCTTCTATTACATAAATCAGACCAACCACCAGCAAAAATAATTCACTGTGGGTCAAAACAGCCGCTGCTCCCAAAGCTCCGCCCAAGGCCAAAGAGCCGGTATCTCCCATAAAAACCTTGGCTGGATAATGGTTAAACAGCAAAAAGCCCAAACATCCTCCGGCCACGGCTGCCATAACCCAAGCTACCCCGCTGCCTCCAGCGAGCAGGGCAATAATAGTCATGGCAATGGCGGTTATGGTGGTAACACTGGCCGCCAAACCATCCAGACCATCGGTCAAATTAACAGCGTTGGTCGAACCCAGCATAACCAGCAAAACAAAAATGACATAGCCCACCAAACCAAAATCCCAGGCACCGCCAAAGGGCAGCCAAATTTCGGTTCCCCTCCCCAGCAGTTTGACAGCTACCAAGGCCAGGATGACGCTAATCAAAATTTGTCCCAGCAATTTTTCCCTAGCTCGCAGACCCAGAGAGCGTTTTAAAACTATTTTAATATAATCATCTAAAAAACCGATGGCAGCAAAGCCCAAAGTTACCAGCAAAACGGTAATTCCCGCCCAATCCCGAAAGGAAAAGCAGGCTCCGGATACAAAGATTCCGGCCAAAAACATCAGGCCGCCCATGGTGGGAGTGCCAGTTTTGGCCAAATGACGAGCCGGGCCGTCACTTCTGACCGTTTGGCCGAATTTTAAACGGCGGAGCATGGGAATTAACCAGGGTCCAACGATTGCGGTTATAACTAAAGAAACAATTATAGCTTCCAGTGCTTTAATGACATTCTGCGAAATTTTGCCTTCACTCCATTCTGCTGCTAATAATTGGTTAATTTTTCAATAATTTTTTCCATCTGCAAGGCTCGGGAAGCTTTGGCCAACAGCAGATCCCCTTCCCGGCAAAAGCCTACCGCAAATTCTGCCGCCGCCTGCGAATCCGGGAAATAATACACCTCAGTGGTTTTTTCGGCTTCCTGCCCAATTTGCCGACCCAATTCGCCCACGGCCAGCAAAACCTCTATTTTCAGCTCCGAAACCAAACGGCCAATGGCCTGATGCTCTTCTTGGGTTTTGGTTCCTAATTCCAGCATATCCCCCAACGCAGCAATTTTACGCTGGTGATTTACACCCATTTCGGCCAAAACCTGCAAGGCCGCCCGCATGGAATCGGTATTGGCATTGTAAGTATCATTAATTAAAGTCAGACCCTTGACCTGAACAATCTCCAAACGCTTGCCGGATAATGAACAATTAGACAAGCCAGTCTTAATTTCCTGCCAACTTATCCCCAATTTTAAAGCCATACCCAAAGCCGCAAGTGCATTCTTCACATTATGCTGCCCCGGAACCGATAAAAAGATCTCGGCTTCGCCCCAAGGAGTAACAGCTTTAAACCGCTGTCCGTTTGATTCGGAACGAACTTCCTGAGCAATCAGATCACTTCCCAAAAACAGCTTGCCGCCAGAAAAATTCCGGGCATATTTTTGTACCTCGGCATTATCCCCCGGCAAAACGGCGGCTCCTTCGGCAGATAAATGGGATAATAATTCACACTTGGCCTGAGCAATTTTGGCCTGACTGCCCAAAAGCTCCAAATGAGCCTTGCCAATGTTGGTAATTATACCATGCGTGGGACAGGCTATCCGGCACAAAAAGTCAATTTCACCCAATCCCCGCATTCCCATTTCCACCACAGCTACTTGGTGCTTAGGCTCCAAAGCCAATAAGGTCAGGGGCAAGCCCAATTCATTATTATAATTTCCCTGGGTTTTCAAAACCTCCTGCCTGACCGCCAAAATTGAAGCCAGCAGATCCTTGGTGCTGGTTTTGCCGGAACTGCCGGTGACGGCAATTACCGGAATATTGGCTCGCTGTCGATTAGCATGAGCCAAACTTTGCAAGGCTGCCAGACTGTCTTGTACCACCAGCAAAGGAAAGTCCGCCGACCAGTCCGGTTTTATTTCCTCAACCACCGCTCCAATGGCTCCTTTGGCCTGAGCAGAAGCTACAAATTGATGCCCATCAGAATTTTCTCCTTTTAAGGCAAAGAAAAGCTGGCCTTTCTCGATTTTGCGGCTGTCCGTAGCAATCTGAACAATTTCAGCCGTCGGAATTTGTCCTCTTGGTTCAGCCTGCATAATTTGAGCTAATTCCATCCATTTAAACGCAAACATATTTTCCCCCTGCTTTTTTATTAACCCTAATAATCCAATCAGCCCAAACCCTTATTTCAGCTCCTGATATTTTTCCAGCCAGGCAGCAGCAATTTCCCGATCATCAAAATGATGCTTCTGGGTTCCCAAAATTTGATAATCCTCATGCCCTTTTCCGGCCAACATCACAATATCTCCGCTTTTGGCCATAGCCAAAGCCTTTTCAATGGCCTTTTTCCGGTCAATTTCCACCGCTGTGGCTGAACCCTCCGGCACTCCGGCTACAATATCCTGAATAATTTGTTCCGGATCTTCAGTGCGAGGATTATCCGAGGTAATCCAAACAAAATCACTTAAACGGCAGGCAATGGCACCCATTTTAGGCCGTTTGCCCCGATCCCGATCTCCGCCGCAGCCAAAAACCGTAATCAGCCGTCCGCCCGGATGGGCTTCCAAAATTTGACGAGCAGTTTTTAAAATATTTTCCAGGCCATCCGGAGTGTGGGCATAATCCACAATTACCGCAAAATCTTGACCCCGTTCCACCGCTTGAAAGCGGCCGTCAATTCCGACCACTCCTTCCAAAGCAGCAATAACAGCTTCTGGTTCAAGCTTCAAGCAACGCCCCACACAATAGGCTGCCAAAGCATTGTAAACATTAAAAAGGCCGGTAAGCTGCAAATTAACCGGATACTGCTTATCACCTTCCTGCAAAATGAAGCTGACCCCTTTGGCCTGCACCTGAATGGCCAAAGCCCGCACCTGAGCTTTATCCGAAAGACCATAGACCATAACCGGAACTGAGCAAATCTGCAAAAATTTTTCGACCCAAGGGTCATCTCCATTAACTACCCCCTGAGCCGGAGCCTGCAAGCCCGCAAAAAGCTTAGCTTTGGCTTGAGCATAAGCCTCCATGCTATGGTGAAAGTCCAAATGATCCTGAGTTAAATTGGTGAAAACGGCCACCTCGAAATTTAGCCCCCTAACCCGCTCCAATTCCAAAGCATGAGAGCTAACCTCCATAATGGCAAATTCAAGTTTAGCCTGCACCATTTCGGCCAGCAGCTCTTGAAGTTCAATGGATTCCGGTGTGGTATGGGTAACTGGAAGTTTACGATCTCCTATGTAATTGGCAGTAGTTCCAATCAGACCCACCTTGGAATTTAGCCGCAAAATATTGGCAATCAGGGTGGTAGTGGTAGTTTTTCCATTGGTGCCGGTTACTCCAATCAGACGCAGTTGGCCAGCCGGATAATTATAAAAAGCCGCTCCCAGATCGGCCAGAGCCTGCCGGGAAGAAGTCACCTGAATTTTGGCTACATCCTCCGGCAAGTCCCGATCCTGTTCCAAAACTATGGCCTTGGCTCCCTGAGCCAAAGCCTTGTCAATAAATTTGTGGCCATCAGTCTGGAAACCGGGTACAGCCACAAACAAGCCGCCCTCCCGAACCTGGCGGGAATCGACAGTTACTATTGTAATTTCCGGATTCTTCGCTCCGGAAAGCTTAAATTCGCTTAAATTAGCCAGTAATTTTTCAAGCTGCAAGACAATCATTCCTTTCCTCTAAGCCTATTATGGATTATTTTCCGTTCGGATTCAATATAAACCTGAGGTGAAATCTAAAAAATTTAGCTTATTGATCCCTCACAAAAAAACATACCCATGTTCAATCATAAATTAATTCCGGAGTAATAATTGGAGCAGCTTCCAGCTTGGAATTGGCCAATTCTACCTGAATAATCTGGCCGGAATCCACCAAAGCTCCGGCTTCCGGCTTTTGTTCCACCACCAGTCCCTGTCCGGACAGCTCCACCCCCAGGTTAAGCTTAACCAGCAGACTTTTGGCTTCGTCCGCCGTCAAGCCGATTAACTTGGGTACAGTAATTTGAGAGCTTTGTTCCTCCGGCTCCAATTGCAGCAAAACCTCACTGCCGCTATAAACCCTGGTTCCAGCCGCCGGAATCTGCTGATACACCATTTCTCCCCGGCCTTCGGTTTTATAACCCAGCCCCAAATCCGCCAAAGCCTTGATCGCTTCATTCAAGGAGGTATATAATACCTCCGGAACCTCTACTTCGGTTTTAACCTCCTCATACCACAGCTCCGGATCAGGCGGCTTAACCAAAGCCGAATCTGCTGGAATTTCCAGATAATGCAGAATATCCCGAGCCAGAGCCTGAAAGATGGGAGCCGCTACCTGTCCGCCGTAATAAATACCGCCCTGAGGTTCGGCAATCATAATTAAAGCCGCAAAACGGGGTGCATCAGCCGGAGCAAAACCCGCAAAGGAAGCCACATATTTTCCGCTGACATAACCTCCGCTCTCCCCTACCACCTGAGCGGTTCCGGTTTTACCGGCGGTTCGATAGCCTTCCACAAAGGCATTGCGGCCGGTTCCTTCGGCTACCACCTTTTCCAGCAAAGCCGCCGCCTGTCGGGAGGTTTCCGGGCTGATGACCCTGCCTACCTCCTGGGGTTCAAAGCTTTGCAGCACTTCCCCATCCGGGCTGACCACCTTTTCCAGCAAACGAGGCTGCATCATAATTCCCCCATTAGCCACTGCCGCCACCGCCCGCAAAAGCTGAATAGGGGTTACGGCAATGGACTGCCCCATAGCCATAACCGCCAAATTTAATTCGGTGGCCTTGGCTTGAGGAATCATAATTCCACTGGCTTCTCCAGGCAAACCGCTGTCGGTTTTTTGTCCCATACCAAATGCCTGCAAATATTGATAATATTTTTCCACTCCCAAGCTTAAGCCCACCTGAGCAAAAACCGGGTTGCAGGAGTTCATAACTGCTTCGGCAAAGGTCTGGCTGCCATGCCCACCATGCTTCCAGCAATGAATTTGACGATCCGCTACGGCAATATAACCCGGATCAAAAAAACTATCTTCAATTCCTACCGTCTTTTCATTTAAGGCAGCAGCCAAAGTAATAATTTTAAAGGTGGAACCCGGTTCATAATTATACCAGACCGCCGGATTGCGGTTCCAAACCTTTGAATCCGCCTCTTTCCAATTATTACAATCATAGGTGGGACGGCTGGCCATAGCCAGAATATTCCCGGTCTTTACTTCCATAACCATAATTACCGCCAAAGCCGGATTATATCGAGATACAGCTTTATCTAATTCCCGTTCAGCAAAATACTGGATATTTTGATCCAAAGTTAAAATCAGGTCATTGCCCGGCTTCGGCTCCCTAAATTCTTCGGCTCCATCGGGCAGCTCTCGGCCGGCAGCATCCTTTTCCACCCCAATGCTGCCATTAGTGCCTTTTAGCTCTGCATCATAAATTTTTTCCAGCCCAGCCAATCCCTGACTGTCCACTCCGGTAAAGCCCAGCAAATGAGCCGCCAAAAAAGCCTGGGGATAATACCTTTGGCTTTCCTGGGTCAGATAAATCCCCTCCAGCTTTAAGGCCAAAACTGCCTGAGCAGTTTCCGGCTTCACCTTTCTTTTAACCCATTCATAGCCGGAATTGCGGGTTAAAATCTCCAGCAGATGTTCATCTTCCATTTCCAAAAGGGGAGCCAAAATCCGGGCAGTTTGTTCCGGATCGGCAATTTTGCGGGGCAGGGCATAAATGGAATCCACATTTACACTGATTGCCAAAGGATTGCCCCGACAGTCATAGATAGTTCCCCGCCCAGCTTCCAGAGGAATCTCCCGCATTCGGATTTCTTCTCCCATCTGCTGATAAAACTGTCCTTTAACTGTTTGAAGCCAGACAATTCGCAAAGCCAGCAAGCCGAAAAGCAGAGCAAAGCCAAGTAAAATAAAAACGAGCCTTTTGCGGACGAATATGCCCAATAAACGCATAATTTCCTCCTTCAAACAGCCCGCCTTAAAGACTTATTTAGTTAATTGTTGCCAGCATGAACCTTGATTTTGACAATATCTTTATTTTCTGGATAAAACATTCCCAGCTTTTCCATGGCAATATATTCGATATTTTCCAGGGAATTGAGATTAGCCACTTCTTCCTGCATTTCCTTGAGACTTTGCTGCATATTATCCAAATCATTTTCCATCTGGGTAATTTGATAACCAATGGTAATTACTTGCACCGTATAATAGGTCATCAATCCGGCTAAAAGAGCAAAAATCAGGATTAAACGAATCAGAGCTTTTCGAGCCTTGTGTTCCTGAGAAACCCGCCGAATTACTTTTCTGCGTACCACCAGTTCTTCCTGAGGCAGGCTGTAATCATCCATATATTCTGGAGCTACCATCAAATTTATTCTCCTTCTCTCAGATTCAGAACCCGATTTTTTCCACCACCCGCAATCTGGCACTGCGGGCACGAGGATTTTGCGATAATTCCGTTTCCTGGGCAGTAATGCCCTTGCCGGTCAGATTTTTTACCTGAGGCTTTTTGCCGCAAGCACAAACAGGGAAATCCCGGGGGCAGGTGCAGGGATGGGCTAATTCGGCAAAGGTTTTTTTGACCAGACGATCTTCCAGAGAATGAAAGGAAATAACAGCCAGTCTTCCCTGAGGTTTAAGCCGCCTGACCCCGGCCAAAATAGCCTGAGGAATAATTTCCAGCTCTCGGTTGACTTCAATCCGAATAGCCTGAAAGGTACGCTTGGCCGGATGAGGTCCTTCCCGCCGATTGCGAGCCGGAATCGCTGCCTTGATAATTTCGGCTAATTGTCCGGTAGTCCGAATGGGTTCCCGGCTTTTTTTGAGGGCAGCCGCAATTTTGGCCGCAAACCTTTCTTCACCATAATCCCGAATAATCCGGGTCAGTTCTGCCGCTGAAAGCTCATTAACCACCTGATAGGCCGTATATGCCGAGCTTTGATCCATTCGCATATCCAAAGGGGCATCCTGCATATAGGAAAAACCTCGTTCCGGGTTGTCCAGTTGATAGGAACTAACCCCTAAATCCAATAAAATTCCATCCACCCGTTCGATTCCAGACTGCTCCAAAACTCGTTCCAAATTAACAAAATTATCCTGAAATAAAAGCAGGCGTTCCCCAAAATCAGCCAATTTTTGCCGAGCCGCTGCCAAAGCTTCAATATCCCGATCTATACCCAGCAAACGCCCTTCCGGAGAACTGAGCCGCAAGACCTCCAAAGCATGGCCTCCGCCGCCCAAAGTGCCATCCAGATAAATTCCGCCGCTGACCGGGTTTAAATATTCCAGCACTTCGGCCAATAAAACCGGCTGGTGTTGAAAAGCAGTTACTGTCATGATTCAGCCTCGAATGAAAAAGTATTAAATTTTATTCTAACTCATTAATACCCGGAAATCAAGACAGATTTTTCCATCCAATCTTCAAACACCATTTTCTTCCTGACAACTGGGTTATTGACGCTCCTCCGCTGCCAAAGCAGCGGGGATTCCGAATAAATCCTTACAATTACAGCTTGCCAAAATCTAAAGTAGCAAAATAATCATCCAAAGTTTCCGCCCGGCGAATTAATTCCACCGAATGATCCGATTTCAGCAACAGCTCCGCTGAACGCAATTTGCCATTATAGTTAAAGCCCATAGCGTGGCCATGTGCTCCGGCATCATGGATCACCAGCAAATCTCCTTCTTCAATCTGAGGCAGGCGACGATTAATGGCAAATTTATCATTATTTTCACATAAAGAACCAGTTACATCATAAATCTGGCTCAAAGGCTCATTTTCCTTGCCCACCACGGTAATATGATGATAAGCCCCATATAAAGCCGGCCGCATCAAATTGGCCATGCAGGCATCCAGCCCAATATATTTTTTATAAGTATCTTTTTTATGCAAAACCCTAGCTACCAAATAGCCATAAGGCCCGGTAATCATTCGGCCACTTTCCAAAGCCAGCTTGAGGGGATCCAAACCAGCCGGAACAATAATTTGTTCATACCATTCCCTGACCTTTTGCCCCAAAGCTTCCAAATTAACTTCCTGTTCCTCTGGCCGATAGGGAATCCCAATACCTCCGCCCAGATTAATCAATTCCACCTTAATGCCCAATTCCTGATAAATTTCCACGGCCAATTCAAACATCATCCGAGCAGTTTCCCCAAAATAGTTTAAATCCAACTCATTGGAAATAATCATGGTATGCAGGCCAAAACGCTTGACACCTTTGGCCTGAGCCTGGCGATAGGCTTCAAAAAGCTGAGGCCGGGTCAGACCATATTTGGCTTCTTCCGGAGTTCCGATAATGGCATTCCCTCCCCGCAGAGGCCCAGGGTTATAGCGAAAGCACAAAATTTCGGGCAAACCGGCTTCTTTTTCCAAATGTGCCAAATGACTGAGATCATCCAGATTAATAATGGCTCCCAATTCTCTGGCCTTAACAAATTCTTCCGCCGGGGTATCATTGGAAGTCATCATAATTTTTTCGCCTTTAATCCCACTTTTTTCCGCCAAAACCAATTCGGCCAAAGAGCTGCAATCGGCTCCAAAGCCTTCTTCTTTCAACAGTTTTAAAAGGAAGGGGTTGGGAGCAGCCTTAACCGCAAAATACTCCTGAAAATCCTTCGCCCAGCTGAAGGCAGCCAGCAAACGCCGGGCATTGGCTCTAATGGCCTGTTCGTCATAAATATGCAAAGGGGTTGGATATTGAGCCACAATTGTTTCTAATTCTGCCTGAGAAAAAGGCAATTTTTTTTCCATGATTTCCTGCACTCCTTAAAATGCCTGACCAAGCTTTTGTGCAATTTGGCCAGCTATCTGGTAAATATGTTCGGCCAGCTCCGGCTTTAGCAAGCCCACCCCGCAGGCCGGGGTAATTAAAGAGCGTTCCCGAAGCCAATTTTTATCTAAGCCCTTTTCGGCCAGCTCGTCCCACAAAATATTCAGCTTATACCACAGGGAATCGGCAGTTTCCGCCCAGGCTTCTTCGCTGGTGGGAACAATCCCCCAGGCCACCCAGCCGCCCCGCTCCAAAAACTGCTTGAGCTTTTCCAAACAGGGAAAAAGAGTCAGCCCAAAGCGATAGGCATCCAGATTCAGCACTTCAATTTGAGCTTCCATTAAAATAGTCCAGTCCATAGCATCACAGGAATGAATACCCAATACGGCTCCGGCTCCCTGAATCAAGCGGCAAATCTCATTTAAATCAGCCACCAGATCAGTCCGCTTTACCTCCAAAGAACTGGATGCCAACATTCCCAAAGCCGGTTCATCCGCAAAAATCAAAACCTTTTTGCCCAATTCGCCCAAAACTTCCGCTTGCCAGCGGCCATTCAGGCCCAAAGCTTTGACCAGCAATTCCCGCAAAACAGGGCTTTGACAAGCCAAATTGCCCGTCTGATCCTTGACAAAAAAGCTGATGGTCAACGAACCGGACAAATGCCCTTTCAAGTATTGAACCTGGCTTAAATCCTGCTTTTGACAATATTCCTTAAAAGCATAAAAGCCTTCCCCAAATTCAACGGGCAAGGCAAATTGTTCCAGAGCCTCCCGATCTCCGGCTTCGGCTTTTTGAACCAAAGCTTGAAAAGCAGCCAAATTGCTTGTCCAATGGGGATCAGAGGTGGTAAAAACCGGATTGGCTCCTTCCATTTTCAAAAGACCGCTTTGCACCAATGGGTTTAAAAATTGCTGCACAAAGCCTTCATTTTGACTTTTTTGGGGCAACTGCGGCCAATGCGGAACCGATGGCATATATTTAAAAATCAGCTCCAGAGCATCCCTGGTATCTTTACCCGGCAAACTGCCAATCCCGGTTACCAAACCTTGCAACATAGTTTCATCTCCTTATTAAGACGATTTTAGGATTTCCTGCACCCGGGATCGCATAAATTCCACCCGGCTTTCCCAGGAATTTTGAGCGGCGGCCTCCAGACGCTTTTGCTGAGCGGCTGGGCTTTCTGCAGCCAAGGCTCGTTCAACAGCCGACAAAAAATCGGCCTGGTTTTCGGCAATTTCAATAATTTCGGCAAACTCCTGCACCCCCGGCATTTGACTGCTGACAATGGGGCGGCCCGAAGCCAAATATTCATAAAATTTCAAAGGGCTAACCTGCCGGGTCAGTTCATTCTGACGAAAAGGATTCAGACAGACGGCAAAGCCTTTAAGATAGGAAGGCAATTTTTCTTTGGGCTGCGAACCCACAAAATGAACATTGGGCAGCTCGGCCAAACGGCTGACATCCACTCCGGCTCCCACCGGCCCCACCAGCACCAAAGACCATTCCGGCTTTTTCTGAGCAAGATAAGTCAAAACATCCAGATCGATCCAGTTATGAATAACTCCCACAAAGCCCAAAATCGGCTGAGGCAAAGCGGCCAGCTCTGGAGCCAAGACGGTTTCCGGCTTTAAGGTTTGGCCAAAAAGCTCCAAATCAGCCGCATTGGGCAGCAAATGAATATTGGAAGCAAAAGGCGATTTGCTTTCCCACAAGCCGGGAGCCGTAACAAAAACCAAATCACAATTCTGCAAAAGCTCCCGTTCCATGCTCAACATAGCTTCCTTATTAATCAAGCCCTGATATTCAGAATGTTCATCCACACAATCATAAATTAATTTATGGGGCTTGAGCTTTTGAGCCAATTTCAAGCTGGTGGGCAAATAAGTCCAGACCACAGCTTCCCCAGGCTTAAACCCGGCTTTTTTAACCATTTTTTTCACCCAAAAGGCCAGCCAGCGTTGATTTAAGGAATTAATCCAGGGATACATATTGCCAAAAGGCAAAATCGGAGGAGGCGAATAAAGCTGTAGCTTTTCCGCCTGCTGGCGAAGCCCCTTGAGCCACAAAGTCCACTTAAAACGCAAACGGGGATCTTTAAAGGCCGATAAAACAGTAATCGGAGCTTCTATGTATAAAACCTGATCTTCCGGGATCAGGCGGGACATAATTTGTTGTTTGCGAGTCCATAAAGGCTCCCAATCTACAGAAGAAAGACAGATAATTTGCATTAGATTTTCTCCCTGCTTTTGGCTAAAAGCCAGGCATAAAGCTGCTCGGTTTTGGCAGCCATAACCTGAGAAGTAAACTTTTCTCGCAAAACCTTAAGGGCATTCCGGCTTAAAATCCTGGTTTGCTCCGGATTGTCCAACATCCAGAGGGTTTTTTCGGCCAAAGCCTGACTGTCCGCCGGAGGCACCAAAAGCCCAGTATATTCATCTTCCACAACTTCCGGCAGCCCGCCGATGGAGCTGGCCAAAACCGGCACTTTAAGCACCATGCCCTCCAAAGCCGTCAGGCCAAAGCCTTCCCATAGGGAAGGAATTATCAGAACATTCAAAGCCGGCATAATTTCGGCCACTTCCTTAACAAATCCGGTAAAAATAACCTGATCAGCAATTCCCAATTCCGCTGCATAGGCTTCCAAGCCTGGGCGTTCGGAGCCATCCCCGACCACCAAAAAGCGAACCTCCGGCTTAGTCTGCAAAATTTGTTGAGCCGCCTGCAAAAAATAGCGATGCCCCTTGACCGGATGCAAGCGACCCACAATACCCACCACCGGCACCGAAGCTTCAATATTTAATTTTTGCCGCCAAAAATCAAGCGGCTGATGGGTTACAAAGTCTTCCGGATTGAGTCCGTTGTGAATTACAGTAATTTTATTTGCAGCAATGCCCTGCTTTAACAAAGCCTGCCGCAAGCCATCTGAAACCGCAATAAAATGAGTGGTAATCGGTCGGGAAAATTTTTCGATCAGCATATTGGCCATTCGGCTTAAAAAACCGGGATAATCCTGAGCCAAAAGGCTGTGCTCAGTCGTAACCACAATTTTTTTGCCGGCTTGCCTGGCCGCCAGTCTGCCCACCAAATTAGCTCTTACGCCGTGGGTGTGAACAATATCCACTTTTTCCTGGAGCATCAGGGCTTTAAGCTGCTTAATAATGCTCATATCCAGTTTATGACGCATGGGAATAGCCAAGGCATCCAAACCTTTTTCCCTGGCCACCTTGACAAAAGGTTCAGCAAATAAACAGCATACGGTAACCCTGACCTTTTCCGGATTCATGGCCGCTACCAAATTTAAAATATGCCGTTCTGCCCCTCCAAATTCACCTGCCCCAATCACATGGAGTACCCGAATAACTTTCAACGCAAGTGCCTCCTTGGCATTACTCAACTCATTGTATCAATTTAATCAACATTCTACAAGGAAATTTTACAATTTTTCTGCTCAACTTTTGTTTTTTGGAGTTGAGATAAAATTTACCCTGCGGTATAATTAAAGCCAAACCACTTTAAAATTGAGGGATTTAGTTATGAAAAACTATTTAAAACAAAGTTTATTTTATCGTTTTTTTGCCTGCATCTATGCCAACCTGACTGGTTGGGGAAAACAGGGCTGTTTTTTTAACTTTTTCACCCGCCAGCCCTTTTATGCACGGCCGGAAATTATCAGCCAATCTTATTTATCCTTAATTTTTGCCAAGCTCCTGCATTTGCTGGCTCTACCTTTGCAAGCAGTGGGCGGAGTTTTTCAAAAGGCTCTGCCGCACAGTTTTTTTAATCGGGAACATCATCCCATTTTGCAAAACTGTCTGCCTTATCGAGCCATTCGGCAGATTCGGGTGGAAGCCCTGCTTTGGCTGCTGATTCTCTACCCATTGATTGACTATCTAATGCGGAACATTCCGGCTCTAAGCAGTTTTTCCGGCTTTTGGGATGAAGCAGTTTTGATCGCCATTATTCTGCTTTGGCCTTTTCAAATGGCCATTCGAGGCTCGGTTTATTGGCAACGCAGCTTTATGGATCTGCCCATTTTAATTTATGTGGCTCTCATGTTCTTCCTTTTCCTGACCCGCTCCTGGAATCTGGGTTTGGCCATTGAAGGCCTGCGGGTTTATCTGGAATATTTGCTTTGTTATTTTATCGCCGCCAATTTAATTTCCACACCCAAGCAATGGGAAAATATCCTCAATGGTTTTATTGCCACCGCTGCTTTGTTGGCTCTGGTAGGCATTGGCCAGTTTATTCTGGGAGTGGAAATGCCGTCCAACTGGGTGGATCAAGCGGAAGAAGGCATTAGAACCCGGGCTTTTTCCCTTCTGACCAGCCCCAATATCCTGGGTTCGCTGCTGGTGCTTTTTATCCCGGTTACCTTCAGCCAGATTATTCGCCATAAAGGCCAGTTGCTTCAACAGCTTATTTTTTCCGCTGCTTTGCTGGCTCTGCTTTTATGCTTGGTTTTCACTTACTCCCGAGGAGCCTGGTTAGCTTTGGTAGGCAGTTTTATTTTATACTGTATCCTGACCAAACCCCAGGCCATTCTGGCTTTAATCATAGCTGCCCTGGCTGCGGTCAAGCTGTCGCCCGGCATTGGCTCCCGCATGACCTACCTGTTTTCCTCCGGCTATGTATCCAGCAGCCTAAAAGCCGGCCGACTTTCCCGCTGGGACAGTGCCCTGGATCAGCTCAGTCAAAATCTATGGCTGGGACAAGGCTTGGGCAGCTTCGGCGGAGCCGTTGCCGCCCGCAATGTTCCAGGCAGTTATTATGTGGATAACTTCTATCTTAAAACCGCCGTGGAATGCGGCCTAATTGGTCTTTTAGCCTTACTTTGGCTTTTCCTCAATGCCCTGCGGCTGGGAGCCTGGACTTTGCGTCAGGTCAATTCCTCCAATCGCTGGCTGGCCGTCGGTTTGATTTGCGGACTGTTTGGCGTTTTGCTTCATTGTGCCGTCGAAAATATTTTTGAAGTTCCTTTAATGTGTGTTTATTTCTGGCTGGTTGTTGGAATGCTGGCCATTTTGCCCAACCAACAAAGCTAAAATCATCCACCCTGAAAAAATCAGGGTGTTTTTTTATATAAATTCACTAGGCACAACGATTCCCCCGTTATTGGATTCATCGCTATCAGGAACAACAACCTGCCCATTATTATAATAGTCGCTACTGTCGGAGTCAGAATCAGAATTGGAACCAGCTCTCAAATTAGAACCAGAATGCGACTTAGAACTGGAGTCCGATCCAGAGTCAGAATTATGATTGCTGCTATTTGTATTAGAACCAGAATCACGATTGCTGCTATTTGTATTAGAGCCAGAATCACGAGTGCTACTATTTGTGTTAGAACCAGAATCACGATTACTACTATTTGTATTAGAGCCAGAATTATGATTACTATTATTTGTGTTAGAACCAGAATTACCCCTACCTGAATTTAGGCTGGATCCAGAATTTGAATTGCTATTACGGCTGTTATCATCTTCTGGAGAATAATAATAAGAATCATTATTATGGTTTGCAACATAATGACCAGATTGCCGTTCTGTTGATTCCCTGTCATAGGGAGAATCATAATAATCATCATAAGTATGAAGCTGTTCAGAAGCATTATTTTTTTGACTAAGTTGTTCGTCCATTTCGCTGCCGCTATAAGAATTGCTCCTGCTGTCTCTGCTGCTGTAACCGGTAATTCCAGTGCCGGCAATAATCTCAGAGGTTTTGCCTTCTTCAAAAATGTCAATCAACGCCTGACAAGCCACCGAGCGATCCGCTTTCCAATAGCTGATTCCGTCCAAATCCATAAAGGTTCCGGGCAGGGTTTGGGTGGCAATATTCAAATTTTCCATGCTGGCTCCTGTAGAAGCCAGTTGATACATTTCTTTAAAACTCAAGCTGGTTTTAAAATTGGTACTCAGGCTGGAAACCAAATCCGGCAGCTTTAAGATGGTTCCCGAACTAAAAAGCTGGTCGGACAAGGCTACCAAAAATCTTTGTTGGGTAGAAGTACGAGCAATATCACCCAGCTCATAGGTTCGATAACGCACATATTGCAGGGCTTTATTACCATCCAAATGCTGCAAGCCGGCTTTTAAATTAATAGTATAAATACCATTTTCTTCCGGATCATAGTGATACATATCTTCTTCCACATCCAAAGTAACCCCGCCCAAAGCATCAACAGCCGCTTCAAAACCGCCATAATCAATCAGTACATAATCTTCCACTTCCACGCCTACCAGATTGGAAACTACCTCCATACAAAGCCTGGTTCCGCCATAAACCGTAGCAGCATTAATTTTGTCATAGCCATAGCCTGGAATATACACATAAGTATCCCGCGGAATGGAATACAGAGCCAATTGCTGCTTTTCGGTATTCAAACAAGCCAGCATAATGGTATCAGCCCTGGTCATTTTCCCGCCATCGCTGGCTCGGGCATCTGTCCCCAGCAACAAAACATATTTGCGGCCTTTATATAATTCCACATAATTTTCTTCATCTTCATATTTGCTGGTATCAAAAATATCATCCCCGATTCCTATGCCGCCCTGAAAGATGGCTTTCAAACCAGCTATCCCACCGACGCTCACAAAAATCACGGTACAACACAGCACCAAAGTAAGCAAAATGGCACTTATAGCCAGAAACCACCAGCTTTTATAGAACTTTTTTTTCACAAGACAGGGCGAGTATTTTGTTAGTTGTTTTTTGTTCAATTAACTACACCTCATTAGTCAAAATAGACATTTTCGTGGGTTTTCAGTTCTTCGCCAAAAAATTCCGCCGCCTGAATCCTGGCCTTCCGTTCGTCCACCTGCCAATAACTGACTCCACTAATCTCGGCAAAGTTCCCTTTCAAAACAGCAGTATTTATTTGCAAATTATCAAAATTCACATAAGATAAAGAAACTAACTCCGACCAGCTTAAGTCCGTTTCCAGACAATCATTAATCTCTGAAATCAAAGCCGGCAGTTTTAAAATATTTCCGGATCGCATTAATTGTTCATATAAAGCCCGCACAAAACCCCGCTGATTTTCTGTTCTTTGAATATCTCCCATGGCATAGGTTCGATAGCGGACATATTGCAGAGCCTGATCCCCATTCATCTGATAAGTGCCAGCCGGGAGGTCAATGGTATATTCTCCGTCAAAATGATACATATCTTCCGGTACGGTCATGGTAATGCCGCCCAGAATATCAATAATTTTGGCAAAGTCCTGAAAATCCACCAAAGCATAATGGTTAACATTAATCTCCAATAAGTCAGAAACCGCCTGCATACTGGTTTCCGGCCCCCCCCAGGCAATGCTGCAATTAATTTTATCATAGCCATGCCCTGGAATATAGGCTCGGGTATCCCTGGGAATGGACATTAAGGACAAGGCAGACTGGTCAGTATCCAAACAAGCCAGCATCATGGTATCCGTTCGTAAGACTTCTTCCCCATCCCTGGCATCTGTTCCCATCAGCAAAACATATTCCCGCCCACTAAAAGCATCAACCAAATTAAAATAACGAGCTAAAGGATAGACCCAGGCTCCGGAAAAAAATATATAGCCCAAAGCCAGCAGAGCAATCAAAAAAACCACCAGGATAATTATTTTGTTCTTTTTGAGTTTATATTGCATCATTTTGTTCACCAGTTCATTTTTTTAACTACCAGTTCGGCACTTTGCAAAGCCTTTTGGCGTAGCTGAGGAATTTTTTCGGTTAATCGAGCTTTCAGCAAAGCTTCATCCTTGAGCATTCGGCCAATCGTCTGCAAAAGCTCTGCCTCCTGCAAATTTTCCACCCTACCCCCCAAGGGCATCTGAACCAGATTTAAAAAGCTTTCAACCTTGGGATCGTAGGAAATGCCAGTCATCGGGATGTTTAAAAGAGCAGCAAAAACCAGAAAGTGCAGTCTCATGCCAACCACCGCCTGCAAATGCTGCATCAAGGACAGCATTTCCCGAAAATTAAGCTCCCTTTCGACTACTATGCAGGGGTTCTGCATTAGTCCGGCAATTTCCCGGCTGATTTCAATATCTCCCGGATAGTGCATGGGCAAAAACAAAATCTGCCATCCCTTTTCGGCCAAATAATCTCCGGCTTTGGCAATAATCCGCTTGTAATCCTGACAATCCTTCCAGTCCCGAACCGAAAAGCCGACCAAAGGTCTTTGCAAATCCACATTCAGGCTGGCCAGAATTTCCTGCCCCAAACGGAGATCAATTTCTTCCGGCTGCAGGCACAAGGCCGCATCAGCCGTCACCTGCAGAGGAGGACGATTAACCTGCAAAAGCTCCAGCTCTGCCCGGGATTCTTCATCCCGCACCGTAATCAGATCCACCCGATTGGCCACCAGCCGCATCATTTTTCTGCCCAGAAAGGTCCGCACCGGACCTACTCCCTGGCTGTAGAAAACCACTGGCTTACCCAGCATTTTGGCCAAAAAAACAATCCCCAAATAATAAAGAATACTGTTGGGACCAGTACTGTCCTGCAAAAGACCCCCGCTTCCGCTGATCAAAAGATCAGCAGATCCAAGCTCCCGGATAATCCGGCCAATTTGATAACGGGAAATGGCCTTCACCTGATGAATTTTCATGGTTTCCAACGGATTTTTGGAAAGCACTGTAGCTTCCAAGCCAGGAATTTTTTTCTTCAGGGTGTGAAGAATCGAATATAACATGGCCTCATCGCCATTATTTTTAAATCCGTAATATCCAGAAATTACAACCTTAGGCATAAAAATTTGCCTTCCTTTAAACCGAATCTCGGTTCAATTTATATTTTTTCCAAACCAGCCAAACGAATTTGACCAAAACCAGATTTCTTTTTAAGCGGGAAGGCTGCCGCACAATTCGTCCCAGCCATTCCAAATTTAATTTTTGCATCCAGCGGGGGATTCGGCTAATCCGACCAGACAAAACATCCAGGGAACCGCCCACCCCCATAGCCAAAGGAATTTGCAAAAGCTTCTGATATTGCTGAATCCAAAATTCCTGGCGGGGAGCACCCAAAGCCACAAACAGCAAATCCGGCTGGGCAGCCTTAATTCGCTGCACCAAAGCCGCCTCTTCCTCCGGCTTAAAATAACCATGCTCCGTTCCGACCACTTTCAGACCGGGATATTGCAATTCAGCTCGTTTGGCTGCTTCTTCGGCTACCCCAGGAGCTGACCCCAGAAAAAAGACCTTCCAGTCCTTTTGAGCCGCCCGGCTTAAAAGCTCAAACATTAAATCAATGCCAGTAACCCGTTCGGAAACTGGTTCGCCTTTCACCTTGCAGGCCCAGACAATGCCAACCCCATCTGCCGTAACCCAGGCAGCCTTTTGAATTAAATCAGCCAAAGCTGTTTCCTGAACTGCCCGGCATAAAATTTCCGGATTTAAAGTAACCACCTGATGAAAACCACCGTTTGCCAACAGTTTTTCCAGTTCATCCGCAGTTTCGACCAAAGTTGAGCGGGCAATTTTTAAACCAAACAAATCTGTTTGCAAAATCCGTTCCTCCCTGGATCAAACCTCCTGATCCCACTTATCATTACGATTTTCTTCTTTTAGATAAAGCAAACCCAAACATTTGCCGTTTTCGTCTTTAAAGGTTTTAGCCAGCACATACCCAGCCAAAGCTTTGGGACGGTTATAATAAACATTCATCCATTCTTTTTCTACTTCCGGCATATTCCACAAAATTCTTTCGGTAATATAAATTCCATCAATTTCAGTCAAGCTTTGCACCCGTTCAATCATGTTCATGGAATAAGGCAATTTCAGGGCATAACGCTGCCCATACCAGCTTAAAATTTGTCCTTCATTAGTCAAAATAGTTTGATCTTCCAAACATACTTCCATAATACCGTCAATTTGAGGCAAAATTTCGGTTTGCTGGCTGGCTTCAAAATTAAAGCAATCATAACCGACATAAGCCATCCAGCCGCCGCCCAAGGCCAAAGCTACCATCAACCCTGCTAACCCAACACTAAGCCCCCGCCACAGTCTATTTTGAGAGATTTTATCTAATAAATATTGCAAAAGCATCAGCAAAGAGCCAATCGCACCCACAATTAATAAAGGAGTAAACATATAAAACAGGCGGGGAATAAAGTGCAATATCAACAAAGCCAGCAATTGAACTGCAAAAAACAAAAGCACCGTAATTTTAAAAGCAGTAATCCGGGCTTTGATTTTGCCCACCGGAAACAGGAATAACAGCAAAAGCAAGGGATAGACTCCCCAAAACTCCGTTTTCGTCAGCAAACCAACAAACTCTTGCCAATTAACCCCAAATTTAGCCCACAATTCCCCTAACATTCCGCTCACCAGGGAAAAAACCTGAAGCTGTTCTGGAATACTGTAAAGAGTATAATCCGGATAAGAAGCGGTGAACATCAGCAATTCATATTTCTGCAATGAAAAAAGCGGATTACCAAACAGGCAAATATTACGAATTAACCAAGGAGAAACCACCAGCAAAAATCCGGCCAACACCAACAAAACCGCTTTAAACCGTCTATCCTTCGGGCATTGCCAAAAACGCAGAGCCAAAACCAAAGGCAAAAATAAAATTGCATTGTAGCGGGTTAAATAAAAAAAACCTAAAACCAAACCAATCAGCAAGCTGGTCGGCCAATTAAAGCCGGAATCCGAAAACAGCAAAATCATTAGCAGCAGCATCAGCAAAATAGACAAGCTTTCGGTCATGCCGGAAATGGAATAATTCAGGAATTGGGGGCTAAACAAATAGAACAGCCAAGCCAGCAGACCAGTAAGTATTCCGGCCAATCTTTGACCAAACAGAGAAAGAGCCAGAATAAAAATTAAAGGTGCCGCCAAAATAAAACAAATTCCCCCAGCCCAGGCCGAAGCCTCGTCCGTAGCTCCCAAAGCTTCCTGAAATAGAGCCAAAAACAATGGCCAGCCGGGAGCCCGCCACATATCAGGTTGAGGAATGGAGCTGTAAACCAGACTTAAAGGAGTCGAATATTGAGAAGTAATTCCCTGTCCTTCGGTAATATTGCGGGCAATTCCGGCGTAATCCATGGCATCATTCAAAACCAGTCCACCAAAATAGCTATCCTGAAAATTAAACCAGAATCCAGCGGTCAGCCCAGTTAACAAAAGAGCCAAAACCAGATTTACAAGCCGATTTGGTTTAACATGAGGTAGTAAAGTAGTATTCATAATTCCAATTCCTGAGCTTTTTTACCCGCTAAAAATTTTTCTTAACTTCTTTTTTTATTCGCCCTCCAGCAATTTTCTCCTTTATTTTTTCGCAAAACAATTAGCCAAAAAAAGAGAGCTGTCCCTTGACAGCCCCACTAAAGCCAGAATAAGCCTGAAATTTTTCCCAACTAAAAATTTTAACTAAAACTGCCAAATTTGGCGTTGAGCATCAAAATCCTGTACCATTTTTTGACAGGCTTCCCCTTGCTCCTGATAGTCCCTGCGTCCCATCAGGGCATAAGTAATTTGTTTTCCTTCCTCAACTCCAGGCTGATTGTAGGGATTAATTTGTTCCAAGGCAGCAATAAAGACCACCAAAGCTTCGTAGAAGAAAAATAAACCACCCAAAACTTCCGGGGAAAAATCCCGCAAAACCACCCGATAACAGGGGATTCCAGATTTAACCAGAGTCATTTCCGTGGCCATTTGCTCAATGGCCAACTGCTCGCTCATTCGGAAGCCGCTCAAATAAGCGTATTCCTTTTTATCCTCAAAAGCCTGGGGTAAAACCGGTTCCTCACCCCATTCAGCCAGCTTTAAAAAACCAATAACCTTATCCAGCGGCCCTTCCTTAAAAAGCTGTAACACAGAATGCTGGTCAGTAGCTCCCAGGGCAGTTATCGGAGTCATACCGGCTCGGACTTCAGCTCCGGCCAGATTATTCTTTTTGCCCAGGCTTTCCGCCCAAAGCTGGACAAACCACAAGCCAAATTCCCCCAGAAAGCTGGAATAATTAAAAAGAATATGCATATTTTTGCCCTGCTGCCCCAATTCATGTAAAGCCGCCGCCAGCAGGAACAAACCGTTGTTTTTCGGTTCAAGCCTCTCCAGCCCCTCCCGCACCTGCCTGGCTCCGGCCAAAAGCCTTTGACTGTCAATCCCTACCATTTCTGCAGGCAAAAAGCCTACGGCTGAAAGCACAGAATAGCGTCCCGGCAATTCATGGGGCAAATGGAACAAATGACAATTTAATTCCTGAGCTAAAGCATTAATCCCGTTGTCGGCAGGATCGCAGATAATGACAATATCCTGGGGATCACCGCCTCCGGCCAGATATTTCTGAGAAAAATAAACGAATTGAGCCGCCGTTTCTGGTGTGGAACCGGATTTACTGATATAAATTAAAGCGGTATCTGACCAGTCAGCCAAAGCTTCATATTGAGCCGTCAAACGGGGATCCAGATTATCCAAAACAAACAGACGGGGTTTTCGCTGCAAATTATAAAAGGAACCGTTCAGAAATTGCTGAATCGCCCGAGTACCCAAAGCCGAACCCCCAATACCCAAAAGCAGAATATTGCCAAAACGCTTCTTAAACTGTTCGGCCAGCTTTTTAATTTGAACCAAATCCGTTGTCCAGGGCAAATTTAAAGGAGAATCCGATTTTTCCAGATTATTCTTTTTAAATTCTGCCCATACATTTGCATACTTATCAACCACAGCAGCATTATCCTGCCCCAAGTGGCCGAGATCAACTGTTAATAATTCCTGCATAAAGCTCTCCTTTTTATTTATAAGGTACTTAAATTTCCTCCCGCAAAACCCGCAAAACCTCACCTACTGACCAGGCTTGAGCGATGGCCCCTCCAGGCCAATGGGGTTCATCACCATCAAAAATTTCCGAGATAAAGCCTATTCCGGCTTCCCGCAAATGCTCCCGAAAAGGAGCCAAAAAACGCCCGGCCTGCTGCCGATCCCATTCCGTATGGCCATAAGCCCGGCGGTAAGCACTGATAAAAGGACCAATCAGCCAGCTCCAAACGGTTCCCTGATGGTAGGCTCCGTCCCTTTGCCAGCGATCACCACGATATTGCCCCTGATACTGAGGAGCTTGAGGAGCAAGTGTCCGAAGACCATAAGCCGTCAGCAGCTCCCGTTCCACCTGAGCCAAGGCTTTTTTAGCCCGATTTGGGGAAGCTGGAGAATAGGGCAGGCTCAAAGCAATCACCTGGTTAGGGCGAAGCGTAAGGAAGCCATCCAGCAAATCCAGATAATATCCACCCTCTTCATACCAAAATTTATCCTCAAAAGAATTTTTGGTTAATTGAGCTAAATTTTGATAAAGGATTTTTTGTTCCGGCTGGGGACTTAAAGCCCGCATCACAAGCAAAGCGTTATACCACAAGGCCGAAATTTCCACGGCCTTGCCGGAACGAGGAGTAACCACCCAGTCCCCAACCTGGGCATCCATCCAGGTTAGCTGAGGGTTTTCAGCTTGAATTAAACCATCTGTATCCATTTTAATCCCGAAACGGGTGCCTTGTCGATAGCTTTGGACAATTTCTTCTAAAACCGGATAAATTTCCTTTTGGATAAAGTCCAAATCCTGGGTGTAATTCCAATACCGTTCCACCGCCCAAAAGAACCACAGAGAAGCATCCACCGTATTATATAAAGCCGGTTCCGCAGGCCGGGAAACAAAAACATTGGGCAAAAGTCCCTCCCGGCAGTTTTGGGCATAAGTCTGCAAAATTTCCCGGGCGACAGTATAACGCCCAGTAGCCAAAGTCAACCCCGGCAAAGCAATCATGGCATCTCGTCCCCAGTCATTAAACCAGGGATAACCGGCAATCAGGCTTTGACAGCCGGTGGAAGCTCTCTGCACCACAAAAGCATCTGCCGCCAAAACCAGCTCTTTAGTCCACTCCTGCTCCTTCAAGGCTGCCGGAGCCTGTGCCAGCAAAGCTTCCTGCCGTCGAATTTCTGCCTGCAACAACTCTTTTCCGTTCATCTGAGGCAAAGGCTTCTGTTCTGCCGTCAAAAGCAAGGTATATTCTTTGCTTTCATAAGGTTTCAATTCCAGTTCAAAGCGAGCCGGCATAAAATGATCCTCTCGGCTGCTTTCCCCTCTTTGCTGCTCCTGCTCATAAAAAGTCCCCCAAAAATAATCCTCCTGCCCTATAACCCGGCCTTCACTGGCCAGGATGTGCCAGGTTAAATCCCCGGATTGCAGCTTTAGGCCATTTGCCAAAACCTGACTGCTTATGGCTATCTGCTCATGATTTTGGGTGGTATGAAAATCCCGGCAATTAAGCAGGGGCTTCAAGCTTAATCTGACCGGGCAGGAACCGTTTTGAATTTGATAATGAAGAACCGTAGTATTTTGACCAGACACCATAAAAATAGACTTTTGCAGCCAAAATTCCTGAATCTGATAAACAAAAGTGGGAACCGGCCGGTTTTCCACCCGCTGCAAATAACGGAAGCCTTCTTGCCGCCAGCCGCCTTCAGTTTGGTAGCTGGTCAGGCCAAAGCTCTGGCCGTCCATTTCCAGGCGTTCGTCAAGCTGGGAAACCAGAAGCCAGCGTTCTACCGGCGGGTTTAAAGCAGCAATTAATAAACCATGATACTTGCGGGTATTCAGATTGATAATTGTAGAAGAAGCATAGCCTCCCAAACCATTGGTAACCAGCCATTCCTTTTGACTTCCCGTTTTCCAGTCCGTCCAATCACCTTTGCCCCAACTGTTCATAATTTTTTTTATTCCTCCATTTTCAAACCCTTCTTGAGACTGGTTTGCAGGCTCATCCTTCGGGAAATCCTAATCTATATTTTATTTTGCAGCTCCCAGACTGAATTTTTGCCAGGCCAAAGCGGCTGCTCCCAAAAGACAGGACCTGGTTCCGGCGGCTGCAATAGCAGGGAAATCAGTTTTGGCTGCCAGCTTTTCCTGCAGCAGCTTCCAATAAAATCCTTCCGGCTGTAAAGCTCCCCCGCCCCAAAGCACCAAATCCGGATCAGCAAAAAGAATGGCCTGTTCCAAAGCCTGTACCAAATACCCCACTGCCTGGGATAAAATGGCTTGAGCCTCCGGATCGCCCAAAGCCGCCGCCTGATTGACCGCTTGGGCAGTTGGAACCGCTTCCAGCTCCCCAATTCGCTGACCATAACCCGCTGCTCTTAATCTTTGAGCTGCTTTGGCAATGGCTCGCCCGGAAGCCAGGGTTTCCAAACAGCCCCGCCGTCCGCAGGAACACAGATCGCCTTCCGGCTCCAAAACCCAATGCCCCAATTCACCAGCGGCTCCATTTGCCCCCCGAACAGGCTGGCCATTGACCAGCCAACCCGCTCCAATTCCGGTACTGACCGTCAAATAAAGCAAGTTCTGACTGCCCCGTCCGGCTCCATAATGATATTCTCCCAAAGCTCCGCAATTCGCATCATTATCCATCACTACCGGCAGGGAAAAAATTTCGGCCAAATGATCCTTAAGAGGAAAGTTTCGCCAGCCCAAATTGGAAGCCAATCCAACTACCTCAGTTTTAGGATGAACATTTCCGGCCACCGCTATGCCCAAACCATATAAATCGCAATCGAACTTTTTTTCCCGCCACAGGCGGCGTAAAGCTTCAGCTATTCGATCCACCACTTCCATAGCTCCGTCCGCCGCCTGAGTCGGCAATTTAATTTCCTCTAAAATTTCCCCTCGATAATCAACCAAAGCAGCCAGAATTTTGGTGCCCCCAATATCTACAGCTCCCACGCATTTTCGCATTAGCTCATCCCCAAAACAAATTTTTCAATAACTTCCCCCACGGCTCCTTCCTGATTGGAAGCCTCAGTCACATAATCAGCCATAGCCTTAATCTCCGTCTGAGCATTGGCTACTGCCGCTCCCAAGCCAGCCCACTTGAGCATTTCCCAATCATTAAAACCATCTCCAACAGCAATCACTTCTTCCGGCTTAACGCCCAAAGCAGTGGCTAAATCTGCCAAAGCCTGCCCCTTGTGAGCCAAAGGGTGGGAAAACTCCAAATAAAAGCTTTTGGACTTGGCAATATGTAAGTGATCTTTAAATTGTTCCCGCAAAAGAGGCAAAATGGCATCCAGCTTACTTTCTTCTTCAGCCACCAAAATTTTAATGGGGTTCAAACCGGTTCTTTGCAAATATTGTCCCAAATCCCCCACTTCCTGAGCCTGACAGCGACTCATTGTTTCATAACGCAGCACATGCTCATTTTTGGCAGCCACAATTAATTCATCATCATGATACATATGCAAATGATAGCCCCAAGGCCGAATGGCTTCGACAATTTGCAAAGCCAGAACATTGGGTAAAGGATATTGCTTTATTATTTCCCCCGTCAGACGATTTTTTATTAAGGCTCCCTGATAGGTAATTAAAGGCAATTCCAATTCCAATTCTTCTGCATAACTCACCGCCGCCCGAAACATTCTGCCTGTGGCAATAATTACCTTCAAGCCCTGCTGTCGGGCTTTTTGGATCAGATTTTTATCCCGCTCCCCAATTTTCCAGTTTTCATTTAATAATGTATCATCCAAATCCGTTGCCAATAACTTATACATAACTATTTTCTCCCAAGAAATTTAATACGGCCAAAGCCGCTTTTTTATTCATGCCCGGAACAGCAGCCAAATCTTCCAAGGAAGCTTTGGCCATAATTTCCAAAGAGGGAAAGGCTTTCAGCAATTCCCTTTGTCTGACCGAACCAATACCCTCTATTTCGCTTAACAATGATTTTAAATTGCGTTTGGTACGAAGCTGGCGGTGAAAGGTAACAGCGATTCGGTGAGCCTCATCCCGCAAACGCTGGAGCATCTGCAAACCCGGATGCTCCAAGCCCAGCCTGATCGGCTGGCTTTGTCCTGGAGCAAAAAGCAATTCCTCCTTTTTGGCCAGGCCGAAAATTTTAAACTCCGGCAGTTCCAGACCCTGTAAAGCCTTCAAAGCAGCGTTAAGCTGTCCGGCTCCCCCGTCAATTAATAATAAATCCGGAAATTGAGCAAATTTGGCTTTTTTACTGGAAAGCTGTCCCAAATTAATGAGTCGGCGTTCCTCCAGACCATGAATAAAACGCCGCTTGACCGCTTCCTCAATGGAGGCAAAGTCATTGGCTCCCTGCACCGTCCGAATTTTAAATTTGCGATATTCCTGGGGAGCCGGTTTACCCCTCAAAAAAACCGCCAAAGAAGCTACGCTTTCTTCCCCTTGAGTGTTGGAAATATCAAAACATTCCAAGCGTTCCGGAATTTTTTCCAGACCTAAAGCGGCGGCCAGCAAAGCCAGATCCTCAGAAGCAGTAGTCTTGACCAGGCGTTCCGCCAGAACCTCGGACAGGCTTAGTTGAGCATTTTTCAGGCTCATATCCAGCAGCTTCTTTTTGTCCCCCCGTTGAGGCTGATGCAAAACCACCCGGCTGCCCTTTTTCCGACTTAACCAGGTTTCGATCAGCTCTTTCTCCTCCCGCAAATCAACTGAAAGCAAAATTTCCGCTGGAATAATTTCAGTCTGATGATAATATTGTTGAAGAAAAGCGGCTGCAATGGCTGCTTCCGACTCCTCGCCCACCTTGTCCAAAATAAAACGCTCCCGCCCCAAAAGCTTACCTCGACGAACAAAGAACAGCATCAGACAGGCGGTTTCAGCCTGACAAGCCAAAGCCAAAATATCCCGGTCAACCTCATCAGGCAGAGTAATTTTTTGTTTGGCCAGGATGGTCTGTAAGGCTCGGAGCTGATCCCGATATAACGCCGCCTCTTCAAAATTCAAGGCTTCGGAAGCCGCTTCCATTTTGGCTTGAAGCTGGTTTTGCAAGTCAGTTTGCCGCCCTTCCAAAAACCAGCAAACCTGCTGCACCATTTGGCGGTAAGCATTTTCACTTATCAAAGCACAGCAGGGAGCCAAACAACGGTGAATATGATAGTTTAAACAGGGACGGCTCCGAGCTGGAAGCTCTCGGCTTCGGCAGGCTCGGAGCGGAAAAACCCGCTTTAAAAGTGCCAAAACCTCCTGTACGGCTCCAGGCTTGCTGTAAGGTCCATAATATTTGGCTCCATCCTTTAAAACCCGCCGGGTCAAAAGCAAACGGGGGAATTTTTCCTGCCAGGTAATTTTCAGATAAGGATAGCTTTTATCGTCCTTTAAAACAATATTATATTGCGGCCAATGCTCCTTGATCAAATTGGCTTCCAAAATCAGAGCTTCGACCTCATTGTCGGTGAGAATATACTCCAGACTGTAAGCCTTTTTTCGCATGGTACGGGTTTTCAAAGGCAGGCTGGCTTCCGGTTGAAAGTAGGAGCGAACCCGGTTTTTCAGGGAAACAGCCTTGCCTACATAAATAACTCGGCCTTCCCGATCCCGAAATAAATAAACTCCCGGCTTATCGGGCATATATGGGGCTTTATCCATCAGATTTCCCCCCCTGACAAAATTAAACTTCTTTCGTCAGCCCAAGGGCTGACGGCTCCCCAGGCTTTCCTTTGGCCAAAACCGGCTTTAAAAACCGTCCGGTATAGGAAGCGGCCACTTCTGCTATTTCTTCCGGCCGACCGCAAGCCACCACCTGACCGCCCCGCCAGCCGCCTTCCGGCCCCAGGTCAATCAAATAATCCGCTGTTTTAATTACATCCAGATTATGTTCAATAACTACCACCGTGTCTCCAGCCTCCACCAATCTATGCAAAACTACCAGCAAACGCTCCACATCCGCCATATGTAAACCGGTGGTTGGTTCGTCCAAAATATATATGGTTCGGCCATTGGAACGACGAGCTAATTCTGTTGCCAGCTTTACCCGCTGGGCTTCTCCTCCGGAAAGCTCTGGTGCTGACTGCCCCAGCCGAATATACCCCAACCCCACATCACAAAGGGTTTGCAGCTTGCGTTTAATTTTGGGCAAAGCCGAGAAAAATTCCAAAGCCTCCTCCACCGTCATTTGCAAAACTTCAGCAATATTCCGGTTTTTATATTTTACCTCCAAAGTTTCCCGATTGTATCTTTGTCCCTTGCAGACCTCACAGGGGACATAAACATCCGGCAAAAAGTGCATTTCAATTTTTAAAATGCCATCTCCCTGGCAGGCTTCACAACGCCCCCCTTTAACATTAAAGCTAAAGCGTCCCGGCTTGTAGCCTCGCACCCGAGCTTCCGCAGTTTGAGCAAATAATTCCCGAATATCATTAAAAACCCCGGTATAGGTGGCCGGATTGGAGCGGGGAGTGCGGCCAATGGGCGACTGATCCACCTCAATCACCTTGTCCAGATATTCCAGACCCCTGATTTCCCGGCAGGCTCCGGCTTTAACCTTGGCTCGATTTAATTCCGCCAGCAGCCTTTTGGCCAGGACTTCATTAACCAGTGAGCTTTTCCCGGAACCACTAACCCCGGTTACACAAATAAACACTCCTAAAGGAAAATCTATATTAATATTCTGCAAATTATTGGCTGTAGCTCCCAGCACCTGCAATTTTTTTTCAGAAAGCGAACGGCGGCTGGTCGGAATGGGAATAAAGCGTTGACCGCTTAAAAACTGCCCGGTAATTGAAGCCGGAATCTGCATAATTTCTTCGGCTGTCCCACAGGCCACAATTTGCCCGCCATGTTCTCCGGCTCCGGGGCCAATATCCACCACCAAATCAGCCGTCCGAATGGTTTCTTCATCATGTTCCACCACAATCAGGGTATTGCCCAAATCCCGCAGTCTGAGCAGGGTTTGCAATAAAAGCTGATTATCCCGCTGGTGCAAGCCAATGCTGGGTTCGTCCAAAATATACAAAACCCCCATTAAGCCGCTGCCAATCTGGGTGGCCAGGCGAATCCGCTGGCTTTCTCCTCCCGACAAGGTTCCGGCCATACGGTTCAAGGTCAGATAGTCCAGACCAACATCCAGCAAAAAGCCCAATCGGGTGCGGATTTCCTTTAAGACCTGCTGTCCAATAAATTGCTGGCGTTCTGTAAATTTGGTTTTTTCAAAAAATTCCAAACACTCCACAGCAGCCAGGGAACTAACCTCCCAAATAGACCGGCCGCCAATTAAAACCGCCAAAGCCTCTGGCCGCAAACGCTTGCCCTGACAGGCCGGACAAGTCCGGGAGTTCATATAATGCTCCAAATCCCGGCGAATAAAATCTGAGCTGGTTTCCCGATAACGCCGACTTAAATAGGGAATAGCTCCTTCAAAACCAGCTTCCCCATAAAAAATAATCTGCTGAAGCTCCTTGGGCAATTCTGCAAAAGGAGTTCGCAGAGAAAAGCCCAACCGTTCTGCCAGCTTTTCCAAATAACCATAAAACTGCCCTCCACAACCCCGAATGGCTCCTTCCTCCAAAGAAAGCTGAGGATTAGGCAGCAGCAATTCCGGATCCAGCTCCAGTTTAACTCCCAAACCGGTACATTCCGGGCAGGCTCCAAAGGGATTGTTAAAGGAAAATAAACGGGGTTCCAAATTGGGCAGGCTAATGCCGCATTCCGGGCAGGCAAAATTTTCACTGAATAAGATTTCCTGCTCTTCCAACCAGATTAAAGCCAGGCCACCCCCATAGTGCAAGGTAGTTTCCAGGGAAGAGGCCAAACGGCTGCGATTGCTTTCCCGCACCACCAGGCGATCTACAATAATTTCCAGACTATGCTTTTTATTTTTGGCCAGCTTAATTTCCTCACTCAAATCCCTGATTTCTCCATCAATCCGCATTCGGCTAAAACCATCCCGTCGAATTTCCTCCAGCAGTTTGACAAACTCGCCCTTTTTGCTCTTGACTACTGGAGCCAAAATTTGTAAACGAGTACCTTCCGGCCATTTAAAAAGCTGATCCACCATTTGCTGCACAGTCTGCCGAGCAATTTCCCGCCCGCATTGGGGACAATGGGGCTGGCCAATTCGGGCAAACAGCAAACGCAGATAATCATAAATTTCCGTTACGGTTCCTACGGTGGAACGGGGATTGTGAGAAGTAGTTTTTTGATCAATGGAAATGGCCGGGGACAAGCCCTCGATATAATCCACCTCCGGCTTGTCCATTTGACCCAGAAACTGACGGGCATAAGAAGACAGGGATTCCACATAACGCCGCCTTCCTTCGGCGTAAATAGTATCAAAAGCCAGGGAGGATTTGCCCGAACCGGACAGCCCGGTAAAAACCACCAGTTTATTCCGGGGAAAGGCCAAATCCACATTTTTCAGGTTATGCACCCTGGCTCCTCGAATTTTAATTTGCTCCAACATTAAATCTCTCCGTGGCCGATTCCTAAACCGGCATTTTCTTTTTTTTGCGGCTGGAAACCGGTTTCAAAACAATTTGATTGCCTTCTATATATAGGATTACCCCAGCCACCTTGCGATTTTTAAAGCCTATTAAGACTTCATCAGGTAAAGACAAAAATCCCTCTTTGGTTAATCTGGTAATTTCTTCAAACATAGACTTATACCCCTTTTTTATTTTAACTATATAAGACCTGGAAAAGTCCGGCAAGGGGTATAACTCCTGTTTAAATGTCGTTTATTGCTCCTGACTCAATTTGGCCAGTCTGGAGGCATCCAAACCTTTGTTCTGCAAGCAGAGTTCAAACAAAAGATCCCGCAATTCGGCCGCTTTTTCAAATTCCAACTGTTTGGCCGCTTCTTTCATGGCTTTTTCGACTTTGTTAATAGCTTCTTTTAATTGTTTGGGTTTCAATTTACGGGTTTCCAGCTTTTCCATTTCCAAAACCCTAGTGGCTTCAATTACTTCCCGCACCGCCTTAATTACCGTTTGCGGAACAATTTGATGCTTTTGATTAAAAGCCTGCTGCAATTTTCGCCGTCTGCTGGTTTCCGCAATGGCTTTTTGCATGGAGCCGGTAATACGATCCGCATACATTAAAACCTTGCCTTCCACATTGCGGGCTGCCCGGCCAATGGTTTGGATCAGAGAGCGTTCCGAACGCAAATAGCCTTCCTTGTCCGCATCCAAAATAGCAATCAGACTGACTTCCGGCAAGTCCAGTCCTTCCCGCAGCAGGTTAATCCCCACCAAAACCTCAAACACTCCCAAACGCAAATCCCGCAAAATTTCCATGCGTTCCAAGGTGTTAATATCCGAATGCAAATAACGCACTTTAATACCCATTTCCCGCAGATATTCCGTTAGATCCTCAGCCATTTTTTTGGTCAAAGTAGTAATTAAAACCCGCTGCTGGCGGAAAGTTCTTTGCCGAATTTCTCCCAACAAATCATCAATTTGTCCCCGGGTTGGCCGAACCTCAATTTCCGGATCCAACAGACCGGTAGGACGAATAATTTGTTCCACTACGGCCAAGCTATGCTCCAACTCAAAATCCCCTGGAGTAGCCGAAACAAAAACAGTTTGGTGAATTTTTCGGATAAATTCTTCAAACTGCAAAGGCCGATTGTCCAAAGCCGAAGGCAAGCGAAAGCCATAATCAATCAAAGAGCTTTTGCGGGAACGATCCCCCTTATACATAGCCCCCACCTGAGGAATGGCCACATGGGATTCGTCCACAAAAAGCAAAAAATCTTCCGGGAAAAAATCCAGCAGGGTAAAGGGAGGCTCCCCGGCTTTCCGACCGGTCAAATGCCGGGAATAGTTTTCAATGCCATTGCAATACCCCATTTCCCGCAGCATTTCCAAATCATAGGCAGTTCGCTGTTCCAAACGCTGAGCTTCCAAAAGCTTATTTTGCTCACGCAATTCCTGCAAGCGTTCCTCCAGCTCCTGTTCGATTCGCTGCATGGCTTTTTGCAATTTATCCTCGGAAACCGCATAATGAGTAGCTGGGAAAATAGCCAAATGCCCCCGTTCTCCCAAAATATCTCCGCTTACCGGATCAAACTCCCGAATCCGTTCCAGCTCATCACCAAAAAAATCCAGGCGTACAGCTCGTTCCGAAGCCTCCACCGGGTAAATTTCCAAAATATCGCCTCTGACCCGAAAGTTACCCCGTTCAAAAGCCAAATCGTTGCGGCTGTATTGAATATCCACCAGTTTATGTAAAAGATGATCCAAATCATAGGCTTGCCCCTGACGCAGGCTAATTACCAGATTGCGGTATTCTTCCGGATCGCCCAGACCATAAATACAAGAAACACTGGCCACAATAATTACATCTTTTCTTTCCAGCAAGGCACTGGTGGCTGAGTGCCGCAATTTATCAATTTCATCATTTAAACTGCTGTCCTTTTCAATATAGGTATCAGATTGGGGCAAATAGGCTTCCGGTTGATAATAATCATAATAGGAAACAAAATATTCCACCGCATTTTCTGGAAAAAACTCCTTAAATTCAGAGCAAAGCTGGGCAGCCAGGGTTTTATTGGGAGCCAAAACCAGAGCAGGCCGCTGCACCATCTCAATAACCTTGGCCATGGTAAAGGTTTTGCCGCTGCCGGTTACCCCCAAAAGGGTTTGAAAGGGATATTGCTTTTGCAGACCCTCCACCAAAGCTGCAATAGCCTGGGGCTGATCTCCGGCTGGCTGATAGTCAGAATGCAGTTTAAATTCCATAAAGAACACCTCCGCCAATAAAAAAATTTGCCTATTCCCCGCTCGGTATATAGACAAATTTTGATTTTACTCCCACTCATTATTGCTTTTTTCTTGTTTTTCCTGACTGAGAAACAAATAAATACTTCCCGGAGCCAGCAAGATAATTAAAAGAAACAGCAAATGAAAAGCCAAGACAGACCACCAGTTATACCCCAGAAAAATTTCAAAAACGCTGGTTTGCATAAATAAGAAATTATAAACCGCCTCCGGAAGCACCAGAAACAAGCCCAGGGAAACTAAAGCATAGACCAGGTAAGTAAAATAATTTACTTGTAAGTAGGTTTTGACTGAACCCACAAATAAAATATAGTCACGCAAACAAACTATATTCAAAACTAAAAAAGCCAAGCCGGAAAAACCAGCTCCCCAATAAAACGATCTGATCGGAATGAACCCAATTAAATCTAAAGCGGCTATTGGAACCGAACATATTAAATTGATCACCAAAAACTCCAGCAATCTTCGCCCCCAAAAGGGCAGCTTGCCTTTTTTGCCGAACCCCCCGCCACCTGACAAACCCTCTCCCACAAATCTTCCTCCTTAGAAAGGTATAAGCAGATTAATTGTAAAATAAAATCTGGTGCGCCCGAGAGGACTCGAACCTCCGACACACGGTTTAGGAAACCGTTGCTCTATCCTGACTGAGCTACGGACGCTAACATTCTTTTATTATACCCAAAAGCAAGGACTTTTTCAATCCCCATTTTCATATGAAAGCCCCAAAGCCTGCTGAATCTGAGCTGGGGAAAGACCCGCAATTCTAATCAGTTTTTGTCGGCCTGTCTGACCGGAAACCAATTCCACTTGCTGGCGGGAAACCCCCAAAGTTTCCGCCAGGAACTTGAGACAGGCCAAATTAGCTTTGCCATCTACGGGAGGAGCTGTCAAACGGATTTTCAGGGCATCCTCCATGATTCCCACAATTTGATTGTGGGAAGCCTTGGGCTGAACCTTAATTTTCAGCAAAACCCCGTTTTTTTCTTCTTTTAAAGGCATATTATCTCACCTTTCATCAAAGCAAACGATTTAACAAGACAAAAATCCGGCCTTTGCGGGATTTGCCTTCCACCTCCACAACTTTGAGACGGCCTTTACCCCGCAGGGAAAGCACATCGCCTGCTTTGACCGAAGCTGCCGGATTCAGGCAGGGTTTCCAGTTCAGGCTTAAGTGTTGAGCTTTAATTTCCCCCGCCATTTTGGTTCGGGACAGTCCATAGCCAGCCGCAGCCAAAGCATCCACCCGCAAAGAAGCCAGGGTACAGCGAATTTCTTTTACAGTCTGTTCCGCCAATCGCAGTTCTTCAGGAGCAATGGCACGAATTTCCACTCGCCAACTGCCCACCTGATTTAAGTTGGCCTCGATAAAACCGCCAATTTCTTCCGCCACTATCACCTGAGCTGTTTGACCATCCACCAGAATGTCACCCAGTTTTCCCCGTTTAATACCCAAACCCAGCAAAGCCCCCAGATAATCCCGATGACCGGGTTGGTTATGGGCTGGAAAATGCCCGCTTATTTCCAAACAGACAGTTCCTGCCGGACAGTCTGATTCATAGTCCGGATATAGAGCCAGTCTTTGTCTTTCGGCTCCCGGATACCCTCCTTCTCCGTGCCAGGCCAAACCGTCTATTTGTTCCAGACGGCTTAACAATAATTGCTGCTGAGCCGGATTACAAAAATCGGTAAACCTGGTTTGATGCTGTTTTTTTACCAGATAAGCCAGATCCAAAGCTCGGGCAGCCAATTCCCGATCCTCTCCCTGCAAGCCGGTCAGAATATTTTCTTTGTCAGCTTTCATCTCAAAAGATCCATTCCAACAACCTGATCAAAATTATTCTAACGATATCCAAAGCAAAAAAAGCTATGATCGGAGAAAAATCAAAACCTCCCATAGTCGGAATCAAGCGTTGAAACAAGCCCAAAACCGGCTGGGTGATTTCATAAATAAATTTAATAATTGGGTTTTGGGGATTATGTGGAATCCAGGATAGAATTACCCGAGCTAACAAAATATACACATAAATGCTGAAAACAACATTAATAATCGAAATAATTGTGTTCATTTTACCACCTCAAGCTTTCTTAACCCAACATTCTTTTTCTCTTTAACGGGAATTAAGCTCTGCACAACGAACAGCCGCCGCTTCCACCGCCTCCATAAAACTGCCTCTTACTCCGGCTTTTTCCAAAACATACAGTCCTTCAATGGTAGTCCCGCCCGGAGTGCTGACCATTTCTTTCAGTTCAGCCGGCTGCTGACCCTGCAAAACCATTTCCGCCGAGCCTTTCATGGTTTGAGCTGCCAGCAGCAGGGCTTGTTCTTTGGTCAGCCCCAATCTTACGCCCCCATTGGCCAAAGCCTCCAGCACCAGGAACAAATAAGCCGGGCCGCTGCCGCTAAGTCCGGTTACGGCATTCAGCAAATCCTCCCGCACCTGCACCACCTGTCCAATGGCGTTGAAAAGCTCCAACCCTCTTTGCAGGTCAATTTCCTGAGCATAACGCCCCCCGCAAATGGCTGTGGCGGAACTGCCAACCCGAGCGGCACAATTGGGCATAGCCCGCACAACGGCGGGTTGAGCCGGTTTCAAAGCCAGCTCCACCTGATCGGTGCTAATGCCGGCTGCAATGCTGATCAGGGTTTGACCCGAATGCAGATTGCCTTTTAATTCCTGCAAAACCTCTGTCATCACATGAGGCTTCACCGCAAAAATTACCATTTCACTATTTTGGGCTAACTCCGCAATATTTGAAGCCGTTTTAATACCAAATTTTTCCTGTAAATTCAGGCTGGCCGGAGCATAGGCATCATAAGCAATAATCTGCTGCGGCGACAAAAGCTTTTGTTCAATCAAACCGGAAGCTATGGCCGTTCCCATAGCTCCGCAACCAATAAATCCAATTGTTAAGTTTCCCCAGGACATAAATCTACCTTTCTCTATTAAATCCAACTGCATTAAACAAAGTTCGGTCACCTACAATACTTCTTTCCAGCTCCATGGTAATTTCCATATTATAGGGTACATGCAAAAAGATGCCTTTGCCGATTTTCTTAAAATTACCGTCCAAAGCAAAGCTGCACCCGCTGATAAAATCCATAATTCTTTGAGCCACTTCGCTCTCGGTCTCCTGCATATTAATAACTACTTGATGCCGGGATTTCATATATTCCCCAATTTTAACACAGTCTTCGTATTTTTTCGGTTCTACCACTTTGACTGCTGACTGCATATTGCTGCCGCCGGAATGAATGCTGATTACCTTGCCCGGTTTTCTAAGTTGCTGTACTACTGGAGCTTCTTTAGGTCTTTCCTTAACTTCCTCAATTTCCTCTACTTCTGGTTCATCATCCATACCCATAAATTTCATTATCTTACCCAAAAAATCCTTGCTGCTCACAGTCTACCCTCCCTTTTATTTTTCAACTGAAAATAGCTGTTCCCAAACGAATTAAATTAGCTCCTTCTTCAATTGCTATTTGATAATCGTTACTCATACCCATGGACAGATAATCCAATTCAGTTAAAGTGCTTTCCTGCCGGATAATTTCGGCCAGTAAGCGGGTTTCCCGAAAAACATAGCGAATTTCCTCCGGGTTAACGGCATAAGGAGCCATCGTCATTAGACCCCTGATTTTCAAATTGGGCAGTTCTGGAAGCTGTTGGACAAAACTCCGGGCTTCTTGAGCGGTAAAACCGGATTTGCTGGTTTCCCCGGAAATATTTACCTGAATTAAAGCTTCCACAATTCGCCCCTGTTCCTCTGCCTGTTTTTGAATTTCGGTTGCCAAATGCCAGCGATCCAGAGAATGAATCAGGCTGGTTTGCCCCAACAGACTTTTGACTTTATTGGTTTGCAGGCTGCCTATAAAATGCCACTCAATATCCGGGGGCAGCAGATTTTTTTTATTTAACAGCTCCTGAACCCGATTTTCCCCCATTTTTCTAATGCCCAGTTGATATAAAGCAGAGATTTCCGCCGGATCTGATCTTTTGGTTACGGCCAAAAGCTGCACTGTTTCCGGCGAACGCCCGGATCGCTCTGCCGCTGCCCGGAGCTTAACCCGAATGGCAGCTAAATTCCGGGCTAAATCATGGCTCATTCCAATTTTTCTCCTTCCTTAATCCAACGAGCGTTGTTTACATATCTGGTTTTATCGCTCAAATTGGGACTGTTAATCAAATACTGATCCTCCAAATTTGCAATCACTTGTACCTGCTCCAGCTTGGCCTGCCCCCGTCTTACATAATAAAGGCTTTTTTGTCCTCCGGCTTCTTTGGGTTCCGTTAAGGCTGATTTGGATACCAGATAACCGCTTAACTCCTTAGTTGACAAAAACAGAGAGGTCTGCCGAGTTAATAATAATTGATCCGGACAGTCATCCACTTCGACCAATAAGCCATTTTCACTCATCCAGATCACTTTTCCTGTCAAAGCCACTTCTTCAGGCAAATATTGAGCCAACATCCCTTTGCCTTGCGGTTCAGCCCCTTGCCAAATCAAGCTTATGGGGTCACTAATCTTCCAGGAATCAGTTTGTTCAATTTCAAAATAAAATTGAACCGGGCTTAAATTATCAACCACCTTGCAAACAGCTTTGGGCGACACTTCCTGGGACTTTTTATTAAGAGAACTTAATTTATCATAATTCTCCAAAGTGCTTTCCAAACCATCAATTTTCTGCGAAAATAACCCGGAAGAATTAATCTGCAAAGTCTGGGTTGAGCCATCCGCAAAGGCAACGCTGCCCAAAGGCTGATTGGGACGAACCCTTGAGCCTTCCTGAACGGCAAAGCTGACTGTCCCATCCGACCTGGGATAAAGCAAATGCTCATTTTTAAAAACCCAGACTTGAACGGTTTGCCCCTGATGAAAGCGAGCCGAATCCAAATAGCTGATTTTGGTCATTCCCAAAACCAGTTGAGCAAAAATCCAGGAACCTAAAATATACAGCCAAAATAAAACAAATAATATGCCCAGGATTTTGACCAAAAGCCTTTTGTCCCTTGCCGATCTGGTTCGCCTTGATTCAGTCGTATCAATACACCACCAGTTGCCAAAATAAGAAATCAGATCTTGTCCAATAAATTTTTTTGTGCTATACTTAGAGATGGACAACAGGTTCAAAAGCAGGTCTCTTGAAAAGCAGACCTCTCACAAATATCCATGCTCTCATAATACTACTTTTAGCTTTTTCTGGCAAGAGTAAAATCCAGGTTTTTTAGCAGTATTCCAAATTATAACTATAATTGCTTTTTTTGCTTTTTCAGGGCTTCAGCATCAGCAAAGAAGCCATTCGGCCACATTTTCCCCTTTGCCGACGATAAGAAAAAAACCAATCAGCCCGACAGCAGGTGCATAGATCGATCAAAGCAATTTGGCCAACACCCGCTTCCTCCAAAGCCTGCCGATTGGCCTTTTTGAGATCCAGCCGAAATTTTTCCAAACCATCTGCCTGCAAAAACTCCGACCAGTCCGGATAATTAGCTCGAAATTGACTGGCTACATCCTCTTGAACCTGATAGCAGCAAACTCCTACTGAAGGAGCAATTACTGCCCGACAGTCTTCGGGGCGAGTGCCGAAATTCTTTTGCAAAGCCCGCACCCCCAAAGCCGCTATTTTGCCCGCTGTCCCCTTCCACCCGGCGTGCAGCAGAGCAATAGCCTTTTGCCTGGGATCCAAAAGCAGAATAGGTACACAGTCGGCATAATAGCTGGCCAGCATCACTCCCGGCTGATTGGTAATCAGGCCATCAGTCTGGGGCAAAACCTGCTCCGGCTTCCAAACCCCGCCCTGGTTTTGCTGAGTTACCACCTGAATGTCCAAGCCATGCACCTGTTCCCCTCGAACTATCTGGTGACTGTCCACTCCCAGAGTCCGGGCAATCCGCTGGTGATTGATCCGAATCAGCTCTGGATCTTCTCCGGTATTAAAGCCCAGATTCAAAGTGTCAAAAGGAGCCGGGCTGACCCCTCCGTTGCGAGTCGTAAAAGCCTGGATAACCAACCCGGTTTCTTCCAATAAATCAAAAGATAAATATCCATCTTTTATTATTTTGTACATAGAACCCCCGCTTATGTTTAGTTTAAAAGATTTTCCAACTGCTGCAAAACAGCCCTGACACAGCCCTAACCCACTTATTATATTAGCCCCAAAGCCGGAAAATTCCTTTTGAATTTCCTTGCATAAAAGGAATTTCTCAACGACTTGACAATTTCAGTTCAAAGTTTTAGGCTTGACTTATGGAGGCTTTACCTCCAGAGCTGAAAATAAATATCCTAGGAGGTCTTTTTTATGCCAATATATGATTTTCGCTGTCCACAATGCGGGCATAAGTTTACTCAGCTTTGTTCTTTGGGGGAAAAGGGAGCCAATGTAAGCTGCCCCGAATGTTCCACGCAGCCGGTGCAAAAAATACTTAGTTCCTTCACGGCCAGAAGCCTGGGCAAACATGGGCTTTCGGTTCCCATGGGCGGAACCGGCGGCGGCAATGGATGTGCCGGCTGCACCAGCAGCAATTGCAGCACTTGCGGCACCAAATAAAAAATCAAGCGGGAGAAAAGCTTTTAAACTTCCTCCCGCTGCCGCAAATCCACCAAAATCACATCTATCCCCAAACAGGTTACATTCTCCCAGGGAATCACCATTTCTTCTTCCCGACCCAAAAAGTTTACCACCCGTCCCAGACTTTGCCCACCCACAACCAAAGCCTTAATCCGTCCTTCCTCTAAATCCAGATCCAGATCCCGTACCATACCCAAACGCCGTCCATCATAAATATTAATAACTTCTCTGGAACGAATTTCGGAAATTTTCAGCATAATTATGCCCCGCTTTCTCTAAATTCTCCTACAGCTAATTTATGCTAATCCAGGAAAATTTAGAGAAAGCATTCTTACCAATTTTTAAACCATTCCCAAATTTTGCTTTCCATTTCTTCTTCCTCCTGAGGTTCAGCTTCCAAACCGCATAAATCCGGAAAAAGCACGCAAAACCAGTTTTTACCCTGCCCACTGCCCAAAACCAGCCGCAAAGCTTCATAATTTCCGGCTGGTAAAAAGTAATCGGTTCTTTGGAACCGATAATGACAGGCCGGAAAAGCAAAAACTCCCCATTGTCCCCTGATTCCATACTTAACCCCAGTTTTCTGCAAATAATCCCGTCCCAACTGCAAAATGGCTTTTTGCTGTTTTTGCAATAAACGGCGGGCTTGCGACAAATCCTTTAGTCTAGTTAGTTCCGGCCGCAAAAATTGCAGGAGCTTGTCCCTGATTTTAAATTTTATTTCCTGATCGAAGCTTTGATCGCTATTAGCCAGAATATGCAGACGAATTAAAGGAAGTTTAACCTCAGTTGCTTTCATCACTCTTTACTCCATAATTTTTTCTTTCCAGTATAACCGAAAACTTATACTTGTATACAAGTATTTATACCGCTAATACCTGTATACATACTCCAGATCCCTTGCCAGTCAGGATTTTATCCGCTAAAATGAGATCATTCTAAAGCGAGGAGGTCAATAAAGATGCGAGAATTTCTCAAAAAAATTCCTTTTCCCGTATCAGGTTTAATGTTAGGTTGTATATCGTTGAGTAATTTGCTGAATGGAAATTCTTTTTTTGCGACTGCTGCGACTTTTTTCTTCCTTTTGCTTACTGCTAAATTTGTTTTTTGCTGGCAGGACTGCCGGGAACAGCTTAAACACCCGGTAACGGCCAGCGTTTGTGGAACCTACAGTATGAGCTTAATGCTGTTAAGTGTTTATTATCAAGTCTATCTGGGATATATTGCCGAAGTCATCTGGTTTATGGCCATAGCTTTACATTTGTTAATTATGTTTTATTTTAGCCGGGCTATTCTGCCCCAGGTAAGACCCAATCAGTTTCATGCTACTTTTTTTATTGTTTATGTGGGAATCGCAGTGGCTGCCCTGACTTCTCCCGCTTATCAGGCGGAAGCTTTGGGACAGATTTTCTGGCTAATTGCTTTGGTCAGCTTTGTGGTTTTGGCTGTTTTTATGGCCTACCGTTATTTGCTGCATGGCAAACAAAACCCGGTTCACCTGAAACCTTTGGTAGGAGTATTCGCAGCCCCGGCCAGCCTATGCCTGGCTTCTTATTTACAAAGCTTTGCCAGCTTAAATCCTGCAATTATTTTTAGTCTGTTAATTGTGTCAATTTTGATTTACAGCTTAATTATAGTACAAATCCCCTGTTTAATTAAAAAAACATTTTATCCCAGCTATGCAGCTTTAACTTTCCCTTTGATTATCAGTGCTGCGGCTTCCAGCAAAGTAGTTGACCTTTATCCACAATTAGTCCTTTTAAAATACTGGTCAATTGGGCAAACCGTTTTGGCGGCTGGAATTACCACCTATATTTTAATTCGTTTCAGCTTCTTCTTATTGGAACTAAGCAGCCTGACCGCTTACCTGCAAACCTGGAGCAGAAAGTTTTCCAGCTTAAACAAGCACTCCTGGTGATAAAATCAAAAATTTTCTCCAACATTTTCAGGTCTTCTGGATCTTTGGGATTCAGAAGACCTGATCTAGTGAATCAAATGGTTTTCAGACCATATTTTGGGGCTGGGACTGAAAATAAATTCCTTTTTTTTCTTTGACAAAAAAGGAATTTATTAAAGCATTGTCGAAATCCTTCACAAGCTTATTTGGCCTAATTTCAAAGGAGTTTTATATAATGTTGAGCATTGCCATTGATGGCCCGGCCGGAGCCGGCAAAAGCACAATTGCCCGCCTTTTGGCAAAAGAATTGCATTTTTGGTATTTGGATACCGGTGCCATGTATCGAGCGGTCACCTGGGCCGCCTTGCAGCAGGGACTGGACTTGACTGAACCGACGGCTTTGGTTGACTTAATCCAAAATAACCGGCTGGAGCTGCAGGCTGAGTTCCAAAAAACCAAAGTTTTCTGGAACCAAACTGAAATTACTGAAGCCATCCGCACTCCGGAGGTTTCCCAAAAGGTTTCTTTGGTTGCCCAAATTCCCGAAGTGCGTCGCCTGCTGGTTGAACAGCAACAGCATTTGGCGGCAACTCAAAATACTGTTATGGAAGGCCGGGACATTGGCACCCGGGTTTTGCCTCAGGCTGCCTGCAAGTTCTTTTTGACTGCTTCGCCCCAGGTGCGGGCTCAACGGCGAGCCGAGGAGCTTAAACAAAAAGGATTTCAGGTTGATTTGGATCAACTGACCAAAGAAATCCAGGATCGAGATTATTTGGACAGCCACCGGGCTGATTCTCCTTTGCAGCCAGCTCAAGATGCAATTCAAATAGATTGCTCCCATCTGCAAATTGCAGAGGTGCTTGCTTTAATGCTGAAAAAATTTGCCGAGGTAACTTCTTAATGTATAAATTTGCCAGAACAATTGTTTATGGCTTTGTCAAATTAATCCGCCGTTTTCAAGTGGAAGGGAAAGAAAATATTCCCAAAGATGGAGGCTGCATTTTGGCCGCTAATCACAGGAGTTATTGGGATCCGGTTTTTGTTGGTTTGGCCTGTCCCCGAGTAATCAATTTTATGGCCAAAAAAAAGCTTTTTGAACACCCGTTTTTAGGCTTTTTATTAAGACACCTTAAGGCTTTCCCGGTCAATCAGCAAATCGCTGACCGCAAAGCTATTAAAACAGCCCTGGATATTTTGGAATCCCAGCAGGTTTTGGGTATTTTTCCCGAAGGAACCCGCAGCCAGGAAGGGCTTTTGCCCCCCCAGGCCGGGACTGCCATGCTGGCTTTAAAAACCAATGTTCCGATTATTCCAGTCGCTATTCAGGATCAACGAGGCTTTCGAGGCCGGGTAAAGGTGAAAATCGGCTCACCCTTGCTTCCTGGTTCGGAAGAAAATACCCAGCTTAACCACAAAGAACACTTAAAACAAGTCAGCTTGAAGATTATGCAGGAACTCGAAAGATTATTGCAGGAAAATTAACCGGATAAAGCGAAATAATATAAATTTGGAAATGTAAAAATAATATTCAGGTGAAGACTTTAAATACCAGAGTTCTTAAACAGGGCTTTAGCCCTTAAAAGCTGCCTGCCTTCAGGTGAGCGGCAGTTTACCGGAAAATCAGACACGGACAAAGCAAAAGTGAGGAAATTTAATGATTATTTATCGGGCTAAAAAAGCCGGATTTTGTTTTGGAGTCAAGCGAGCCATTGAATTGGCTTTGCGTACTGCTCAACAAAGCTCCAAGCCCATCTATTCCCTGGGACCTTTGATCCATAATACCCAGGTGGTCAACAGCCTTGCTCAAAAAGGCATAAAAACTATTGACTCATTGGAACAGGCTCAAGCCGGAGGCACCCTGTTAATTCGTTCCCACGGAGAGTCCCGCAATGTTTTGGAAGCCGCCCAGATTCAAGGCTTGCAAATTGTAGACGCTACCTGCCCCTTTGTCCAGAAAGCTCAAAATACTGCTGCCCAAATGTGGGCTCAAGGAAAAAAAGTTATTATTTTTGGTAATAAGGAACATCCCGAGGTCAAGGGAATTCTTTCCTGGACCAATAATCAGGCTGTCGTCATCAAAAATCAGGCGGAAGCCGAACAACTGGAGCTAAACCAGGAACCGGCTGGGCTTTTGGCTCAAACCACTCAGGTTCTGGCTAAGTTCCAGAGTATTGCTAAAATTTTGCAGCAAAAAACTTCGGATCTGGAAATAGTTAATACCATCTGCCATGCTACTGCCAAACGCCAGGAAGCAGCCGTTGAACTGGCCAAAACTGTGGAAGCAATGGTAGTAATTGGAGATCCGCAAAGTGCTAATACGGCCAAATTAACTGAATTATGTAAGGGAACCGGAACCACCACTTATCAGGTGGAAACCGCTGACAATATAAACCCCTTAAAGCTTGCGGGCGTAAGAACTATTGGTATTACCGCAGGAGCCTCTACGCCCCAACAAATTATTGAGGCAGTTGAAAGACGGATGAAGGAGTTGGACAAGAAGATGACCGAAGAAAACATGGTTAATCAAGAAAATGCGGCTAATGAAGCCGAAGTCAGCATGACTGACGAAGCAATGGATGTAAAATCCGTAAGAAGCGGAGAAGTAGTAAAAGGCACCGTAGTGCAAATCAATTCCGACGAAATATTAGTGGACATCGGAGCCAAATCAGAAGGATTTATCCCCTTAAAAGAATTGGCCTCTTTCTCTGTAGATGATCCCCGTCAGATAGTTGAAGAAGGACAGGAAATTGAAGTTTATGTTCTGAAAGCTGAAGACAGTGAAGGCCGGATTATTTTATCCAAACAAAGAGCCGATTCCGCCAAAATGTGGGAAAGCCTCCAGGATAAGCTGGATAATCAGGAAACTGTTGAAGGCGAAGTCAAAGAAGTAGTCAAAGGCGGCTTATTGGTAGACATTGGCATCAGAGCTTTTATGCCCGCTTCCCTGGTAGACAGACGCTATGTTGAAGATCTGAATGTTTATTTGGGACAAAAATTACAGGCCAAAATTATTGAATTGAAACAAATGAAAGACAGCCCCCGCAAAAAAGTAGTTTTATCCCGCAAAGCTCTCCTGGAAGAAGAGTATTTGAAAAAACGGGAAGAAATGCTGGCCACCATTGAAGAAGGCTCCGTTGTTAAAGGAGTTGTCCGCCGGATCACCAATTTTGGTGCCTTTGTGGACATCGGCGGCATTGACGGACTGCTGCATGTTTCGGAAATGAGCTGGTATCGGATTAACCATCCGTCGGAAGTAGTCAGCGTCGGCGACGAAATCGAAGTTAAAATCCTGAAGGTTGATCAGGAAAACGAAAAAATTTCTCTGGGTCTGAAACAGGTTCTGCCCAATCCCTGGGACAATGTAGACGAAAACTATCAGGCTGGCAGTATTATTACCGCCAAAGTAGTCAGATTGGCTCCCTTTGGGGCTTTCGTCCAGTTGGAACCCGGCGTGGAAGGTTTGGTGCATATTTCCCATCTGGCCGACCATCATGTAGAAAAACCGGAAGAAGTAGTTTCGGAAGGGGAAGAAATCCAGGTTAAAGTTTTAAGTGTTGACAAAGAACAAAAGAGAATCCGTCTCTCCATTCGGGAAGTCAACAAGGAAAGAGAACCCCGGCAAAAACCCGAACCGAAACCAGTTCCAGAAAATGATATTCCGGAAGTAGCCAATGATAACAGCAATTTGACCATTGGCGATATGCTGGGCGAGCAGTTAAAATCCTTGGTAAAGGAAGACTAACTTTATAAATTGCTCACAGGCGAAAACCCCATGTGCTTCAGCACTGGAGATGAAGCCCCACCCTGCTCTCTGGCCGTGCCGAAGCACGGTCTGCTTTCCCTGGTTCTCAATACTTCATAAAAGTAAGCAGAATTTCGACTGCGAAAAACTGTGTATTGGGCTTTTGGCGAGTCCTCAAAGAATAAGGACTGCTTAAACAAACAAACTTGCTCCCCGCTGCTTTAGCAGCGTGAGAACATCAATACAAACCAGTTTGAAACTGCCTGAAAAAGGCGTCTCCTCAAGGGACGCCTTTCTTCTATAATTTTCCGGTATTAAAAAAGAATTATCAACCAGACTAGAACAAAAAGCGAGGCGATTGATTTATGCAAAGCAAACTTATTTCTTGTTTCAGTTTAATTTTGGCTTTATTTCTTTTTACAGCCTGTGAATCAGGCGTGGAAATTAACTCCAAAAGCTCCGGCCTGCTGGAAGAAGAAAGTGCCGTAGTCACCGAAACCACTCCTCTTTCTGGAGGCAATACTTTGGAAACTCCTTCTTCCTCTGGCAGCAATCCGGTGGATCCTACCCCAGAAGCTTCTCTTTCTTCCGGAACTGCTCCAGAAGCAGCTGATCCTGCCATTTCCGGCCTTACCCTGCCGGATCTTAATTCCTCCGGCCAAACTCCGCCAAGTCCAGTACAAATTAATGCCAATCCTGACTTAAACAGCCTGAGTGGCTTGGATACCACCCGCAAGGATTGGGGACCGGGACTCAATATGGACGAAAACAATCGGCCGGTTGGTTCCACTTCCTATCAAGATCTTTATGGAAAATATCAGGCCTGGTTTATTGGGGAAAATCAGCCTCAGGTTTATCTGACCTTTGATAACGGCTATGAAAATGGCTGCACCACTCCCATTTTGGATACCTTAAAAGAAAAAAATTGCCCGGCCATTTTCTTTGTAACCCTATCCTATGTGAAAAATAATCCGGAATTGATTCAAAGAATGATTGCTGAAGGGCATATTCTGGGCAATCACACTGCCAACCATCCGGAAATGCCCAATATTTCCCTGGAAAAACAAATTGCCGAAATTATGGAGCTGCATAATTACCTTAAGGAAAATTATAATTATGATATGTATTTATTCCGCTATCCAGCCGGAGCTTTTAATGAACAATCTTTAGCTCTGCTGCAAAAGATGGGTTATCAAAGCGTTTTTTGGAGCTTTGCCTATAAGGATTGGCTGACCGATGCCCAGCCCGATCCCACTGAATCCCTGGCCTTGCTGAATAAACGAATGCATCCGGGAGCCATTTATCTTTTGCACGCTGTTTCCCAAACCAATACCCAAATTTTGGGCAGCTTTATTGACCAGACCCGGCAAAGCGGCTACCAATTTGCCAAATTTACACCCTAATACAAATTTACACTCTAATAATTGAGGCTAAAAATTTCGATCTCCTTAGAAATTTTTAGCCTCAATGTTATTCCAGCTTAAGTACTAAAGCCGATAGGTTCCTTCCAGCTCACAGACCTTGCGGGTATCCAAGACCAGCTTATCCGCCAGAAGCTCCATTTGCTCTTTAATTTCACTATGTCCCACCATAATAACCACCAAATCAATCTCCGCCAAAAAATCCGCTAAATTATGATATTGAGCAGCTCCCAATTCAGTCAGAATATCTTGTTTAACCCAGGGATCATAAACCTTAACGCCAAAAGCCAAGTGTTTTTGCATGGATTCCAGCATTTGCAGGGTAGGACTTTCCCGCACATCGTCCACATTTTCCTTATAAGTCAGGCCATACAAACCCACTCGACTCAGATCCCGAATCCCATTTTCAGCCATAACTTCACTAATTCGTTTCAGGACAAAATCGGGCATGGAATCATTAATTTTGCGAGCCGCCAAAATAATATTGGCCAGACCAGGATAATCTCCCACCAGAAACCAGGGATCCACTGAAATGCAATGTCCGCCCACTCCAGGCCCCGGCTGCAAAATATTAACTCTGGGATGTTTATTGGCAATCCGAATAATTTCATATACATCCAGATCATCGCTGCGGCAAATTTTGGCCAGCTCATTGGCATAAGCAATATTAATATCCCGAAAGGTATTTTCTACTACTTTGGTCATTTCAGCAATACGAATGGTAGTCATAACAATTTCACTTTGACAAAAGCTGGCATAAACAGCCTTGACCTTTTCGGCCACAGCCGGATCATCGGCTCCAATAGTCCGGGAATTATGCTCCAATTCATAGATCATATTGCCGGGAATAATGCGTTCCGGAGCATGAGCCAAATTGAGATCCTGCCCCAAGGTAAAGCCGGCTGCTTCAATAATCGGTTTAACATATTTATCCACCGTTCCCGGAGCAATGGTTGATTCAATGACAATAATTGATCCCGGAAGACAAACCTTTAAAATGTCCCGCACCGCTGATATTACATAACAGGCATCAACTTTTTTAGTTTTTTTATCATAAGGAGTGGGTACAGCCACAATATAGAAATCGGTTTTTTGATATTCAGAGGTAAACTGGATCCCACCGGTCAAGGCCTGGACAAACAGTTTGTCGAGACCCTTTTCCTCAAAGCTGATCTGACCGGCTTGCAAATTGGCCACCAAATCCTGATTATAATCCGTACCTATTACTTGATTGCCATGGGAGGCCAACATCAAAGCCGTAGGCAAACCAATATAACCCAATCCAATTACATTAATCATCATTTCCACTCCTGCTTTTCATAAATTAAATCCTTTCGATTATCGAATGCGGAAACCCACTGCCTTTAGCTGGTGAGAGTAATGTGATCAAAACCGCTGGTTATTAGTTCTACATCATTGTTCTTGCCAATTTTTTAGCTACATAATTAAGTCTTCCAATAACCACAGTGCCCATATCTAAACCTATTACTTTATCTTTTTAGCAGGACTTCCAACATAAGTTCCACTTTCAGTCAAATCTTTAACAACTATTGTACCTGCACCAATAATAGTATTCGATGCCACATTTTTACCCTGAATAATTTGCATACCAGTCCCAAGCTCAGAGCATTCCCCCAATATCACATTTCCAGATACATTAACACTTGGATAAATGGTTACGAAATCTTCAATAATATCATCGTGTCCGATAGTGCAATCAAGATTGATAATTACATGATTACCAATCTTAACATCTACAGTTATGATTGTTCCAGCACAAATAATAGTGCCTTCACCAATCTCAACTCGTTTTGAAATAATTACTGAAGGATCAATTACTGTGGCAAACTTAACATTACTATTTTCACATTTCTTAATGATACTCTTTCGAACTTTAGCAGAGCCAACTGCACATACAGCATACACATCGCCAAGTGTTGTAAGATAATCACATCCTCCCACAACTTCATATGCGTCTTTTTTAATTCCCCATAAAGATTCATTATCATCAATAAACCCTTTGATATTCCATGTTGGAGCTACTTTATTTATTCGTTCTACAAGCCAAGCTACTTCTCTAGCAAAGCCGCCAGCACCAATTATATATAAGTCTTTCATAATAATCACCTATTTAATATTTATAAAAGCCTTCGCCGGTTTTTCTTCCAAGTTTCTTTTCTCTTACCATTTTTTTAAGCATAGATTCAGGTTTGTATCTCAGATCGCCCGTCTCTTGAAGCATTACTTCCATAATGGCAAGTACTACATCTAAGCCAATCAAATCACCAAGAGCAAATGGCCCCATCGGATGGTTTGCACCTAATTTCATCGCTGTATCAATATCTTCTACAGAAGCAATGCCTTCTGCATAAATTCCAATAGCTTCGTTAATCATCGGAATCAAAATGTGATTAACAATAAATCCTGGAGCTTCATGTAATATAACCGGAGTCTTTCCTATCTTCTCAGAAATTCCCACTAAATAATCAACCATTTCCTGCGGAGTTTCTTCACTTGCAACTATTTCTACCAGCTTCATTACGGGAACCGGATTAAAGAAATGCATTCCTGCCATAGGTCTGGATAACCCTTCCCCAATTGCTTTAATTGAAAGAGAAGATGTATTTGTAGCAAAGTAGCACTCTGGTTTACAAATCGCATCTAACCCACCAAACACAGCTTTCTTGATCTCAAGATTTTCTGCAACAGCTTCTATAATAAGATCAGCATCTGCTAAAATAGACTTAGGGCCTGTAACAATTTTTTCAATACAAGCATCTGCCGACTTTCTTTCAATTTTTCCTTTAGCTATAAGTTTATCAAAGCTCTTTACAAGAGCAATCTTTCCATCTTTTTTTGAAGACTCTCTGCCTTTGCAAAGATATACAACTTCAATCTGATCACACTGAGAAAAAACCTGAGCTATAGACGGACCTAAAGTACCTGTACCTATTATACCGACTTTCATTAATAATTATCCCTCCTTACGACTGTAGAACATCCCATGCCACCACCAATACAAAGTGTGGCAAGTCCTGTCTTAACATTTCTTTTCTGCATTTCATGTAAGAGAGTGACTAAAATTCTACAGCCTGAAGCTCCAACTGGATGACCAAGTGCAATAGCACCACCATTTACATTCACTTTGTTAATATCAAACTCAAGGTCACGAGATACAGCAATCGATTGAGCTGCGAATGCTTCATTTGTTTCTATAAGATCAATATCATCAATTGTGATATTAAGCTTATAGAATAATTTCTTTGTTGATTCAACCGGCCCAATACCCATAATAGAAGGATCAACACCTCCAAGAGCTCCACCAACCCACTCAGCCATTGGCACCAGACCAAGCTCTTTTACTTTTTCTTCGCTAACGAGAACAACAGCTGCTGCACCATCATTAATTCCAGATGCATTACCAGCGGTAATAATGCCATCAACCTTAAATGCAGGTTTTAATCTTGCCAGAGATTCAGATGTTGTCCCAGGTCTAGGACTTTCATCCGTTTCAAACACAATAGTCTGTTTTTTCTGTTTGATTTCTATCGGAATAATCTCGTCTTTAAACTTACCATCATAAATTGCTTTCTCAGCCTTCTGCTGGCTGTTTGCAGCAAATTCATCGAGTTCCTCACGAGTAATTCCCCACCGATCACATATATTTTCAGCAGTCACACCCATGTGATAATCATTAAAAGAATCCCATAGTGCATCGTTTACCATGGTATCAATTATTGGTGCATTTCCCATACGATATCCAAAACGAGCCTGTTTTAATGCATAAGGAGCCATGGACATATTTTCCATACCACCTGCAATTACAATATCTGCATCTCCTGCCTGAATCATGCGTGCTGCATTATTAACTGAATCTAATCCAGATCCACATACAACATTAATCGTCTCAGCAGTTGTTGTCACAGGAAGACCGGCTTTAATAGATGCTTGCCTTGCAACATTCTGTCCCAGATTTGCCTGAATGACACATCCCATAAAAACATGATCAACATCATTTATAGAAATTCCTGCTCTTTTAACAGCTTCTTTAATAACAATTGCTCCTAATTCAACAGCAGGTACGCTACTTAAAGAACCACCCATCCTGCCAATAGCAGTTCGGCATGCACCAAGTAAGTAAACTTTTCTCATGTAGTAACCCTATAATCCTTCCTATATTTTATTTAATCCCCAATGATCTTCACATCACCCATAAAGGTAAAACGAAGAAATCTTCCATGTTTGTTCAATTTCATGTTATCTGGAAAAGATCCCCATTTTAATCTTTTTTATTATCTATAGTTGTGAACTACTCCGACTTATAGAAGTCGGAGCTTCCTGCTTCAACCACTACTGCTTGGCTAACATAATCGTTAGCTCAAGTCTTACACAATGTCCACAGGCGTATGAGTTTGGGCTATTCCATCCCTACTGTATATTTAGTTTTAGGCTACTTCAGCAAGTAATCGTAGTCCTTCGTTCAGTATATTGATAATGTAGCATGAATATTGAATGATGATTACGACCGATTATATTATGATTATAACACTATAAATAACAAAAGTCAAGAAAACGCCATGTTTATCGCAATTCATCCCGCCACCTATAGAGGTGGGGGATTTCTTGCTCACGGCGTGTTAAACCGGATATTCCGGCTCCTTGATCACCGTTTTGGCCGCTTCATTCTGCAGATGTTTTTCCATCAGCTTGTACAAAGTCAAGGCACTATCCCGGGTCATAACCACCTGAGCCTGTTCCTTAACAGTAACAGTGGTTGATTTATTGGCCGTATTGAGGCTGGGTACTTCATGCACAAAAGTAATAGCTACTTCCCTGTTTTTATTATTGGAAAAAACCTGAAAACCATTAGCATAAAAATTATGTTGTTCGCTCATTAAACCCTTCAACCCCTTTCAAAATCCTGTCTATTATTCAGCTTAACATTTCCAAAGGCTTTAGTCAAATTTCAGACAAAAGAAATGAACTTTCTGCATTCTTTACTCTTTCCAAAAAACTCCAATCAGCTTATAATGTAATAAACCAGTTTATTCCAAAGGAGGAAGATTTATGACCAAAAATATTAAGGAAGGTATTTCTTTTAACCAAAAGGATGTTCTAAACTTTTTGATGGAGTTTTCTGCTTTTAAGGATCGAGTGGAAAAAAAATTTAAAGAAATAGCTTTGGAGTTAAACGGCAAAAATAATGAGCATGAATTATGGGTTACGGTTTATTTGATTGCCAGCGACTATGCGGAAGAAAGCAACAATCGCAAGCCTCATTCTGAACCAGTTCCAGCTAAGATCTCCTAAGCCTGCAAAAATTTTCCCCAAACCCAAAGAATCTGTTTCCCTTTTCTTTGCAAAATATGCTATAATTTAGTCAAGACCCTCAAGCTGAAAACTTGAGGGTCAAAAAATTAGGAAAGGAAGCAGAATAGATGGATCCCATAGCTTTCAAAATAGGTTATTTAACTGTCCACTGGTATGGTCTGCTGATTGCCCTGGCCTTCGCTTTGGGGATTTGGCTGGCCTGCCGCAAAGCTGTCAAAATCGGAATTTTGACCGATCAGGTTGTTAGCATGGTTTTGTGGGCTTTGCCCTGTGCCATTATTGGAGCCCGTCTTTATTATGTTATTTTCACCTGGTCAAGCTATGCCTCCGATCCAATTCAAATTTTGGAGGTCTGGAAAGGAGGTCTGGCCATTCACGGCGGACTTTTGGGCGGCATTTTAGGCGGCAGTATATACTTATATCACAAACGCCTGCTCTTCTGGACCATGGCTGATTTGTGCGTTCCCAGTATTATTTTGGGACAATCCATTGGTCGCTGGGGAAATTTTTTCAACCAGGAAGCCTATGGAAGCCAGGTTTCCACTCAGTTTATTTCCCATTTTCCGGCTTTTATTCAGCAGCAAATGTGGATTAAAGGTGCTTATTATCATCCCACCTTTCTATATGAATCGTTATGGTGCTTTTTGGGCTTTCTTGCTTTACAGTTTCTTTGGAGCAAAAGAAAATTTGATGGACAGATTTTGGCTCTTTATTTGATTTTCTATTCCACAGGAAGAATTTTTATTGAACAACTTCGTACCGACAGTCTCATGCTGGGAAGCTTGAAAATGGCTCAGGTCATCAGCATAATTTTAATTCTATCTGGAATTTTGATCTATGTTTTCCGCTGCCGCCGTCCCCTGTGGCCTCTGAAAACAGGAAAGGAAAGGAAAGATGTCTGATAAAACCCCAAAAGCTTTGTCCAAATCAGCCAATTCTCTGGCTGGGGGAATTTTGTTAATTTTTTTGGCAATTTTTATTACCCTATCTTTTTTGTTTTCCTCCATGGGTATTTTGGGACAAATCTTGAGAAGCTCAACCTTATTTTTAGCTGGCCGAGTTTCTGGTTTAATCCCGTTGATTTTATTGGTCTGCGGCATTCAATTATTGGTCAATGGACGGCTGAAACTAACCCCACGCAACAGCGGGCTTTTGCTGCTTTTTGTCATAATCTGTTTTTTACTGCACAGCCTGTCGGCTGCTTCGGTCACCTGGTCCAACTATTTCAGTCTGATCTGGCACAATGCCCTGGCCGGGCAAGGCGGAGGTTTGCTGGGTGGAATCGGCTATTATTTTCTGGTTTTGCTTTTTGGCAAGGTTGGATTCTATATTTTGGAAATAGTTTTGTTTTTCGTTGCTGCTACTTTAATCAACCGAAAATATGTAGATAAAATTCTAAGCTTTTTCTGGAGTTGCTGCAAAAAAATTGGCTGGTACAGCAAAAAACTGTTTTTGGATTTCTTTTTTGAACAAAAAGATCCACAGGACAATTCGGAACAAAAAATTCCCCAACCAAGCCAGCCAGAAACCAACAGGAAATCAAAAAAAAGTAAAAAAAAAGATTCAAAACTGGAAGAAGAAATGCCTTTTATTTTTAATTTTGAGGAGGCCAGAGCCAAACAGCAAAGTCAGCGGGAAAAAACTCAATCTCTGCCTTTGGAAGAAGATCCAGGTCAAGACAAACTCCACAACTATTCCAGCGACGGCTCCATTTATCAACTGCCGCCGTATAACCTGCTGCTTCCCCAAAAGAAACCAGCGGACGAACTGCGACGGCAGGAAGCCGCCGCCAAAACCCAGATTCTGGAGAATACCTTCCGTAGCTTTGGCATTGAAGCCCGGGTTAGTGAAATTTCTATTGGTCCGGCCATTACCCGTTATGAAATTCAGCCTCCGCCCGGAGTTAAGGTCAGCCGGATTATGAGTTTGGCTGATGATTTATCCCTGAGCCTGGCTTCAGCGGGCATTCGGATTGAAGCTCCCATTCCCGGCAAAGCTGCCGTGGGTATTGAAGTACCTAATAACACCATTTCCCCGGTTACCTTGCAGGAACTGGTTGAGTGCCAGGACTTTAACAAGTCCAAGTCCAAGCTGACCGTCATTTTGGGCAAGGACATTGCCGGCAGTCCGGTTACTACTGATTTGGCCAAAATGCCGCACCTGTTAATTGCCGGTTCCACCGGTTCCGGAAAAAGCGTTTGTATTAATACTCTGATTGCCAGCATTTTATTTCGTTCCACTCCCAGCGAGGTTAAATTTTTAATGATTGACCCCAAAATGGTGGAGCTTTCAGCCTATAGCGAAATTCCCCACCTGATTTCTCCAGTAGTTACCGATGCCAAAAAAGCGGCTGGAACCCTGCACTGGGCAGTTATGGAAATGGAAAGACGCTACCAGCTTTTTGCTCAGTCCGGGGTCAAGGATATGGAACGCTATAACGCCAATATCGCTGCGGCTGATCCGGAGCTGGAAGTCTTACCTTTTATTGTTATTATTATTGATGAATTGGCTGATTTAATGATGGTAGCTTCTCATGAGGTGGAGGACTCCATCTGCCGTCTGGCTCAAATGGCCAGAGCCGCTGGAATGCATTTGGTGGTAGCCACCCAGCGGCCTTCCGTAGATGTCATCACCGGCTTGATTAAAGCCAATATCCCTTCCCGCATTTCTTTTGCGGTTTCCTCCCAGATGGACAGCCGAACCATTTTGGATATGAGCGGAGCCGAAAAGCTGCTGGGCAAAGGAGATATGCTTTTTGCTCCGGTAGGAGCAGCCAAACCGATTCGAGTGCAGGGAGCCTATTTATCCGATCAGGAGGTCGAAAACCTGGTTGAGTTTCTCAAAACCCAAAGCCAGCCGGTTTATAATGAAGAAATTCTCAACACTCCCCTGCCCCAGCCCAACAGCAAAACAGTTACTGATAGCGGAGATGATGAATTATTGGGCAAGGCGGTTCGCCTGTTTTTGGAAAGCAACACCGCCTCAATTTCTCTTTTACAAAGAAGATTTCATATTGGCTATGCCCGAGCCGCCCGGCTGGTGGACATCATGGAGCAAAGAGGAATTGTAGGCAGCTTTGAGGGCAGCAAACCCAGAGCCATTTTAATGACCCTGGAAGAATTTGAGCAGGTCTTTCCGGACAGCTAAAAAAACAATTAATCTGGAAGTCCCGCTGATAATGCAGGTTCAGTCAGGCCACATATAAGCTGTACAATTCAGAAGATTAGTTTTGAAATTAGATAAGGATTGCCAAACCGGATTAAATATTGTACAATACAACTAAGATTTGCAATTCAGAAGAACTTTAAAGGAGGTTTGAAGGATGGAAATACCTGCTTTTTTAAATGATTTTGGCACTTTTGGTTTAATCTTTTTATTTTGTCTGGCTTTGGGAATTATTGCCCTGGCTTCCGATAAGCCTTTAAATCAAATTATGGATGTGGTAGATGAACAATCCAATGGTCGGCAACATTAAAAAAAGAAGGTGCTTATTTTGACTCAAATAAATCAAAGCATAGAAGAACAAATGCGAGATGCCCTGGGCATAATTATCAGCCAGGTCAAAAAAGATTCTATTTGGATTTTACTCAGTCTGGTAATCTCTGTGGCCATTGGAATTGGATTTGGAGAATTGCTTTTTTTATAATTACTTCAGAAAACAAAAAAAACGGATTCCCAATCCAGGAATCCGTTTTTTTTGTTTTATTCTACAAAGGTAATGGAACAATCTTTTTTCAAAGCCAGGCCGCATTCAGCTTCAATAGCTTTCAAAATACCATTGGCCACCACACAACCGGCATGAACCGGCAGATGAGCTTCAACAATGTCATAAAGCGGACTTTTGCCGGGTTTGGCAATACAAAAAGCCATGCCGTCATAGCTTTCTTCTAAAGCATTTACAAATTTCTGCCAGTTGGGGCATTCAGTCACAACCTTAAGCGAAACTTGTTTCTTTTTCAGCTTTTCCACTTCCACTTCAGTAGTAAAACCACAAATACCACCAAAGATTTTAACCTTCGTCATTTAGGTTCCCTCCTCTGTTAGTTAACGAATTGGTTACCGAAATTATACTCAAAAATCCCGAATTATGCAAGAGTAAAAGAAAGGCTGGATTTCGGGCTTGTGTACAAACAGGAGATAGGATATACTATTACCAAAAGATCAGTTTCCGTATCAACTGTTCCAAAGTTGCCCAAGAACTTTTGGCAAATCCTTGAAGAATAAAAACTGCTTAAACAAGCAAACTTGATCCCCTCTGCTGTAGCAACAGGGGAGCGTCAAGTGAGGTAAAATTATGGAAGAACAAGTAACCGGGATTATTTTGGCTGGAGGACAAAGCCGACGCATGGGACAGGACAAAGCCCTGGTTAAACTTCAGCAGAAAACCCTGTTGGAAATGACCGCCGAAACAATCTCCGCCGTCTTTAGGCACAAAGCCCTGGTAACCGGGGAAAAGGCTAAATATCAGGAGCTGGGCTGGAATATTATTCTGGATCAATATCCGGGCTGTGGTCCTTTAAGCGGTATTCAGGCGGCTTTAAGTCAGGTTAAAACCCCCTATATTTTTGTAGCGGCCTGTGATATGCCCGGCATTAAAACCGTCCAAATCCAACGGCTGCTGAATTTAATTGACGACTGGGATGTTATTCTGCCTTATCGGAATGGACACTGGGAGCCGCTTTTTGGCCTTTATCACCAAAACTGCCTGAAACCCATTGAAGCCGCTTTGCAGCAAAAAAAATACCGGGTGGAATCCTTTTTCCCCCAGGTTCGGGTTAAAAAGGTTCTTTGGGAGGAACAGGATTTAAGCTTGAGCAATATTAACACTCCCCAGGAATTAGCTCAAATGCAGCAAAAATTTAAATAAATAATTGTGAACAACAAAGCCTTGGGAAAAATTCCAAGGCTTTTTGTAACTAATATTTTATTAAGTAAGGATCGGCTTCCAAAGGTTCCCGCAAGTCTATATGTCCGGCTAAGCTTTCAATAACCTCGCCATCCACCAAAATCTGCACCCGATCAATACCTTCCAGTTTAGTCAGAGAATTAACAATGGAATAAACTGTCATATTTTCCCCGTCACTGCCCCCGGAATGCTTATCCCGCAAATCAGCCGAAAAATTAACCGTAGCCAATCCGTTTTCCACTTGCACCGCTAAAAGTTTGGTTCCCTGGGGCAAGGTGGGCAATAAAGCCGTATTGTTAGGTCCCTTAAGTAAGGCAGCAATTACTTCCCCGGCAGCAGCTTCCGGGCTGCTTCCGTCGGTCAAAGTTAAATCTTCGGCCACTAAATACATTTCCTGATCATCCGAAAAATAAATCTTAGTTACCGGCTTAACCGTCGGCTGCTGTTTGACAGGTTGTTGTTCAGGAGCTTTGGACAGATCCTGCGAAGACTGATTAGGTCGTTCATTAATCTCGCTTGTAATAAAGCCGCTGTATTTATCGCCTTCATTTTCCGCATCACAACCGGCACAAAGCACCAGCAAAGTCAAAACCAAAAGCCAGGACAAAAGCTTAGCCATCTTTGCAGTCTTCATTCACTAACCTCCTTTTTTCTTTTATTTAAAAGATTAGACGCTTAGTCCGGCAAATAGTTCCCAATTTCAAAAAATCAACATAACCTGTTCGTCCTCTACTCCAGCAAAACGAGCAGCCAAATGGCGTAATTCGGCTTCTGCCTCTGTTTTTTCCGGCAAAATCAGCAAAACTCCTTTTGCATCCAGCCAAACCGCTATTCCCCGATAGCCTTTGGCCAGCAGCAGATTTTCCAGCTCGGCTTCTTTGGCCTGATAACCGGTCAGCTCCAATAGCTGCACAGCCGCCTGAGTGCCAGCTTCCGAATCCTGTCCACCCAACTCAATAATATTTTGCAGCCGCTGTCGTTGTTCGCTGCGATTCTTTTCTTTTTCCATGTGATATTCTTCCCAGGCTCCGGCTGAAACATCCAGCGAAACTGCAATTGGCTGCCCGCTGGAATTTAAGCTGGTAGCCACCGCCATTTTTTCCTGCTTCCAGTTCCAGGCCAGCAGCAGCACCAGCAACACAAGCACCCCTGCCAAGCCAAGGCTTTTTTTGGACAAAAAACACATTTATTCCGCTCCTTTACCGGCCAAAATTTCTATTTTGCAGGCTTCCAGACCCAAAGCCTGTCTGACAGCTTCAAAGAGGGTTCGTTTTAAAGCCGGATCATCCGCTCCTTCAGCCACCACCAATACTCCGGCAATTTCGGCTCCTTCCTCAGCCAAAACTACCGGCACCTGATCTCCCTGCACCACCAAAATATCCGAGCTGTCATTTTCTTCCCGGGTAATCCGGCTGCCCCCGCTTTGATCGGATTCTTCAATAGTCTTGTTGCTGTTGGCAGAATTAAGAGCATATTGTTTTTGATGACTATTATTTAAACGAACAGTTACTTCCACCTGTCCCACTCCACTAATTTGTTCCAATATCTGCTTCAAACTGGCGGCTATTTCCTGTTCCTCCTGATAAATTCCTGCCGAAACAGCAATACTTTCCCCCTGAACCACTTCTTCCGAAATTTCCGGCTCCTTTGTTCCACTGCCCAAAAAAATCAGCAAAATCCCGGCCAAGATCAGAATAGCCAGCCAATATAAACGCTTGCGGCTGATTTTACGATTGATTTTACTTTTGGGCTGATTTTCATCTTTAATTTCACCCAAAAAATTTTCCAAGAAATTCATAAACAAAATCCTTTCGTTTGTCGTAGGCGGAAACCCACTTACTTTAGTAGGTGGGAGGAGCCTTTTTAAATCTGTTATCCGTAATCCGCCTCAAATATTGACTTTCCCTAATAATAATTATATAATAATCTTCGGGTCAGCGAGAAAACCGTTGGATGCAGGATGTATCAAAGGCACTCGCTGAAAACACCCAAAGCATATACTCTTTGTTTAGATGACCGCATCGGAGCAATGAATCTGTATCGCATGGGAATAAACTGTCTTAAGGATAGCCAAGTACCGGATACAGCGGCACCTCAGTATATCTGAGATGTCAGGGGTGCTGTCAACCACCCCATGGTGTAACGCCACTTTAG
>JAZRVI010000026.1:0-5770 GCA_045599035.1 Desulfocucumaceae bacterium | reverse complement strand
CTCCCAAAATTAAACCGGCAATACCGGCAATTTCCAGACCGCCCACTTTCATTAAAACTTCCAGGGCATTGTTAGGATCTGGTTTCTGGAAAGCCAAAACATCTTCAATGACTTTGATTTTATGCTTCAAGCCTTTGTCATCCAAACCAGTACCCCGTCCAGTAATTTCCGCTACGGATTTGCCGGTCATAACTGATAAAATAGCTGTGGAAGGAGTAGTATTACCAATGCCCATATCTCCTGTGGCCAGCAGTTCAGCACCTTCATTTTCAATTAAATTGGAGGCAATTTCAATGCCGCTTTCCAATGCCTGCACGGCCTGTTCCTGAGTCATGGCCGGTTCCTTGGCCATATTTTTGGTGCCATAGGCTACTTTATAGTCTAAAAGAGGATTAATCCCTTTCATCTGGCTTAAATCAGCATCTACTCCCAGGTCAACTACAATAACACTGGCTCCGGCAGCAGCGGCCAAAGCATTGATTCCGGCTCCGCCCTGAACAATATTATCTACCATTTGCGGGGTAACTGCTTTGGGATAGGCACTGACTCCTTCGTCTACAATCCCATGATCCCCGGCCATGGTTACGACTACTTTTTTGGCAACAGAAGGCTTGAGGGTTTCCCGCATGGCTACCAATCTTTCAGCCAAGAGCAGCAAATCTCCCAAAGCTCCGGCAGGAGTGGTTAATTGGGATAACCGTTCCGCTCCTTTCGCTCTCCATTCAGCGGAAGCTGGTTTAATTGCACTTCTAACAGCATTAAGATCCAATTTCATTCTAAAAACTCCTCCTTTAAGTTAAAAAATAAAAAAAGCTTGCAACTTGAAACAGGAAACAACACCTGTTCAAAGCCCAAGACTTTACCTTCATCTTTTGACCTGATTGGCCGGATTTTTCAATAAGGCAGGTTTCCTGACTTCCCGGATCGCAGTTCCTGACTTTATCCCTTCCCAGAAAAAATCCAGTGGTTTATTTAAAGCCGACTCCCCGGTTACAGTGGTGGGTCCGTCCGGGATTTGCACCCGGTTCCCTTTTACCCCAAAGGCACCTTAAAGGAAATATTATATTTAGTTTATTTTAGCATATTTTTTGCTTTAATGCAAGAATTAATTTTTCAGGCAGTTTTATGGGGCTGTCAAGAAACAGCCCCATAATTTATTCTAAGCTTCTTTTTCGGCTTTGGCTTTTTTAATAATATCTTCAGCCAGCTTAGCCGGAACTTCTTCATAGCCGGAAAATTCCATGCTGAAATGTCCCCGACCCTGAGTAATGGATTTTAAGTCAATGGAATAACGGTACATTTCGGACAGGGGAACCATGGCTTTAACCGTGGTGGTTTTGCCAGACGGTTCCATTCCCAGAACCCGACCCCGTTTGGTGTTGAAGTCGCTGATAATATCGCCCATAAAGCTTTCCGGAACGACTACTTCTACATTCATAATTGGTTCCAGCAAAACCGGTTTGGCATCAGCAACACCTTTTTTAAAGGCCAAACTGGCAGCAATCTTGAAAGCCATTTCCGAAGAATCTACCGGGTGGTAGGAACCATCAAACAAAATGGCTTTAATTCCGGAAACCGGATAACCAGCCAAAACACCTTCGGTCATGGATTCCCGCAAGCCTTTTTCTACAGCCGGGAAGTAGTTTTTGGGAACCGCTCCGCCGAATACTTCTTCGCCAAATTCAAAGTCTCCATCCGGCAGGGGAGAAAAACGGATTTTTACATGACCATACTGACCATGTCCGCCACTTTGTTTTTTATGCTTGCCTTCTACTTCAACACTGCCCCGAATGGTTTCCCGATAAGGAACTCGCGGAACATCAACGGTAACTTCAACACTATAACGCCGTTTCAACCGATCCAGAATGGCATCTAGATGAGTTTCGCCCATTCCGGTCAGCAGAGTTTCTTTGGTTTCGACACTTTTTTCCAGACGAACGGCCGGATCTTCTTCCAGGATCTTGGTAATAGCTCCGCCCAATTTGTCTTCATCGCCTTTGGTTTTGGGGAAGATGGCAATGGAATAAGTCGGAACCGGGAAATGGATTCCTTCCAATTCAACCGGGTTATCTTTATCGCAAAGGGTATCAGAAGTAGTGGTATCCTGCAATTTTACCAAAACGGCCAAATCACCTGCCGGTACTTCGAGAGTCGGTTCGGAGTTTTTGCCCCGAACATAGAGGATTTGTCCCACTTTTTCGGTTTTATCCTTATTAAAGTTCAAAACTACACTGTCAGCCTTAAAAGTTCCGGTATAAACCCGAATAAAGGTCATTTTTCCTACATAGGGGTCGGCCAGAGTCTTCCAAACCAGAGCGGACAAAGGACCTTCTTCCACTTTGGGAGCCGGGAAATAATCAGCCAAAAAGTCCATTAAATTGGTAACGGCCAAATTTTTGGTAGCCGAACCGCACAGAACTGGATAGATGGTGCCGCTTTCAATACCTTCGGATAAAGCTTTGATAATTTCTTCCGGAGTCAGTTCTTCGCCGTCCAGATATTTCATCATTAATTCATCGTCAGCTTCAACGGCAGTTTCCAGCAATTTGTCCTTATAAGTAGAAACATCGGCTTCCATATCAGCGGGAACCGGAATTTCCTGTACCTTGCCATCAGCAAAAGAATAGGCTTTGCCGGATAAAACATCAACAATCCCTTTAAAGTCCAAAGCCTGGCCAATGGGCAACTGTACCGGAGCAATCCGATCTCCAAAATTTTCAATTAATTCATCTAAGGTTTTATAGAAATTGGCATTTTCCCGTTCCATTTTATTGACAAAAATTACACGGGGCAAATTTCCTTCTTCGGCATAATCCCAGATAACTTCCGTCTGAACTTCTACTCCGTCTACAGCCGAAACTACAAATAAGGCTCCATCTACAACTCTTAAAGCACCTTTTACTTCGCTGATAAAATCAGAATAGCCTGGAGTATCTACAACATTTAATTTACAATTCTTCCATTCACAGGGGACAACGGTAGCATGGACTGTACTTTGCCGGTTGATTTCTTCTGGATGGTAGTCAGAAACGGTGGTTCCATCTTCTACTCTGCCCAACCGATTGGTAGCTCCAGTATTAAAAAGCATGGATTCTACCAATGAGGTTTTTCCTGCTCCGCCGTGGGCGACAACTCCTATGTTTCTGATTTGATTACTGGGGTAAGATTTCAAATCTTTTGCCTCCTTTGTTTATAAGTTCAATATGGATCTATTTTCATATGAAAATTGAGCATTAACTCAACCTTATTTCTACACGCTTCGGATAAAACCCTTTTCCCAAAAAACAAAAATCCAAAGAATTTCTTTATTCATACCGGATTCCTTTGGCTCATAAACATTGACGAGGTGAAAGTCAGAAATGCAGACATTTTTACAGGGAACAGCCATTTTGCTGGCAGCCAATATTTTTAACCGGGCGTTGGGTTTTATTTATCAAATTGTCATGATGCGGCTGATTACTCCAGAGGGAGTGGGGCTGTTTAATATAGCCTTTCCCATTTATGTTTTAATTATGGTAGCAGCTTCCATGGGGATTCCCACTGCTGTTGCCAAATTGGTGGCAGAAGAAATTGCCCGGCAAAATCCGGCCGGAGCCAAAAAAATTTTCCGGCTGTCCCTGGGACTGGTACTGGTTTTAAGCCTCAGTCTGACCGGACTGGCTTATCCGGCTGCTAATTTTCTGCAAACCTGGCTCTTTCCGGATCCCAGGGTTTACTGGTGCTTCCTGGCTCTTTTGCCGGCCATTATCATTGTTTCAGTTTGTTCGGTTTTTCGAGGCTATTTTCAGGGCTTGCAAATGATGGGACCCACCGCTCTGACCCAGGCCGGAGAACAAATAGTCAGAGTTATCATCGGCCTGGGACTGGCTTATTATTTACTGCCCCAGGGCATTGAATATGCAGCGGTTGGCATTTCTCTGGGAGTTTTGGCAGGTGAACTGGCCGGCTTCTTATTTATGTTGGGCATCTATTATCAAAAAAAGCCCTTGAATATTATTTATACTTCCGCTTTCTCCAATCTCCGTTTAAGCAGCAAAATTCTGGCTTTGGGCTTTCCGGTTACTTTGAATCGCTTTGCTTCCTCCCTGCTCTGTTCCATCGAGGCTATTTTAATTCCCTCTCAGCTTATTTTATGGGGTTTATCTACCTCTGAAGCAACAGCAGCCTATGGCCAATTTGTGGGCATTTCGGAAAGTCTGCTTTATACCCCGGCGGTTATTACCGCCGCCATGTCAGTGGCTTTGATTCCAGCCGTAAGTGAAGCAGCCGCTTTGGGCAATCAAAGGCTTTTGCATTATCGCAGCGAGGAATCCATTCGGATTGCTTTTCTCACCGGTTGGCCAATGGTAGCTGTTTTTCTGGTTCTGGCTCCAGAGCTTTGCCAGGTTTTGTTTGGTTATGCCTCGGCTGCTCCTCCTTTAATGATTATGGCCCTTAGCGGTCCCTTTATTTATGTCAATCAAATCCTGGGCGGAATTTTAAATGGATTGGGCAAGCCTATTGTTCCCTTTAAATCCATGCTTCTTTCTTCCCTGTTTCGCATTGCCGGTTTATATTGGCTAATCCCCCCATACGGGCTAAATGGAGCAGCTTTGATTATGGCGATTTCCTATTTTATCGGAGCAGCTTTAAATTATTGGGGCATCAAGAATATTACCCCTTTGAAAATTCACTGGAATTCAGCTTTTCTCAAACCCTTGTGGGCCTCGATAATTTGCTGGCTGGTTCTAAATTGGGAAAAAAGCTATTTGCTCAAGCAAAACTTTCAGGAAGGAGCAATTCTACTTTTCAGCTTGCTAAGTGGAGGGCTGGTTTATCTGCTGGCCTTAATTCTAACGGGAGGTATTGAAAAAAAAGATTGGCAAAGGATGGTTTTCTTTCGCTAATCCTTTGCCAATCAGTTAAAGCTGCTTATTTTCCGCAGCATTTTTTATACTTTTTGCCGCTTCCGCAAGGACAGGGAGCATTGCGATCCACCTTGGCAGAGGTTAAGGGCTTGTGAGCCATTTTTAAGACCAGATCGGCTTTCAGCTCATGTCCGGCTTCGTGGTACAACAATGCAATGATATGTCCCAATTCCCGGAAGCGACGGACATTATGCTGGTTTCGTTCCATTTCCACCAGCTTATCGGCAATTTTAATTGCCTTTTCTGCGGCAGTCTTGGCCTGAGGGATGATTTCACTGTTATTGGAAACCTCCAGGTTTCGGTTTTTCATCAGGTCATAAACCGAAGCCAGACCAATCCAGCCGCTGCCCCACAAGGGATCCTCCGTTAACCATTGGTCATATAGCTCTTCCACCTTGGCCAAGTCTCCTGCCCAGGCATAGCTTTCGGCCAAAGCCATTCGCACCGATTCCTGAAACTGTTCGTCCCCTTTTTCAAAGGTCAGGTTGACAAAATTTTGATTAAATTGCTTCCATTGTTCAATAACTTCCGGAATCTCCTTTTTGCTCTCCTGGCGTAAATAGCCATTCAAATGAGCCAGGATCTCCTTATATTCTGCCCCGGCAAAGCTCTTAAACTCAGCAAACGAAACCGGCTTTTGCTGAAAGAAAGTCTGAACTTCTTTCAGGATTTCCGGCATATTGGCTTCCGATTTCAGATCCTTATTCAACAAGGGACGCAAGCTCCCGGTTTGGGGACGCAGGTTTTTAATTTGTTGTTTGGCATATTCAGGCATATTCCCTACTCCTTTTTTATTTAACCCACCGTGAGCAAGAAATCCTCCACCTCTATAGGCGGCGGGATGAATTGCGATAAACACGGCG
>JAZRVI010000025.1:0-8810 GCA_045599035.1 Desulfocucumaceae bacterium | reverse complement strand
TCCTTTGCCTGTGCTAATAACCTGATTTCCATGTTTTTATTTTTCTTTAATTTTGTTCGTCCGCATTCTGCTTTAAATGGTCTTACCCCAGCTCAATGTGCCGGTTTGAAGCTTTCAAAAAAACGAAAACGGACATTCTTGTTGCTAGCTTAAATCTTTTTGGATTATTTGGGACGAGCTTCTTTCATGTTTACTTTACAGTTCCGTTTTCCTAACTTCAAATTTATTTAATTCCTAGTATAACTCTAAATTCTTATAAATGCAATCCATCAAAAAAACTGAAATTTCTTTTTTAAGCCTCAAATAAATTGTTTTAAAAATCCGGAAAATCTTTTATAATATAAGTAAAATTAACTTGGAACTAGTACCTGTCAGCTTATTATTTATTGCCATATTCAGGGAGAAATTATGCTAAACCAAAATCTTTTGCAAATCTTCCGCCTGGTCGAGCTTTGGCCAGTCCAGCCTCAATTTGCCCGCCCTCAATGGATCAGCGGCATTTCCGGCTCGGCCAGGGCTCTTTTGGCGGCAGCTCTTTATCAGGAAAAATCCGACTCCGTTTTGCTTCTGACTTCCAGCGAATCAGAATCCCGTGCAATTCTGAATGATTTACAAAATCTCCTGCCGGAAGAAGCCCTCGGCTATTTTCCGGCCAATCAGCTTTTGCCCTATCACATCCTGGCTTCCGGACGGGAAAACCTGACTTTTCGGCTCAAGGTTTTAAGCAAATCCGAACAACCTTTGGTAATCGTAGCTTCCTGGGAAGGTTTGCTCCGCCGCCTGACTCCACCCGAAATCTTTCGCCGCAGCTTTATTACTTTGCAAACCGGACAACAAATTGATCCTCACCAGCTTCGCTGGCAATTGATCAATTTGGGTTATGAAGCGGTTTCCCTAGTGGAGGGTAAGGGGCAATTCAGTTTCCGGGGCGGCATTATGGATATTTTTCCCGCCGAAAACCCGGAAGCCTTTCGCTTGGAATTTTTTGATGATGAAATTGATACCATCCGAACCTTTTCACCTGATTCCCAGCGTTCCTTGAATAGCTGCTCCCAAGTGCAAATTGGCCCGGCCACTGAATTAATTTTAACCCCGGAAAGCCGGGAACAAGGCCGACAAACCCTTCAACAGGCTTTCGCTGAACAAATAAACAAGCTCTCACAAAATTCCGAAACCCGTTTATATTTAGAAGAATATCAACAGGAAGTCCGGCAGCAGCTGGAAGAAAATTTGGGAGCCTTGGAACAATTTTTACCTTATTTTTATCCTCAGCCCATTTCCCTGCTGGACTATTTGCCCAAAAGCACCTTAATAATTCTGGATGATCCAAACCGGATTCAGGAAACCCATCAGGCCATCTTTAAGGAACGCACCTGCATTTATACCGACCTAATTGAACAAGGCAAAATTTTACCCCAACAATGGCATGGATACTGGGAAGCAAACGAACTGAAAAACAGCTTTTTATCCCACCGGATAATTGCTCTGAGCCAATTGCCAGGTCGTCAGGATTTTTTGAAAAATGTTGAACATTTGAATTTTAACTTAAAAAGTCTGCCGGTTTTTATGGGACGCATTGATCTTTTAGTCACTGATTTGCAGCACTGGAAGCAAAATGGCTTTCTAGTCATTTTGCTGACCGGCAAAAACAGCCGTTGTCAAAAATTAATCGAAGATCTGCAAAAAGAAAATTTAGAAGTCCATCAAAATATTGCTATGATCAAGCCTGAACAGGTCAGCCAGCTTCCGGGCAGTATTTTTTGCGAACCCTTTTCCCTGAGCAACGGCTTTGAATTTACGGCAGCTAAATTAGTATTGATTACGGAGAAAGAATTATATGGCCAGGTTCCACAGACCTACCGCAAAAAAACCAGTTCCCCGGACAAAATGAATATTTTTGCCGACCTCAAGGAAGGCGATTTTGTAGTTCACCTCAATCATGGAATTGGCCTCTATTTGGGCTTAAAAACCGAAGAACGAGACGGCATCCACCGGGAATATCTGGTCTTAAAATATGCCGGGGATGATAAGCTGTATATCCCTACCGATCAAGCTGGAATGCTTCAAAAATATTTGGGTTCCGAAGCCTCTGCTCCCAAGCTTTCCAAATTGGGCAGCATCGAATGGGTTAAATCACGCAACAAAGTTAAAGCTGCTGTGGAAGAAATGGCCGAGGAGCTGCTCAAGCTTTATGCTGTCCGAGAAACCCTCAAGGGTTATGCTTTCGGAGCCGATACCGTCTGGCAAAAGGAATTTGAAGACAGCTTTATTTTTGAAGAAACCCCGGATCAGCTAAAAGCCCTGGAAGAAATTAAAGCGGATATGGAAAAAAACCGACCCATGGATCGGCTGCTTTGCGGAGATGTGGGCTATGGCAAAACCGAAGTAGCCTTGCGGGCAGCTTTTAAGGCGGTCAATGATGGCAAGCAGGTAGCGGTTCTGGTCCCTACCACTCTTTTGGCTCAACAGCATTTTTTTACCTTTAGCGAACGCCTGCAAAATTATCCGGTCAGGCTGGAAATGCTCAGCCGTTTTAAAACTCTTAAAGAACGCCGGGAAATCATTCAGGCTCTGGCCAAAGGTCAAATAGATATTGTCATTGGAACCCATCGACTGCTCCAGGAGGACATAAACTTTAAAAATCTGGGGCTTCTGGTGGTAGACGAAGAACAGCGTTTTGGAGTGGGGCATAAGGAAAAAATCAAAAACCTGCAAAAAAATGTAGATGTGCTGACTTTGACCGCTACTCCCATTCCCCGAACCCTGCATATGTCTTTGGTCGGAGTTCGGGATACCAGCATTTTGCAAACTCCCCCGGATAATCGTTTTCCAGTTCAAACCTATGTTTTGGAGGAAGACCCCATTTTGCTGCGAGAAGCCATCTTGCGGGAAATTGACCGGGGCGGACAGGTTTTCTTTATGCACAATCGCATTGCCGAATTAAAAAATATTGCTTTCTATCTGGAACAGCTTATTCCCGGCCTTTCTTTGGGCATTGCCCACGGACAAATGCGAGAAAATGAGCTGGAGCAGGTTATGCTGGACTTTATGGAGGGCAAATTTTCAGTTTTAGTTTGCACCTCTATTATTGAAAGCGGGCTGGATATTCCCAATGTTAATACCCTGATTGTACGGGATGCCAATAATCTGGGGCTTGCCCAGCTTTATCAACTGCGGGGACGGGTGGGACGAAGCAATCGGATGGCTTATGCTTATTTTACCTATCGTTCCAACAAAATTCTAAACGAGCTGGCAGCCAAAAGACTCTCGGCCATTCGAGAATTTACAGAATTTGGCTCCGGTTATAAAATTGCCATGCGGGATCTGGAAATTCGGGGAGCCGGCAATATTTTGGGAGCTGAACAGCACGGGCATATTGCAGCAGTCGGTTTTGATTTATACTGCCGTTTGTTGGAAAGTGCCATCAAAGAGGTCAAAGGAGAAGTGCAGGAGCCTACCTCTGAAATTTCCATTGATCTGCCCCTGGAAGCTTATTTGCCCAATCACTATATTCCAGATAATCAACAAAAGATTGATTTATACCGTCGAATTGCTCATTTGGATCAGCATTCAGAAATAGAAGAAATCCAAAAGGAAATCCTGGATCGTTTTGGAGCCATGCCTGTTCCGGTTGCCAACTTATTGGAAATTGCTTCTTTGAAGGTTTTGGCCGGCAGATTGGGGATCAAAAGCATTTTGGGAAACAATAATTGCTTAAAATTACTTTTGGGAGAAAAACATCAATTAACCGGCACCAAAATGGCCTTATTAGCCCAAAAATATCAAAACAGCCTAAAATTCAGCCAACAGGATAACGGCTACGAAATAAAACTAAAAGCTCCTCATCTGGAAACCAGAATCAACAAATATTTAAAAATACTTCAAGAGTTTATGCAGTTGGCTTTGGCCTAAAACAAAACAAATAAGGAGCTTTCTCCTGCTGGAGAGGCTCCTTATTTGTTAGACGAACAAGAACATGGAAAGTCAATTTTCCAAAGTCTTATTTTAATTCTACAGTAGCACCAACTTCTTCAAATTTAGCTTTGATGGCTTCAGCTTCTTCTTTGGCAGCTTTTTCTTTAACCGGTTTGGGAGCATTGTCAACCAGTTCTTTGGCTTCTTTCAGACCTAAGCCGGTAATTTCCCGAACGATTTTAATAACATTAACTTTTTTGTCGCCGGCAGCAGTCAGAACTACATCAAATTCGGTTTGTTCTTCAGCAGCAGGAGCAGCACCGCCAGCAGCGGGAGCAGCAGCAACGGCTACGGGAGCAGCAGCACTTACGCCAAATTCTTCTTCAAAAGCTTTGACCAATTCGGCCAATTCCAAAACGGTTAAGCCTTTAACGGCTTCTAAGATTTCATTAACTTTAGACATGAGTATAAAAACCTCCTAAATTTTTTTTAATTATTGATTTTCTTCTTTTTGTTTGCGTATAGCTTCCAGAGCATAAACAAAGTTTCTTAAAACTCCAGCCAGACAACCGGCAAAGCCATACATGGGGGACTGCATTCCGCCCAGAACCTTGGCCAGCAAAACTTCCCGGGAAGGGAGATTGGCCAAATCCTTGATTTCTTCCAGATTTAAAGTTTTTCCTTCCAGGTAACCGCCTTTAATTTCCAAAGCCTTATGTTCTTTGGCAAAGCCGGACAATACTTTGGCAGGAGCTACCAAGTCTTCATAACCATAAGCAATGGCAATCGGTCCTTCAAACAAATCATTCAGACCTTCAATACCCACTTCCTTGGCCGCCTTCAAACTCAAAGTATTTTTAGATACCAAAAGTTCGCTTCCGGTTTGCCGCAATTCTTTCCGCAAAGCGGTCATTTCAGCAACGGTTAAACCCCGATAATCAACCAAAACCATAGAGCTGGCTTGAGTCATTTTATCCTTTAATTCCTGTAAAACATCTTCCTTTTTTTGTCTGCTAATTGGCACCCAATACACCTCCTCTCAAAACCCTTATCTTGACGCTCCCACGCTGCTAAAGCAACGGGATTCCGAACAAATTTGATTGTTTAAGCAATCCTTATTCTTCGAGGACTCGCCAAAAGTCCAATACACAGTTTTTCGCAGTTAACATTAAGCTATTTATAAAAAAAACAGACCTCAAGGACATAGCGAGGCCTGCTAAAGCTGATCTCAGGTTGGCCTCGGTCGGCGGAAAAATCCTTTAAGTCAAAACACCGACTGTCTTCAGTCCTTATATGAAATTAACCAATAGCTTTTTGCGGATTAATTTTTACCCCAGGACCCATGGTGGAAGAAACACCAACTGCTTTAACATAGGTACCTTTGGCACTGGCGGGTTTAACCCGAATCAACTGCTCCATCAAAGTTTTAAAATTGGCCTGCAATTTTTCTACTTCAAAGGACACCTTGCCAATGGGGGCGTGAATAATACCGGCTTTATCAACCCGGTATTCAATTTTACCGGCTTTAATTTCATTAATAGCCTGACTAACATTGGCAGTAACCGTACCGGTTTTGGGGTTGGGCATTAAACCGCGAGGTCCCAGGATTTTCCCCAAGCGACCCACCAGGCTCATCATATCCGGAGTAGCAACAGCTACTTCAAATTCCATCCAGCCTTCTTTTTGGATCCTTTCTACCATGTCTTCGGCTCCAACAAAATCGGCTCCAGCTTCTTCAGCTTCCTTGGCCTTATCACCTTTAGCAAAAACCAAAACTTTTCTGGTTTTACCTGTTCCATGCGGTAAAACGATGGCACCCCGGATCTGCTGATCGGCATGACGAGGGTCAACACCCAGCCGAACTACCATTTCCACGGTTTCATCAAATTTGGCACTGCTCATCTTTTTAACCAGACTCAAAGCTTCTTCTGGTTCATAAAGAGTCTGCCGATCCATTTGTTTGGCGGCTTCCTGATATTTCTTGCCTTTTTTTGGCATATTAAAAACCTCCTTGTGGTATACGGAAAAAGACTAATCCTCCCACAAATTTTCCAAGTGATTCCTAGGCAATTTCAATGCCCATGCTTCTGGCTGTGCCTTCCACCATTTTCATGGCTGCATCCAGATCATTAGCATTCAGATCTTTCATTTTGGTTTCAGCGATTTCCTGAACCTGAGCTTTAGTAACCTTACCAACTTTGTTTTTGTTGGGTTCCCCAGAAGCTTTTTCCAAGCCGGCCGCTTTTTTCAACAAAACGGATGCGGGGGGAGTTTTGGTTATAAAAGTAAAAGAGCGGTCTTCATAAACAGTAATTTCTACCGGAATAATCAAACCAGCCTGTTTGGCGGTAGCTTCATTATACTGTTTAACAAACCCCATAATATTAACCCCATGCTGACCCAGAGCCGGACCTACCGGCGGAGCCGGACTGGCCTTACCTGCTTCACACTGCAGCTTAATAATGGCAGCAACTTTTTTAGCCACTTTTTACACACCTCCTAAATAAACTTTATCTTTATAATTCTGGATAGCTTATTTACCATTCCCACTTTCAGGATCAACCCAAAATTCAGACTGTTCCTGAACAACAGAGCTAAAGAGAATTTTTGGCAATCACTTGACCTGTGAACTACTCGGCAATAAATTACCGAGCTTCTTGCTTCAACCACTAATGCTTGGCTAACATAATCGTTAGCTCAAGTCTTACACAATGTCCACAAGCTTTAGGTTCGGCTGATCCCCAGCCTACCATTTATTTGAGTGTATCATATTTTGATGCATTGTGCAAGCAGGTGCGTTCATCTCGGCTTTAAAAAACCGAGTTTCCTCGCACCAACATTAAAAAATTTTTTCAACCTGCTCAAAATCCAATTCAAGCGGAGTATTCCGTCCTCCAAACATGGAAATAGTGACCTTCAATTTAGCTTTTTCCGGAAAGATTTCTTCTATAATCCCTTCACAATTTTCAAAGGGACCTTCTTTAACCCTAATGCGTTCATCAACAGCAAAATTAACCTTAGTCCGGGCTTCTTCCATTCCCATAGTTTTCAAGATATTCAAGGCTTCGCCGTCAGACAAGGGAATCGGTTTGGAACCACTTCCAACAAAGCCGGTTACTCCTGGAGTATTTCTGACCACATACCAGGAATCATCGGTCATAATCATCTCAACCAGCACATAACCGGGAAAAACCTTTCTTTTGGTAATTTTCCGTCTGCCGTCTTTGACTTCTACCTCGTCCTCCATCGGCACAAAAATCCTAAAGATTTTTTGTTCCATATTCATGGAGTCAATTCTTTTTTCCAAATTGGCCTTAACTTTGTTTTCATATCCGGAATAAGTATGGATAACATACCATTGTTTTGACATTATCTTTCCTCATCTAAAAGCTTGGTTCTATTTTCCCAATCCGATTATTTCCATAATAAACCCGAACAGCAGGTCAAAAGCATAGAGCAGCACCGACATAAACAGAACTGCCACCACAACTACTATGGTATAAATAACTACTTCCCTGCGAGTGGGCCAATGAACCTTTTTTAATTCATTAAGTACGCCTTTAACATATTTGCCAAAGCGTTTAAACAGGTTTCCCTTATCACTCTTTTTAGCAGCGGCAGAAGCAACTGATGCCGGCTTACGATTTAATTTAACCGCATTTTTTTTATCTTTGTTGTTTGATTTAGCCTGTCCTTCTTTTTTGGTTGATTTTTCCTTTAAAGTCAATTCAGAGGAATTGTCTTTAACTTTTTCAGCCATTTATTCTACCACCACGCTCAATAATTATTCCCCAAAATTTCTAACAGAATCATTTCATTCAGGCACCAGGTCAGCTTCATCCAGCCCCCCCCAAAAGCCTGACAAAAACGAAAAGCCTCTGCCTCAATATCCCCAATTATCTGGTTTCTTTGTGCAGGGTATGAGTCTGACAAAAGCGGCAATACTTTTTCATTTCGATTCTGTTCGGATCATTTTTTTTGTTTTTGGTTGTGGTATAATTACGCTGTTTGCATTCCGAACAAGCCATAGTTACACTTACTCTCATCTCAAAACACCTCCCAGACGCTTGCCAATCCATTTGCCAAAAAGAATGGCTGGTTACTAATGACCCTGACTACTCTCCACGGCAGGCCATGGAGGCTCTAACTGATGACATTCTACAGTAACCTTACATCATTTTCAGACTTTGGAATACTGTCTTTTTGTCAGAGTAGCGAACTCTATAATCAAGCATTCCTACGACCACATTAGCGATTGCTTTCGTGTTTCTACAGGAAGCAATTTCCCTCAAACAGATTATATGTCTTTTATGGGATGAAGTCAAGGAAAGCGGCTTTTCCCATAGCAAGCTATGAGATGTTCGCCACATATTTTACCAGCTTGTTCCCATTATTCCAGCCAGCCTTTTATAACAGCTTTCCCAAGCGTAAATTTTCCTATGATTCCTTTGTTTCATGGTATTCTTGGCTAAACTAAAAATCCTCGTCCTTTTCCTTTCCGTCTGCCGGATTAAAGGACGATTTTTATTCAATACATGACTTTTCTACTTTAGCACAACTTTTATCAACTGTCAATACTTAGAAGCCGGGACACACGGAAATCAATTTTCAAAATTCGAGGTGGTTTGGCACGAAAATTTTAGTTGTTTTTTCCACAAAAAACTTATCCAAGAGATAAAAATCATCAAAAATCAAGTCTAAAATATCAAAAAGTAGGGTAAATTTACCACTACAAATTACCTAAATCACAAAAAGTGATTTCCATGGCCGGGACATTTGCTTCCCTGTTGATTTTTCTGGAACCAACAGGTTTGTTTCCATTTTTTTCAGCCAGCCTTTTACAACTTAATTTCACCCCAAGCCAAACCGATTTACTTTTCCGGATAAGCTGGATT